>WRIY01000001.1 GCA_009782515.1 Eubacteriaceae bacterium
GATTTGAAAGCAAAGGAATACAAACGATTCGAGGACATCAAGCATATCCGCGATGATGGAAGCGAATATTGGTCTGCAAGAGAGCTTTCGCTTGTTCTTGATTATACCCAATGGCGTAATTTTACTAAAGTCATCGACAAAGCCATGATTGCTTGCAATAACAGTGGACATGATATTATTTACGATTTTGCTGAGGTCAGCAAAATCGTGGATGCAGGCGCGACATCGAAGCCTGTTAAGGATTATGAACTTTCCCGATATGCCTAATGGCAATATGAGGCTACAGCAGTGCCAGGTATTTTTCAATCCCCCCGGAAGCAACGAGGGCCTGCAGATCGTCGCACCCGCCTATAAAGTCATCACCGAAGAAAATCTGGGGTACAGTCTCAAGGCCTGTCTTCTTTATCAGCTCATCCATTTCCGGAGTGTCAAAATCGAGTACAGTCTCATTGTATGCGATCTTGTAGCTGTCAAGTATACCCTTGGCCTTAATGCAATATGGGCAAGTTCTTGTTGTGTAAATTCTCGCTTGCATTTTATATTCCTTTCCGCAAAGCTTTAAAATAATGAAGCTATTGGCTGTAACATTATGCTATGGTTCCTTGCTTCTTATTATACCACATATAAAAATCTTCCAAAAATCCCGCTCAACTGATAGCCATGCAAGCATAGCCATCTCATTTCGCGAATTTGTATGCTATTATTAGCTGTAGACAGAATCGAATATGTATTCATATATCACAGTGAAGGCAATAATTTGGCGTCGAAAGAATCAATACTATACAAAAGCAGTCTTTCATGCAGCTTTTATATGGTTTTTGCCTTTGGGTTTATAGCTCAAACACTGTATAAAAACGCTTTGCATGCATCCCCGCATTAATTTGCATGCCAATGTTATAATAAAGGGAACTTAAGGCTATTAACATTTGCGCTGAGCGCGCCAAGCAATCAGGCAGCAGCGCGGTTAGGCAAGCGCAATTATAAGAAAAAATTGCTTTATATGCGCATTGCAGCCAGATTTATTGTCTCTGCTGGTTTAGAACAAACACTAAGCCTTAAATGCAGGCATAAGCCTTAGGCAGGCACATAGCATAAGCTCACTCGGCCAATGCGAAACTAAAGCAAGACAGCTTCACGCCGTATGCAAAGCGCAGGCTCGCTATCACGTGCAATTTCGGACATGTTAACGCCTTGCCAAAAGGCAAGCAGGCAGTGCCTGGCTTCAGAGATCGCAGTAGGCTAGAGCCGGCGTATGCCAAGCGCATTAAGGCATTGCCAGAAATGCAGTGAAGCAGCAATCGCCTAAACTGCATTTTGGCAATATATAGGACAGAAAACATAAGCCTAACAACGGTTTTCTGATCATTCGGAGAAATTAATGGATTACTTTGCAGAATCACTCAAACACCATGAAAGATACGGCGGCAAGCTTTCTATTGAGAGCAAAATACCGCTTGAGACAAAAGACGATCTTAGCATTGCATATACGCCTGGGGTGGCAGAGCCATCCCGCGCTATAGCTGATGATATAAATGCAGCTTACAAATACACCATTAAAAAGAACTCTGTTGCAGTTATTTCTGATGGCTCTGCTGTGCTGGGGCTGGGCAATATAGGCCCAACAGCTGCTATCCCTGTAATGGAAGGCAAATGCGCCTTGTTTAAAAAGTTCGCCGGCATTGACGCTTTTCCCATTTGCGTAGCGTCTCAAGATCCCGAAGACATTATAAGGACAGCAATAATGATAGAGCCTGTCTTTGGAGGCATAAACTTAGAGGACATAGCAGCGCCAAAATGCTTTGAAGTAGAAAATGCGCTTATAAATGAACTGAATATTCCGGTATTTCATGACGATCAGCATGGCACTGCCATTGTTGTTGCAGCGGCGCTGCTGAATGCGCTTAAGCTTTCATGCAAAGCTATTGCATCAACAAAGATAGCAATTTCCGGAGCAGGCGCAGCTGGCAACAGCATAGCAAAAATGCTCCTTGCACTAGGCTTTATAGATATTATCGTGTGCGATTCCAAAGGAATTTTAGATATAAACAGCCCTGACAGCGCAAAAGCGGAGCTTGCAACCCTAACCAATCCGGAGGCAATAAAGGGAGGCATGCCTGAAGCAATAGCGGGCGCTGATGTATTTATTGGCGTGTCAGCGCCAAGCATCCTAACTCAAGGCATGGTTAGGCAAATGGCCAAAGATCCCATTGTCTTTGCCCTGGCCAATCCGACTCCGGAAATAATGCCTGATGAAGCCTTCGCCGCCGGAGCCAAAATAGTAGGCACCGGCAGAAGCGACTTTGCTAACCAGATAAACAATGTATTGGCTTTCCCGGGAGTCTTTAGAGGCGCTCTAGACTCAAAAGCTGCAAAAATAACAGAAGAAATGAAGTTGGCGGCTATCAATGCACTGGCATCTTTGGCAGGCGAGTCTATAGATATGCTGCTGCCTTCACCGTTTGATGAGCGCATTGTGCCGGCAATTTCAAAAGCGGTGGCTGGCGCAAAGCAATGAGAACGCTTGATGTCACTTCCGCATACGAAGGAACCCGCTTAGACCGTTTTGTGATGAAAGCCTTTAGAAAAGTGCCTAAAAGCGCAATAGAGAAATGGGTGCGCACAGGCAATGTGAAGGTAAATGGAAAGAAGGCAAAGGCCGACACGCGGCTTTTTGCAGCAGACATTGTAACGATAGAAAACTACTCTGAAGAAGAATCAGAAGGCAGCCGGACAGCGGCGCTTGCATTAGAGGTTTTATACGAGGACGATAGCATTATAGCCCTAAACAAGCCTGCAGGAGTACTCTCGCATCCGGATGGCTCAAAAAGGCCAAGCGTTGCATCTGCGCTTCTTGAGATACTCAAAACGCCTAAAGACAGCCTGTTTCAGCCATCTGTTATCAACAGGCTTGACTACAACACTTCCGGAGTTATTATTTCAGCCAAGAACGCCGCAAAGCAAAGGGAGCTGGCGGCAAGCGCCGGCATCTTAAAGAGCTATTTGGCTATTGCCCATGGAGCCCTTAACGCTCCTCTGGAGACATCAGGGTATGCTACAAAAGACCCGAAAAGCAACAAGGCTACTATAGATACACAAGGCAAGCATATGAATACGCTTTTTAGCCCCCTTGGCTCAAGACAGGGCTATAGCCTAATCGAGGCAACGCTTTCAAGCGGCAAAACCCACCAAGTGCGCTTGCAGCTAAGCCTTATAGGCAATCCGGTGCTTGGTGACATAAAATACGGGCCTAAAAATACAAGGCAAGCGCCAAAAAGGCATATGCTTCACTGCTACAAGGTGCAAGTGCCTGGCCAAGCCACTATACTGTGCATACCGCCAAGTGATTTCTTAGCTGCCCTCAAGCAGCGAGGCCTTGCGGAGTGCTTGCCTGTTGAATTGACAGACATAGATATATAAAAGTAGGGATTCAAGCCATGCCAGAGCAGAAGACAAACAAGCAGCTGCTTATGGATATATCAACAGAGCTCTTTAACGAAAAGGGCTTTGATGAAGTTTCTGTAGATGAAATATGCCGTGCAGCTGGGGTGACAAAAGGGTCGTTTTACCACCACTTTAACTCAAAATACGACATTCCAATACAGCAATATAGAGCTATCCAAAACGCTTTTTTCTCAGACTACCAGGAAAATGCCGGCTTAGCGCCTATTGAGAGGCTTGAAAAAGCAACAATGTGGTTTTCCAGTTATTGCACTGAAGACAAGCTTCATATAATAGCTAACTACCACAAGGTTATATTGGGTACAAATAAGAGCAGGCTGATGAGAAAGATAGAGATTGTCACTACAGTGTTTGCTGATATCATAGCTAATGGCATAAGGAAAGGCGACTTTTCAGATAAAGCTGCGCCAGAGTTCCTGTCACAGATGATAAGCAGGTTTATTGACTCATTGCTTCTTGACTGGGCTGTATTCAAAGGCGATATCAACCTGAACCAAGAGCTTGAGAACCTTCTTGGCTATATTAAGGAGCTTTTAGGTGTTGGAGATGCAGGATAAGGTTTTGATGTGCAAGATGGCACGCCAGAAAATGCTGCATATTCCAATGTAGCATAGAAAAGAGCTGAATAGGCGGTTTTAGTATTTTGAGAGAAATTGGATCAGCTCATTAGCAATCGAAATGCTTTTACCCGGAGTGTAAGCGCAGAGCTCGGTATTGCTTGCAGCATTTGTGGTATTCAAAGTGAGATTCGATCTGGAGGAGGATGTTTTCGCACTCTATGCGCAAACGAGAGCATCATAGCTGCAATCGATATTAGCATTAATATAGAAGCTTCGGATTCGGAAGTCTATAAGAAGCCAAAGAGAACTCTTGCCCACTCTGCCCTCCAAAGGTTGCTGAGCGATTTCAAGGCTAAAACTATTGCCCTAAGCTGCAGAGAGCGCTGCCACATATCAGCTTCTATTATAGTGGCATAAATGCCTTCTGCGCCTGTATGCACGAAAACCGTTTTCTAATTTCCGCCTCCGATTTTTTCGAGTATTTCATTTGATTTGCAGCACCAGTCTATGCATGCAGTGTAGAACATTTCGCCAAACTTCGCAGTTAGCAAATAGTAAAGATGGTTTTCATCACTATCAAGAACAGCCTCGAGATTGGCAATTGAAGACTTAATATTGCCTAACTCGACTTTGGCGTTTGCTTCCAGCCTCTGAATATGCTCAATAGCCTGCTTTGTTCCTGCCTGGCTTCCAAAAAATACTTTTAAGAGGCTTTCGTACCGAATTTCATCCCTGCTGGCAGGCTGCTCAAGCCAGCTTGCCAAATGCTTTTTCCCTCTGTCTGTGATTGAATAGACCGCTTTTTCCCTGCCTTTGTCAAGCTCGTCTGCCCGTGTCGCCAAACCTTTATTAACAAGTTCTTTGAGAGTAGGGTATATGCTGCCATAGCTGGCCCCCCAGAAAAGGCTTAGCGAATTTTCAATCCTTTTCTTAATATCGTAGCCAGACATATTCTCATGGCTAAGCAGCCCCAGTATCACAACATCAAGCTTCTTCTCGGTAGCCATCTTTGTTTCCAATACTATACTTTATAGAAAGGGCTTTCTGCGTGCATATGTCAACGCACTCGGCGCAATGAATGCACTCGCTGTTTTCACGAGCATACTTAGGCTCAATTCCCATAGGGCACTTTTGGGCGCAGCTGCCACATGATGTACATTTTTCGAGCTCGCAGCTTACAGCGATTGCCGGTAACCCTGCAAGCTTGCCAAGTTTTATGCCAGTAATCATAAACGGAGCCATCCAGCACAAATAGTGGCAGAATGCCCTGTCACCGCCTGCAATTGCAGTTATCGCCACAATAGCAATGATGAAATAGTAAATAGCGTATGATTGAACACTGGTTGCTGAAATGCCATTTTGAGTTTCAAGGAAAAAATCAATACCCTTTATTGGCCAGCTTTTGAAGTAGCAGAAAGCAACGATAGCAAGCCATATAAACCAAATCCCGTGCTTAATATTGTTCCTCCAGCCCTGCTTAGGCGTTTTGGGGCGCGAAGGCATAAGAGCTTCCTGAAGCCCGCCAGCCGGGCATATCCAGCTGCAAAAAAGCCTTCCTGTAAACAAGCTGCATACAAACTGCAAAGCGAAAACTATACAGCTTCCGTTGATAATTCCATCAAGCGCTGCACCAAGAATTAATGCCGGCGAAAAGTAGTACAGTGTTACCGGAAACAGCAGCAGTGAAATAAACAGTGAAAGAAATCTCTTGTTCTGCCTTGCCATAAACAGCCTCCTTCGCAGATAGTATTTATTTATAATATATCATACTGATATATTATAAACAATGCAACTATATTACAGTTGATGAGAGGCAATACTGCCAAATCAGCTATTAAAAGCAAATATCACTTGCTTCAGGGACTCAAACGCAAAGAAATTGATATTTATCGAACGAAATAACTCAATTCACCCATTCGAAATAAAAAATGTTAGCAAACCTGACACCCCTGAAGTGAAAATACGAGCTGCCAGATAAAATGCAGCATGTGCGATGCAATGGCGTTGAATGCACCTTCATTGTTCAAATGCGAACCTTTTTCACAAGCATTTTTTCAGCAACCAGAGCGTTTAGGCAGATTCCTCCATAGGGCGCCTGTTGCTTATGCCTGCAAGGGCGTTGAATGCTTGCTCATCATGTATTGGCAGCTTGCCTCGCCCGGCTTCCCACCGTAATTGAAATGATTTTCTTCATAGAGCGTTCACAATATTTCACACGAGTAGCCACAATTCAAAAACCAGCCCTGAATATCTGAAAGCGTGATTTGATCAAGCGCTTCGCCAATTGCATCAATAAGGCTTTGCTGATCTCGGGGCATCTTGCTTCTAACGATGCCTTTGGCTTTGGAGAACATCTGCTCTATTGGGTTGAAATCAAATGAATATGGCGGCAAGTATAATAAATTAATGCCTGCTTCAGCAAATGCCTCTTCTACGCCTTCAACTTTGTGGCTGGACAAATTGTCTAAAACTAATGTTTGCCCTCTTTGCATTGAAGGAAGAAGGCTTTGCTCAACATATGACAAAAATGTGTCTCCATTCATTGCGCTGCCTATAAGAATAGGCGCCATTTTCCCATCAAGGCTTATCGTTGATACCAGGGTGCTTTTCTCATACCGTGTGTCCGGAACATAGCATTCAACCCTTCCTTTGCCCCATCCATATGGCAAAGCCATTCCTGTATTAAACGATGTTTCATCCAGAAACGAAATCTTGCTTATGTCTAGGCCTTTCGCTTGCTGCCTGAAGGCTTCGCGCTTTTCTTTAACATCATCGTCTAGCTGCCTTTTGGGCATAAGCGTTTTTTTTATATGTGTATCCCAGCCTTTTTTTTACTGCGTTTAAGACTGTGGATTCGCAGGCATCTAGCTCAAGCAAGTTTTTAATTTCAAGCATAGATATGCTTGGCTCGTTGTCTATTAGGGCTTTTATATACAAAAGATCCTCATCTGAGATAACAGGCTTAGGCCCTACTTTTCCTTTGCGGGGCTGAATTGAGCCAGTTTCATAGTAGAGCTTAATAATGCTATGAACAGTTGATTCCCACAAAAGCAGCTGCTTGCTTATTGCATATGCGCTCTTGCCTTCTTTATGGAGCTTTATTATATTTTCTCTAGTTCTGTTGTCAAGCTTGCTTGCCATGGTTCGCCTCTGCCTTCTGTTATTTGCCATAATTATACATAACATGACAAGGTTTTGGCAACCATTTATGCTATTTATTGCTAGTGTTCAATTATATCCCCGCTATAGTACTGCAGCATCTTCCTTTGGCACAAATAACCAAATAGCGGCGCGAACAGCACGCCATTTGTGCGTATAATTGTAACAGTTAATAAAAGAAGGCAAATTAAGAGAAGGTTGCTATTTGCGAAGACGAGCAGAATTGGCAAGAACTGCTGCAAGCTTCCATTTTCGAATGGGTACGGCAAAGGGAAGTTGATTCAGAATGCCTTAGCTTTTTATGAGCCGTCCAGCCTGCTTGAAAGGTTTGGGCAAAGAGAGCCCATTGACTGCGTAATGCTTGATATTAAGCTTGGATCACATGCATATGCCATTGATTTCGATACTGGTATAATATATACTTGAGACGTAAAGAGGTACACGCAAATGGCGTAGCTATACCTCCTTAATCTGAACATTAAGTTGCAAATAACTAGAAAGCTAGCCGCGCGAGATAGGCGCGGCTAGCCTTTTTTACGACGGAATTGATCGTATATGTTCAATAACAAAGATGATAATCCTATCACTATTGATATGTATTCATATAATCTCATTCGCCAACACCTCCTAACTGAGGTGTGACTTAACCACGCCCTACGTGCACCTTAAGTATCGTATCATTCCTTTTAATGCCAATCAAGACGAATTTCGCTATTATATCTACTGTATTTACATATGCAGTATCAGCTGCAAAGCATTTTTGTTTACTGGGCGATTGGCAAAATCTTGATCGAGTATTTGTCGAACATTTCACTTCACGCTCATGCTCCACCCCCTGCAAGCCTTCTATCGTTCCCGATATGTGGCTCTTATATATGCTCACAAAGCCATTTTTCAAGAAACGATAGTTGTTGCTCTGTGTGAAACCAATGCTCTCCATTTTCTAAAACAGTTAAGTCGCAGTTAAAGCATTCAGTAAACCTCTCGACTACTTCACGTTCGGTCATGCTGTCCTCTGAACCGTAAAGAATTGCCGTAGGTATACCCCATTTATCAACCGGGTTTTCTTTCACATAGCAATAATAATCCCAACTAAGCGTTTCACCCATCGGCGTGGGCAACACCTGTTTTTCTCTCAAGCCCTGTTCGCTGATGCTAGACCATTTCATCATGTTTTGCATCAATCGCTGCATGTCAAGTATAGGGGAAAGGAAAAGGCATTTTTTTATCGGCAAGTTTTTGTAAGCTAGCAAACTGAAATACGCACCTAAACTACATGCGTATAGATTTATGCTATTCCAGTTTCGTTGCGCGTAATTAGCAATAATGCCAAGGTCATAAATCCCATTCCAAGCATTGCATGGATATTCTTCGTCCTTGCGGTCGCCATGTTCGGGCAAATCAAAGCTAAGAACTTGATACCCTTTCGGCTTAGATATTTCAGCAAATCCCTGCGCTTCATCTTTGTTTGACATTTTTCCATGAACAAAGATATACAGGCTATCCGACTTTTCCCCCCATATAATCGCGGGTATGTTTTCAATTTTTAGTATTTCTTTTTTCACAATCCAAAACCCTGCCTATTCAGAACCAGTCAACATCTATAATGATTTCCTAATTATACTACATGCTTCAACAAAAAAACCAAAAAACCGAAAGGAGCAATCTGTATGGCAGAGACAGGCTACCCTCAAATGACAAAGCAAATGAGAGAGCCGGCACATTCCGCAGGCAAGCACATGAAATTGCTGAGCATTATCCCCATAATGCAGGCTTTGCTTAGATGGTAGCCACTTGCGGCAATTGATATGACAACTATACCCCCCCTTCATGTAAGAAACAGGCGCTTGCCGGTTAGCGGCCAAGCTCAAATGCCGCGCTGCCGCAGGCTGTCAAGATGCATTCTTGTATTTAGGGCGCTAAGCAGGCATGCCGGCTGAACTGGCTATTGAACTGCAGCTTTATTCTTTGTGTTTAGTGATGTGCCTATATACAGCAAGGAGTACTCTCATTAAGTCGATATGAACATACTAAAAGCAATGCGAAAGTTTTTGTTTGGCATATTCAAGCGGCTTTGGGCTGCTTGAATATGCCTGTGCACTGCCGGCAATGCGTATGTGCTGCCTAGCCCCCGTTTCCATGGCATGCAAAACAGCCCCCCCGTTTGTTCGAGTATTTTGGCTTGGCAACCCCCGCCTAGGCCGCCTCTGCCTTAAGCCATGCGTCTAAGTGAATATTAATGCCGATGATCATTGCAAAGAATGCGTACCTTCTAAGCAGCCTCACCCTAAGCCTGCTTAGGCCGTAATCATGCAAAAAGCGGTTGCTCATGCGCTCTGAGGACGTTCTGTTGCTGTAGCCCCCTTTCCACTTTTTCGTCCCCCCGCCAGAAGGGCTTGTGTGCCTAATGGATCCTAGCCTTGACGGCGTGCAGCTTTGCCCGTTTGGGCACTGGCTAGCCTTTTTCGGCATTGGGCAAACCCACTTGTGCCTGCTTCGGGCATTCTCAGAGCCATCGTATTTCATAGCAAGGCCGGCAGGGCATTTGGGCACAGCCTCATCTGCATCCCAATAAGATCGATGAATGCCTCAACGCCTTTGCCGCGCAGAAAGGAGTATGTTGGGTTGTTGTCCATAGCTGAATCAAAGCACAAGCCTGCCATTTCAATGGCTGGCGAAAACATGAAAAGCTCGTCTATTGAAACCAATGCAAGCACGCTGCCGTGCCTTTGCGCCTCGCCGAAGCGAATAAGCGTTGGAAGCTCAGCGCTTGATCTCGGATCTCGGGCTGTCAGCATAAACAGCGAGTATCCATAATAGTTTCGCCCCTCCCCGCTGTCCCAGCCAATTCTGGCGCCAGGGCCTGAATACCGGCGGTTGCATCTGCATTTATGCTCTTCGCACAGGCATATTTTTTTGCCATATTTATTGGAATGGCAGTGCAGGGCAGTGCCGTCGCCAGACTCATAGCAGCCTTCATTAATAAGGCCGCGCCCAATAGAAGGGTTAACTGCAAGCGCCGCAAAGGCAGCCTGCATAAGGTGCTGGGGGTGCTTTGGCAAATGCCTGCCTTTGGAAAAATAGCTTGCGTACAGCCGCTCATTAATGCCAGGCTTTCTTTCAGCAAGCTTTTCGCCTTTCTTGAGCTTAACGCTTTGGCAGAAAGCAAAAGGCCAGCCGGACTTGTGCACGCGGCTTGGCATTTCCTTTAGCAGCCAGAGGCGGTTAATGAAGGCGTAAAAAGCGCCAAGGCAGGGCAGGCTGCTGGCGGGAAAGCCGGCAATGGCGCACAGCTCTGGCGATTCAGACAGCTGGGCATGCCAGCTGTCGACGCTCGTGCAGCCCATAGCGGCCATAAGGGTGAAAGCCCGAAAGATTTCGGCCTGCGCCACAGCAGGCCTGCCGAAGGGAGGGTACTGGCCCTTGATAAGATCATATAAGGCATCAAGCTTTAGAAGCTCCATCTTGGCAATTGCTTTTTTGGTTTTGGTTCGAGAGAAGAGCCCCATTTAGGTTGGCAGAGGCATAGAGCTAATAAGGCTGTCCCTTGTTTTGATGTATTCGGCATCGGTATGCCAATGTCCAAGCATAGCGCTAACACCGCCAGTGGGCAAACCTGCTGGCAAGTGTGGTAAAATAAGCTTATGAAATGGCCCACTGGCGTATCTCCTTTATGTGATTTTTTAGTTCTAAAACCAATATACACAAAGGATGGCAAAAGTGGGCTATTTTATGGCATAATGCGATAATAATCTTCAAATGCTGGGCTTTATTGGCATATATACAGAACCCCCCCCAAAACTGTGGGGGGAAACAGGAATTTCCAGCAGCTAAGAGCAGATGCTGGAGCGTTTATAAGGTTTGTGAGAGTACTCAGCAAGCTTTGCAAATTGAAATTTGAAATCATTATGCGAAATTAGCATAAATATGTGGACTCTAAATTTTGTGTCTGCTATGATCAGTTCAAAGATTCAAAATCCTTATAGGAGGAATGAAAATGGCTTATTCCCTCTCTCCAAAAGAGAACTATCTTTTGACTCTCAACCATAAGCCTAACGAGTATACCCCTGGCCCGGGCGATGCAGCTGTTATGGGGTTTGCAGGCCCTGCAATTGAAATGGAGCGTGGCGCCAACGGTGCGGGCGTTGACGCTTTCGGGGTCACATGGGTTGCCCCATGGAGCGCTGCAGGCGGCGCACTGCCTACTCCAGGCGAATTTTTGCTAACTGACATAACAGAATGGAAGAAAACCATCAACATCAGAGGGCCGGAAGAGTATGGCTGGGAAGAGTTTGGCGCTGTTGACATAGCCGGCATAAACCGGGATGTTATTGGCCTTGACGCTTTTAGCCTTAACTGCATTTACGAAAGGCTTGCCACACTGATGGGCTTTGAAGAAGCGCTCATAGCGCTAATCGAAGAGCCTGAAGCTTCATTTGAGCTTCTAAGCGCAATAACTGACTGGAAGATCAAAGTCATGGAGTACTATGCGCGCTACTACAAGCCGGACACTTACATTTTCTTTGATGATGTTGCCACAGAGCAAAGGCTGTTTATGGCGCCTGAAACATACCGCTCCCTGATAAAGCCTCTGCACACGAAGCTGTGCAATGCTGCTAAAGAGTTCGGCATGATACCAATCCAGCATACTTGCGGAAAGGCAGACTCTCTTGTGCAGGACATGATCGATGAAGGCGCAGCCGGCTGGCATGCCGTCCAAGCTACAAATGACATTGAGGACATCATTTCAAAGCATGGCGATGAATTTGTTATAATTGGAGGCTACAACAGCAATGGCCCTCCAGGGCAGCCAACTGCTACTGAGGATGAGATTCGCGCTGAAGTCCGCAGGTGCATGGACAGCTACGCCAAGCACGGGAAAGGCTATGTATTTTCCGGAATGATCGTCAACAGCGTTGGCAGGGACAATTCAAACAATGAAACAATTGCTGATGAATTCAGCAAGATCAGAAGCCAGGGCTGAGTGCAATAAACATAAGGGGTGGAGCGAGCTTCGCCCCTTATGCGCCTGACAGATCATGCTTTGCGGCCGGTGGGATACAGATGCTGCAAAGCGCTTTGGCATTCTTAGCATTTATTATATGCATGCGATACATTCAATCTAAAGCAGCATAACATCGTCAGTAAGCTCTCTGTCTGCTTTCTGCAAAAACAGCTTTCTTAAGCCCTCAATCCCCAGAGACTGCCTTTGCCCGCCTGAAACCTCAAGCAGAATCCTGCCTCGCTCCATCATAACAGTTCGCGTGCCAAATGCCAGCGCCCGGCTGATGTCATGGGTGATCATAATAGCAGTTATGCCCTTTTCAGCAATGATTTTTTGTGTAATGGCTGTGATCTTTTCTTCTGCCACAGGGTCAAGGGCTGCTGTGTGCTCATCCAGCAGAAGCAGCTTCGGGTTGGCAATAACAGACATAACAAGCGCAAGCGCTTGCCGCTGGCCGCCTGACAGGCTGCCTGCCTTTTCGCCCAGCCGATCTTCAAGGCCCATCCCAAGCTGGGCAAGCTCGCTTTGAAAAAATGCCCTGTCGGCCTTGTTGAGTGCAAACAGGCGCTTTCGGGCCTTTCTTGTGTATGCAAGAGACAAGTTTTCTTCAATGGTCAGGCTTGGAGCGGTTCCAAGCTTCGGATCCTGAAAAACCCTGCCTATGTCGTAAGATCGCTTGTAGTCTTTAGCGCCGGTTATATCAGCGCCGTCTAAAAATATCGAGCCGGAAACAACCGGGGCTTTTCCGCATATCGCGTTTTGCAGCGTTGACTTTCCTGCCCCGTTTGAGCCAATGAGCGAAATAGCTTCCCCTTGCTTAAGCGACAGGCTGGCATTGTTGAGAGCGACGGTTTCATTGGGGGTGCCTTTGCTGTATATAACGCTTACGCCAATAACATCAAGCATCGCTATGCCTGCTTTCGCCTCTCGGCAGCATAGCTCTGAGCCTTGGCAGCGATATTGCAATGGCCACTATAACTGCGCTTGCAAGCTTAACTCCATATGTCGGCAATACTTCAAGCTTTAAGGCGTACGCGATAATTATTCTATAGAAAACTGAGCCTATGGCTGCAAAGGCAAATGAGATGCTAATGCCTTTTGAGACAGGAAAGCTTTCGCCAATGACAACCGAGGCCAGCGCTATGACAACCATGCCATTGCCGTAGCCAACATCAACTGAGCTTTGGTAATGGGCCAGCACAGCCCCGGAGATCGCAGTCAATGCATTTGAGATAGCAAAAGCCAGGATTTTCGATCCATCTGAGTTTATCGATGAAGCTTTTGCCATTTCTTCATTGTCCCCAACTGCGCGTATAGCAAGCCCTGCCCTTGTTTTGAAGAAAACGCAGCAAAAGGCTATGCTTAAAGCAGCTATTATGCAAATGGCTATGAGCTTGCTTATTCCAAGCTTTGATGCAGCTGAAAAAATATTCGCCTGGCCATAAAAAGAGATGTTGGATTTGCCGCCCATAATGTAGAGGTTTACAGTGTACAGGCCTGTCATTGTGAGTATTCCGGAAAGAATCGGCTGAATGCCCATCTTGGTGTGCAAAAAGCCTGTTATGCAGCCAGCCGCAGCGCCGAAAGCGGCTGCGGCTGCTAAAGACATAAATGGGTGGCCTCTTTGGGCAATTACCGCAGCACAAGCCATGCCTGTCACAAATGAGCCGTCAACTGTAAGATCAGGCAGGTTCAGGATGCGGTATGTTATAAGCACTCCAAGCGCTGTCAAGCCATATATAAGCCCCAGCTCAACAGAGCCTCTTAGAAGCAGTGGCATACGTTTGCCTACTTCCTTTTATTAATTTTATCAATATAGTATATAGCTGCCGAGCTTGTCTGCCGGAATTTCAATCGAAAGAGCCTCAGCTGTTGATTCGTTTATTATGCGCGAATAGTCTTGAACGACAATTACAGGGTTTTGGGCTGTGCTCTGGCCGTCAACAAGGTTTAGGGCCATTGCTGCTGTTATTTCGCCAAGCCTGGTGTAGTTGATCCCTACTGCTGCCAACCCCCCGTCGATTACCATCGAGTCAGCCCCAACGTACAAAGGTATGCTGTTTTCAATAGCCACTTGCGCATAAGGCGCCATTGCAGAAGCCGCGGTGTTGTCATCGGGAGTAAAGAATGCGTCTACTTGCCCGACTAGTGACTGGGCTGCTGTGGCTACTTCAGCTGTTGAAAGCGCAGCTGCCTCCTTATAGGCGATGCCGGCAGCATCGCAATAGTCTTTGGCCCTTTGTATGTTTGTTACGGAGTTTGTCTCGCTCGGATTATATACAAAGCCAAAAGTTTTTGCTTCCGGTGTTAGTATGCCCGCTAAAGCGAATATTTCGTCTACAGGAATAAAGTCTGAAACGCCTGTGATGTTGGCGCTTGTATCGGTAAGCGAATCAACAATCAAAGGCACGGGGTTTGATACAGCTGAAAATACCAGCTTAACATCAGTTCCCTCAATAGCAGCTTTTGCTGCCTGCGCAGTTGGCGTTGCAATGGCTATGATGATATCAGTGCCGTCAGCAACAAGGCCCTGCATTATGGAAGGAAGAGCCGAAAACTCTCCGTTTGCGTTCTTGTGCACAACGTTTATGCGCCCGATTTCCTGTATTGGCGCCAGCTTTAGGGCTATTGAGTCCCTGATTTCAGCCAGGGACGGGTGCTCCATGGGAAGCACAATAGCTATTGTTATGTCAGCGCCTGATCCTTCGCTGCCCCCGCCTTGTGTTTGCCCTCCTGTGCAGCCTGCTGAAATTGCAGTTATGAGCGCTATCAGTACCAGAATCTTTTTTTTCATAATGTTGTTTTCCCTCTCTTTTTTAAATGCTAACAGCAAAAAAACAGCTTGCCCCTAACTTCATAAGGGCAAGCCAGTGCCTGCGGTGCCACCTTAATTTATACTTAATAAAAGCGCTTTCACGCTTTTCGCTTTTTAACGCTAGCGAAGCGTCTTGGCTACTTCATTTCGGTTCGCCTCGCCCTCAGCGGGCCATTTGCAGCTCAGCCCCCATGCATAGCTTCCACCCCTTCCATGCTCGCTTATATGGATATGCTGGCTTTATTTCCGCTTCATCGGTTTTGTCGATTATAGCAACTGCGGGAATCGCATGTAAAGAGAATATACGGCATTTCTATGATTTTCGCTAAAGGCCAAGAAAAAGCTGCTTTATATTGCATCTTTAGTATGAATCTTTTTTGGCAATTACTTCTTATTGACATGAAACATTGAAAATAGTATAGATAATAGTAGAAAGGGAATTGTTCCCTATATTTTAAATATTCTGCGCTGAGTTTCATGCTTTAGTGTTTGCACCTTTCGATGTAGCTTTGAACATATATGTATTTTTAATCGGCCTTAATTGTAACTAAGTTGTAATAAATACTGTATAACTGTATTATTGTTTTGTGATAAATAATGTCAATCCCAACAACAACCTTTTGATGGGTACAGCTGCCTCGGCATGCTTTGCCGGGAAAGCTGTTGATGCCATATGTCTGGGGACGGGTGCATGAATGGGGGTTGGCATCGATGGGCGCTGCTTTTAAAAAGCAACGCCTAAACCCTATAATTGCCCTGTTTAGAGGAGGCGGCAACCTGCCTCCTCGCTCTAATTAGAGCAAAGCAGGCTATGTGCCCCCGAAAACAAAGGGATGGCGCCTTGCCCGTGCGGCAAAAGGCGGCTGGCAAAGCCTGCTTTTTGCACTTTTTTATCTGCCACTGCATATTCTTTGCGGTAAGCATTATTGCACCTGCAATTAAGCAGGCTGTATATTTCGCCCAATCGCATATTTTCAGAAATGCCATCCAGAATAAAGCCAATATATCGCCTAATTTCATACGTGAAATGTAAAATATGCGAATAATATACTGCAATGCCAGTTATTTTATAGCATTTTCTTATCTTTTGCATATCTTATCTTGTCGGGGAATACTCTTCACCTGATATGAAATCAAAAGAGAGGTATAAAATGGCGACATACAGCTTAAAGGCTGACGGCAATAAAAAACTGTCAACCCACTTCACAGTTAAAGACTTTGCGTGCCCCGGCACAGACAAGGTTATGGTAACAACAGAGCTGGTCAATATGGTCGAAAAAGTAGTTTTTTCATATCTTGGCGCTGACAAGATAACTATTAATGACGGCTACCGCTCACCTGAATATAACAAGAAAATCGGTGGCTCCACCACTTCGCAGCACCTTACAGGCAATGCCCTGGATTTCTCTTGCCAAAAGAACGGCAAGAAGTTCCCGGCTAGCATGGTCTGTGAAGCAGCTCAGGTAAATGGCGTAAAGGGAATAGAGTGGATAAGCTCCACAGCGCTGCATCTGGACACAAGAACATCAAAGTGGTTCTCTTTGCAGGGCGCTCCAGACAAAAACGGCAACAGGACGTATAAGACAATCAACGACTTCTTTGACTTCTTTAGCCATGTCAAAGCAGCAGGAAGCAGCTTGCCAACACTAATGCAAAAAGACTCCGGCCTTTATGTCCTCAGGCTCCAGCTGGCACTCGGATCGCTTGACGCTGACGGGGAATTCGGGCCAAAAACCAAGACGGCCGTAATGGATTACCAAAAGTCAAAAGGCCTTGTTGTTGACGGCATTGTCGGCAAGAACACTTGGGCGTCTCTTAAAGTAACAAATTAGCTGGAGTGGGAATGCGTGCATTCCTCTTCGCTTGCACAGCCTTCACAGGAACCGCTGTCGCAGCCGCAGCCGCAGCCGCTGCTTGAAGCAATAAGTGCCAAAGCTTCGCCAGCAGTACCGGACTGGCCGGCTAAAATTGCAATAGATCGCATCATATATGGCAGGCGGCTTGCCTTGTCCATTGAGCCGACAACCAAAGCGGCAACTGACATCTTGGATAGAGCCTTTGCAATAGTGTCAGCATCAGAACCAGCCTCAAGAGCCAGAATATGGGTGATGGCATTGTCTTCTGAGATGTCATAAATACTGAATTTTTCAGCGTTCCTATAACTATCGGCGATTAAATCGCCGGTTATTGCTAATGATAAGCGCATGCTAAACCTCGCTTGCCTAAAATGTGCCAGCTGCCTGTATCATGGCAGCTGGCTTTTTCCTTTGCATCTCCGGGCATTGGCTTGGAGTTGCATTTATTATACCATTAGCCGCCTGCTGTTTTAGCAGCGCCAAACAATAAAGCGTGCCATATGGCTAGCTGCAAGCCCTCTTTCCAATAAGCTTTCTTCAGGCGCTAAACAGCCTTAAGGCTGTTTACAAAGCCTGCTCAGCCTCTATCTTTTCCTTCTCGCTCAAATAATGCTTTTTGTATGCATACTTAAGGAGCTTTTCGTAGAAAGAGTCACTTATCCTAAATGCCCACCACAAAAGCCGCGTGAAGACATCGATAACCATAATAGGCCTATTTCTGGGCAGCCTTTTAAGCACCTTTTCTGCCAGCCCGTCAGCTGTGATGGCCGGAAGCCTGCCAATTGAGCGCTTGTACAGCTCCTGCTCAATCTCGTCTTCCCCTGCCCTTTCAAGCATAGGCGTTTTTATCATCGACATGCAAACAGCGGTAGCCCTGATGCCGAACCTTTCAGCTTCCACCCTTAAGCTAAGCGTATACCCGTTTATGCCAAATTTGGAGGCTGAATAGTTAGTCCCCCAAAGGGAAGGAGTTATGCCACTTAGAGACGACATGTTTACGATATAGCCGCTGCCTTTTTCGCGCATAACTTCGTATGCGTAATGCGAGCCGTACACAGCCCCCATAAGGTTGATAGATATAAGCTTGTCCCACATGGGGATGTCTATGAATCTTTCATCTTTTATGTAGGCAACTGCAGCAACGTTAAACATATAGTCAAGCTGGCCCCACTTTTCGTAAATGCCGAATACCAGTGTTTTGACAGCCTCTGAATTGCTAACATCAACCTCATAGCCTTCCACAATGCAGCCAGGGGCAATTTCTTGCGCCATTTTAACGGTTTCCTGCATTGTTTCATAATTTATGTCGGCGCCTGCCACTAATGCCCCTTTTTTCACAAGGGCCAGCACCAATGCGCGGCCTATCCCTGATCCCGCTCCTGTGACAATAGCAGTTTTTGATGCATAGATACTCATATAAAAAGCCTTTCTGTCTTAATATCATTACATTGTAACCATATGCTAATAGTAATGCTTTGCATGCTGAAGGTCAAGAGCATAGGGCCTGCAATCGGCAATAAATAGGCAGGGGCAGGTATAAGCATGAAGGAAGCCATAAGCGCGCTATGGCTGGCTAAGCAGCATTTGCGCCGGCAATTAGGATATATTAAGCCATCTTTAACGAGCGCAAAGGCTGCATTGCAGCTTTCGGGCACAATGCACCGCTTGATTGCAGCTGTATATAGCATTAGAATAGACCCATGAAACTCGTGTCGCAATCATCACTAAAGCTGTGCGCCATAATCGCTATGGCAATTAATCATACGAGCATTGTGCTGGGCTGGCTTCTGCCGAGATCTTTTGTAAAGTTCGGCTACTTTATCGGAGGCTTAACGTTTCCGATCATGGCTTATATGGCATCAGAAGGGTTTAAAAAAACAAGAAGCAAGGAGAAGTACATTCTCAACCTGCTGGTGTTTTCCCTTATCTCAGTCTTTCCTTACTGGATGTGCTTTAAGCGGCTTAACCTTAATGTTGGCTTTAGCATCCTATTGGGCGTAATAGCCCTGTACATTTGCGACAGGCTTGATGGCATCGCAGCAAAAGCCATATGCGTAGGGGCGCTTGCATTGCTAAGCAACGGCTGCGACTGGGGCTTTAAAGGCGTTGTGCTCATTTATGCAATGGGAGTTATAAAAAACGACACCCTAAGGGCAGCGCTGCCCATTGCAGCCATGTTCCTATATACAGAAGGCTCCGCTTTGGCTGACTACTACAGCTCAGGAATACTGAATTCGTACACCGTGCCATATATGTTCGGGTGTTTGCTGGCAGTGCCGCTGCTGCTGATGTATAATGCTTCAGGCCAAAAAAGGGGCAGCATGCCAAAGCATCTTTTCTATGCATTCTACCCGGGCCACCTGATCGCGCTGTACATTGCCTACCAAATTGCATTGTCATCTGCATTATCATAGGATATCCGAATATACTTAGGTATCAAGCTTTTGGAGGCATAATATGGCAAAGCGGTTTTTTTGCTCAAGAAACGGCAATCTTAAGCCTGCTCTACAGATAGTGGCGCTTCTTGCCGCTATTCAGGCAGCGAGCTTTTTATTCTGGTTTGTTTATGCACTGCTCGGCTTTAGCCTTAACAATAATCCGATTGCTGCCAACATGCTTTTGTATGTTGCGCTCTCAGCGGTTGTATGGCTATTGTTCACCAAGTTAAACAGGGCTGATGCATCTGCCATTGGATTTGCCTCCGGAATAAACAGGCTCTGGGAGGGCTTTGGCCTGGGGTTTGCTGCGATAACTTTGAATGCTGCGCTGCTATATGCTTTTGGAGGCATAAAGCCTGTTTCTGTAACATTTGACGCCGGCATTTTTTTAATGTTTGCCTACTTTCTGCTTGTTGCCCTATTTGAAGAGGCGATGAGCAGGGGATATATCCAGAATGCCTTATACATAAGCACTAACAAGCCTATATCTGCTATTTGCGCCTCAGCGGCTTTCAGCATGCTGCATTTTTTCAACCCAAGCTACAGCATTCTTGCAGCAGCCAACATTTTTCTTGTTGGCATAGCATTCTCAATGATGGCGTTTAAAACAGGAAGCTTATATGCCCCCATAGGCTTTCATTGGTCTTGGAACTTTTTTCAAGGAAATATTTATGGAATTCCCGTCAGCGGCCTTTCCTCGCAAGTTACGCTTATAACAACTCAGCGGGTGCATGACAGCATTTTCAATGGCGGAAGCTTTGGAGCTGAAGGTGGCCTCTTTTGCACTCTGGCTATTGCATGCACGATTTTATATATCGCTGTGTTTATGAAAGAAGGCCCTGCCAACGGGGAGCTTGAACGGCTAAAGCGCGAAAATACCCCTAATCCCGCTGTTTAAGCCAAAAAAATAGCGCCTGCCTGAAGCTGCCAAGCCATTTGGCTTGCATGTTTTTTCAGCAGGCTTTTTTTGGTTGTGCCACAATCGGCAAGCGTGATTGTTTTCGCTATATTTATGTTTGATCTCTGCTGCCAAATCTGCCTCGAAACAGTAGCATCATAGCTATTGCCCAAATAATATACACTATACAGCATAATTTATTGCGAAAAAAACTACATAAAAAAGGAAGTGCAAATATATGTCATTACCAGAATTCCCGACAATGCCAGATAACGTTGGCTTTGATGATATAGTGTCTGAAATACTTACTTCGATAGCAATGGAAGAGATCGGGCTAAGCCACATTCTAAATGCAGAGGGGGAAAAACTGCAGTATGTGCTTGGCACAGCGGATGGCGAGAATATCGCGGTAAAACCGTCTATTGAAGAAATCCTGGAAGTTAATGAGGCTGTCAGGGGAACAATCGCTGCTGTCTCAATGAACCAAATTTTCCTTTATGACAAACTGTCAAGCGTGCTAAAGGCTTTTAAAGTTTGGGGAGAGGGCCCAAAAACGCCTGGCTCGAAAGCCTATTTGACAGTGACTAAGAAGGATAGGGCAACGGGCGAGCCCATAAGCGGCACTACTTTTGGGCTGCGGCCTAAAGGAGCCTCCAGTGGCGGGCCTCAGGCTGTGACAAATTCTGCAGGCATAGCCACCTTTAGCAACATTCCGATAGGCGAGTACACATTTTTGGAAGAGACGCCTAACAGCGAATATCAACATAACGGAACCGAATATAAAGTTATCGTTGACTCAGCAGGAAATGTTACAATCGAAGGCGTTGCCAAAAATAGCATCCAACTTGACAACGTAAAAAAACTTTCCATGGCTATAGAAATTATCGACAGAATTCACCGCGATTATATCAATAATACGGAAATGCGGTTGCGCCCAATAGATACCGGAAGGGCAATGGGAAGCGAAGGCATTCTTTTAACTAGCGATGAAAATGGATTGATATACGCTGATGGCCTCGAAGCCAGAATCTATGAGCTTTTAGAGGAAACGCCGGCTCCAAACTTCCAGCCAAATGATGAAATCTACGAAGTAGTAGTTGACCAGTCAGGCCATGTCACAATCAATGGTGAAAGCACTCTTGGCTTTGTTATTGAGAACACACCGCACACAGTTACACTGCATATTCCAGAAGACTCTGACTTTGGAGAGGCAGACAGCCTGGAGCTCTTTGCAAATAAAAATGGCTTTACAATTCCAGACAACCCCTTTGATTTAAATGATGGTTATGTGTTTGCCAGTTGGAATACTATGGCTAACGGTCAAGGGGAGCAATTCAATGTAGGGGATTCGATCAATCTGCTAACAGCAAACAAGGATCTGTACCTGATAGCCAATGAAACCGGTGGGGGTCCAGAAGTGGGAGGCAGATACGGCCTGATAAGGTAATATAAGTTTTCCGAAGATACTAAATATCATCATCTTACATAACAGCAATATACAAAGGGCTTGCTGCACGCGCTGCAAGCCCTTTTGCATCCCAGCTTAAACTCGCGTGTTTATGAATAAAGGGTGAGTGCAATGTTTGCTTATATCCGGGTCTAAACTAATTGCAAACCATTGGAAGCAATTTCACAGGCGCACTGTATCTGGCCATCTATTATGGCAGCAAAAGGAAAGAATTACCCTGTTTTGCCGTTTTGCCGCCCACTCCTTGACATCTGAATAAGCGTATGTTAATATTCATGCAAATCAAAAGCTGTGAAGGGAACATGCACACCAGGCTGTTAGCGCCCTAGAGAGCTGCCGGATGCTGAAAAGGCAGCGCGCGAAACCATGTGCGCCTCATCCCGGAGCTTCCGGCGTGAAATTGCCAGTAATGCCGGACGGACTTCCTCCCGTTACCAGAAGGATAGCATTGCTAGATGCGATATGAGTGGGGGCATTCTGCCCCAAATAGAGTGGTACCGCGGAGCATTTTCGGCTTCGCCTCTTGTTAAGCAAGAGGCGGGGCCTTTTGGTTTATAAGGAGAAAATATGAAGATTAGCTTTTCAACCCTGGCGCTTCCGGAAGCAAGCTGGGAAGACATAACGTCAATGGCATCGGATCTGTCCTTTGATGGCATTGAGGTCCGTGGCCTTGGCAGCGATATATTTGCATATGCCGCCAGGCCCTTTACAAAGGAGCAGGCCCCGATAACGCTGGAAAAGCTTAAGGCGCTCAATCTGGCTATTTCATGCTTCTCATCCAACTGCTGTGTAGCTGACAAGGGCAAAGCAGCCAAGAATCGGGAAGAGATAAAAGCTTATATTGATCTGGCATCAAGCTTTAACACGGAATTTGTGCGCATTCTTGCTGATGGCACTATATTCCCTGAAAAAGAAATCGACGATGGTTTCGTAGTTTCAGAGCTAAAGCATCTGTCAAAATACGCTGAAGAAAAGGGCGTAACCCTGCTGGTTGAGACAAATGGCGCTTATGCGGACACTTTAAGGCTTAGGCATTTGTTGGAAGAAGTCGCATCAGATCATGTTGCAGCGTTATGGGATATGCACCATCCATATTCAGTCAACGGGGAAAGCCCGCAGGAAAGCATAGAAAACCTCGGTGCATTCGTGAAATATACGCACCTTAAGGATTCAACTGTATCCGGCACTGACATCAGCTATTTGCCTCTCGGCGAAGGAAGCCTGCCTATAAATGAGCTGATGCAAGCTCTTTTATCGATAAACTACGAAGGCTATGTATGCTTTGAGTGGGTTAAGCGCTGGGCCGGCAATATTGAGGATGCAGGCGTTGTAGTGCCGCATTTCGCGAGCTACATGTCCAGGTATATAACAAGAATGGCTGCAAAAAGCGCGCTTTACGCGAACGAGCGGGGCACCGGCCATTATATCTGGGAGAAAGAATCCTTAATTGACCTCACATTTCCGCAGCTGCTGGATCGCGTAGTTGAGGAATTCCCTGACCAGCTCGCGTTTAAGTATATAACGCATGATTATACCAGGACATACAGGCAATTCCGCGATGATGTTGACAGCTTTGCAAGGAGCCTTATAACCCTCGGCGTGAAGCGCGGCGACAAAGTTGCCATATGGGCGACAAACGTTCCGGAATGGTTCATATGCTTTTGGGCAGCTGTAAAAATAGGCGCTGTGCTTGTCACAATTAACACCGCCTATAAAGTCCACGAAGCCGAATACCTGCTCCGGCAGTCAGACACCCACACCTTAATCATGGAAGACGGCTACAAAGACTCAGACTATATTGCCATTATGCAAAAACTGCTGCCGGAGCTTGAAGGCCATGATCCCGGCGAGCCAATACACTCGGCAAAGCTGCCGTTTTTGCGCCATGTTATAACTATAGGCAAAGAAGTAAGCGGATGCATCCATTGGGGCAGCCTCGGGCAGCTTGCTGAGCAGACCCCAATAGAAGCTGTATACCAAAGGGCCGCTATGATCTCAAGGCACGATGTGTGCAACATGCAGTATACATCCGGCACAACCGGCTTTCCCAAGGGTGTTATGCTCACCCACTACAACATTGTAAACAACGGAAAAAACATCGGGGATCGCATGGATTTGTCAACAGCGGACAACTACCTTATACAGGTTCCGATGTTTCACTGCTTTGGCATGGTGCTGTCAATGACAGCTTCGGTATCGCATGGGGCAACAATGTCGCCAATACCGTACTTTTCGCCAAAGCTGGCGCTTAGCGCGATAAACAGCGAAAAGATAACCGCTGTAAACGGAGTGCCAACCATGTTTATAGCAATGCTTGGGCACGAAGACTTTGCAGCTACTGATTTCTCTTCGCTGAGGACAGGGATAATGGCAGGCAGCCCATGCCCGGTAAAGGTTATGCAGGATGTTATTGACAAGATGAACATGAAGGAAATCACAATAGTGTTTGGCCAGACTGAATCATCCCCCGGATGCACAATGTCGCTGGCAACAGACTCCATTGAAGTAAAGGTAAACACTGTTGGAAAGCCCCTGCCGGAGATAGAGTGCAAAATCGTAGACATGGCTACCGGCAAAGACCTGGAAGATGGCATGCCTGGCGAATTCGCAGTAAAAGGCTATAACATCATGAAAGGCTACTATAAAATGCCGGCAGCCACATCCAATGCAATTGATTCAGAAGGCTGGCTGCATACAGGCGACATTGCAATTCGCCGGGCTGATGGCAACTTTAAAATAACAGGCAGAATAAAAGACATGATTATCAGAGGCGGAGAAAACATTTACCCCAAAGAGATCGAAGACTTCATCTACAACCACGAAAAAGTCTCTGACGTCCAGGTAATTGGCGTCCCTGACAAAAGCTATGGCGAAGAAGTCATGGCATGGGTAATCCTCAAGCAAGGCGAAAGCGCGACTGAAGAAGAGATAAAATCATATGTAACAGAGAATATGGCCCGCCACAAGACACCCAGGTATGTGCGCTTCGTGGATGAATTCCCGATGAACGCTGCCGGAAAAATACTTAAGTACAAGATGGTTGAGGACTCTATTGAGCTTCTTGGCCTACAGGATGCAAAAAATACTGAAACGGCGTAACCATGAAAAAAATAACAATACTTGACACAACGCTGCGCGATGGCGAGCAAACGCCGGGCTTAGTGCTTAGCGCCAGCGGCAAGCTGGAGATTGCACAGCGCCTGGAGCGCTTGGGCATAGACATCATTGAAGCAGGCTTCCCTGCCTCTTCACAGGAGGAAAGCGATGCAGTAAGGCAAATTGCTGCATCAAGCCTGGCTTGTGTAGCAGCGCTGTGCAGAGCTTCTGAAGGCGATGTCATTAAGGGATGGGAAGCGATACAAGCTGCCGAGTCCCCTCGACTGCATGTATTTATCGCAACCAGCGAGCTTCATATGGCCCATAAGCTGCATATGGGCAAAAGTGAAGTCCTGGATGCAATCAGGTCATCTGTAAGCCTGGCTGCAAGCTTGGCAAGCGATGTTGAGTTCTCTTGCGAGGATGCGACAAGAAGCGATCCTGATTTTTTGGAAGAAGCTTTTGCAGCAGCTGCAAGCTGCGGGGCCAGCACGCTTAATATCGCTGACACTGTTGGCTTTATTATGCCTGAAGAGTTTGAGAGGCTTGTTGAGCGCATGGTTGCCTCATTTGGCAGCTCAGCAGCGATAGGCGTGCACTGCCACAATGACTTGGGCCTTGCAGTCGCCAATACGCTCGCAGCTATTAGGGCCGGGGCTTCCCATATAGAGGGCACGATAAACGGCATTGGCGAAAGGGCCGGCAACTGCCCCCTTGAAGAAGCCATTATGGCGCTTGAAGTGAGAAAAGACTATTATCAGGTTCAAACAAACATAAATACGAAAGCCATTTACAGGACCAGCCAGCGGGTGGCTGAACTCACAGGCATACCAATCCCGGCAGTTAAGGCTGTCATCGGGGAGAATGTCTTTGCCCATGAGTCGGGCATCCACCAGCATGGCGTGCTATCCAACCCGCTGACATATGAGATAATGACGCCGCAGTCGATTGGCAAAGACAGGTCTACAATAATCCTGGGCAAGCTCTCAGGCAGGCATGCATTTTCAGACAGGCTGGAGCAGCTGGGCTATAAGCTAAATGAAAATATGCTAAACAAGGCATTTGATGAATTCAAGGCAATAGCGTCAAAGAAAAGCGTCATTGCTGATGAAGACCTGGAAGCCATTGTATGGTCGCAGATGGTATCACCGCTTGAAGAATACAAGCTAGAAACGTTTCAAATAAATTCATCCAACATCATGAAAGCAATGGCTTCAATTACCATCTCCTGCAACGGCAGGCATATCACTGAAGCAGCAACAGGCTCCGGGCCAATCGATGCAGCTTACAATGCAATTATGAAAATAGTAGGCGGCGAATGGCCGCTGGAGTCATACTCCCTAAAGGCTGTGACAGAAGGCATGGACGCTCTGGGGGAAGCCACAGTCAAGGTTCGCCATGACGGCAGGCTAAATACCGGCAAAGGGCTTTCAACAGATATCATCGAAGCTTCTATTCTGGCATATATAAACGCGATTAACCGTACGCTGGCTGTAAGAAATGAAACCACCGGATGCTAGTACTACAACGCGGCCATTTTCAGAGTGCTTGGCGGCAACAATACAATTTCTAATAAAAAGCAATACCCATGCCATTGCGCCTTTCCATCGCTGAATGCAAGGCGAGGCGGCTGCCATAATGGCGCCTTTATTTTTGCGTCCTCTGCAGGCCCTGCCCTTGAAAGCTTTCGCTTTCTGTGGGAGATGTATGCCGAATGCTTTCTCTTTATTCGATAGCGGTCGGCTTCAAAAGCTGCAGTGTATGCCATCAGCGATGCCACCGGCGCTAGAAGCACAGCCATCGCCAGCGTTGCCGGCATCCCCTTTTTTTCATCTCTGGCTGAAGCGAGCGCATAAACTGCTGTGCTGTCATCACGAACAGCAGGTGCCTCATCCAGCCAGCATATGTTCTGCATTCATAGTGGCCCATGTATATTAAAAAAAATGAATTAAAGACACACTTGAACAAATATTGGAGCATTCCTCCACACCAAAATGCAGCTTTCGTCGCTTGCATGCTATAGTCCCGTTTACGGGGGAAGACATTCTGGATTTATACGAACAGCCCTATGATGAAAGCGCCCCAGTAGTATGCATGGACGAAAAGCCATTCCAGCTCTTGGGGGAGGCTAGGGAGCCATTGCCGATGGAGCCGGGCAAGCCAAAGAGACCAGACAGCGAGTATACAAGAAACGGAACTTGCAGCATATTTGTTTTCACTGAGCCGCTAAGCGGCTTCAGGCATGTGCACGCGAGGGAGCGCAGGACAAAAGTGGACTGGGCAATAGAAATAGCGCACCTGCTCACTTCCCTGTACCCGGATGCGCCAAAAATAAGGCTTGTGATGGACAATTTGAACACCCACTGCATTTCCTCCCTGTATGAGGAATTTGGCGCTGAAACAGCAAGGGCATATGCAAAAAGGCTAGAAATACACTACACGCCAAAGCATGGAAGCTGGCTGAACATAGCAGAGATCGAGCTAAGCAAGCAGTGCCTGAAAGAGCGATCTGTTTGCATTGAGGCGCTAAACGAGCAGCTTGCCGCTTGGGAGGCTAGCAAGAACGCAAACCAGAAGGGTGTTGGCTGGCATTTCACAACAGGCGATGCCAGAGAGAAGCTTAAGAGGCTGTGCCCAATTGTGCCCTGATTTATACAGCATTTAAGATTGTCGGAGTACTAGGAACAAACGGTTTTATATGAACATAAAAGCGGTAGTGTATTAAGTTGACGGCAGTGATTGTCTAGCCCTTTATTTTGCCATATAATTCTATATTTAGACATTTTAACCGCACAGGTCAAAAAAAGATGCTGCGGGCGCAAAGCGCCTCAAGCGTCTTTTTTTTCAAAGCTGTCTTCTTCCTCTTCGCTCAGCTTTAGCATAACAAGCGCTGTAAACTCATAATTCTCCTGGTTGTAGGCAACATAGCCGCCAGTCGCATCAGCAATCTTATGGATCTGCTTTGTGCCAATCCCATGCGGGCCCTGCTCCTTTTTTGTTGACTTAAGGCTTCCTGTAGAGCAGATCTTTGCCTTTTCGCGTGTGCCGTTTCGGCATGCAACAGCCCAGTATCCCCCCACAGTTTTGGCGCTTATGCTAATGTAGCGGGGCTCAAAGGCGCTTTCGTTTGCCTCAAAGGCATTGTCAATAAGGTTGCCAAACAGGATGCAAAGCTCAACATCGGAAATAGGCAGCTCGCCTGGCATCTCTATATCGATAATGAATTCGATGTCACCTTCATCTGCAGCAGCCCTTCTGGCCCCTATGAGCGCGTTTAAAATGGGGTGTGTTGAATACATTGCCTGCGGCAAAAAAATATCCAGGCTTGAAACGCTGTCTGCATATTCCTCTGCAGCCCTATAGTCCCCTATCTTAAGGTAGCCGGATATAGCAAAAAAATGGTTTTTCAGATCATGCTGCACAGCAGAAAGGCGATCATACAGATCGTTCATCTGGCTTATGTGGTCCCTTGCCATTTGCTGTGCCCTTCCCTCAAGCTTTGCCTGGGCCAGCTCTTTGCTATTGGCTGTAACCCGATTGTAAAGAGTAATTGAGCTGTAAATTACAAGCAGCAGCGTAACGCTGCTTACAGCAAGCAGCTGGCTCGCATGCTCGGGGTGGTGCTCGAAAACAAACTTAAAAATCGCCTCAAGCATCGACCAGCAGCCAGCTGGTATCGCAATCAGAAACAGCCCGTCCTGCCAGCTTCCAATGCCCTCTTTATTGATATTGGCTGTTATAAGCCAATAAACTGCTACCAGCAGCATTTTGGCTGTAAGGGTTATCAGAATGCGGCTTGTGCTGTATGCCCCTGCACCCTCAAGCGCCACTCCATTGGAAAACAGGTTGGCGCTAAGAATTACTGCATCCATTATTCCATCAATGGCTACAGCGCTGACAGACCAGCAGGCATGCGAGTAAATATTGCCCTGAAAAGCTGCTCGTGTAAAGGCAATGCACATTATAAGAGAAAAGCAGTCCTGAAACCCCAATCCTGAAATGAAATATGCCATCTTTACGGCAATAAATGCAGCGATAGCAATGATATGCACTTTTTTGCCCGGCTTAGCCTCCATTGCCCGGTAAAAGAAGAATAAATTCAGCACTATAGCCATGAATTTATCAATTCTGCTTATGATAACTGGATTTACCATCATATAATTTGCCCTATCACCGCTTTGGCGTATGCAATTGAAAGCGCGCTGACATATTTGCGGCTTACAGGAATGCTGATTATTTTAAAGCCAATGTATAAATTGGCGCTATACGGCCTTCTCTTTCTAATGCTGTGGATTTTTTCAACTGACACAGCATATGATCTGTGCACTTGGATAAACGAGTCGCTTTCCAGCAAAATGAGGGCATCCCTTAGCGATCCCCTGAGTTCGATATCTCCTCTGATTGTATGGTAGATAAGCGTGTGGTCTATCACCTCTAAGTAGGCGATATCCTCAACGCTTATTACAGCCAGCTCGGTGCCTGTATCGATCTTTATGGATTTTTCGCTTTCCTTCTGCTTCAGAACTCTTCCGAGGTAAAGCCCCAGGCGCTCTTTGTCAGGAGGTTTGCCTATAAATCCCATGGCTTTTACAATATACCCATCAGCTGCCCTGGACATGCCTGCAGTAACGAATACAATAGGTATCTCGCTGCCGGACTGCCTGATAGCCTCTGCCGCCTGTATGCCGTCCATCATTTCTTCGCGAAATGAGATGTCAAGCAGTATCAGGTCGATACACTCATTAAGCCCCAGCTTGTCGATTAAGCTTTGGGGCTCATAAAAACTGAAGCATTCTACATTAACTTTTTTGTCTTCCGCCCATTGCATTACAGAATCTCTCAAAGAATCATTCCAATATACCTCGTCATCGCATATGGCGATTTTCATTGATATTGCACAAAATGCGCTAAGCTTGCTGTGCTCCCCCTTCATGGTGTAATCTTATACATAGCGCATAATTCTGTAAGTACCCTCGAATGCTAAAAAACAGCATATACTTGCATTTTATCTATTTTGGTGCATGAAGATCAAGAGTGATTTTGCCTATTCACGCCACTAGCTGGCTATTTGCGCAAACCTATAGTTTTTTTGCCGCATTATCTTATAATCTATTTAGCAGCATCTATAAAATGATTGATAAGCCTATTGCTATGGCATCAGCAGTTGGAATAGCTTGCCCGAACAGCCCTGAATCCTGCATGAAGCGCCATGGCAATTCGCTGCGAGAAGCTGTTTTGCCGGCAATTAATTCTGCATGCAAACGCAAAAAAAGCCGGCCAAGGCGCCCAAAAGGCGATTCAGCCAGATAATATAGCAACACTGCAATAAGCGATAAAATGCTTGTGCACAACTTTATGCGCACCAAGCGTGATTGTTCATTGGCCGCCAGCGGCTAAGAAGCATATGCAAAGAGCTGCTGGCTTTTATGCCGAGCTAACTGCCTTTCATGTTATGTTGGTTTGGCAGCATAGCTGTGCAAAGGGTTTATAGTAGGGGATTGGTTGAAATGGCAGTTAGTCGGCGCCGCAGCAGCCTAAATGCTGTTTAGGCGAAAGCGAAATAAGCTTCTTATGCCTGCTTGCCGTAAAAAAGCAAGCTTGGCCAGAGCGCAACCCGGCAACGGCTCGAAATACTTGCTTAAGGCCTGTTGCATTTCATAAATGTTTTTTCAGCTGGAGGGGGGGTACGGATAACACCTCCCCTCCAGCTGTTTTTTTTCGTTATAGCTTTTGCTCTATTGGCATACTGCGGCCCAGCGCTTGCACCCTAATGCGCATAGTGCAAAATATATGCCATTTAACGGCATTTACGGTCATATTGCCCATAATGAAAAGCTACTCTTTATGATTCGCATCTTTCAATTCACTCTTTTTTTTAGATAATATTTTCCATTTTGCCGTCACAATTTGATGGTTTCGGCATATTAAATTAGTGCTAGCGTTTTAATAAAGCATAATGCTAAGCAATAAAAAACGGAGAGTGAGAACAATAATGGCTGATAGCTTAAATTACAATTCAGCGAGCAAAGAGCCTGAGTGGGAAATCCACGAAGAGGCATCAAGCCTCGCTGAGCTATTAAGCGTTCTGGAAGGCGAGCAAGACGCTCCCATCGAGATCGAGCTGGCATCTGATATAGTGCTGGATGGCGAGGCTATTCAAATTCCAAGCGGAAAAGTTGTCAAGATACGCAGCAAATCAAAATGCTCGTATAAATTGACAGCCCGCAAACGCTCCAGGGTTCTTGAGGTAAAGCCGGGAGCAAAGCTTTACCTTGAAAACGTCACTATTGCCAACGGCAAAAGCGCCCAGGGCGGCGGCGCTATATACAGCCAAGGCAGGCTTGCTCTGCTAAAGGGCGCACAAGTGACAGCCAGCTATTCACAACAAGGCGGCGGCGGAATATACAACGACGGCGCGACTCTGGCCATAGCTGGCGGAAGGGTCAACAAAAATACTGCCCTCACAGAAGGTGGCGGAATTTACAACGATGACGGGCTGTTTGTTATGGTTGCAGGATCAATCGATGAAAACACTGCTGAAGACGGCGGAGGGGTATATAGCCAGTTGGAAGGCAAGAAATCCCATTTCGCAATTTTAGGCAAATCCCATGTGTCGCGCAATAGAGCCAAAGGCAGCGGCGGCGGATTAATGCTTGTTGGATCTGAGAGCAGCGACGATACTGTTTTTAATATCATGGATTCTGCCGAAGTGAGCAACAATGAAGCCGAAGTCGGCGCAGGCGCAAGCATTTCCTTCGGAAAGCTTAGGATGAGGCGCGCTAAAATGGCAGCCAACGCTGCAGCAGAAGCTGGTGGCGCGATATTTGCAGACACCGACGCTGAACTTGAAATTGAAAATTCTGAAATCACCGACAACAGCGCTGCCAATGGCGGGGGAATATACCGCTCTGACGGGTATGCAATAATTCACTCAAGCCGGGTGCATGGCAACAGAGCCTCACAGAATGGCGGGGGGATCTATTCAAGGCCGGGCAATGGCGCCCAGATAGTAATCGAAGGCGATACTGAGCTTAGTTCCAACAGAGCCGGGGGGGACGGAGGGGCTATTTGGATTAGCAAAAACCACAGGCACCTGCTTGATATAGATGAGCAAGCGGTATTCTCAGACAACAATGCCTCAACTGCTAGTGCAATATCATCCGAGGATGCACAGGAATACGAGTACCACGTCCTAACTGATGATGTAACAGCGCCATTTGACAATGCATACAACAATGCGGACATCAGCTATAAAGGCGAAGCAGCATTTGCCCTATTCAAGGCAAACCTGCAGCTTATAGGCAAAGAGGCGCCAGATGATGAATTCAGGTTTGGGGTATTCAGCGATTTAGGCGAGCTTGTTTGCGAAGCGATGGCAAGCGGCAATGGCCTGGTTGAATTCTGGGTTTCAATTGCGCAAAGCAGATCTAATGAGTACACCCTCAGAATGCTCTCAGCGCCAGAAGGGTGGACTGTTGATACAGTTTCATACCCTGCCGCAGTAGAGCTTGAGGCGCAAGCTGATGGCCAAGCGGCTGTTGATGTAATCTACCCTGACGGGCTTCCAATATTCAAAAGCTCAAATATGGATGATGCAATAGGGATCTTTGCTGAGCTTACGTTTACAAAACCAGGAAGGTATGAGTACCTTGTTAAGCCGGTTAAGATTAAGGACAGGAGATGGGCCTCCAGCAGGGAAGCATATCCAATCATCATTGATGTGGTTGACGCTGGCCTTGGCTACCTGGCTGCAACAATTTCGTATCCTGACGGTTACCCGGCATTTATAAACACTTTCACAGAATTTGAGCCAGTCAAAGTATCGCTAAGCGCTTCATGCATAGCAAATGTTGACAGCCAAGTGTTTGAGTATGGCCTGTACAGCTTAGATGGCGAGCTCGTTAGCTTAGTAACAGTCAACCAGCAGCATGAGCCGGATGTGCAGTTTGGCGATGGCACCTATGAAGCCGATGCTGAAGCCGAAGAGGCTGAGATCGAATTAGCCATTGAGGCGGAAGACGAAGCAAACGATGAAGAAATCTGCGCAAAAGAAGACGAAGAAGAGGCAGCAGTTGTGCTTGAAGTCGCAGAGGATGTAGAAGAAGCCGAAGCAGAAGATGAAGCAGCAGAAGAAATAGCAGATGAGCCGGAAGACGCAGAAGCAGAAGCAGACGAAGCAGTCGAAGAAGCAGCAGAAGAACCGGAAGAAGCCGAAGCCAATGAAGCAGCAGATGAATCCGAAGAAGCAGAAGCCGAAGCAGATGAAGCAGTCGTAGAAGCAGCAGATGAATCCGAAGAAGCAGAAGCCGAAGCCGAAGCAGATGAAGCAGTCGAAGAAGCAATAGCAGATGAGCCGGAAGAAGCTGAAGCCGAAGCAGCCGAAGAAGCAGTCGATGAAGCAGACGAAGAACCGGAAGAAGCTGAAGCTGAAGCTGAAGCAGACGAAGCAGTCGAAGAAATAGCAGATGAATCCGAAGAAGCAGAAGCCGAAGCAGACGAAGCAGTCGATGAAGCAGCAGATGAACCGGAAGACGCTGAAGCCGAAGCTGAGGATGCAGCAGAGAAGCTCGAAACAGAGCCTGCACTTGATGAAGTTGCCGCATCTGACGAAATCGAAATAGAGGATGATTTAGATGAAGCTGATACAGAAGACGGGCAAGCTGGTGCAGAGCCTGAAGCAGCCAACGCAGAGCCTGATGAAGTCTCTGAGCCAGAAGCCCCGGAAGATGGTGAGCCAGCTGATGAACAAGATGCACCTGAAATAGAAGATGAAGCACCAGCTGATGCACAAGCAGACGATGATGGCTACTCTGAGTGGTTTGAAGATGCTGGCGCTGCAATAGACTTAGAAGATGCCCCGGAGGACATCATTCTTACAGATGAAGAGCTGGAAGCACTCCTATACAAGGGATTCGATAATGAAGAAGAGATTGATGCTCAAATACCTTCTGAGTGGTTCGATCCTGACGTAGATAATATAGATATTGACGACGCTCCGGAAGACATTTTCTAGCTGAAGCGTGTCTTAGACAATAAAAATTAATGGCAATATAGAGCCCTATGCCATTGCGCAGCGAATACAGGGCGATGCAATAGAGTATGAATAAAAGCTTAACTAGTCTTCTTGCCAATCAAGCATTGTCGAGGAGATTAGTTTTTTATTGCTTGCCATGGCAGAAAATTTAAGCGCAAATTTAGCGCCTTCTAAACGCTTGCATGCATCGCCAAGCTACTCGCCCCTGCTTTTCAGCCTGAGCATTTGCTGGAAGGGCAAGCCAAAAGCTTCGCCCGGCAAACCGCCTAGCCGGGCATGTTATTATATTTAATTGCTATTCTCTGGTCTGTTTCGTATTTATTACTTGGACTTTATAGTATTTATACGATAAATACCTTGTTATGCGGAAGTGGTACTTTAGCCACGGCTTTTCCATTTCCTTTTTTACAGCCTTAAGCATTGTTGGTATTTCAATGGATTGCGGGCACTTTGGCAAACATGCTCCGCACGAGACACAAAGTGAAGCCCTTGCAGCAGGCCTTTCAAACCCGTCAAGAGCAAATGCATACTGCTCAAGCGGCTTAAAGCCGCCAAACATCACGCGTGAATTATATAATGAAAAGCACTGCGGTATATCAACGCCATTAGGGCATTGCATGCAGTAAGCACACCCTGTGCACGGTATGCTTTCCTCTTTCTCAAAACACTTCTTAAGCTCGCTTATCACAGCCAGATCGCTGTCGCTCATGCATCCGACTCCAGATGATCCTGCAACAGCAGCATTTTCTTCAATCTGCCAAAGCTCATTCATCCCGGAAAGCGCTACGCTCACTTCCTTGTGGCTTAGAACCCAGGATAGAGCCCATTCAGCAGCGCTTCTGCCGGTATTGCTGCTCTTAATGATCTGCTTGCCTTCCTCAGGCATGAGTGCAGACAGCTTTCCTCCTCTTAGCGGCTCCATAACGACAACGCCCATCCCTTTGGAATATGCATACTCAAGGCCTGCTTTACCTGCCTGAAAGCCCTCGTCTAAATAGTTGTATTGGATCTGGCAAAAGTCCCAAGGCCCGTCGTCAATGATCTTCTTAAAATCCAGTAGATTTCCATGGTACGAAAATCCGGCATGCCTTATGGAACCGTTAGCCTTCTGCTGGGAGATAAAGTCCCAAAACCCTAAATCCCTTAGCCGGCTATAATCTTCGTAGCTGCTGACATTATGCATCATATAGTAGTCTATCCAGCCGGTATTCAGCCTCATTAGCTGCTTGATAAATATTTCATCGAACGTTTCCCTGCTCTTTATAGACGGAACAGGAGCTTTTGTTGCTATGTATACGTTTTGCCTGCCAACCTTTTCAAGAGCCTTGCCAAGCGCTTCTTCAGCTTCGTTATACATAAATGCAGTGTCAAAGTAATTAATTCCACACTCTACTGCCTTGCGAATGAGCTCTTCTGCCTGCGAATAGTCTATCTTCCCGTTTTTTGTTGGCATTCTTAGAGTTCCAAAGCCAAGGGCGCTAAGCTTGTCTGTGCCATTGGGCATTTGCCTGTATTCCATATAAATATAAACAGCGCGCTAGCAATATGCTGCGTTTGCTCCTCCTTGCAACTTGCATATTCTATAAAATTCGAATTGCATTATATAAAAAATATTCGTGCCTTACGCATATAAGTTACATTATAACCTATCAGTTAACAAGATATTTTTTGCAAGCTATAATAATAGTTGGAACGAAAATGCAAGTTCAGCGGTTGCTGCCCATCAATATGCTGCTTTTTTGGTTGAAAAACAGCACTTTCGCTTTGCTAAATGCTATAAACCCCTTGCTATTTGCATTAGTTTCTGAAGATATTGTTTTCACCGATTAATCGCCGCTTTGCCGGCTTTCATTCTGCTATATAGCTTTTGCGCAATAAGATTTTGCTGCAGCAATCTCACAGATGGGAAATGAGGCATCACGTTGCGCCGAATGGAGGTGAACTGTAAAAAGTGAAAATAAATGCGCTTCCGGTGAATTGGGCATAACGTTTGCTGCTGTTAACGGCAGCCAGGCATTTTCAGCAAAGCTAAGCTGGCCGGGTGGCTGGAAGGCATGCTTGGCATGTAGTTAATGCACTGATGGCGCTGCTCCCGTTAGCGCAATGAAGCAATGCAGCTGGCTTTTGCCTGCAGCGCTGCCTGGGCATAGAATAGCGCAAAATTCTCGTTTTTATAATGCAAACAGCCTTGCTGCCAAGCCAGGCTGTTTATTCGTTGCCAATGTGAAAAGGCGATGCCAGTGCGCATTATTCACAATATTACAAATTCCGTACGCTTTACTAAAAATGCATGTAGTTCAGATCATGCGCAATGAATTTATTCAATACCAATATAATACATCATATTAGCGGTTTTTCCATAGATATCCTAGGATATATCGTTTTATCTATTGTAGTTTCTAATAATAAGTTCATATTAATGTAATTATAGATATGATTCTGATTAAGAATAAGTTATAATATAATCAGCAGAAAGTATCGAAAAGGGAGGCATTCAATGAGAATAAAGCGCTTTTTAGCAGCAGCTATTGCAGCTGCATTGCTAGTGTGCAGCTTCCCTTCCAACGCAATTGCGCACTTATACAAGCCAACAATCGAGAATGTTATAGAGAGCGTCATCGATTCGATTAAAGAAAATTCACATTTTAATAAACCGAACATAAATAATTACACCCACGACATTTCATACAGAATAGAATTCAGGGACTCGGCGAGCGGCCTTGAGCTAATACACGGGCTGTATTTCGATCGGGGCATTGACGGGGAAAAGCTTGCTGCCGGTGACGAAGCCTTCGCCGAAGCAGCTACAATTCCGGGCTACACCCTAATAGGCGACGATTTCGCCGGCATCGTTTTGGGCAGCAACTCAGAAGAAAACGTTATAGTCTTTTTATATTCAAAAGACAAGGTATATGACATCGTCACAATAGAATGCCGCCTTTTAAGCTTTTCAGGCAAAACCCTGTATTCAACAGAGCAGGATGAAAGCGATATGGGCGAGCCCAACATTAGAGGCTATGAACTTGCGCCTGGCCTTAGCCAGCCACTGCTGCGCATAGCTGACGATGGCAGCAAGGTTGCTGTATATGCGTACAGGCGCGATGATTCGCAATGGGCCAGAATCATTTTCGACCCCCAGACTGCCAGCCCTGCCTATGAATGCCATATACTTTTAGGCATGTCTCTTGACTCTTACAACGAGCTTCCGAATAAGGCAGCATACCCCAGCGTGCAGCCCCCTGAGCCGTTTCTGTCCGGGTGGCACTTCGCCGGATGGCATGAAGGCCTGGGATCGCAAGCCAAGCAGTACAGCTCTGGCGAAGAGCAGCAAGCAGACAGGGTCTTCACTGCCAGATACGAAAAGATGGTTAGCGCCTACTTCCTAATAGACCCGCACAGCACCGGCAGAGGATCTTTCTCCGGAGGGGAAAGCATCGTACATATTGAAAAGAAAGTAACACGCTACAATTCACAGTCTACATCCCAAGCGGTGCTGGACGAAACTGATATCCCAGAGTGCTTTCCGGCATCAGACAGCCGCTTCGCCGGGTGGAAAGGATCTAATGTTTCAGGCGAAGTATGGAGCGCAGCGTTTTCGGACGCTGACACCAATTATGCCAGGTTTGACAAGATGCTCGCCAGCAACCCGCCATTAACGGGCGATGGCAGCAGATCAGGGCTGTATGCGACAGCATTGCTTGTATCCGCTGCTGCAATTATACTGATTGCCGCATTGGCCAAATATAAAAGCGCATAGTTTTTTTTAGGCTAGAGAGCTGCTCAATAACAAGAGCAGTTTTTTTGTTGGGTGAAAAGCAAAGCCTGTCAGGCAAAAGCCCGCTTATTGTTACATAACCGCAAGCGCACCTGTTATTATGAAGAAAACGGGAGCGCTTAGAAAGCGCAACCCCCTGCCAATAAGCTAATGAAAGGGCCAAACAATGAAAGCATTAGTGTTCTACTGCTCAATAACAGGCAACACCGAAAAAGTTGCCAAAGCCATTCACCTTGGATTATCGGATGGCGGCATGCAAGCTGAAATAAAAAGCATTAAAGAGATACAGGTGCAGGAGCTTGATTACTTTAGCTACGATCTCGTTTGCTGCGGATCGCCTGCATACAACTGGCATGTGCCAAAGCCAATGGAAGACTTTTTAAAAAGCAAGCACAGCGATTACAATAAAAAGGGCATGGTAAAAGCATCCTCTCCACGAGTGGAGGGAACAAGCGCATTGGTATTCTGCACTTACTCCGGCCCTCACACCGGCATGAACGAAGCAACCCCTGCAGGCCTGTATATGGAGCAATTTTTTGATCACCTGGGGATTTCAGTGCTGGACAAATGGTATATATTAAGCGAATTTATCAATAATGAAGAATATAGCACCCTAGGCCGTTTGGGAGACATAAGAGGCTTGCCAACAAACGAGGATCTGGAGGCAATAAGAAAGCAGGCATCTGATCTGGCACAAAGCCTGGCTGAAAGCGGGCAAGGCGCATAAAACAAGCGCTTATGCGGCTTTTTAGGCCTTTCATGCAATACATCGCCCGTTAGGAGAGCAACTAAGATGGATATACTCTCACTCCGAGTCAAGAACAGGGCCGGCGTCCTGGAGCAGATAGCAGGCCAGATCAGAAGAGAAGGCTGGAATATCAAGTCCCTCAATGTTGATGAAGACCCTCTCGACAGCAGCTTCTCGCAAATGGATATTGAAATCGATTCGCGCAATGCAAAGATAACATCCGTCGCCCAGCGCATGCTAAAGCTTGACTGCGTCGTCCGCGCTGAAATTAAATCATCTGGCAGCTCGCTTGTGCTCGAGCCAAGAAAAGCTGTAGATACTGTTCGGCAAGACGGCATAGCGCTGCCTTTGGATCCCGGAAAGCCGGCAGGCGCTGTCAGGGTGCTTGTCATAAACCCGGGCTCAACCTCAACAAAGCTCGCGCTCTACGACAGCGAAGCGCTGGCTTTTTCTGAGTCCGCTTACCATAACTGGCACTCAAGCGGCAAGGATTCAAGCATTTCCGGCCAAAAAGAGGAGCGAAAGGGAAGCGTGCTCAACGCTCTTGCCAATAGGGGTGTTGAGCTTTCGTCTATAGATGCTGTTGTTGGCAGGTGCGGAAACATCATGCCTGTTGAAAGCGGCGTTTACAGCATAAGCGATCTCATGATCGAAGATATAAACAGCAGCCTTTCAATTCACGCTTCCAGCCTTGGCGCTATAATAGCAAGAGAAATTGCTGACGGGCTTGGGGTGCCATCATACGCTGTAGATCCCATCGATGTTGACGAGATAGGCCCTCTTGGCAGGCTTAGCGGCTTTGTTGGCATTGAGCGATCAAGCATCTTTCATGCCCTCAACCAAAAGGCAACAGCAAAAGCGGCTGCAGAAAGGCTTGGCAAGCAGTATGAAAACTGCCGCCTTATTGTCGCGCACCTGGGAGGCGGCATAACTGTCGGAGCGCATCTGTATGGAAGGGTGGCCGATGTGAATGATGCCCTTAACGGGGAAGGCCCATTTACGCCAGAGCGTTCAGGGGCTGTCCCCCTCTTGCCATTAATCGAAATGTGCTTTTCAGGCGAATATCAAAAGGATGAAATTATTTCTATGGTGTCAAGAAACGGAGGAATGCAGGCATATCTTGGCACTAATGACCTAAAAACAGCCCAGAAGATGATAGACGCAGGGGATATCTTTGCTGCAACAGTTGTAGATACCATGGCATACCAGGTGTCAAAAGAGATTGGGAGCATGTTTGCGGTTCTGCAAGGCCGCTGCGATGCCATTGTCCTTACAGGGGGCCTTGCATACTCATCCAGGTTTACCGGATCGATTAAAGAAAGAGTCGATGCTTTTTGCCCGGTATTTACTATACCGGGAGAGCTTGAAATGCAAGCGCTTGCTATGGGCGCGCTTGCAGCCTATAAAGGCGAGTGCGAAGTAAAAGTTTACGAATAGCCCTGTGGCAGCCTTTGACCACTGCAATTTGGCGCGTTTTTTAAGCGGTAACCCAAAGGGCAAAAGGCGCTCATCTGCCAAAGCGCAGAAAATAAGGGCAATAGCCTGCAAGGGGGCTGTTGAGAATCTATGAAAATGGATTCCAACAGCCTCTTTCGTATATGAAATACGCTCGAAATTTCGAAATTGCCCCACTGCAGAGCTAGTGCTCCATAGCAATTTTTGCTATAGCCAATAGCATATGCAGTGCAGCGCTTTTCGCTAAGGCAAACACCGCCTAAAAAGTAACTGTAAATAAGGCGCATAATACAAAAGCATGCAGGCAGCTTGCGTTTATTGCATATGCTATTTGCCTGCAGCCGGGCTGCCCTCTTAAGGCATACATGCTCCGGCAGCTTTCTAAAGCGTCCCAATTACTGTATTTTTGAATGCTATGTATTTTGGTGGAGCCGATTTTTGGCGAAATAATGCAGGTTCTGGCCGAGGCATATGCCACAGCGAAAGAAGGATGCATCGAGGTTTTATCCTTTTGCCTGCATAGTACAACAGTGCCCTCTCTGCCTTCACAAATAATGTTGAAAACGCAAAGCCTATACTGTATAATTCTTCGTATAGTTCTCCTTTGTTTTATTCTGGTGGACAATAAAATCGCTTTGTAAAACAAAGTAAAAAAACTAAATTCTTTATGATCTAAGAATTAGGAGGGAAATCATGAAGAAAGCTATTTCTTTAGCGCTTGCGCTTACTCTTGCTGTAAGCTTTGCAGCATGCGGCGGAGGCGGAGGCGGAGGAAACAGCCAAGGTGGCGGAGGAAGTGAAAGCGACGTCATCAAAATAGGCGTTTTTGAGCCATTAACAGGCGGTAACGCCGGAGGCGGCGAGCTTGAAGTCAGAGGCATTGAGCTTGCGCATGAAAAATACGGCGAAGTATTAGGAAAAAAGATTGAGCTTGTAAAAGCCGACAACAAGAGCGACGCTGTTGAAGCATCAGTTGCAGCCTCAAGGCTTGTTGAAAGCGAAAAGGTAGATATAGTTATCGGCTCATGGGGCTCAACCTTGTCTAATGCCGGCGGCCCAATCTTTAAAGAAAACAAGATTGTGTGCATGGGCGCTTCCTGCACCAATCCAAACGTCACAAATTCCAATGAGTATTATTACCGCGTATGCTTTATTGATCCTTTCCAGGGAACAGTTTTAGCTAATTATGCTTTCAATGATCTTGGCGCAAAGAATGTAGCCATCATTTTTGAAAGCTCAAATGACTATGCTGTCGGCCTGAAAAACTTCTTTGAAGAAGCATTTAAAGAGCTTGGCGGCACAATAAGCTCAACAAGCACTTACCAGCTTGATGACACAGATTTTTCAAGCCAGCTGCAAGCTGCACTTGCCAACAACCCTGACTGCATCTTTGCTCCGGGCAACTTTACAGAGGCAGCCCTTATGATGCAGCAGGCAAGGCAGACCGGATCTGATATCCAATTCCTTGGAGGCGACACTTTCGAAGTGCCTGAGCTGATTACAATCGGCGGCGATGCTGTTGAAGGCTGCGCCATAACATCATTCTTTGATCCTGCTGCTCCAATAAATGACACTACTACAGAATTTATTGAAGCATACAGAGCAAAGTACAATGAAGAGCCGGCAGCATTTGCAGCTCTCGGATATGATGCGTACGTTACAGTTTACAAAGCTATCGAAGCAGCAGGATCCGTAGATTCTGATGCTATCCGCGATGCGCTTTCTACTATTGTTGTGCCAGGCGCAACAGGCAACATAAGATTTAATGACAAAGGCGATGCGATTATTAATTTGGCTGTGCTTAAAGTTGTTAAAGATGGAAAATTTGAATACTTAAGCACGGTGACAATCGATTAGAACTGTCATTAGCGGCCTGAAGCCAATTCGGGCCGCTTTATAATTTTGCTGCAGCAAAGGTTGAATAGCCAATGATTCAAAACCTCACTACTGAAATGTTCATACAGTCTGTTGCAAATGCTATATCTGTTGGCTCTTTATATGCCATGGTCGCTATAGGATATACTATGGTGTATGGGATTCTCAGGCTTATAAACTTTGCGCATAGCGACATTTTTATGATGTCAATGTATTTCGTGTTCTACCTTATAACGATATTTGCCCTTCCATGGCCTATAGCCTTCATCGCTGCAGTACTGGCAACCGGCGTGCTCGGCATTGTTGTAGAGGCAGCAGCATACAGGCCGCTTAGGGAAGCTCCCAGAATCTCTGTGCTCATTTCCTCTATTGGAGTGAGCTATCTAATGGAAAATTTCGGCGTCGTTGTGTTCTCAGGAATCCAAAAGCAGTTTCCCCCGGTCCCTGCATTCCAGAGCGTAGTCGTTATAGGCTCTATATATTTCCAAAAGCTTTCGCTATACATGCCTGTTGTTACAGCTATTTCAGTTGTAGGGCTGCTCTACCTCATTGACAAAACAAAGATTGGCATGGCAATGCGCGCGACTTCAAAAGATTATGAGACAGCAAAGCTAATGGGCATCAATATAAACACTGTAATATCAACAACATTCGCCATAGGCTCAATGCTTGCCTGTGTCGGCGCGATCATGTGGGGCCTTAAATACCCCAAGATCGAACCCTATGTCGGCATAATGCCCGGGCTAAAGTGCTTTATTGCTGCTGTCATTGGCGGCATTGGCAACATAAAAGGCGCCGTAGTAGGGGCATACCTGCTTGGCTTTATGGAAATTATGATAGTATTGTTTATACCGGCATTGTCAAGCTACAAAGACGCTTTTGCGTTTATAATGCTCATAGCCATATTGCTGTTAAGGCCAGCCGGCATTTTAGGCGAAAAAAAGGCTGACAAGGTGTGAGATGAAAGATTTAAGCAAGAACGCCTCAAGAATTCTAACGGCTGTTGCACTGGCAGGCTTTGCAGTTTTTTTATGGCTGGCATACAAAGGCATTGCCCTTGGCCCCTATGAAGCCCGCATAGTCAGGCTTAGTGGAATATACGCTATCGCAGCGCTGTCCATGAACTTAATCAATGGCTTTACAGGGCAGTTTTCCCTTGGCCAGGCAGGTTTTATGGCGCTTGGCGCCTATACCACATCGCTGCTTGTTATACCGCCGGAAGCAAAAGAGAGCCTTTATTGGGTTGAGCCAATCAACCCTTTCGTGAGAAACCTGCAGGCGCCATTTCTTGTAGCCCTCATTGCAGGGGGGCTGATGGCTTCATTTTTTGCATTTTTTATTGGTTTTCCGGTCCTTCGGCTGAAGGGCGACTATCTGGCTATAGCAACGCTCGGTTTTTCTGAAATTATTCGAATATTTATTACAAACCTTATACCGATAACAAACGGCCCGGTAGGCCTTAAAAATATCCCGTCAACAGCCAATATCCTCTGGACGAGCTTATCGTGCGCTGCTATCGTCGTTTTGCTCCTCAGGCTTATGAAGACTTCATATGGGCGTACATTTAAAGCTATACGAGATGACGAAGTGGCAGCTGAGGCTATGGGCATATCGCTGTTTAAGCATAAGCTCATGTCATTTCTGCTAAGCGCGTTTATTGCCGGAATATCAGGGGGCCTGCTCGCATCGGTTGTTGGCGCTATAACCCCTGCCTACTTCAGGTTCACGCTGGCGTATGAGATCCTGCTCATAGTAGTGCTCGGCGGCCAGGGAAGCATTACCGGCTCTGTTGTCGGCGCAATAATTCTGTCAGTATCAAAAGAGTGGCTTAGATTCCTGGACAGCGGCTTTAACTTGCTGTTCTTCAGGGTTCCCGAAATAGCCGGCCTTAGAATGCTTGTATTCTCGTTATTGCTCATGGCAATTATACTCTTTTACAGAAGAGGGCTGTTCGGATCAAGGGAGTTTAGCTGGAACAGCATTTACAGGCCCATTGCCTTCCTGATAAATAAAATAAGAAAACCCAAGAAAGAGGCAGGCGATGATAGCGCTTGAAACAAAAGGCGCTGGAATGCGCTTTGGAGGGGTAGTTGCAGTTGACAGCCTCGATATGCTGCTTCAATCTGGCGAAACTGTAGCCCTAATCGGCCCAAACGGGGCTGGCAAGACTACAGCCTTTAACATGATAACCGGCGTTTACAAGCCAACAAAAGGCGATATTATATTCACAAGGGACGATAGCTCCCAAAGCATTGCCGGAAAAAGGCCTGACACAATAACTGCTCTTGGCATAGCCAGAACATTTCAAAACATACGCCTGTTTTCTGAAATGAGCGTTATTGACAATGTTTTGATAGGCATGCACATGCATGTTAAAAGCAGCATCTTTGGAGCTATATTGGGCATGCCCAAATACCGTTCAGAAGAAAAGGCTATGAGGGAGAAAGCCATGGAGCTTCTCGAAAAGGTTGGCCTTGCAAGCCAAGCCGGTGCACAAGCCTCATCACTGCCTTACGGAGAGCAAAGAAGGCTTGAGATAGCAAGGGCGCTTGCTACTGCGCCATCTGCTTTGCTGCTTGATGAGCCCGCTGCCGGCATGAACCCGAAAGAGACTCTTGATCTCACTGACTTCATAAAGATGATAGCCATAGAATTCAGCCTTGCCGTGCTGCTAATCGAGCACCATATGCAGATAGTTATGGACATTTCAGATCGCATATATGTCCTGGACTTTGGCAAGATGATAGCTAGCGGCACGCCTAAAGAAATCCAGTCTGACGAACGAGTAATAAAAGCATACCTTGGCGAGGGCGCTGATGATTAAAGTTGAGAACTTGCGAGTAAATTACGGGAGCATTGAGGCAGTCAGGGGAATATCATTTGATGTGCCCGACGGGGGAATATCAACTCTTATAGGCGCCAACGGCGCAGGCAAATCTACAACCCTAAAGGCGATTTGCGGCCTTATTAAGCCCGCTTCAGGCGAAATACTGTTTAACGGGGAGAGCATTGGCGGCAAGGACACCGTTGCCATAGTTTCAAAAGGCATATCGCTGGTCCCTGAAGGCAGAAAGATATTTGCGGATCTCACAGTCCTGGAGAACCTTAAAATAGGCGCATACCTGCGAAAAGACAGCCTCAAAGATGATATTGATTGGGTTTACAGCCTTTTCCCAAGGCTTGAAGAGCGCCATTGGCAGCTGGGCGGAACGCTTTCAGGCGGCGAGCAGCAAATGCTTGCAGTTGGAAGGGCGCTTATGAGCAGGCCAAAGCTTCTGATGATGGATGAGCCGTCTCTTGGCCTCGCGCCGCTTATTGTTTCAGACATCTTTTCAATTATCAAGGAAATAAACAGCAAAGGCGTTACGATTCTGCTTGTTGAGCAAAACGCCAATATGGCTCTTAAAACAGCTGATGTTGGCTATGTAATGGAGACGGGCGAGATAACTTTGTCAGGCTCGGGCCAAAGCCTTCTGGAAAACGATGCTGTTAGGGCAGCATACCTTGGAACATAGCAAAAGCTGCAGATTGGCAGGCCTGTTGGCATAGCAATATTAAAAAAGGCTGCGTCTATAGCTAGGCAGCCTGCACTGTCACGTGGATTTTACAGCTTCAGGCGCGCAACCCCTTTGCTGCTTTCATTATCGCCGGCATACATTGCCGCAGCAGCGCTTGCCTGCTTTTCAATTTCCCAAAACAAAGGCATGATGCCTTGCTTATGCTGCGTGTGGCCGGGCAGCTGGTATAAGGCGTGGCCAGGGTATTCATTGCCTTCAATAAGGCAGGGCCCGTCCGGCGTAAATGCTATATCCCATCCCACATATCCCATTTCAGGGACTGTAAGGCTTGCCCTTTTAACCATAAAGACTGCTTCACGCCAATCAGGTATCTTAACGCCTTTGATTGCTGCTCCGCTTAGAGGGTGGGTGCGGTATGCAGTTTTGCTGATATCAATGGCACAATCCGTAACTATGCCGCTATTTGCATCAACTGGCGCCACCATCCCCCCTGTGAAAAAATTGTCTATATGGCTCCCGTTTCCGATTCTCAGCATTGCAGAAACAAGATAAGGCTGCCCGTCGATTGTAAGCGTTACTGCCCTTACTGTATTTATCGACCCTTTATAGAGCCGCTCAAGCGCTTCGTGCTGCAAAGCCTGCTCTTCCCAGATCCGATCTGGCCCAAGGCCCATAAGGTAGCCATAGCAGCTTTCATTCGAGCTGAAATCAAGCGCGCTAACTCTCTCAATGCCAGCGCCGCACGCTCCAAGAACCGGCTTTGAGAATACCACGCCATGCTTTGATATGAACTCAAGAGCTTCTTCTTTTGGCGCTGCAGACGGATCCAGCCATTCGCGCTTTAAGTACGCTTCAAAGACGGTATTGAATGCTGCTTTGTTTTCAAAGATATGAAAGCGCTCTGCTTTGTTGTATTTTTTCACAAGGGCATCATTTCTCCCTCTGGTCAGGAAAGTAGCCCTTTCGCTTTCGCTAAGGCTGTACATCTCATAGCGGCCATAGTCTACATAGCCCGCTCCATGGCTGACGGCGCAGCGCTGCATGTCAAGCAGAATAGATGCCCTCCCCTTGCCTGTCTTTTGGTGAATATCCTCAATTTGTTCAAACAGTGCCTTTTTGTCCATCTTCACTGCGCATCGCAGCAAGTAACTAATATTCATCGTTGTCACCAATAAATGTCTTTTTTTACCTTAGGTTACCATACTTTGCTTAGGATTTCGACATATGATTACATTAATTTCCATGGGTGTTTTACAAGATTTATTCTTAATGCCCAATATGCAAATGTATTGATATATCTTAAATTTTTCTTTAGTTTTATGCGAAATTTTCAGTAACAATGAAGCCTTAGGCAGGCTATAGCAAAGCAAAGCTGCGTTTGTATAGCATTACAGAGCGCAAGGGAACTTAATTATTCATGGCATTTATTCAACATGAGTTGAAGCCATGGCTTTGCTGCAAAGCTTTACATGCGCTCTGGCATTAAAAAAGAAGCTACGCGCTTAAGCTTCTTCTAATAATTCTTATTCTTTACAAAAGCTCATGCATAGATGAGCTAAACGGCTGCAACCTTTAAATTCTCTTTAGCCGCTTCCTTTGCTTTCCTCTCAGCCTCAGCGAAAACAGGCATTATGCCTATCTTTGAAGGGGTATGTTCAGGAAGCTGGTATATGTCATGGCCGGGAAACTCGTTGCCTTCGATAAGTATTGGCCCGTCTGGCGTAAATGCAATGTCCCAGCCTATATAGCCCATCTCAGGCACTACCTTGCATGCCCTCAAAACCAAAGCTTTTGCTTCTTCCCAGTCAGGCAGGGCAAACCCTTTGATCTGCGTGCCTGTGACAGGATGCTTTTCAAAGCGTGTTTTTTGTTTGTCAAGCGCGAAGTCGGAGACGATGCCGCTGCCAACATCAACCGGCGCTGCCATGCCGCCCGAGTTAAAGTTGTCTACATGCTTGCCGTTTCCTATGCGCAGCATTGCTGTAATAAGCTGCGGAGCGCCGTTTATGAGAAGCGTAACTGCCCTAACAGTATTTATTGCGCCGGGGTACATCTTGTCCATATCAGGGTGCTGCAAGGCCTGCTCTTCCCAGATGCGCGGCCCTTCAAGGCTTAAAAGGTAGCTATAGCATTCTTCGGCTGAGCCAAACTCAGATGCCAGAACCTTTTCAATGCCTTTTCCACATGCTCCGCATGTTGGCTTTGAAAAGATTACGCTATGCCTATTTATAAAATCTATAGCGGCTTCTTTGCCAGATGCCTGCGCATCAATCCACTCCCTGTTTAAAAAGCTTTCGAATCTGGCATTAAAGTCGGACTTGTTCTCAAAAATATGAAACGAGCCCGCATTATTGTACTTCTTGACAATAGCATTGTTGCGGCCTCTGGTGAGATAGGTTGCCCGCTCATGCTCATTCAGGTTGTACATTTCGAATAAATCGTAGTCAATGTAGCCTGCGCCATGGCGCACTGCGCAGCGCTGCATGTCTATAATTGTCCCTATTCGCCCCTTGCCCGTCTTTTTGTGTATCTCCTCAACTTTTGAGAAAAATGCACGCTTATCCATATGCCATATTCTCTTCATAAGAAAACTGATGCTTATCATAATCTAAATTCCTTTGCTGCGGTGGTTAATATTTTATGAACTGTAAATTTCGTTACTATTACTATAATACGCTACAAATTGATAAATATCGACATTTTTAGTAAACATTTTGCTAAATCATAAATTGTTTAGACAATTTATACAAAATATATACTATATAATATAAATATGGGAATCATACTATAACAAATCTCTTGATATGCCTAAATAGATGATATTACCTCGGCAAGCGATTGTCAAATGCAAGAAAATATCATATTATGCAATTTAAGTTTATTACAGAGATTGCTACCCAAGCAGATCGCTTAATAAGATTTTTAGGCCAATGCCTATGAGAATGAGGCCGCCAATTATCTGGGCCTTATGCTTGGCTTTGCTCCCTATGCTGTTGCCAACCTTAACTCCAAGCATAGAAATAAGCAAAGTGCATACCCCGATAAATGACGATGCCCAGAATATATTGACTCTGAGAAATGCAAACGAAATGCCAACAGCCAGGGCGTCAATGCTCGTGGCTATTGCCAGGGGGACCATGACAGCAGGGGAAAGCTGCTTTCTGTGCATCCGGCCGCTGTCGCTTTCCTTGCTGCCAAACACCATGTTTAAGCCTATAAGCGCAAGCATGCCAAATGCAGCCCAATGGTCATAATCGTTTATAATGCTTGAGAGCGCCAGTCCTGCAAAGTAGCCGGCAATAGGCATGCCAGCCTGAAAGCCGCCGAAGTACAGCCCTACTGCCAACGCCTTGAAAATGCTGTTGTCAAGCATAGTGAGGCCAATAGTTACAGAAACAGCAAATGCGTCCATGGACAAGCCAACCGCCAAAATGAATAGTTCAACAAGGCCCATCGTTTCCTCCAAGCAATAATGTATAGTATACCAAAGCCGGCTTGAAACAACAGCTAGGAAGCGGCGAATTTAATATTTTTTGGCCAGGTGTCCAGATAATTGGGCCATTACGGATGCCTGGGTTGATATATTTTTATGGCAATATTTTCCCATGTTATAAAGCTAATTGCATTCCCGAATGCTTATGCCCCAAATCGCTCATAAGCTATAATAGTTATTATTGGCGAAGCTAAACATGCGTGGCGTTGGCGCGTAGCGCTTGCCCAAGAATGCAGTGCAGCTGGCCAAATTCTTTTTATAATGAAAAAAACGATATAAGGCGGCATAATGCTGAATCTTAGCAATACACACCGAATCTGGGCTGAAATCGACATAACAAGCCTCAAGCACAACTATAGGCAAGCAGCTAGGCTGTCTGGCAACAAGAAAGTATACGCGGTAATAAAGGCCAATGCTTACGGCCATGGCGCGGCCCAGTGCGCCGAAGCCCTCATTAGCGAAGGCTGCCGCAGCTTTGCAGTTGCATCATGCGAAGAAGCCATAAAGCTTGCAGAAAGCGGCATCGACGCTGAAATACTTATAATGGGAGCCATACCTGCTGAAAGGGCTGCAGAAATGGCTGAAAAAAATATTAGCATAACTATCGTTTCCCTGGGGCATGCAAAGCAAATATCTGCTGCTATGTCAGGCAAAAGCATTAATGCCCACTTTAAAGTCGACACAGGCATGGCAAGGCTAGGCTTCGGCTGCGAAGGCGCAGTTGAAGGCATAGTGGCGGCAGCCAACCTTCCCGGCATTCAGGCTAAAGGGGTGTTTTCGCATTTCGCTGCTGCTTCAATTGCAGAAGAAAGGGAATTTACCCTAAGCCAATACGAGCAGTTCGTGTACATCTGCGCAAGCCTGAAAAGGGCTGGCCTTGAGAGCCTCACCCGCCACTGCAGCTCATCAGATGCAATCATTGGCTTGCAGACAAGCATTGACAATGCCATTCGGCCCGGCATTATGCTGTATGGCTATTCATCATTTGATATAGCGCCGCTTAAGCCTGTTATGTCTCTTAGGGCTGTTGTAGCCCAGACGAAGATCGTTAAAAAGGGCGAGAGCGTCAGCTACAACCGCGCATGGCGCGCGCCTGAAGACTCAAAGATTGCCGTAGTTTGCGCCGGCTATGCTGATGGCCTGCTTCGATCAGGCTCAAGCAGGATTGAAATGATAGTTGAAGGGCAAAGGGCGCAGCAAGTGGGCACTATATGCATGGATATGGCGATGATCGACATAACAGGCCTAAAGGGCGTAAAGCCCGGCTCTGTAGCGACGATTATTGGCCAGGACGGATCAGAGTGCATAAATGCTGATGAGCATGCAGAGCGCTGCTCAACAATTCCATATGAAGCGCTATGCTCAATCTCAGGCAGGGTTGCGCGCCATTATTATTAATTAAGCCGGCTTAGCTCTCACTAATATGAACGTATGTATGGAATGTTTGTGCGGAACATGCTATAATAGCCTCATTAAATGGAGATGGGGAGGGAGCATAACGCATGGATAGCGAAAAAGTATGCCAAAGCTGCGGAATGCCAATGAGCGACGAATCGCTTTATGGAAAAGATGCAGATGGAACGCCAAATGAATTGTATTGCTCATATTGCTATACAGATGGCAGTTTTGCCCAAGACGTTGACATGGACGGCATGATAGACATTTGCATTTCATATATGTCAAGCGAAAATTCCGAAATGGACGAATCGACAGCGCGCCAGATGATGCAGGAAGCTTTTCCAAAGCTTGAGCGCTGGAGGAGCTAGCGCCAAAATGGGAGACAAAAAAGCGGCATAGGCCGCTTTTTTATGTTATCATCTATTTAGTCTAATATTACAGTTGATACCGCAAAGAAAACATGCTTTGAAACAATAAAAATACAAGTAAACGATGAAATGGTTTAATTAATGGTAAAGGTAACCCAATGCATAACCCGCCATCCCGAAAAAAGCTATGCTGAATTTACAGATTGGCTTGAAAGCACTCACATGCCCCAAATATCCAAGCTGAAGCCAGCAAAGGCCAATGCATCATCTCTCACATCCTTGCATTCAAGCACTAAAGACAGGATGATTCCCCAAAGAAAGTATGACTGCCTGATCGAGATATGCTTTGATGATGTATATAAAGCGCTTGGGCTGTTTTCAGATTCAGCTTTCGCAGCTATATGTGAAGCCGCATATGAAGGATATATTGACGAAAGCAATTCTTTAAGCTTTGCAGCGAGCATATTCCCGCCTGTTATTGGCGTGCAGCCAAACCCGAAAGCTAAACTGATAAATTTTATGGTTAAAAACGAAAGCCTTAATTTCGAAGCTTTTGCCTTGCGCCATAAAACAGAGCATATAGAGCTATTTGCTTCACTCGAGGAAGCTAAAAAAAATGTAAAGGGCTATAGCATAACCCATCGGCTTACAGAGCTTGACGGCATATTTTCTGATGCATATGATGGCACAGCAGAGCTTTTCTTTGGCAGTGCTGTTGAAATGTACAGCCTGTTTGCAAGCGACGGCTACAAAACGCTAATAAGGCCGGACGAGCTAGAGCTGCTGGAGTTTGGCCAGTGCGATTTCTTCGTTGCTAGAGATATGTTCGAGCATTGCTTATGAGCATGCAAAGGGCCTGATCCCGAAAAGCGTTTTCACATAATAATTCGCCTGGCTCCTATGCCGGAAATCTTCGGTTTGGCACATATTCTTCAAAAAGTCTATAGCGCACTCGATAGCCATTTTCTTTCCAAGAAGGGATTGCGCCGTGCATTTTCACTGGCAGATGCTTCATATTTGCTTTGTTTGTGAAAAACGCCAACCGGCTACAGTGAGGCATGCTTAGCGTGGGAAAATTTCTTGCGTTCGAAAAAAATTAGCCAAAAGGAAATGGTTGCGCTTAATCAAATTATAGCAGTAGTTTCTGGTACTGACAGCTTCTGCCTTGAGCAGCTTTGGCCAGGCAAGGTGAGTCAGAACATTATTTTAATAGATACACAGGCTGGTTCTGCTATATTAATCTTGGAGGCTTTGCATGAAAAAGATTTTGCCGATTAGCACCGACGACTTTCCAACTGTTATAAATGGGGGCTGCTATTTTGTTGACAAATCGATGTTTATAGCTGAGGTTTTGGGCAATATGAGCGAGTCAAAGCTCATATTGCGCCCAAGGCGCTTTGGCAAGAGCCTCAACATGAGCATGCTCAAGGCTTTTTTGGAGATAGGATCTCCCAGGGAGCTCTTTAACGGGCTTGCTATCTCAGAGCAAAAGGATTTGTGTGATGCCCACCAGGCTCAGCACCCTGTTGTTTTTCTGTCGTTTAAGGATATAGGCGCCAGCGATTTTGGCCAAGCGCTAGAGATGCTCGCAACTAAAATTGGAAGAGAGGCAAAAAGGCTTGGCATTAGCAGTTTTGCGGAACTTGATGTAGATGAGCTTGCGATTATAAGAAAGCTGTCAAATGAAACAGCGACAGTGAACAATGTAGATGGCAGCATCTACCTAATAACTGACGCTTTGTTTCGCCATTATGGCAAGAAGGCGATAGTGCTTATAGACGAATACGATGCTCCTATAAACCAAGCTTGCCAAATGGGCTACTATGATGAAATGGCGGGGCTATTTAGAGGGCTCCTGGGCCAAGCCCTAAAGAGCAACCCTTTCGTAGAGTTTGGTGTGCTCACAGGCATTCTGCACGTTTCAATGGCAAACGTATACTCTGGCGTAAACAACATTTCAGTCTATTCAGCCCTAGATGAGGAGTATGGCGAACATTTTGGGTTTACTGAAGAGGAAGTAGCCGCCATGCTCAGCTATTACAGCCTTGAGGAACGAATGGCTGATATGAAAGAGTATTATGACGGCTACAGGATGGGAAGCTATAAGGTTTACAACCCATGGTCTGTCGTGAATGCGTGCTACGATATGATCCTTGAGCCAGGCGCTGAACTGGAAAGGCATTGGGCAAACACAGCCACAAACGACTTGGTGCAAGACATGCTAAAGCGCGACGGCTTAGAAGCGCTGTCTTCTATTGAGGATCTTATATCTGGAGGCACTGTCGAAAAGATGGTGTCAATTATGGCAACATACAGGGACCTTATAGACACTCCCGGCAGTGAGGCTTTGTGGGGCATGATGTTCATGGCAGGCTACCTCACATGGGTTAGGAGGGTAAATAATCATTTCTATGAGCTCAGGGCGCCCAACCTTGAGATTAGGGACGCGCTGAGGAAAGATGCGCTTTCGTGGGCAAAGTCAGCAATGCCCATAGACAAGCGAAAGGCTGACGAGCTATATGAAGCTATGCTTGCAGGAAATGCTGAGGAGGCAGAGGCTGTGATTAACGATCTCCTTGAAAATGTTTTTAGCGCCAGTGATGGCGTTGCAGCCCATGGAAGCTTCACGATAAGCCAGGAAAGGCACTGCCACCTGATTACAGCTGTTCTGCTTGCTTGCAGCAGCTGGGATGTGAAAAGCGAAGCCGAGTCTGGCGATGGGTACGCCGACATTGTCTGCACGAGCAAAAATGCCAATGCAGCAATCATTATTGAAGAGAAGCATTCTGCAAAAAGCGATGACGGCAGCCTTTCAGAGAAAGCAGAGGAGGCTATCGAGCAGATTATTGCCATGAGGCACTCCCAGGCTGCCCAGAGCTACAAAACTGTTGTTGCTGTAGGCATAGCGTATGCAAGCAGAATGTGCAAGATAGCTATAAAGCAGCTTAGATAGATTTTAGCGTTCGCACTTACTTGCCATTCAACGCAAATGCCTTCTGACAATAAAAGGCATTCACCGCTAATGCCCACAAGCATTCACTAGCTCGCCAAGCAGCAGACAGTATAGCCAAGGCAATGCGCTTTAAAACGCAAGCTGCCCCCAACACCCCAAATGGCAGGCTACTCACAGTCGATTTCTTTTATTAGGCTATTTGCGAAAGTGGGGAGCCACGGGCTGGCTTGGCATAATTCTATGTGATTGGAATGGCCAATGGCCTACTCAACTCCACGGCACAATCTCCGGAACAGGTCGCGAATCAGATTGGAATGGCTTATAGGCACAGCATGCAAGAAGCTATTATCAAATATAGCTACGAATTTTAATGCTATAGCAGCTAACAGCACTCTACCGGCGATTCATACCCTTGTACAACCGTGCCAATGCTGCTTGCCCTGCCAACTATGGCGCCCTTATACTTCGGCGCGCTTACCATGCATGACTCGCTGTTATTGCCTTCGATCCTATTTGCTATCGGAAAGTTGCCTTTCATATCCCCGCATATGCCTCCAGCCAAGCTGCTATAGGCAACAACAGATCCATTTTTCGTGCAGGAAGCAATGCTGCTGCTGCCAACCACAGCGCTTCTCATACGGCCGCAAATGCCGCCGACGCAGCTGTTTCCCTCAATTTCAGCGCTGCTTATGCAGTTTGATATTTCAACCCAGCAAGCATCGCCGCAAATGCCGCCAACAGCGACATTGCCTTTTACATACCCGAAATTTCCGCAGCTTATTATTTGCGCGTTGGTTGCAGCGCCAACGATCCCCCCGCTGGCAAGCGCCGGCTTTAGCTTTGATATCAGGGATGCATTATTAATGCAGCCTTCAAAGCGAGATCCAAATGCTTCGCCGCATATTCCCCCGTCATAAGCGCCTTGGGCTGCAATGATGTTTGCATTATTAATTATCTTTGAAAATACTGTTTGGGAAGCATATGCAGCTATGCAGCCGCAGCCGCGGATTTCGCCTGACACGGTTACTGCTTCAAACGTGCAGCTGTCAGCCAGAAGGCACAAAGCTGCAGCATTATTTGTTGAGTCGATAAAAGCTGAAAGCGCGAGATTTTCAACATGGGATTCGGCAAGCCGCGAAAACAAGGGCTCTGTAAGCCCTGAAAGCATATAGCCATTGCCGAAAAGCGATATAGGGCGCTGTGGCGAAATGCTCTTAAAAGAATCCCGCAGCTTAATATCGCATTCCAGAACGTATTCACTATTTCCTGGGGAATATGCCTTTTTGCCTATATTCCCAAGCTCTTCTTCGGTCCATATGGCGATTGGCATTGCTTGCCGCCTTATTATAGTATTCTACGCTATAGTATGGATGATCAGCCCAAATGATTGCTTCTTTGGCAGCTATATACCATGATTTGAATAAATTTTGTGTAAGTTGCAGCATTTTATTGCCGAGGTGAAGCGCAGAGATTGTGAAAGAGCCAAATGCAAAAAGCTGCATAAGCATCAGCATAAAATATGCACATGCATATGCATATGTTTCGGGCGGGCTGTATATGTCACATAAGCTCGCTGCGCATAGCTTCATGAAGCCTTGCAAAATCGTTGATTTCAAGCTTTTCTGCCCGCTCGCTCGGGCTGATATCCGCCTTCTGAAGTATATTCGAAGCCAGCTCTTTGCTAATGCTGTATGATGCAGAAAGGTTGTTGGCAAGAGTTTTTCGCCGCATGCCAAAGCACCCGTGAACGAGCTTGCTGAGCTCGTCTTTGCTTATGTCGCCAGCAAGAGGCTTAGGCCGCCTGTTAAGCGCAAGCGCAGTGCTCTCAACTTTTGGCGCAGGGAAAAAGCAGTTAGGCGATATGGCGAAAAGAACCTCAGCTTCGTACAGGTTGCCAAGCAGAATGCTAAAAGCGCCATACTGCTTGCTGCCGACTTTTGCAGCGATTCGATCAGCCACTTCCTTTTGCATTGTCGCCACAATTCTCTCCGGCGGGTTTTCAGCAAACGCCAACTTGGAGAGTATTGGCGTTGAGATATAGTAGGGAAGGTTAGAAACAGCTGCGTAGCTTTCGCTCATGCCCCGCATAACATTCACCATGTCAAGCTTCAGGAAATCGCCATGCACGATCGATACATTCGGATATGTTTGAAACTCTTCTACAAGCATCTTTACTACAAACGGATCAATTTCAACAAGGATAAGCTTTTCAAGCTTTTCAGCCAGTAATTCAGACAGTGCGCCAGCCCCTGCGCCAATCTCAATAGCATTGGAATGGCCGTTTACGAGCGCAGCGTCTACTATCATAGAAGCAATATTGCCATCAATGAGAAAATTCTGCCCAAGCCTTTTTTTAAAAAAGAAGCCATGCCTGGCCAGTGCGGCGAGTATATACTGCTTGCTTGTCAGCCTTCCCATAGATCAGCCCCGCATCGACGACAGCTCGTCGATTGTTACTGCTTTTGCCAATACAACAATAGCAGCATATACAGCGATGGCAACAGGGATTGCTGCGATGCAAGCCAGCTTTTCGCCTATATAGCGCTCAAAGAGCCTGAATGAAGCAAGAGCGCAAACGCCCATTACTGCTGATGCAACAGCGGCTATGGCTGTCGGGGCGAGGACTCCCTTAATGCCCACATGCTTTACTGTTGAAATGAGATTGAGCACGAATATTATTGCTGATGCTGCAATAGATGAAGCAATCGCGCCGTATATGTTTATGGATGGTATCTTAATCAATATGATGTTCATAAATAGCTTGGCGGAAACGCCTATAGTCATGTTGACAATAGGCTCATACATTCTTCCTGCTCCCTGCAAAATTCCTTGAAGCGCTGTCATCGCCACAGTAAAGACCGTTACATAGGCAAGGCTTGCCAGCAGTGGCGCTGAGGCTCTTGAGCCTGCCCCAAATACGAGAGCCATTATCGGCTCGCTCAGTACAGACAGCCCGACTGATGCCGGCAATGATATCAAAAGCGACAGCTTCAAAGCGAGCGAAGCCATCTTTGAGGCGCTTGCCCTGTCCCCCTGCGCCAGCGCTGCTGAAATAGCAGGCACTAGGCTTGTTGACAGTGAAGTGCCCAGTACAAACGGGACATTAACGAGCGTTTGCGCTTTTCCGTCAAGAGCGCCAAACAGCGAGCTTGCGGTATCATGCGAGAACCCGACCGATCTCAGGCCGTTGATAACTGTTACTGAATTAATGATGCCCATTGAGGAAGTGACAAGGCTGCCAATGGCAATTGGCAGGGCGATCGACAGCAGCGTTGCATATATGCCTTTGTTGGGCTCTTTGCTGAATGCAGCCAACCCTTCTTTGGGCAATTGCCTGTTATGCGAGTAAGCGATCACTGCCATATAAGCAAGCGCTGCAACTGCTCCGGCAGTTGCGCCGGACGAGGCGAGCCCTGCTGCAAGCGCTACATCGCTTGAATTTCCCATAGCCCAGTAAGCCAGCCCGACCCCCACAGCCACTCTAAGCGCTTGCTCAATTATTTGGGAAACGCTTGTTGGCGCCATCCTCTGCATTCCCTGGAGATACCCGCGGTATGCCGAAAGCAATGCAACGGCCAATGGGGCAGGGGAGAGGAACAAAAAGCTGTAATAGCTCTCGCTGATCGTCTTTTCAGTAATGGCTCTTGCCCCAAGCAGCATTGCAAGCGATGCTATAAGCCCCAGGCTTGCCAGCAGCCTTGTTGCAAGGGAGAGTACCTGGCTGGTCCCTTTGTAGTTGCCTACGCTTGCCCGTTCGCTTACCAGCTTGCTGACTGCCAGCGGCAAGCCAATCGTAGAAAGCGAAAGGAATGCCGAATACCATTGGTATGCAAGCGTATAGTATCCAAACCCGACATCGCCAAGAATATTGGCAATGGGCACTCGAAAAAACATTCCCAAGAATTTTGCAAACACGCCGCCTACAGCAAGTGCAGCGGCCCCACTAAGAAAGCTTCCCTGTTTTGTTCGTTTTGTCCGCACAGGCTTTATTGACATTTTTTCTGCCTTTCCGAAAATTAAGAAGCCTCGCCAGCGGGCGAGGCGCGTTGGGCTATTCTATATCCAGCTCTACAAACATGTCCTCTTTGGCAGCATATGCCTTCAGAACAGTGCGAATTGACTTAGCTATTCTCCCCTGCTTGCCGATAACCTTGCCCATGTCATTTTGGCTGACATGCAGCTTAACTGTAACAGTTGATCCTTTTCTCCTTTCGGAGACGGCAACTTCCTGCGGATTTTCAACAAGCGGAAGCACAATGGCTTCTACAAGGTTCTTTACATCAAAGCTATCGTTGCGCTGCGCCATTAAAGTATTCCATTTTTCTTAAAAATCGCTCGTACAGTGTCAGTTGGCTGTGCGCCAACAGCAAGCCACTTTTTGGCTTTTTCATGATCAATGACAACTTCCTTTTCGCCAACAGGCTTGTATGTCCCAATTTCTTCAATCGGCTTTCCATCGCGGCGGGTTCTTTCATCAGCCACCACGATGCGATAGAATGGCTTTTTCTTTGCTCCCATTCTCTTAAGCCTTATTTTTACTGCCATAATGCGCTCCCTCCTTTAATAATATTCATTCTTTTGCTGCCAAATGACTAAGCGCAGCATTGCAATTGATTGCTATAGCTGAAACGGCAAGTTGAGCCTGTTCATTCTTTTGCCTTTCTTGCCGCTTAACTGCTTGATAATCTTTCTCATCTGGTCATAGCCCTTTATGAGCTGGTTGACATCCGACACCTTTGTTCCTGAACCGGCAGCGATTCTGCGCTTTCTTGAAGCATTAAGAATCTGCGGGTTTTCGCGCTCTTTCATAGTCATGGACTGGATAATTGCCTTTGTCCTGGCTATTTCGCGCTCGTCTGCCTCTATTGGCCCCATTTTATTGGCGCCGGGTATGCTCTTTATTATTTCCTCAAGGCTTCCCATCTCACTTATCTGATCAAGCTGCTCCAGGTAGTCTTGAAGGTTGAAAGTGTTCTTTTCCAGCTTTTCAGCCATTGCCAAGGCTGCCTCTTCGTCAAAAGACGCCTGAGCCTTTTCAATCAGAGTGGCCATATCGCCCATTCCAAGGATTCTGGACGCTATCCTGTCAGGATGGAAAATTTCAAAGTCGCTAAGCTTTTCTCCGGTAGCTGCGAACTTTATCGGCTTTCCGGTGATGTATGCAACTGAAAGCGCAGCGCCGCCCCTTGCGTCACTGTCTGCTTTAGTCAGTATAAACCCGCTTATATCGATAGCCTGGCCAAATGCCTCAGCAGAGCTGACAGCTTGCTGCCCCATCATGCTGTCAACGACAAACAGGGTTTCATGCGGCTTGGCGGCTTCATATATAGCTGCTATTTCCTGCATTAGCGCTTCGTCAACATGCTGCCTTCCGGCAGTGTCGATTATTAGTATTTCGCGAGCCTGAAGCTTGGCTTCCTTGCATGCATTCGATGCAACTTCCGCAGGCTCAAGGCCCTGTGCAGAATACATCGGCACATCGATGCTCTTTAGCAGCACTTCAAGCTGGCTGACAGCTGCAGCTCTTTTTGTATCGCATGCTGCCACCATCACCCGCTTGCCCTTGTTCTTAAAGTGCAGCGCAAGCTTGGCAGCGCTGGTTGTCTTGCCGGATCCCTGGACGCCGGCAACCATTATGACAAACGGCGATGTTGAGCCTGTATTTATCTGCGCAGCAGTCCCGCCCAAAAGATCGCTTAGCGCTTCGTATACGATCTTTATCATTGTCTGCCCCGGTGTCAGGCTATGGAAGATGTCCGAGTCCATCGCCCTTTCCCTAACGTCTGTGAGAAAATTCTTTGCAACTTTATAGTTGACATCAGCCTCAAGCAGCGACATTCTTATCTCTCTAAGGGCAGCATCAATGTCCTTTTCAGAGAGTTTTCCACGTCCGGTCAGCTTTTTGAAGGCTTGCTGTATCTTCTCGCTTAAACTGTCAAACATAGGCTTCTACCTCATAGCGTATCCCGCAGCTTTTCAATTATTTCCAAAGCTTCGCTGCCATAAGACATGGCTTCGAGCCTGTCAAGCAGCTTTGTGCCTGCCTGAAGCTTTTCATAATGCCTAAGCTTTCTTTCATAGCCTTCAAGCGCCGCCTGGGCTCTCTTTACGATATCAGATGCCGCTTGCGGGCTAATGGCAAACTGCCCGGCAATCTCAGTAATAGTCAGGTCTTCGCACAGAAAGCATTCAAGCAGGCTGTTCTGCCTTTCTGTCAGCAAAGCCCCGTACAGGTCAAGCAAAAGTGCATCTCTTATTCTTTTTTCCATTTCATACTCAGCGACATGCTTGACCATTCTATCAAAGCCTCAAATCGAAATCAAGTGCTTCTACTTGATTTCGATTGGCATGGGGCTGCGATGATCTTTTTGCCAAAAATAACCATTGTACTTTCAGCAGAGAATTATAATCAATAAAAAATTAATAAAATCGTAATCAACGATATAATGTCATATTTCATATTGTTATGTCATGCGTATACTTCTAAATAACCACTATTGAGAAATAATAGTGCTTTATTAGTGGTTTGTTGTATAATGATGAATAGCTTGCCATTCCTGTAAAAGGTTGGCTCAAGGAGTTTGCATATGGCGCCCAAAATTAGGCTTGTCAATAGGAAGCGCTTTGTCCTGGCTTCGCTAGCGCTTATATCATTTATTATCTTTGCCATAACTCTGATAGACTTTCTGACAACTTCAAAATCAGCATGGAGGGATATCGAAAGCAGGGAAGGCTCAGCAATTTCAAACCAGAAAATTGTCTTGGAAGCTGAGCCGAAGGAAGGCAGCATTCTATACCCTGGCAACACAATAACTGTATCAGCCCATTACGCTTATACGCTTAAAGATACAGGCGAAAACAAGACTTTTCCAGCAGGCAAGAAAGTGGAGATGAGGTGCAGTGATCCGTCTATTGGCATCTTCAGCGAGAACTACAACCTGTTTACGATTACTCAGCAGGTTATGGAAGCTAAAGAGTTTTCAATCACGGCAACATTTGAAAATGAAGCAAAGACATTTTTGTTTAAAGTTGTGCCGTCTCCCGGCCTTATAGACACTACGAAGTAAACTTCAAAAGAAAGGCATCCTTTTTTTTGGGGCTTTGATGCCAAGCGCGTCCTTGAGGGCTGGCATTTTGCTTTTCATTGCCTCATAGCCTGCATCAAAAAAATCTTGCAGCAGGCTCTGGCTGCCATTCTCAATAATGTCCAGGCCGGGCTCTATTAATACATCGCACATTGCCCTGTTGCGCACTTTAGCCTGGTGCGCAGCAAGGTTGGAGTATGCGCTTGCTATGTCAGTGATTGCTGATGATTTTGGAGGGGCGAATTTTTCATTGTCCACATTGATGCCAAGCACAACCTTTATGCCGCGCTTCTTTAGAATGTCAGCAGGCAGGTTGTTTGAGGCGCCGGCATCTGCCAGAAGCATGCTGCCGTATGCAGTCGGTGAAAATTGGCCCGGGCGCGATGAAGACGCCCTGCATGCTGAGGAGATTTTGCCGGATGACAAATAGACTTCATTGCCGCTGTTCAGATCGCATGCAACAACAATCAAGCGCGTCTTTGCCTGATCAAACGTTGAAGCGCCAAAGAGGCCTTCGCAGATTTGCTCCAAAGCCACAGAGTCCCTTTGTATTGAAACCATGATGCTTGACGGCTTAATGCCGAGCAGCCTTCCCCTGATTTCGTTTCCTGCGAATTCAGGAAGCGCTGCAACCGCTGACGGAGAGCTTTTTGCCTTCTGCATAGCGCTTGCTGCCTTCAGCGCGTATTCATATGCCTGCCAGCTTGAAATCCCCAGCGCATAGCATGCAGCAACCATGCTGCCTGTTGACGAGCCGGCTACCATGTTGGCAAGCGGTATATCTGCATCCTCTAAAGCTTTCCACGCCCCAATCTCCGCAAACCCCTTTGTCCCACCCCCGGAAAAAGCAATGCCAAAGGAAGGTATTTTGCGGAATATCTTCATTGCTACTTAATCTTCCTCTTATAGCTCATCCTTCGAAAATATGCTTTTATTCTGCCGATGCCGTCTCTTCCAAAGAAGACAATAGGCGCTACCAGCGACGCAATGACTGCAAGCACGAGGCCCCAATTCCTCATAGCAATCCCCTGAAGGACAGTAACAGCCAAAAGGGCAATGTCCAGATACATGATATATTTTATTTTAATGGGAATGATCATCATGTATAGGATCTGGTAGTCCGGATAGTATATTGCAAAAGCGATAAACAGCGAAAGCTGTATATAATATCCGGTATATAATCCCGGAGCTATAAAACTTGCTGCAATAGTGCTCAGCATGGCAAGTATATAATAAAGGGTGAAGCGGCACGTGCCCCATACGCTCTCCAGCTGCTTTCCCGTATAGTACACAAACATATAGGCTAAAGCTGTAAAGACAATGTTAGAGCTGGGTATAATGAATATGAATGTAATGAGCCTCCATACCTCTCCGGCCATAACTGCCTGGGCATTCATGGCCAGCAGCGGATCCAGCGGGTATCCGGTCATGCCTGCAATATAAACTGCTGCAGAAATAATAACTATATGGCTTATTAGGTTCGATATGCCGAACCTAGGGAACTTTCGCTCAATAAGGTCTATTAACTTCACTTTATGGCCCCTTATATTAAAATCTCTAATTATTATTATACACTCTTTTAGCATTAGCCCAATATTGCTTTGTTTTTTTCCTAGCGGATGTGGCTTGAGCCAGCTACTGGCATACAATATAAATGCATTGTGTTATAATGTATAGTATAGAAAGGCAGAAATATATGAGCAGGTTTTTTTTGGCAGTGCTTGCCCTAATAATCATATACTTGACAAACGCCATTGGCAAAGGATCCTCTTCAAACAGCACCACAACAAGAGGAAGAGCCACTCGCAGGAGCAGAGGTAGCCAGCTTGGCGATGCAGAGCGCCAATACAGAGAGCAGCAAAAGAACTTCCAATTGAGGGCCAGCGAAAGAGGCTCTATTCCCCCTGCAACAAAGCTTTCATCTGAGTTCTACCCTCCGAGCCGTGAGCACCTGGCAGCTGAGGCGCCGGTTGAGCCGCTAACGCCAGCCCAAAAGCAAGCTCAGGAAACAGTGGCTATATCTCAAGGCTATATTGACAAGTTCAGGGCTATCAATGAAAAGATCACTGACGAGGAAATGTCTGATATGATTAGCGACATTGAAAAGGTGACAGCAGAGATCTTTGTTTCAATAAAAGGCGATGTTGAAAAAACAGCTATTGTCAGAAGGTTTTTAAGCTACTACTTGCCAACTACAAACAAGCTGCTTGAAACATATCTCCAATTCGAAACCAAAAGCGTTCAGACGCCAAACATTACCCAAACCCAAGAGAAGATCAAGGAAACCCTCAACCTTCTGCTGGAAGCTTTTTATAAGCTGCATGACTCTCTTTATGATGAAGACGCCATGGATGTTATGAACGAGATAAGCGCTATGGAGAGCATTTTATCTTCAGAAGGCTTGATTACCGCCAGCAATGATGACATTGCATCCTTCCTCGAAAAGGGCCTTTAGAGCGCAAAAGCGCTGCGCAGGGCTTTTTTTTGTTTAACCATGATTCGTTTATTAAAATTTGCATAATTCTCATTAGTAAATATTAATTGTTATATCGTTCGTTTACAGAAATTTCATGTTACAATATAGTTACATCATAAGTGACAAAATTTAGAGGTGTAACCAATGAAATGCAATCAATTGAAGAGAAATGCCGCCATGGCGGCAGCAGCGATACTTGCGCTTGCGCTGCTGCCGGGAGCCTATACTGTCAGTGCAACTGAAGATCCCGAGCCTCTGCCTATTTACGGCAGGGCGGTTGACGTATCTGTGAAAGAATTATTCTTCACAGTTTTTTTGTATGGCGATGAGTCAACCTCATTCGCAATTTCTAAAGCAAGAGTCTATTCTGAGCCGGACAAGTTCGCTGAGATACAGCTGAGCGAAGTCTTAAGCGAGCAGGACGCAGCGGCTTACATAAACTTAAATGACCTTCTTGAGGACAAGCCTGGGCAAGCTGCCGGCGAAGCGTCAAAAAGCCAGGAGAAGGCAGCCATTATAGCAGCAGGCGCCCTTCGCACAGAAGCGTCATTTAGAAAGCAGGCAGAAGGGCTCGGCCCAATCGAGGGCGAGAAGATTGCCATAATAAAGGAAGAAGCAGAAGAAGAAGAGGCCAAAGCAGCCTTGCCAGCATCCAAAGCCGCCCCCGCGGCTAAGGTATCTGAAGACAGCCTCGGCAAGGCTATTACAGTGTCAGCGACTGCATATTGCAACTGCTCCCAGTGCTGCGGCTCATATGCCGGCTCGAAAACAGCAAGCGGCACGATGCCACAGGAGATGCGGACTATAGCAGCCTCATCAAGCTATGCGTTCGGAACAAAAGTATACATTCCTTACTTTAAGGACAAGCCTAACGCCGGCATCTTCGTTGTAGAAGACAGGGGCGGCGCCATACAAGGCAATAAAATTGACATCTTCTTCAGCACGCACGCAAAGGCGATGGCCTTCGGAAGAAGAGATATCCAAATGTACGTTGTAAAATAGCCAACAAACCATCAAATGCATCTGCCCTACCTACAAACAAAAGTAATTCGATCATGCCAATGCCAGGCGCCTTTGCAGCTAAAGGAGCTTGGCATTGCTCTTTGCATACCAACAAAACAGAACACCAAAAAGGAGAAATATATATGGCAAAGCTAGAGTCTATAGAGTTTCAAAAATTTCCAAACACGCGCATAATCGGCTGCGAGCTAACGCACACAATAGAGCAAGAGGCATATAACCCTATCCCTGCACTTTGGGAAAAAATGATGGCAGATGGCACGCTGCAAAAGCTAAGGGGCATTGCCGGCGCAGTGGAAGGCTACGATATCGGCTGGATAGGAGAGTTCGACGGGGAGCATTTCACCTACATCGCAGGCATCGCCGCACAAGCATCCGCTGAGGTGCCGCAAGGCATGCAGTTTCGGGATATCGCTGCCTGCGATGTTGCGATAGGCTATATTTTTGGCAATCTGCAAAATGGCGACGTGTATGCCGCTGCCTACGACCTTACGGTTGAGGGAATAAAATCGAATGGATATAAAATAGACAGCGAAACGGCTTGGAGTGCGGAAATATACCCGACTCACATGGACTTTTCTGCTGAGGAGGGGCGCATTGCCTACTTGTGCGCATACTCTGAAAATTAAAGGCTTAAACGGCATATTAAAAAAAGGCAAGAAGCTTTGTGCGGGCTCCTTGCCTTTATGGCTTATTAAATTCTAGCTTACTACAGCCATTATGGCCAGAATAACAAGCCCGCTCACGAAGCTTACAATATTGGCAACAATAGCATACATTGCGCGCCTGAGCTTTGTATGCTGCCTAAGCAGGAGCATAAAGAGCACAGCCTCAGCAACAATGATTATAACCTCAAGGAACGCATAGGCAAAAATCGCTGTGCCTGCGCCCAAGTTGTAGGTTACCCAGGCAAGCGCCCCGTGCAGCAGCGTTTGCGTCAGCACATTTACTGCTATAAATGGCTTTATGCAAAGCCTAAGGCTGAATCTGAACAGCATCAGCACCAAGCCTTCAAGCACAAGAGTGGCTATGAGCGACACGGCAAACGCAACAGCTGATGAGATGAGAGGGTTTCTCTCTTTGGCAATGCCTGTTTCAAAATCGAAGTAGACTGTGGCTTGATATGCTTGCCTTTCGATAACATTTGATACCGAAACCTGAAGCGTATCGGTTACAGCAATTATTTTAAACACCGCCGGAGTGCCGAAATAGCTGAAAGAGGATACTGCTGTCCCGTTTGAGGCGCTAAGGCGCAAGTTGCCAAACAAGGGCATGCTTGTGCCTGTAGCAAGAGCCGGCCGCCAGCCTCCATCGCTGTATTCGACGAGAATGCCGGCCATTTGGCTGTTATACGGGCTGAAATCATCAATACCAAAGCCTTTGCCTTCAGGAAAGGGAGGTTGCTCAATTAATAAATCAAGGTAAACCTCGCCATTCGGAACGTTTGTGCAGACTATCTTTATCGAAGGCTTTGGGCCCATGTCTGCATGCACTGTTTGCAAGGGCAAGCTTATTGCAACAGCTGCAAAAAGTATTGCTGCCAATGCCTTTTTTTTATTCATATATTGCATACCCTCCGCTGCTCTCACAGCATTTTCCTTTTCTTTATGTATTTTGCATAAGCACTCATGCTTACCAGGCTTCAGTCAGTTCCTCGACATTAAATACAATGTCCCGCCTGTGCCAAATCGTGTCTGCCCTCATGTAGTATCCGGCAATATATGCTTTTCTTACGCCGCTATAGTCCGCGAGATTCAAAGTATTTGAGACGAGATGAATGCTGTAGCCTCCATTGTCTGTAGTGTCCCCATCCTTTGCTATGCCCAGGGAAGTTGCCAATTTGGCGTACTCCTCAGACGAAATTGTCGCAGTATAGTAGGTGATTTCCTGGTTCCAGGCGTCATGAAGCCATTTGTTTGATTGTATAAACTCAACCGGCAGGCTTCCGGCAGGCTGCTCGCTTGATTCATGAATGCCGCTTGCAAGCCTGACAATATTGCCGTTTCTCACGCGAAAAGACGCTTGGCTGGAATAGAACCTGTTGCCTGCATAGTCTATCATTTCGAATGTCAATGCAAAGTAGCCGTCTCCAAGGCTTTTTGTGTGAAATTTCGTGTCTTCTGTAACTGTGATGCTTCCAATGGGCATCGCCTCAATTGTTCGATCGCCATTCTCATGCAGCGGGACAAGATACTGAATTGGCTCAACTATATCTCCCGGAACAAGCTGGACCAGTTCCCTGGAAGCTGTATGATCCAGCTCATTGCTTGTCTTCCAGGCGCCAAGTATCTCATAGCCGCTGTCTTCAGGCAAGTCGCCATATGAGTAGTAGCCGACATAAAGATTGTAAGGCTCAGAGTTCAAGTGGATGGGTATTGAATATATCGCCCTGTCATAATCGACGCTTATTGGCTCCATATAAACCTGCGCATCGTCTATGCAGCCCCACATGCCGTCAAATTGCTCTGTGAACACTCCATACTGCCAGCTGGATTTCAGGTTGTGGCTTGTGCCAAACATCACCTGCAGCCCGCTTACCGGATCCAGCCACATGACGTTAGCCAGAACAGCTGCAAGGCTGTATGCCTTCTGCCTGCCAACAACCAGCCTCCAATTGCCGTCAGGGCCTACGTATACAGGGTGCCTTCTAAACCCCATTTCCGATGTCTGGGCTAAAGCCATCTCAGCCGGCAGCCTTACTCCGGCATCTGATGCCAGCTTATTGACGTAGTCATTGGCACCCTCGCTCATCTTTCCATCAATGGCATACTCAAAGAAGTAGGAGAAAGGCTGGCTGGGGTTTATTGCGTCGAACAGCTCATACGACGTTCTGGATCCGGAAGACAGGTAGTAGCATGACAGCCCTGTGGCTCCGGATCTGTATTCGCCCATAACTTGATAGGCAACGCACTCATCCAGCGCGTCAAGCAAAGCATCGCCCTGTTCGGGAAGCAAGTTGCCAGCCCTGCTCACAAAGCTCCCAAGGTCGATCATTTCATAGTTGCCGCCGCCGTATTTTTCTGAATCATAAGCAGCGCGCCCCATAGCGCCCAGGTAAGCCAGCTGCTCGCTTGCTGCCAGCAGCAGCGCTTCATCGCCCAAATCGTCGTATGCGCTTAGCAGGCTGCCTGCTTTTTCGATATCAACAACTGACAGGGTTACCTGCTCAGCCATGCCGGCATACTCTTCGCACGCTGCATAGTAGCTGTCGCAAATGGCAATTCCGAGCTCTTCGCCCCCAATGCTTGAATCATCAGCCAAAGCTTTGAACAGGGCGGTATAGTCCCAGCCGATCCCCGGCTCAATCTCCTGTGATGCAACCATGTACTTGGCGCTTCCCTGCAGTATTCTGGCAATGTCTATCGTTGCCATCAGGCATGCATCAAAGCCAACTACTTCATACGTGCCGGAAGCAGCAGGCATAGCTTTTATGGCTTCTTCAAATTCAGGAAGGCTCAGCGAGTCATTGTCAAATAGACGGTCAATTTCCATGCCAAAGAGGCTCCCGCCTCCATGGTCCCACATGATAAGCGCCTGTTTTTTCGCCGGATAGTTAGCATTGCAAAAATCCAGGAAATCAGCCAGCACTCTCGGATCGCCCATGCTTGCAAGCGGCAGCGACTCGACTAATTCCAGCTTGTTCCCCTTATATACATAGCGCCCGAGCTCCTCGGCGCTTATAACGCTATTGTGCCACTCCTCAGCGCCGCCTGTCTGAATTACAGCAGTAACATCGCCAGGCAAGGTTGCCAGCATCATTTCAGCTAAATCCAGTGAAGCCAAACCGCTTTCGCTTTCCAGATCGCTTCCGCACAGATACCAGTAGACCGCCCACTCATCATCATTTCCATTGTAGTCTTTGTATGATCTCGTAGGCATTGGCATATCATCTGTATTGCTGCCAGCAGGCGCGAGCGCCTGCGAGCCTTGCCTTGAAGAGCTGTCACAAGAATAGATTGGCAGTATGCACATAACCGCCAATATAATTAGCAGAGCCCTTTTCATTGTCTCTTGGCCCCCTCCTATATAAAATCGCAAAACAAGTATTATTATGCACTATAAAGCTATTTTAGCAAGTGAAATCATTTTCTCTGCTAAGAGGCCGTCGAAATAGGCAATTCTTAATGAAAGATCGCTAAATAAAAATACAAATATGCAAGAATGGAACATGATAGGCGCGCACTGTGGCTGGCCCCTTAGCCCTTGCGGGTTGTTGCGAAAAAATCTTGAAAGCTGCAAAGAGGCTCTCGGCTTTGCATGCAGCAATTCCCGATTATGCAAAAGAATATTGAATACAATAAAAAGCTGGCAGCATTGCCGAAAGCTTTGCTGCCAGCCTTAAGATTTGGCTTTTTGCTTATGAAAATGGCAGTAGCACGAAATCTGCTGCAGTAATGGCAAACGAAGAAGAATTGCTTTCATATACTCCAACACCAATGCTTATCTCCTTCTCCCAACCAACTATAATTCCCCCGACGTTATCAAATGTTCTGGTAGGATCGCCATATATTTCAGTTACACTCTTAACCATATCGCCATGCCATTTCTGGGCTTGCTCTTTTATTGCCGGATCTTCGCTTCCTGTTTGATCCCAAAAGAACGTAAAGTCAACAGACTGCAGGGCATCATCAAGAAATGCCAAAACGAAATCCCCATTTTTGCCAAGCATTTCTATATTCTCTGCTGTAAAGAAACGCAAGTTTTGCGGATAATTTGGGTAAATATCAAGCGGCGGCGCGTTTTCATGCATCTGCGGATATACAAGCATCGCCTCTGCTACGCTCATGCCCAGTTGCAGGCCATCCATTACTTCATCTACAGGATTGTACGCAGCAGGCTTTTCTTTGCTGCACGCTGAAATGAAAAGCGCCAAGGCCAGCAAAAAAAGCGCTCTGGCTTTTTTATTCATGCAGAAACCTCGCTTTTTTATTTAGCATCTGCAAGCTTCACATGAATTATGCATGATCGAAAAGCAGGTTTTTATTCTTGTATAGCGCTAAGCGCAACAGCCAGGCAAACAGCGCAAAGCATAAAGCAGCCCCTGCTTCGCTTCATGCCAAGGCGCATATCCTCTTGTTTGTTGGCGCTTAAGAAAAAGGCATAGATAAACCCGCAAAGATTGTTTTTAAAAAAAGCGCTTTCTCATGCGCTAATCTGCTTTCCGGCCAAATGTTTTGCTGTTAAAGTGCCTCTGGCCTGTATAAGCCAAGCCGCACTGCGCATGGCGGGCCTGCTGTAAAAACCGTCAATAGCATTTTAGGCGCCTGCAAAAAAAGCGCCTAAAACAGGCATGTTTTTGTGCCCTGTTCCATGCATGCCTGCTCATATTGGCTTCGCGCTCTTTGCCTAATCCCCGATTATTTTTATGAGCACCCTTTTGGTTCGCATGCCATCAAATTCGCCATAAAAGATCTGCTCCCAGGGCCCGAAATCCAAATTGCCTTCTGTTACAGCAATTACTGCCTCCCTGCCCATAACTGAACGCTTCAGGTGCGCGTCAGCATTGTCTTCATATCCATTATGATCATACTGGCTATGAGGCTTCTCCGGTGCGAGCTTTTCAAGCCAGCGCTCAAAATCCCTATGCAAGCCGGATTCGTTGTCGTTTATAAAAACGCTTGCTGTGATGTGCATAGCGTTGACAAGGCATAAGCCTTCTGTGATGCCGCTTTCTGCAAGCGCACTTTGGACTTCGCGGGTTATATTGACATAGCCGCGCCGTGAAGCAGTCTTAATTTCCAGCTCTTTTCGATATGAAATCACTTTGCCCCCGTTTGCATCTTCTTCACTCGCTTGTGCCCATTTGCTCTTTTGCTATTTTCTCGCGATCTGCAAAGCTGGTTTCACGGTGCTGTTGGTGAAGCATCCATATATAGCCGAAGGGATCGATAAACATAGCATTTGACAGGCCCATTGCCTCATTTTCTGTTATTGGCTGAATCTGTGTGCAGCCGGCGGACATTGCCTTGTCGTATGTCTGGCTGATGTCAGCGACAAATACATTCACCCACATCGGCTTGGGATCGCCTGGCTTTGGGGCGATGAGCATATAGGCGGGGTTTTCGTCAAGCATATGAAACCTGGCTGAGTATATAGAAAACTCAGCTTCATTCATTCCTGTTTCATTGTTTGTGGCTTCAACCGCCTCTACTTCAAAAATGCTCTGATAGAGCGCAAGAGCCTTAAGGCAGTCCTCGACAACAAAATCAATTTCAACTCCAACATTCATTGCACTTTCCTCCGTATCCATTTTGGCATTCTGCGCTGTCAGCTAAACATGCTGCTGACAATAGCTCCTATATGTATCTGTGTTGTGTTTATCAGCACAGTATCAAGATCGCCGCCCTTAATCATAAGAGGCAGCTCAGTGCACCCTAACAGCAGGCAGTCAGCATCGTTCTCGCGTATAAGCTTTTCGGCTATTTCAAGCATTCTTTCCTTGTCTTTGGCTATAACTATGCCGTCTTCCAGGTTTGGGTAGATGAGGCTTGCTATTTCGCCTTGTTCGCTCTCTGAAGGCAGTATCGGCTTAATGCCTCTCCTGCTAAGGGCGTCAGTGTACAGCCCGCTGCGCATTGTGAAAGCTGTGCCGATAACAGCGGCTCTTTGCACGCCAAGCTTTTGCATCTCATCGCATGCTGCGCTTACGATGCTTATCAGAGGCAGAGCTGATTTCTCAGCTATCTGGTTGTAAACTATATGGGTGGTATTGCATGCCATAGCAGCAACTTCAGCTCCGGCATCAGCCAGCTTCCAAACAGCGTTTCTAAGCATTTCTGCTAAGCTGCCCCAGTCCTCGGCCTCTGCGTAAGCCATCATTTCGATCATATCGACGCTGTAAATTATTATCTCAGGGTAGGCGCTGCTTTCTATTGCCCTTGAGGCGCTGATTATGCCGTTGTAGTAGTCAACGGTAGAGGCAGGGCCTAAGCCTCCTATTATGCCGACTCGTTTCATAATCTCTCCTTTGTTAGCATGAGCATTCTATCCCCAATATAGCACAAAATTTACATATATAGACGCCCAAGGTGTATGAATTCCTGCGAATTTTGCCGAGTATGGTATCCTTTTCGCACATTAGAAACCGAAAATTCGAAAAGGATATCAATTTATTTCTAAATTCCGCATTAAAAGCGGGTTTGCCAGTAAAACGTATGCAATTGATTTGTACTTTTTTGTTGCTGAATTATGAGAAAATTAGAAAACTATTAACGAGATTGTAATTGAAAATGATTGAGTATTCATAAAATATTATTCATTATTCAATTATGCATTACAGTTTCTATAGTTTTAAAAAACTATAGCTATTTGTTCTCGCTGCATATTTACAATTGGAAACTATTCATATCGGAAAATACATCATTAAAATTGTCTAAACTTGTGGATATTCTTTGTTAAATAGCAATAAGTACAATCTAGACGTGTTATACTATGCAAGAAGTAACGAACTCGTAACGAAAATTGTTACAAAGTAATATTATGAGGTTGCATTATGAAGAAAATTTCTGAAAACTTAACTTTAAAAGTATCCGTTTGTACTTTTGCTCTTTTGTTAGCGCTTATGCCTAGTGCAGCGCTCGCGGCAGCCACTCCGGACCTGTCTATACAAGAGTGGCTTGAGGTAGGGTTGACAAATGAAGCCCGCTTTGCTGAAGGGGTTAAACCCTTAAGCGTGCAGGCTGCTGAGTCCCAGGCAGCAGCAACAAGGGCACTCGAAATAGAAAGAAGCTTTGCCCATACAAGGCCAAGCGGCGAAAACTTTTATACAGCGCTGCAGCGCGCAGGCGCTACATACAGAACTGCCGGCGAAAACATTGCTGAAGGCTACGCTAGCCCCACAGCTGTGCATGTTGCATGGATGAATTCGCCAGGCCACAGAAGGAACATACTTAATCCAAATTATGATACCATGGGTGTAGGCTTGCATACCAGCAACAGCCGTTACGGCTCTTACTGGGCGCAGCAGTTTACAGGCTCCAACAAAACGCCTGTATCGATAAGCGTAGACCAGGGCAACGCTCTGCAAAACGGCAGCCCGACAGCAAACTCGCCGGAAAATATCGACAAGCTGATTGTAGTGCTTACTGTTAAATACTCAGACAACAGCATAGGCTATGCGCCGGTGACCAAATCAATGGTAGAAGGCTACAGGCCGAATTACAGCGGCACCCAAACAGTAAAAGTAAACTTTGGCAGCGCAAGCATGCCTCTGACAATCAGCGGCGCCATGGCTGAAACAAGCACCAAGAGCCAGGTTTCCGGCGCGCAGTATACCTACTCGTACTCAACTGCTCAGCAAGACTATAATTATTCGCAATACCAAAGCAGATCCAACAGCGAATATATACCACTCTCAGCTTTCTCAGTGTTCGCTGCCGGATCTTCAAACGCTATTCGCAGATAAAGCGTAAACGCCAGTCTGCGGGCCTTGGAGAAATATGAAGACAAAGACGCTTGCAGCGATATGTATTGCAGCAATGGCATTTTTGCAGCTTCTTATGTCATGCAACAACGGCAAAGCTGCACAAAGCGATGGCAATGAACAGGATATATCCGGAAAGATTGCGCTAAATTCACAAACCATCGACGGGTCTTTCGAGCCCTATGATTTTAGCTCCAGCAAAATTACGCTTGTCTACTACTGGGCTACATGGTGCAGCTTATGTGAAGACGAGCTTCCCGTTTTGTCGCAGCTTTATGAAGACCTGAAAGGGAAAGGCTTCGCGGTTGCTGCTGTGCTGCTTGACTCTGTGACGGCTGACGGAAGCCAAAACGGCGCAGCAATCGCCAAAGGCAAAGAGATGCTTGCCATCTCGCAAGCAAGCTTTGAGTGCTTTGTTCCAAGCGAAGCCATGCAAAAGGGCGAAATTCAAAAGATGAAGTTTGTGCCGACAGCGCTGATTGTGGACTCCCAGTCAAAAGTGCTCAAGGCCTACATTGGAAGCAGAAGCTTGGCAGAATGGAAACAAGAAGCAGCAATATACATGGACAATGAATAGCAAAAAAGCAAAGCTGCACATGCAGCGCTTTTTTTTAAGCCTGCAACAAACCACCCTGAGCCGCGCCGCTGCAAAGGCAGCTGATATGGCAGCATCAATACAAGCGGCCATAGCCCGGCCGTTTGCCCGGGGATACAAGCCGGAAATAGACCTGGCCGCGAGGTCAGAGGAGCTGCTCAGCTCAGCGCCGAAAGCCGCGCTGCTTGATGGCGCGCCTGAAGAGGCTGTCGGCATAATTGCCGATCAGTTTTTGCTGCATTCCTTTGAAGGCGCCATGAATCTAATCGAGCTTGCGCCCGAAAGCCTTGAGCAGCAAATAGAAAATGTCGATATAGTTTTGTACACAACATGCTGGGAAGGCAAATGGAAAGGCGAAGAAGGCATAGCAAGCGCTGTTCTCGCCATGAAGCTCGCCAGGCAGCTAGGCAAAAAGGCGGTTTTTTTATCGATTGAAGACCCTCCAAACTATAAACGCTTTCTGAGAATTGCCAAAGAGGCTGACTATATCTTTACTGCGGCAAAAGAGTCGCTCGAGTGCTACATTAAAGATACGCGCAACTCACAATGCTTCCTATTTGAGTATGCCGCCAACCCGTTTGCGCACAGCCCGTACAATGCCTCAGCCCAGCTGCAAAGCGAAAGCGCAGCTCTGTTTGCAGGAAGCTGGATGAGGCGCTATAAAAGCAGGTGCAAAGCGCTTGCCTCAATTTTTGAAGGGGCGCTTGCAGCCGGCACCGGCCTTGCCATAGCGGACCGAAACAGCCAAACAGCGAGAAGGCCTTACCCTGTTCGCTTTTTGCCATTTGTGAACCCGGGCCTGCCACATTGCCAGGCCATCAGCGCCCACAAGCTTTTTTCATGGGGCATTAGCGCAAACAGCGTTGTTTCTTCACAGACAATGTGCTCAATGCGCACATATGAGCTGCTGGCAGTTGGCGTTAACGTTATATCAACATATGCGGTTTCAGTTGCCAATTGCTTTCCCAATATTTTTATTGCAGTGAGCCCAAGCCATGCAAGCGAAATCTTTTCTTGCTATAGCCGTATGCAGCTCTTTGAATTCAGCTTGGAAAATATCAGAATTGCATATATGCTCGCGCATGTTTGCCTGAGAGTTAATGGCATCTTCAATTCTATTGGCCTTGGCATGCCTTACAAAGCTCGGCGAACCCTGGTTGTGTGCAACAAAATTACAAATGAAATCCAAACAATGTTTGAGCGCCAGATAGGCTCTTCAGATTGCGATCTGAGGGAAGCATCAAGCGTATTGTCGCTTGACGGCTACAGCTATGTATGCGCATTCGGCAATGAAGCAGATTATGAGGAATTTTACCTGGCTGATCTTTTGGCTGCTATGCGCTACTCTTTTACCGGCATAGCTTCAAAATCCTCAGAATGCTTCTCAGAGAGCATGAAAGCCCAAAGCGCCAAAACGCAGCTCTCAAACAGCATTGTAAAAGCAGAGCTCCTTAACGGCTGTGAAAGCATTTCTCCGGATACAAAGCTGGAAGGCGAAACATTTATGCTGCCCAAAACAGAAATGGGCTGTTTGCCGTATATTTCATCAGGCAAAAAAAAGCTCGCTGTTATCATGCCTGTTATGGGCAATGGCAGCTTTGCCTATTACAGAGCGTTCAGAAGCCTCATGCGCAGCAGCATCTTTGAATCAACCATGGTCTACATCATAGACGACGGCTCGCCCGATGAAGAGGACCGAAACTACATAAAAAGGCTTGCCCGCCGCTACAGCAATGTTGCATACGAATTTTTAAGCCCTCCTGCCTCCGGAAGCGCTGCGCGCCCGAGAAGCGTTGGCATTATGATGGCAAGAGAGCCGGCAATAGCATTTCTTGATCCCGACAACGAGCTTATCGGCGATATGCATTCAAGCCTTCTGTCAGCCCTGGATGAAAATGCATGCCAGATCGCTATTGCTTCTTACATGAAGGCAAGCACAGCCGCCAGCATTTCATTTCTTCCCAGGGAAGGGATCATCTCCAGCCCAAGAGAGGAGCTGGCAGCATCAAAGTTCAGGCCCCATTCAATACAGGCTGCGGTTTTTAGCTCCGATTTCATTAAAAGCCAGCCAATGTCAAATCCGATCGGAGGGGCAGGCCAGGACACCCTTTTCTTCTACGAAGCAATGGCTTATGCAAACAGCGCTGTTGTGGTAAAAGGCGATAGCCATATCTACTACGATGAGACTATTGGCTCTGTAACAAATGCAAGCACAGCCATCCTATTTGAGAAAATGCATATAACTGAAAAATGCCAGGCCGGCTTTCTAAAGCGGGAGGGCCTTATCGAAAGCTACAAAAATACAAGGCTCGACTACTTCGCCCAAAACTGGTACATTGCGCGCCTGAACAGCGCCCCAAGCGATGAGAGGCAAAGGTGCACTCGAGAGCTCGGGCAAATACTTAGCTTATACGAAACAAATATAGAAAAATACAAAGACAGCATTATAACATGAGATTTGCCAGCGATTTTAAGAAATATATAAACTATGCCTTATACTCGGCAGCAGCAGAGCTGAAAAACCAGGTCCACGGCACATACCTCGGGTGGGTGTGGTGGATTTTAGACCCCCTGCTATACATGGCTGTTTATTCTTTTGTTGTAGAAGGCGTCTTCGGCGCTAAAATTGAGAACTTCTCAGTGTTTGTATTTATCGGCCTTAGCGCGTGGAACTACTTTTCAGCCTCGGCAAACTCAAGCGTCTCTGTGGTAAGAAGCTACCGCTCTGTGCTGCAAAAGGCATATATTCCTAAGTTCATCCTTGTCTTAATAGTGATGTTTATTAATTTTTTCAAGATGGCTCTCAGTTTTGCCATCTTAATAGCAGCAATGGCTGCTATGGGCTTAAAGCTACAGCTGGCTGCTCTGTGCTTTTTCCCATTGATAGCAGTATATAGCGCCCTGATATTTGGCCTGTGCCTGATATCAGCGCATATAGGAGTGTATATTGCGGATCTGTCAAATGTCACGGTGGTGGCTACAAGGGTTTTGTTTTACTTCTCAGGCATTTTTTACGATCTTAAAGAGCTTCCGCAAAAGCTGATGCCTGTTTACTTTTACGTATGCCCGACAGGCTTTTTTGTCCGAGAGCTTCGCGCCTGCCTTTTGTATGCTCAGCCCTGTGATTTTAAGATGCTCGCTTACTGGCTCACAGTAGCCGCGCTTGTTTCGCTAACGGGCCTATCGCTAATGTACCGCAATGAAAATTCTTATATGAAGGCTGTTTAAATGGCAGGCATTATTATACAGGCAAAACAGGTTACTGTGCGCTATAAAGAGCGCGAAGCAGTTTCATACAGAAAGGCCTTTGCCAAGCAGGAGCATAAAAAGCCTTATACCGCGCTTGAGGGCGTAAGCTTTAGCCTTTATGAAGGCGAGGCCCTCGGCCTTATCGGCGAAAATGGCTCAGGCAAGACAACGCTGCTCAGGGCTATTGCCGGCATTTACTCCCCTGATGAAGGGGAGATAATCCTCAATGCCGTCAGGGTTAGCCTCGTCTCGCTTGGCATAGGCTTTCAAGCCCGCATGAGCGGCAGGCAGAATATCTACCTGTCCGGATACGCTATGGGAGCATCGAAAAAGGAGATACTAGCCAGCATAGACGATATCATTGGCTTCTCAGAGCTGGAGCGCTTCATAGACAAACCGGTAGAGTCATACTCCAGCGGGATGTACGCAAGGCTTTCGTTTTCGATATCCGTTTTCCTCTGCAAAGGCGCATTGCTTATTGATGAAGCCCTGTCCGTAGGCGACACGGGATTTCAAAAAAAGAGCATGGACAAAATAACGCAGATTACAAAGGAAAAAGCAACAGGCGCGATTATTGCTTCCCATTCCCTGGACACGCTTAATAATTTATGCACGAAAGCCCTGTGGCTTCAAAGCGGCAAGCTTAGGCAATACGGCGAAGCAGCATCTGTGATAGAAAGCTATAAAGCATACATAGGCAGTAAACGGCGATGAAAAAGAAAAAGGCCCTCGTATCATTCGGTACAAGGCCGGAAGCAATAAAGCTTGGCCCTGTAATAAATGAGCTTGGAAAAAGCCACGAAATAAAACCGGTTGTATGTGTTTCCGGCCAGCATAAGGAGCTGCTCGAGCAAGTGCTGGAATGCTTTGGAATCGAGCCCGAATATAACCTCAGCATTATGCGCAAAGCCCAGAGCCTGTTTGGCCTGACTTCAAAGCTGCTTGAATCCTTCGAAAAGGTGCTAAGCATTGAGCAGCCCGACGTTGTTATAATCCATGGAGACACAACAACAGCATTTGCATCAGCGTTGGGCGCCTTTTACAAAGGCATACCTGTGGCGCATGTAGAGGCAGGCTTAAGAAGCGGCAATCTAAGCAGCCCTTTCCCGGAGGAGTTCAACAGAATAGCAGCAGGCATAATAGCAAAGCTGCACTTTGCCCCAACCGAACAGGCAAGAGAGAACCTCATAAGGGAAAACCGGCCGGAGGGCTCAATATATGTTACCGGCAACACTGCAATAGACGCGCTAAGCTACACTGTAAAAGAAGGCTACAGCCACTTTGAGCTCTCCAAAGCCGAAGGCAAGCGAATAGCGCTCTTAACAGCCCATAGGCGCGAAAGCTGGGGAGAGCCTTTGCAGTGCATATTTGATGCGGCAAAAGAGCTGCTGGAGCGCTACCCTGATTTATACCTGATATACCCTGTGCATCCGAACCCTGTTGTTTTTGATGCAGCGCACAAAGCGTTTTCAGGGGTTGGCAGGGCAAGGCTAATCGAACCGCTGGGGCCTGTCGATTTTCACAACTTTATGAAAGCTTCATATATCATACTCACTGACTCCGGAGGCATTCAGGAGGAAGCGCCGTCCCTTGGCAAGCCCACGCTTGTGCTTCGGGATACAACTGAAAGGCCGGAAGGCCTCGCCTGTGGCGCGCTTAAGCTTGTTGGAACGCAAAAACAGAGCATCATCAATGCCGCATCGCGCCTTCTGAGCGATCGCAGCGAATACACAAAAATGCAAAACGCCCCCAACCCTTTCGGCGACGGGAAAGCAGCGCAAAGAATCGTGCGAATTCTGGAAAGAGAGCTTGCTTGAGGACACTTAAAAAAATACTTCGCTATATACGGGGAAAGCTTAATAAAGCGCTAAAGCCAAAAGCCGAAAAGCTCACAAAAGAGCCCCGCCCTGCAATAAGCGTTATTATTCCTACATACAAAAATATAAACGGTCTGAAGGCGGCAATAGCTTCAGTGCTTAGCCAAACCTACCCGGCTGAGCTTATTGAGATTGTTGTTGCAATCAACGGGCCAAATGAGGCCTTTTATGAATCAGCGCTTGAAGCATGCAAAGTTTCGAGCACAGTAAAGGCAGTATACACGCCGCTCCAGAGCGCCTCAGCTGCGCGCAATCTTGGCATATCGGCTGCAAAAGGGGAGTGGATCGCCTTTCTCGACGATGACGACATGTTCTCAAGGGGGTATTTAAGCCATCTGGCAAAGAGCGTTTATAGGGGATCAAACATCGTGTGCGGCAAAATGGCTGAGCGCACAGAAGGCCGCAGCAGCTATAGCTGGGGCAACTATATTAACACGACAATTAAAAAGCTCGGCAAAGGCCCATGCTATAGCTATAGCGATGCTGCAAGCCTATTTTCTTCGCTCGCAGCCAAGCTGTACAGGGCTTGCTGGCTGAAAGGCCTTTTGCCAATGCGCGAAGATCTCCCCCATACAGAGGATGTGGTGTTTTGGGCTGAGAATTTTCAATACATTAAAGGCTTTGCCTACATTGCATCACCGCTCGCGCGGCACGCCTATATTCGCAGCATTACAGAAGGCTCCCTCTCGCGCCCCGGCAAAGACAGCTTTTTTAGCTTTTATATCACCGGCCGGCTGAGCATTGTCGCAGTGCTGACTGATTTGATGTTTGACGTTTCAATACCCCTCGAAGCAAAGCTTTTTATAGCAGCAAAAATTAATAGCCAATACAGCCTTTTATGCGAAAAGCTGCAAGAGCTTGATGGCGGCCAAAAGGCAGATGCCATAGAGCAGGTATTTGCTGCCGGCTCCCCGTTCATTAATAAAGGAAGGCTCTCAGAATCAACAGCCATTGCATTTTGCCACAACTTCCCGCCGTATGCCGACCCTTCATCATATGTAGCGTGCAGAAGGCTGGCAGAGCTTGACAGAATAACCGGCAAGCTGCATAGCTGGCATGCCTACAGCGCAAATATGTCTAACGCCAGAGAGGCAGACTTGGTTTTTCATAGGCTTTTCGCCCAGTATGCTGTAAGCTCGGTGGATGTTATCGGGCAAAAGGCTTACTTTAATGCATCCTCACAGTATGCTTGGGGGCGCAAAGCCTACCATGCGGCTAAAGACGCCAAGGCTGAAATTATCTATTCCCGCTCGCTGTGGGCGGGATCGCATGTTGCAGCCTGGCTGTATAAACAGGAGCATCCCGATGCGAAATGGTATGCAGAGTTTTCAGACCCTATAGCCTACAGCGCCCAAAACAAAAAGCGCCCAAATGATGGCAGCAGTGTTGAGTGGGAGTTTTTTGAGCGCATCGTATATGAGTCTGCAGATACAGTTATCTTTACTAACAGCAGCCAAAGGCAGTATATGCTCGGCTATCTGGGGGATGAGCCGCTTGCGAATAAAGTGATGGAAAAGAGCATAATCCTCAGCCATCCTGTTATTGACAGCCGCTATGCCAACTTGGAGCCTTCATCTTATGCGCTTGATCGCTCGGCAATCAATATCGGCTTTTTCGGCTCGTTTTACGAATCAAGATCAGAAGCCGATCTCATAAAGCTCTGCGCTAACCCGAAAGCATGCGTGCATATTTTTACTTCCTCAAAAGTCAGCAAAGAAGCTCTGCCGGCAAATGCCGCGCTAAACTCCCAGCTTGGCTACTTTGAGTTTCTTAACGTAGCATCAAAGATGGACTATTTATTTCTAAGCGACATAAGCTTTGGCGGGCTGAAGAACCCATACCTGCCTTCAAAGCTGAGCGACTATCTTGCAACACAGGTTCCCATTTTGGCGGTTGTAAACGAAGCGAGCCCGCTATCTGAGTTCGATAGCCCGCAATTGATCAAAGTATCATCTGTCTCAAGCGAACTAGTCCAAAGCCTTGTAAAGAGACTCTAGTGCCAGCAGCTTTTCTTTGATCTGAATGCCGAAGGCATACCCTCCGATCCCTCCGCTTTTTGTTATAACCCTATGGCACGGGACAATTATTGCTATGGGGTTGCGCGCGCAGCATGAGCCGGCAGCTCTTGCGCCTTTTGGCGATCCTGCCATTGCGGCAAGCTGGCTATATGAGGCTGTGGAGCCGTACGGGATTGTGCACATCGCTTCCCATACAGCCTTTTGAAAGCCTGTGCCCTGCATTTTTATAGGCAGATCGAAAGCTTTTCTGCGGCCGCTTATGTATTCCTCGAGCTGCTTTGCCGCTTTTTCAAGGATTTCGCTTGGCTCGCTCCTGGCTATAGCTTGCGTGTCAACGCAAATGCCTACGCCCACGATGCTGCCTTGCTCCTCTGTTAGCTGCAAAACCCCCAATTCGCTGTCAAATGCTAATTGCTTCATTGCTATGGCCTCTTCTTTTTTTGTGTGGCTCTCATGTTTTAGGGAACTTACCGGAAATAAACCAGACAGGGTTCCATCTTTGCTAAGCAGTACTGCTTGTATGCTTCACTCAGATGCATATAACCAGCTTTTGTGCTTGCAGCCTGCATGCTTTATGTATAAAACAAGATTTGCTGCAATGCCTGGCCCAATCCCAGAATTCGCAAAGGCGCAGCCCGCTTACGCAAGCCGAACCCTTGCAGGCGTTTCCCTGGCGCCGCTACCATATAATCCCTCTAGAGATACAATGCTGCTTTTTCTTAAAATGTTGAGCGCGCCGTTTATGTCGGCGTTGGGCGCAGCTGCCTCAACCCTACCGCTGTTGCTTGGGATGTATATTAAATGCTCGCTGCCTTGGCTGCTGCTTGTGCCGCTTGCAGTTGGCAGGGTGGCTTCACTTTGATGCTCTATGGCGTTTTGCCCCTTCTCAAGCTCTTTCGCTTTTTTCCGGTTTTACAGGCTATCATCATAATGCTCCCCGCTTTTAGCATTGCATATGCACAGACAAGCAGTTTTCTTGCTACGGCAGTTATCGCTTTTTTTGCCCAAGCCTTCCTTGGTTTTTCCAATACCAGTTCGACAAGCGGTTGCCCCTTGTTTTCGTTGCCGCCCATGCGCATTCCGTCAGGATTGATTTTACATAAACATTAGCTTTTTTGGTTTTTGGCGATTTTAGCTTTCCTGCGCTTTCAATATCTTTTTGGGCCAGGCCTGCCCATGAGGCAATATGGCGCGAAGTGGGGAAGGTCGGCATGTCGGCAGATATTTCTGCTATTATATACATTGCTGAGAGCCTCCCAATTCCAGGGATGCTTTCCAGCAATTCAATCTGTGGCTCATGGCGCTTTGATTTTTCTTCCAGCATTTCATAGATTTTGTCTATTTCAGCGCTGCTGGCTTTTAGCTTTTTGAGCATTCTAGAGAGCAGCAAGCAGCTTGATGGCTTCATTTTGCCGTTTATCGCGCGCTCAATTTCTTCTGCGGGGCGCTTAATGCGCCTGTCCAGGCACTCACGCACTTCTTTGGGCGAAACGCTGCTTTTTTTGCAAGCTTCTCTAGCAGCTTCAGCCCGATTATGCCGCTGATGCTGCTTATAGCGCTTGAGAGCTTAAAGCCATTCATCTGAAGAAGCTTTTCAATTCGGTTTATGTGGCGCGCCCGATCAGCAACAAGCTTTTTATGGCAGCGGGCAATTTCCCTTAGCTCTCGAAACTCTCGGGCAGCCACCAGGCTTTTGAGAACAAGGCCAAACATGCACAGCTTGGCATCCAGCCAGCGCTATCCTTGTCCCTTTTAGGCCTGCCGGGCACGTTCTTCATGGCTCTCGCATTGCCAACGCCGGCATCCATTCCTTCTGTCTCTTCGAGAATCTCAAATAACGGTATCCAATATACCCCAGTGCTCTCCATTAGCACGCTAAAGCAATTAAAAGATGCATGCTATCCAGTCCCTAAGGCTGAATAGCGAATCCCTCATCGTGTCGAAAGCCATATGGCGCATTTCATTGCTCTTGTCTATTGCGCATGCTTCAATAATGCCTTATGTACGCCAAGGCCGCATGCAGGAACAGTTACAGCATTCATTTCTGCCTTCATATTGATGCCTCGCTTTCTATATGCAATAATAATGCAAGTGCAAGGGGGTATGCATTGTCTGAAGAATATTGATTTTCTTGTCCAGCCTCGCGTTTTAGCGGGCTCAGTGGGGCGTGCTCAAAGACAGTGCTTAAGCCACGTTTGGAACGGGGTGCAATCGCCAAATAAACAACCGGCTTTTGTGCCCCCCCTTAAATTTGAGTATAAATCCCTTTCTTGGAATTCGCAATGCGCATTCCTGAATGCATTATTGCTTTCTTTCGTGGCAGCGAGACTTGTCTCATTTACGTTTGGTTGCTTCCCTAATCATTCCCTAATCAATAGTATAAAACACTGCCTTTTCCCATAAAAGCTTTCAGCGCGCATTGCTGCCAATACAGCTTCTTTAGCGCCCGTTTTCGCTAAAACCTATTTCCCGCCCGCTAACGCGATGGTGGCGCACCCGGATAGTGTATGCTAGCATTGGCTGAGCATGCAAATGCTCAAAATGAAAATGAATTATAAAGGCGGTGTTGAAATGGACAAAACACAAAAGGCCATTTTGTACTTGGTTGGAACGGGAAGCGACGTGCCTGATTTGGAGCCAAATGAGGCTATAAACGCTTTGATTGGCGCAAGCAGCCAAGGGGATGTTAAGGTTGAGGCGGCAAGCCGCCTTGCAAGCGCAGCCTTTGAAAATGCGGCCAGCGAGCCGGAAGCCATAGCGTCCCTTCTTGTTTTGCAGGGAGCAGAGAGCCTTTCAGAGATATTTAAAAACAGCCCGAACAGGGAGGAAATAATCAATGCGCTGACAAGGCGCCTGACAGGCCTGTTGGGATACGCTATTGCCCAGCGAAAAGCAATGCCGAACAAGGATGCTTTTCTCAGGCATTTTTCCAAATCGGAAGGGGAGATGAGGCGGGCCTTTGGCGCAATGGAAGCGCTCGGGGCGAGTGAAGAGGAGGTTTCTTCGCTTAAAGGCCTTATCGAAGACAGCGCCGGAATAACAATATAGCCTGCCTGAAGCCTATATTTCCTGATGCTGCCGACCTGCAATTTAGCATCTGCTCTAAAGGCTTGCCTCAGATGGGCGGCGGGCATTGCTTTCGCGCAATAGCGCGCCGCTAGCGCCTGGCTATAACAGCGCCCGGGCAGCAAACCGGCTTTATATGCAGTGTTTCGCTGCTATGCCGGCGCCAAGGGCTGTGAATAATCGGGATAGGCTGGGGGCTTGGGGCAGGCCTGTGCTAAAATGAAGCATAAGGAGATACACACATGGAATTTTTTGATGTCCTAAACAAGCGCTATTCATGCCGCAGCTTTTCGCCTGATCAGGTCGAGAAAATAAAGCTGGAAGCAATACTTGAGTCGGCAAGAATAGCCCCTACCGCAGGAAATAGGCAGCCGGTCAGAATAAAGGTGCTCGATAATGAGCAGCTGCTAAGCAAAGCTGAAGAGACAACGCGCTGCCGCTACGGATCCCAGCTTATGCTGCTTGTATGCTACGACACGAGCCTGCATTGGGTCCACCCGGCAAGCGGCCAGGACAGCGGCTTTACTGATTCATCGATCATTGGCTCATACATGATGCTTACTGCAGAATCTTTAGGGCTCAACACCCTTTGGGTGCTGGCTTTTGATGCGGCTAAAGCCAAAGAAGCCTTTGAGTTGGGCGATAACATTGTGCCTGCCTTTTATATTGTTGTCGGGTACCCCGGCCCCGGCGCCGCTCCAAACCAGCGCCATTCGGAAAGAATCAGCATGGAGCAGCTTCTAATATAGCAGCCAAAAGCTTTCGGTGAAAACTGTTAATATTGGCAATACTTATCAAAAGGCCTCTAAATCGGCCTTTTTGCATTTTTTGTGGAAATAATACGGAAGTATTTCCGCAAAAAATTACAAGATTTCCGGGCAATATCTTGAAATATAAACAATATAGTATGATTGACTCCCATTTATTATTAAAATTGCCATATATACCTATGGATAGATTGACAAATATCGGCAAGGTGTTTAAAATGAAGACAATTACAGCGGTGGAATGCTAGTGCAATTGAGTTCTCAGCTTATATTTAGACGGAATTACTAAGATTTTGCTGCGTAATTGGGAAAGAGGTGTTGCCCATATATGACATAAAAAAAACTGCCCTACAATTCTAGAAAGAGAGATAAAGAGAGATTATGAAGAACACTTCCAAACGGTTAGTCGCACTCTTGTGCTTCTTACTGGCTATTGCTGGCGCCATGCCTGTTATGGCGAATACGCCAGCCAAAGAGCCAAGAGCGGCAACCACTACAACCACAGCCACTTCAACAGAATCTGAAGCGGCAGCAGAGCCAACGCTAACTTCGGCTGAGATAGCTGACGGTGTTAGCGTTACGCTTGCCAACTGCTCAAGCAAGTATTCCGGCTATGTTATTGAGAGATGCCCCGCATCAGGAGGCAGCTGGGTGCCTGTTTGCACGATGAACTACTCAGGCTCAAGAACAATGCGTTGGGACGACAAGAATGTTAAGGCTAACAATTCGTACAACTACAGGTGCCGGGGCTTCTACAATTCAGGAGGCTCCAAGCGCTACTCCAACTATTCACGAGTGTCGAAAGTCAGCTATTACGGCAGGCCAACCACCGTTGGCAACGTGAAAGCCTCAAGAAACCAGGGCAGCTCAATTAAAGTTAGCTGGAATGCCCAAAGAGGCATGGGCGGATACGAAGTATACTGCAGAGCCGGCAGCAATGGCAAGTACAACAAAGTTGCATCAGTTTCCTCAAACGCTACAAGCTGTGTTATCAGAAACATGAAGAGTGGAACGCCATATTACTTCTATGTGGTAGCTTACCGCGTTTCAAACGGCAAGAAGATCTACTCGCACAACTCAACAGCTTATAAGTGCAACTAATCCCGCCTTCTAAAGGCGAAACCCGAAAGAACGATTGATGCTTTGTATAAGGTATAGATAGCCCAATCCCCTGCCAGCTAGCCAGGCTTAACCTTCAGCCCGTCCCCAAGCCTGGCTGGCGGCAGCACATAAAAACACAGCACGGCCAATTGAGAGAATTGAACCCAGCAATGCAAAAAACAATCATCAAAGGAGAAAGCGCATAAGCGCTGCCTGTTATGAGGATGGCGGACAGCTTTTGCGCGATACACATGAAAACGAATACAAAAAGAGTAGCAGCTCTGCTCATATGCTTCGCGATTTTATCTGAAATGCTCGTAATGCCCGTGTTTGCCGGAAGCTCCAGCATAGAGCACTATGCCAACTGCAGTGACTGCAGTTCAAACGGCAACGGAAACGGAAATGGCAATGGGAACGGCAATGGGAACGGCTATGACGATGACAACGGCGATAATGGCTATGACAATGGCGATAATGGGAACGGCAATGGAAATGGCAATGGGAACGGAAACGGCAATGGATACAGTTCATGCGGTTGCTCCCAGAATAGCTTTTCCTGCCAGCCTAATGCAGGCAGTGGCAACATCTGCATCTCAGCATCTGGATGGCAGTCACAATATTCGTACTATGAAGTGCAGCGCAGGCCTTCAGGCGGTAACTGGAAAACAATAGATACCGGCAGATACAACGGCAACGGGCGCTTCAACTATGCCGATAACAGCTGCGGCTTTAATACAGCTTATACATACCGCGTTCGTGGTTACAACGACCGCGGAGGGAATAGGCAATACAGCAAATATTGGAATTCAGGCAATGTTTCTGTCAACCCTCAAAAGCCTGGCAACTGTGGAAACCTTTCATACTCAAAGCGCAACAACAGCTCTGTTAACTTGTCATGGGGCAAAGCCTCAAATGCGCATGGCTATGACATTTACCGCAGAACCGGTTCAAGCGGCAACTATTCCTACAAGCAAGTTGGATCAGCGAAAGGCGGCGGATGCTCCGGCTATGTAACCGGCTTAAGCGGCGGAAGCAACTACACCTTCGTAGTAAGGCCCTACAGAGACTACAGTGGGCGCAAAGTATACTCAGGTTACTCAAAAGCAGTTTCCTGCCATATGTAGCAAAATCTATCAAGCGAACGACAGGCAACGAAGACAGCCCTTGCAGCTTAATTGCGGCAAAGGGCTGTTCTCTTTTGTTAATCACTGAATTAGTACTGCCTGCGCTGTATTGGCAAGCCGGATGAATTTGCCTTAGCGGGGCAAAAGGGCTAACGCCTTGTATAAAAGCTAAAGCACAAAACTGCGTGAGCGCCTAAGGGCATAACAGCAGCGCATCGCGCCATAATATTATAAAGCCGGCTATGCTATGCACCAGAGCGGCTCGCCAAAATCTCTTTTATAGCGGGCAGCAAAAGAGGCTGTTACACGACAAACTGTGAATTATAAACCGAAGCGTAATAGCCGTTTGCCTGCATGAGCGAAGCATGGTTTCCGGATTCAATAATCCTTCCGTCGTTGATAACAAGTATATTGTCTGCGTTTTTTATCGTAGCCAGCCTATGCGCAATTACAAACGATGTCTTGCCCAGCATCAGCCTGTCTGTTGCCTCCTGTATTAGCGCCTCTGTGCGCGTGTCTACTGAGCTTGTTGCTTCATCTAAAATCAGTATCTTTGGATCAGCCAAAAATGCCCTCGCAATAGCAATGAGCTGCTTTTGGCCTTGCGAAATATTGGTGGCATCCTCGCTTATAGCCATGCTGTAGCCGCCGGGCATTTGCATAATGAAGTTATGGGCATATGCAGCTTTTGCTGCGCTTATAACCTCGTCTTCAGATGCATTGGGGTTTGCATAGGCAATATTGTCATAAATAGTGCCGCTGAACAGCCAGGGTTCCTGGGGCACAATGGCAAACGGCTCTCTTACGCTTGAACGCTCATACTCTGCAATATTCAATCCGTCTAGGTGAATAGAGCCTTCGTTTAAATCATAAAACCTGAGCATCAGCTTGGCAAGCGTTGACTTGCCTGCGCCTGTAGGCCCGACGACTGCTGTCTTTTTGCCTTGCTGCACCATTGCCTGAAAATACTTGAGCACCGGGTCTATGCCATTGTAGCTAAACGAAGCATTTGAAAAGTATATGCTGCCGCTGATGCTTACAGGGAGTGCATCTTTTGGGCTGCTTTCGGCTTTCTCGTTTAAGAAAGCATATATACGCTCAGAAGCGGCAGCAGTAGCCTGAAGCATGTTGGCAGTTTGCGCCGCCTGGCTAACCGGCGAGCTTAAAAGCCTGGCATATATAATAAAGGACTGAATGTCTCCAACGCTAATCTTGCCTTGATAGCAAAGCCACCCGCCCATGGCGCAGATAGCCGCAAAAGTAAGGTTTGAAGCAAAAGCAGTAAGCGGAACCATAAGCGAGCTGAAAAATATCGCTTTCCTTGAAGCTTTCCTAAGAGGCTCTATGCAGTCTTCAAACTCTTCGCAAAAGCGCTCTTCCTGGTTAAACGATTTTATAGCGGCAATTCCTGAGTATGCTTCTTCAATCCTTGCATTTGCTTTGCCGAGCCATTTTTGCTGCTCGCTATAGTGATTTTGCGAAGCCTTCACAATAAGCCTGATTAAATAGGCAGACACGGGCAAGAGGGCTACCGAGGCAAAAGCCAGCAGAGTATTTATTGAGAGCATCATAATAATAACGCAAACGATAGCCATCGCCCCGTTTACTGTTTGCACCATTGCCGTGTTCAGGTTTGCTGCCACATTGCTCACATCAATTGTCAAGTGGGCAAGTATCTCTCCATGAGCAGCGCTGTCAAAGTAGGCCATAGGCAGCCTATTTATCTTTGCAGCAATCTTTTGCCTTAAGCTGGTGCCAACGCTCTGGCTGACAACGCACATTATAAATTCGATTGCATAAGAGCACATGCTGGAAACTGCATAAAGCGCAACAAGCCTCAGAAGAATTGCCTTTATTGCGGCAAAGTCTATGCCGAAGCCTCCCCTCAGAGCAGACATGGAGCCCTCATACAGCAATGTCGACGCCTGCCCGAGCATTCTTGGGCCATACGCGCTCAGCGCTGTAGATATGGCTGACAGGGCAAGCGATGCAAGAAGCCGCGCCATGTGGGGTTTTATGTCTTCATACAGCCTGCCAAAAGTGCTTTTTAAAGCCCCCATTTTTTCATGCCCTCCTCTCCGAGCTGCGATGCCGCAAATAGGCGGTAGCCTTCGCACTCTGCCATGAGCGATTCGTGGCTGCCAATTCCTATCACCCTGCCCTCTTCCAAAACGACTATCTGATCCGCCTCAATGATAGAAGAGAGCCTCTGGGATATGATAATGACAGTAGCATCAGAGGCAGACTCCTTTACAGCCTGCCTGAGCTTTCGTTCTGTGCTGTAGTCCAAGTTGGAGAAGCAGTCATCAAAGACCAGCACTTTCGGCTTCTTTGCCAGTGCCCGCGATATGGATATCCTCTGCCTTTGGCCTCCGGAGACTGACAAGCCCCCCTCAGAAACAGCTTCGTCATACTTTGAAGCTTTCTCGTTGATAAAAGCAGTTGACTGGCTTATAGATGCTGCCATTTGCATATCCTCATCAGGCATGCTGAGGTTTGAAAATTTAATGTTTGTGCGAATGCTCCCGCTGAAAAGCATGCTTTCCTGGGGAACATACCCTATTTCCTCCCTGAGCTCTTTGAGCGCGAGATTTCGGGCGTCAACCCCTCCCACTTTCACAATGCCTGCGCTTGGCTCATACAGCCTTGCAATCAGGCCGGCAATAGTGCTCTTTCCGGATCCGGTGCCCCCGACAATAGCCGTTGTCTGCTGTGGCAGAGCCCTAAACGATACCTCGCTTAAAGCGTTCCCCTCAGCCCCCGGATACGCAAAGCAAACATTCTCAAATTCAACGATGCCTCTATCGCTGCCAATAAAGCTCTCGGGAATAAGCGGGTCGGCGATCTTGCTTTCATGCATTAAAACCTCATCTACCCGCAGCATTGACACCAAAGCCTGCGAGAACTGCGCTGAGAGGTTTGCAAGCAGCCCGAGCGCTGCAATAACCTGGGTTGCGTATGCAACCAGCGCTATTAGCGCGCCAGCGCGCACAGTGCCGCTTTGGACTTGGTGCGCGCCTATCCATATGATTAATGCAATGGATGCATTAAGGGACAAGGCCATTGAAGGCTCCAGTATCCCCATAGTCCGGATGAGGCTGATTCTTGATCCCTTTATCCCATTGGCTGCCTCAGCCAGGCGCTCTTCCTGCCTGTCTTCCCTTCGAAACGCCCGAATTGAAGAAATCCCCTTTAAGGTTTCCCTGGCGATCCTGTTTAGGCTGTCGATGTATTCCTGTATGCGAAAGTATATGGGCGTCGCTGCAAAGAAGGCAGCTACAATCAGAAATAGGACAAAAGCAGCAAATACAACAATAATGCTTGCAAGCGAAAAATTAATAAACGCAGCATATGCAATTGCCCCGAAACCCAGGATTGGAGCAGTGATAAGCACCCTAAGCGCCATAACAGACGCTGCCTGTATCTGAGCGACATCAGCGCTTGATCGCGTAATCAGTGTCGCGAGCGAATATGCTCCGGCTTCCTCAGGCGAGAGAGACAGCGCCTTTGCAAACATGTCCCGCCTTAAATCCCTGCCGAACGTGCTTGACACTATCGATGCCAAATAGCTTGCTGCCAATGCAGCAGCCATTGCTGCGACAGCAAGCGCTGCCATATACAGAGCGTTGCGTTTGATATACGCTGACTGGATATCTTCCGCGCTTGCGCCCAGCAGCCTGAGCTCGGCGATAATATACTCTGATGCGCTTTCCGCAAGGGCTGTTTCATCCAGCCCGTCAAGCGCTGAGAAGCAGTTAGACTGAAAAGAGCCGTTGCTTTCAGAAAGGAACCTTTGCGGATCAAGCTCTAGAAGCGTTCTGCCGGTAGGGCTCAAGTTCTCAAAAATTCGCCTCAGGCTTTCATATGCAACACTGCCGGTATTGCCCTCAGCGCATTCGCGTATGTGGAAAGCGTACACGAACGCTTTGTCTTCACCAGCTTTGCCGCGCACGGCAACTTTGCGCTGAGCTGCACCCGGGCACATCGCGAGCGCGCCCTTCGGCGCTTGGCCGGCCTCGCAGTAGTAATATAGCTCGGATGCTGCGCTTTTTATGTGGGATGGCATATACATTAGAAGGCTGTCAAAGCGCTCAGCTGCCATCACATAGGGGCTCCCGTCTTTGATGCCCCCCCGGCTAATTCCAATGTTAACTATATTTGCTGAAACAGCAGGAATCGTTAGCTCAAAAACCACCTGCAGCACAATGATGGCAAAAAGGCTGAATACAGTAGGCCATTGCCGAATAAAATATCTGTATGTCAGGGATACTTGCCTTTTTAAAGACTGAAATTGCTCATTAACCGCCAAAACATCTCTCCTGATAAGGATGTTGTCTGTCACATTATTATATATAGATTTCCGGTGCTAAGATACATCAAATATCCACAAATAATGATATATACTATCAAAAAAGCAAACAGTTTCATAGTCAGTTGCAGGAAATGGCAAGAAAGATTTTTCTTATTTTTGGTTTTTAGATATCTGTGCTATAATCGTAATAAATTTTGCGAGAATGGATTGGTGGGGCCTAATGGCTAAAGGAAGCTGCTTTGTCTGTAGCAGCAGGGTGATGGAAGAAGGCCTGCTGCTCAGCCATTTAAAAAGAAAGCACATTCGCAGCGGTATTGAAAAATGCTGCTTTATTAAAATATCAAGCACTGACAACCCCAAAGACTACTGGCTATACATAGATATGCCGCTTGACAGCAGGCTTGCAGAACTGGATGAGTTCTTAAGGCAGATTTGGCTTGAATGCTGCGGCCATATGAGCTCGTTTTATGTTGGCAACACTGAAGTCGGCAAAAAGCGCTTTATTTCGGAGTTCAACGTTGGCGAAAGCTTAAGGTATGAATATGACTTCGGCTTAACAACAGAGCTTAAGATCGATTTTATATCCCAAAGCTACAGGCAGCCTTATGAGAGCCCTGTGCGGCTGCTTGGCCGCAACGAGCCAAAGCTTTATTCTTGCACATGCTGCGGCGCTGACGCTGTTTATGTTTGCAGCGAATGCTTTTGGGATCAGGAAAACCCCTTTTATTGCGAAGACTGCGCAAAAGAAGATGCACTGCATGCCGAATTTATGCTGCTCATAGCAAACTCCCCGAGAATGGGCATTTGCGCGTATGGGGGCAGGCTTGACAAATGGGATGTATCTGCAAAGCGCCATGCAATATAGCAAGGAGCTAAAATAAAGTTAGATTGCAAAGAATCCCCCGCCTTTTGGTGGCGGGATGAATCAGCGAGGCCTTGACTACCGCTTTGGGTAACTGTAATATACAGTCAGTCGATTCAGCGAGAGGACTGATTATGCATATGGATCTAGATAGAAACACCCATTCGGTGTTCATGCTTAATTACCATCTTGTGCTGGCTGTAAAATACAGACGGCAAGCCATCGACGATAAAGTGTCCCAAAGGGCAAAAGAAATCTTTGAATACATAGCCCCAAAATATAAAATAACGCTTTTGGAGTGGGAGCATGGCAAAGGCCACATAAACGCTATGTACAAAGCGAACCCCAGATCGGAAATCAGCAAGTTCATAAATGCTTACAAAAGCGCAAGCAGCCGGCTAGTAAAAAAGGAATATCCTGAAATCCTCACTAAGCTATGGAACGAAGCATTTTGGAGCAAAGTTTTTGCCTGATTACTGCGGGCGAGGCGCCGTCAAGCATGTTTGAAGACTATATTGAAAGCCAAGGGGATAAACGCAGATTCATCAAATTAAGCCCTTGAATTCGGACACTGGCTTAAAAACCGTGGGGCACACGGGGTTAGCCCGTTAATACTGGCTGGGTAACCAAAAGCCCCGCCTCCAAGCGAATATCTCACTGGAGATGAGCGCAGGCGGTGGGAGTATGCCACCAATGTATACAATAGGAGCGCTTCACAATGGCAACAATCAGAGAATTCACCGCTGAGGATACTCTTGCGCTGCAAGAAATCTGGAATGGCATTATTAAGGAGGGGAAAGCATTCCCCCAGCTTGAGTATTTGGAAGACAGCGAAGCGTATAGCTTCTTTTCCGGGCAATCCTACACTGGCGTTGCAGAAGGGGAGGCAGGGGAGGCAATCGGCTTTTACACCCTGCACCCGAATAATGTTGGCAGATGCGGCCACATTGCCAACTGCAGCTATGGCGTTTCTCCAAGCCACAGAGGCAATAAAGCAGGCCAGGCATTGGTAGAAGACTCTCTAAGAAAAGCTAAAGAGCTTGGCTTTACCTTAATGCAGTTTAATGCTGTTGTTGCAAGCAACCTTCCTGCAATGCATATTTACGAAAAAATAGGCTTTGTAAAGCTTGGCACTATTCCTGGCGGATTCCTCTACAGCGACGGCAGATATGTTGACATCATCCTCTACTACTTTGATCTGCAAACGATATAATGCTTGGACAGCACGGGCTTGCTTGTATATATGCCATGCATTAGCGTGATTAGCGCGCATCCCAAGCGCGCCCTTAAAGCAGCCTGGCATTGCTATGAAAGCTATAGCGCTTGGCAGAAACAGCTTTTGTTTATAATACTCTAACCCCAAGCAATGCATTTTGTTGCATATTTTAAGCTTATTAGAGTTTGTTTTGGGAGCCATTCCCAAATTTATTGGCTGTGATCTATCCCGTAGATCCCCCAAATCCATAGCAAGGCAATATTTTTGCAGTTTTATTATTTTAGCTATATTGCCATAGCAGGCAATAGCCGGAACACTGAAGCCAGCTATTGGCAATCAAAACAGGCATATACCTCAGCCAAATTTTATTCGCTTTAGAGCAGCGCTTATTGGCGATCTGCATTCTGTGCGAACCATATATGCAGCTAATAGCGATATGAATTAGGCTATAAACTTGCCTGGCAAAACAGGAGGAAAGCTATTTTGCTACATTATGCGCGTTTATATAATACGATTTTTGCGACAGGCTTAGCAGCGGGGCTGTTAAGCCTATGAAGCTTATACTAAGCTATGTCAAGCGCCATCTAGGCATGTATATAGCAGCAGTGTCCTTTTTGGCGCTGGAAACAATCGCAGAGCTGCTTTTGCCGGCCTTTATGGCAAGCATTGTTGATGTTGGCATCATGGGCAAAGACATCAGCCAAATACTAAGATACGGAGCGATAATGCTCGCAATTGCACTCGCTGGCGCAGTAGGCGCTATCATGCGAAATGTCCTTTCCAGCCGCACTTCACAGCTTATCGGCTTTGAGCTCAGGGGAGACATATACAAAAAAGTTATGTCGCTCTCATTTGAGAATATCGACAATGTAAAGCCTGCTGCAATCATTACGAGGATAACAAATGATGTTACCCAAATAATCCAATTTAGCCAGGGCATAATGCGCATGATCCTTAAGACCCCTATTACATGCATAGGCGCTATAGCCCTTCTTATTATCCAAACCCCCAGACAGTTTCCTGTTATGGCAGCAATACTGGCAATAAGCAGCTTGCTTATATATTCAAACATGAAGATAGGATACCCCAGATACAGCATTTTGCAGTCGAAGCTGGACAGGCTCAACACTGTATCACGAGAGTTCCTGGCAAATATCAGGGTAGTGAAGGCATTTAGCGCAGAAGAGATTGAGAGTGCGAAATTCCAGGACGCAGCAGCTGGCCTATCCCAATCAAGCGTCAGGGCAACCAGGGTGCTTGCAGTGTTTGGCCCCCTTATAAACCTTACAGTAAACTTTGGCATTATCCTGCTTTTATACCTGTCAAGGTCACAAAATGCGAGCGAGATAGGAAGGCTTATGGCAAGCATTAATTATATGACGCAAGTCCTGTTTTCTCTTGGCAATATCTCGAATATCCTGAACAACGCCGTAAGGGCTACTGCAAGCGCGAACCGCATTAAAGAGATCTTTAGTGAAAACCCGGCGCAACAGGACGGAGCCCTTGTTGGCGGGGAGGCCTTTGATGGCACTGTTTCCTTTGAAAACGCCAGCTTCACATATTCCGGCGCATCACGCCCTGCAGTTGAAAACATTACATTCAGGGCAGAGCAAGGCGAAAGCATCGGCATAATAGGCTCAACAGGCTCAGGAAAAACTACCCTGGTAAGCCTTGTGCCAAGGTTTTATGATGCAAGCGAAGGCAGAGTTGTCGTAGGCGGCCATGATGCTGCCGAAACGAACATGGATTTTCTCAGAAGGCATATAGCAATTGTGCCCCAAAAAGCCCTGCTCTTTACCGGCACTATTGAAGAAAACCTGCGCTTTGGCAACCCGAGCGCAACAGGCGGGGATATTAAAGATGCAGCAATGGCAGCAAGCGCGCACGATTTTATTGAAAGCTTTCCACAAGGCTACAATTCAATGCTTGGCCAGGGCGGGGTTAACCTATCCGGAGGCCAAAAGCAAAGGCTGTGCATAGCGAGAGCGCTGATTTCGAACCCAAAGATATTAATCCTTGACGACTGCACATCAGCCCTGGATGCAACAACTGAATCTGTGGTGCTAAATGCTATCCGCTCAGAATCAAAGGAGGCTACAGTGCTTATAATAAGCCAAAGAATCAGCACGGTCATGCGCTGTGAGAAGATCCTTGTTATGGAGGACGGCTTAATGAAAGGCTTTGGCACCCACTCACAGCTAATGGAAAGCTGCAGCCTCTACCAGGCGATTTATTCTTCACAGATAGGAGGCAAAGCATATGTCTGATGGATTGCCTCCCCAAAGAAGGGGCCCGGGATCCTTTGTTAGAAGCGGTGCCAGAGCTGAAAAGCCAAAAGACACTGGCAAAACCGTTGCAAGGCTGTGGAAAACAACCTCAGGGGCCAGAAAAGGCTTTGGATGGGTTCTGCTCCTGTCCGTGCTTGCCAGCGCCAGCTCAATATTTTCGCCGCTCATAATTGGAAGTGCTGTAAATTCCATTGCCTCCGGCAACCCTATAGCGGCTTTGATTGCAGCTCTTGCAGCTCTTTATGTTTGTGATTGGCTGGTGCGCTTTCTCCAAGCGTTTTTTATGGCTGCAATAAGCCAAAAAGTAGTGCTGCGCCTTAGGGAAGCCCTTTTTGGCGCAATGAAAAATCTCCCTTTGGCATTCTTTGATCTGCACCAGCATGGAGAGCTGATGAGCCGCCTTACGAACGATATCGACTCTGTGAGCACTACCTTGTCTGACTCGCTTGCCCAGCTAATGGTGTATATGTTTACGATCATTGGCGTACTGGCTATAATGCTGGCATCCAGCCCCTTATTGACAATCGCAAGCGCGATCTCAATCGTATTGGTCTACTTCCTTACAAAAGCGGTAACCAAGCGCACCCGCTTGCTGTATTCAGATCAGCAAAGGTTTCTTGGCAAGCTCAATGGGCAGATAGAGGAAAGCATTTCCGGCATTAATATTGTGAAGGCATTCAGGCGCGAAGAGGACATGTCTGCCGAGTTTGAGGCAATGAACAGCGATTACTGCAAAGCCGCCACTCAAGCGGCAATAATCTCAGGTTTTTTAATGCCTTTGACAGGCGTTATAAACAACATTGGATACTTGATTATAGCTGTAAGCGCAGGCATTCTTTGCGCCCAGGGAAGGATAAGCGTAGGGCTTATTTCAAGCTTTCTTCTGTATTCCCGCCAATTCCAGCGGCCATTTGTTGACATAGCCAATATTTACAACAACCTCCAAAGCGCGGTTGCGGGAGCCGAGCGCGTGTTTGGCATTATTGACGAAGAGCCGGAGCCCATTGACGCGCCAGGCGCAATTGAGCTCAAAAAGCCAAGAGGGGATATAGAATTTCGAAATATCCACTTCAGCTATGATCCGCTCAGCCCTATTCTCAAAGGCATAAGCCTGAAAGTGCCGGCAGGCACCAGAGTAGCTATAGTAGGGGAGACTGGTGCCGGCAAAACAACGATTATCAACCTTCTCACGCGTTTTTACGATCTGGGCTCGGGCTCAATAATCCTGGACGGAAACGATCTAAAAAGCTACAGCCGAGAGTCTTTGCGAAAGGCATTTGGCATTGTGCTCCAGGACACTTCGCTTTTCGGAGACAGCATCAGGGCCAATATTTCCTATGGCAATCGCGACGCATCGCTTGAAGAAATAATAAGCGCTGCAGAGGCTGCTGGCGCGCACGCTTTCATTACGCGCCTTTCTGAGGGCTATGACACTGTTTTGGAACAGGGCGGCAATGAGCTCAGCCAAGGCGAAAGGCAGCTGATTACGATTGCGAGGGCTGTTTTGGCCCAATCGCCGATACTCATCCTTGATGAGGCAACAAGCTCTGTTGACACACTCACCGAGCAAAAAATCAGGCAGGCTGTGCTCATGCTCTCAAGCAACAGGACTAGCTTTATGATAGCCCACAGGCTCAGCACCATCAGGGAAAGCGACATGATAATTGTTATTGCCGACGGCCAAATCGCTGAAATGGGAACCCATGATGAGCTGGTAAGCTTTGGGGGCCGCTACAGCGAAATGTATCAGGCCCAGTCAGGGGAATAGCTAAGCGTTTTATATCGCTGCAGTTGCCAGCAATAACGAAAGTGTTTATTCAAGCAGCGCTAAAAAAGCATCCTTTCTTACGCTCTAAAGAAAGGATGCCAAAGCGATCTCAAGTAAAATATCTGCATTACAGGCTAAGGGCCTAAATGCTTCTGGCAACCTCATAAGCTTCCCAGATTGCCCTCATGATGTTAGCGACATTGCGGCCATCGCCGACTTCATAAACGCCAAACCCTGAGCCATACAGCTCCCGGGCCATAGACTCTACAGGCTCAAAGCCGATAGCTATTATTACCGTATCGGCAGCTATCTCCTCTGCAGCGGCATCTTTCTGGCTTATGACAGCGCCGTTGCTATTAATGCCTTCGATTCTGCACCCTGTGCGTATCTGTACGTTATTGTGCTCAAGCAAATCAGCAAGCATCATACGGTTCATTATGGCCAGCGGCTCTCCTGATGACAAAATATCGCCAAGCGCTTCCACGATGCATACTTGCTTGCCCTGCTCAGCAAGATCAAGAGCGAGTTCGCATCCGACAAGCCCTCCTCCGGCAATAACTACTTTTTGGCCGATAGGCTTGTTTCCCATGAGAGCGTCAATGCTTGACATTGCCTTGTCGCTGTTTATTCCGTCAATAGGCGGCATAATTGGCTTTGATCCCACTGCCAGGACAACAGCGTCAATATCCATGCGCTTAATTGACTCAGCATTAAGGCAGGTATTTGTAAATACGCGAACGCCAAGTTCCTTAAGCTCATTTTGGTACCATTCGTTGAGGGTTTTCAATTCAGCCTTAAAGGAGTGCATGCTGCCGGAAATCAAGTGCCCTCCCAGCTTGTCTGACTTTTCGTACAAAGTGACTTCGTGCCCTCTGAGAGCTGCTGTGCGCGCAGCTTCCATTCCTGCAACGCCTCCGCCTGCTATAGCTATCTTCTTAGGCTTCGGAGCTTTTGCAATGCTATAAATCAATTCTTTGCCTGCGGTCGGGTTTACAGCGCAGCTTCCGTCTTTTCCGTTCAGCAAAGCGGCAATGCACCCTTGGTTGCAGGCCAGGCACGGGCGGATTGTTTCAGGCTTGCCCGCCTCGACTTTTCTGGGGAAATGGGGATCTGCAAGGGACGGCCTGCCTAATGCGACTGCATCCATAACGCTCTCAGCAATGGCGCGCTCGATAAGATATGGATCGTCAAGGCGCCCCCCGCCTGTAATGACAGGAATCTCTACGGCATCCTTTGCTGCTTTTGAGAGCTCAAGCATAAACCCTCTTGGCATATACATAGGAGGTGCAGCGTAGTAAAACGAGTCGTAAACGCCGGCATCAATATCAAGCACATCATACCCGAATGACTCCAGCATTTGCGCTATTTTAACGCCTTCCTCAAGCGTTCTGCCGGCTTCTTCATCACCGAACAATGAAGGCTGGTTGAAGCCTTTCATATACGATTTCATGCCAAGGCGCATGCTTACGGGAAAATCTGCGCCGCAAGCGCTCTTAATGCCTTCGACAATCTCTTTGGCTGCCCTCATCCGGTTTTCCAAAGTGCCGCCGTACTCATCTTCGCGCTTGTTGGTGATAGCCATGGCGAACTGGTCGAGAAGATAGCCCCAGTGCATGGCATGAACTTCGATGCCATCATACCCGGCGGCTTTCACTATGAGCGCACCGTCAATCATGAACTGTATTTTTTTCTTTACCTGCTCATTGGTAAGAGCAGGGGCATTCATGCTTGGCACGAAATAGGAGGGTATCTCCGATGGGGCATAGCTGCCTGGCGAATTGCGGCCAAGGCCCATAGTGATCTGCGGGAATATCTTCGAGCCATATGCATGGGCGCGCTCTAAGAGAGTTGCCGATTTTCTTATATACTCGCTGGGTTTGCTTAAGGGGCTGGCCAACCCTCCCGGATCGATTTCGGAATCAGTCAAAATCGCGCCCATCACGATAAGGCCAAATCCGCCTTTTGCTTTTTCGACATAATACTCAATTCCTACGTCGTTTAGCACACCATCTGCATCGTAAGCATGGCCCAGTGCCATTGGGGCTACGCAGAACCGGTTTCGGATTCTGATGCTGCCTATATCAAGTGGCGATGTGAGGTTGGGAAACTGGTTTTTCATTGGTCGCTGACACTCCTTATATTTTTTATGCCAAAGAGCAAACTGATCTGTGCACTGTAACAGGAATAGTGCAAGATGCCTTTGCTGCTATGCAAATCTGTTTAAATTGCCAAATCGCATAATAATGCAATCCATAGCTCCAATAAGCGCAGTCAATTCATTCTTTTGATTTTCGCTTGTGCAATAGATATATTGTTGCCATGTTTGGCATACCTATAATGATTTTACTAAGAATGCAAAGCATGAACAACCATTTATGCTAAATTGTAGATATATTCGCTATATTTAACAATTATCTGCACTCTGCAAGTTTCTTGCTTTGAGCTCAGCTTACAGCGACAAACAAGGCAGCGGCGAAATTTGGGAGTATAGCCAGATAAAAAACCGGCGCGATCAGTATTATAAAGCCCTCGCGCTTAAAGCCCTGTATATCATGGCAGCAGCCATAATAGAATGAATGAGGCAGGGCTTGGCGCATGCTATATGAAATAGCATATTTCATAATGTATTCGGACAATATTGCCAATAAAAGCAATAATATTTTGCAGTATTTTCTGGGTTACGCCGTGGCAAACGAGTACACTTGCATTATGGGGTTTTGCTGCTATAAGCAGCGCCGCAGAAGGTGGCTTTTAAGCCTGCGCAAGCAAGCCAATAAAAACAAGGATACTGCATTGAAAGAGCAAAGCGCGAGTGCAAAGAAGATACTGCTGGCAATAACAGCCCTGCTAGCTGTTATGTTTTTTTCAGTTTGCGCTGCTGCCTATTGCTACTACCCTTTGCGGCACCTTGAAATCATCAGCAAATATGCAGACGAATACAGCCTTGACATAAGCCTGGTCTGCGGGGTAATACATACAGAAAGCCGGTTCAACAAAAATGCTGTTTCAGCCAAAGGCGCGATCGGCCTAATGCAGATAATGGAAAGCACTGCTTATTGGCTGGCAAGCCAAATGGATTTAGGCAGCTTTAGCATAGAGAATATTTACGAAGCTGATCTGAATGTTCGAATGGGATGCTACTACCTGAGCGCGCTTATCAAGCAATATGGAAGTGACAGCCTTGCTTTGTGCGCATATAATGCAGGCAGCGGCAATGTTAACAGATGGCTCGCCAGCGAAGATTACAGCCATGACGGCATCAGCCTTTACTACATACCGTACGCCGAGACAAGAAACTATGTCCAGCGCGTTTATCGCGCACAAAAAATCTATGGCTTCCTTATTGGCATATACCAGGGCTTATGGTAGGCTGTGAGCTATGCTGCCTATAGCTGCAAAGCCAATGGAAAGCCCCTTTTGGGCAAACCTGAATAAGCAAAAACTGCGCCATATGGCGCAGCCGTTAATTCTGCCAAAGCCGCCATTATGCAGGCGTGTTTGCTAGAATAAATCTTTAACTTTGTCCCAGAATGATTTTGACTTCTGGTTGTTTTCAGAGCAGGAGTTGTCAAAATCCCTCAGAAGCTTCTTTTGCTGCTCTGTAAGCTTTTTTGGAACATCAAGCTCTACAGTAACAAATTGGTGCCCCTTGCCATATCCGTTTGGCGATTCAATCCCTTTTCCCTTGAGTTTGAAAATAGTGCCTGATTGAGTGCCCTCAGGGATCTTGAGCTTAACTTTCCCTTCAAGAGTAGGGACTTTAATCTCATCTCCCAATACAGCCTGTGCGTATGTAAGCGGCACATCTATATATACATCAGTGCCTTCCCTGCGAAAAAGGGCATGGGGCCGCACTTGGAAATATATAAACAAATCCCCGTTTCTGCCGCCTCTTGCTCCAACATTGCCCTCATTTCTCAGTGGCATTATAGAGTCGTTGTCAACGCCCGCAGGCACATTGACTTCTATTGTTCTCTGTTTTGTCTCAGTCCCGGTCCCTTGGCATTTTGAGCAGGGGTGCTCAATAATTTCGCCGGTTCCCATACAATGATCGCATGTATGGACTGTCTGCACCAGCCCAAAGAGGCTTTGCTGGGTTGACTTTATCTGGCCGGTGCCGTTGCATGTAGGGCATACTGTTTTGGATGTGCCCGGCTCAGCCCCGCTTCCGCCGCATTTGTCGCAGGCTTCTTTGCGGTTTATTTTGATTTTCTTTTCGCATCCGAATGCAGCTTCTTCAAATGTTATCTCCAGGTTAACGCGCAAATCGGCGCCCTTTTGCGGCTTGTTCCTTGTCTGTTGGCTGCTGGAGCCAAACGGGGAGGAAAAGAAATCGCCGAAAAGATCGCTGATGTCAGAGAAATTGCCGCTAAACCCGCTAAACCCTTGGCTGCCCCCAGATTGCGAAAATGCGGCATGGCCCATACGATCATAAGCTGCCCTATTGTTGGGCTCCATCAGGATTTCATATGCTTCATTTAGCTCTTTGAACGATTCCTCAGCTTTTACATCACCTGGGTTGTGGTCCGGGTGGAACTTGATTGCCAGCTTTCTGTAGGCTTGCTTGATCTCTTCTTCGCTGGCATTTCGCTCTACACCCAGTACCTCGTAATAGTCTCGCTTATTGCTCATAAATTAGCCTCAATGCCTATCAATTTGGGTGCCACAGGGGATATGGGCGCATAAAGCGCCCATATATGCTGTATCTCGGCTATGTCATTATTTTGGGCTATTCTAAAGATCCTCATCATCTACAACTTCGTAATCTGCATCGACAATTGGATCGCCATCATCTTCAGGAGTTGTATAGTCTACTGGGCCGTCCTCTTGCTGCTGCTGCGTTTGCTCATACATCTTCTGGGCTATCGGGTAGAATGATTCTGACACTTTCTCAGTAGCTTCTTTGATTGCCTCAAGATCCTGGCCCATCAAAAGGTCCTTAAGCTTGTCAACAGCTGCCCGGACGTTTTCTTTGTCTTCCTCAGAAGCTTGCTCGCCGATGTCGCTTAAAGACTTCTCTGTTTGGTATATTACGCTGTCAGCATTGTTTCTGACAGTAACTTCGTCTTCGCGCCTCTTGTCTTCTTCAGCGAACTGCTCTGCTTCCTGTACAGCCCTTTCAATCTCATCGCTTGACATGTTGGTGGTTGACTGAATAACGACATTTTGCTCGTTGCCCGTCCCCAAATCCTTTGCAGTAACATTGACTATGCCGTTTGCGTCTATATTAAAGGTGACTTCTATCTGGGGCACGCCTCTTGGCGCCATTGGGATTCCGGATAGCTGAAACCTTCCCAGGGTTTTGTTGTCATTTGCCATTCTTCTCTCGCCTTGAAGGACATGAATGTCGACAGCTGTCTGGTTGTCAGCGGCAGTAGAGAATATCTGGCTCTTCTTTGTTGGTATAGTAGTGTTTCTGTCTATGAGCTTGGTAAACACGCTGCCCAGGGTTTCGATGCCCAGTGACAGAGGCGTGACGTCCAGCAGCAAAACATCCTTGACTTCGCCAGCCAAAACGCCGCCCTGGATAGCCGCCCCCAAAGCTACGCATTCGTCAGGGTTGATCCCTTTAAATGCCTCTTTATGGGTTAGGCGCTCAACTACCTTCTGGACTGCAGGTATTCTTGTAGAGCCGCCGACTAGTATAACTTTATCGAGCTCTTCTACCTTAAGGCCTGAATCCTTTATGGCATTTTGCACAGGCACAACAGTCTTGTCAATAAGATCCCCAATCAGCTCTTCAAACTTTGCTCTCGTCAGAGTTAAGTCAAAGTGCTTTGGCCCGTCTGATGTTGCTGTTATAAACGGCAGGTTTACGCTTGAGCTCATTGCGCTTGAAAGCTCTATTTTTGCTTTTTCGGCAGCTTCCTTGAGCCTCTGGACTGCCATCTTGTCGCTTGAAAGGTCAATGCCGGTGCTCTTTAAAAATTCAGCGATAAAGTATTCTATAAGGCGGTTGTCAAAGTCGTCGCCGCCAAGCCTGTTGTTTCCGTTTGTGGCAAGAACCTCGAATACGCCTTGGCCCAATTCCAAAATTGAAACGTCAAATGTTCCGCCGCCAAGGTCATATACCATGATCTTTTGGCCTTCGTCCTTTTCAAGCCCGTACGCAAGAGCAGCAGCTGTCGGCTCGTTTATGATGCGCAGAACCTCAAGCCCGGCAATTTTGCCGGCGTCTTTTGTCGCTTGCCTTTGCGAATCGGAAAAGTATGCAGGAACAGTAATAACAGCCTTTGTAACTGTTTCTCCAAGGTAGCTCTCTGCATCCTTCTTCAGTTTCTGCAATATCATTGCTGAGATCTCTTGAGGGGTATAGCTCTTATCCTCAATAACAGACTTAAAGTTTGATCCCATCTCTCTTTTAATAGAGCTGATTGTGCGATCAGGGTTGGTGATCGCCTGGTGTTTGGCGATTTGGCCTACCAGCCTTTCGCCTTCTTTAGTGAAAGCTACAACTGAAGGGGTTGTCCTTGATCCTTCAGAGTTCGGCACAACTACTGCCTCGCCTCCTTCTAAAACTGCGACACACGAGTTAGTAGTTCCTAAGTCTATGCCGATTATCTTTTCTTTTGCCATTTTCTCTAGATTGCCTTTCCTATAAATGTATAGTTATGCATAAGCATATTATCCTTTTTTATTCACTTTTACCATTGCCGGCCGAACAACTTTGTCTTTAAATGTATAGCCGGCCATAAATTCCTCTGTAATTATTCCATCATCACAATCATCGCTTTCCTCTGTAGCGATTGCATTGTGCAGCATTGGATTAAAACTTTCCCCTACAGATGCTATTTGCACCAAGCCCTCTGACTTAAGTATTTCATTTAGGTTGTTAAGGACCATAACAAACCCTTGGTACACAGGGCTTTGTTCGTTTTCTTCCACTTTCAGAGCTGAATTAAAGCTGTCGAGAACGCTAAGAAGCTTTTCCACCAAAGACAGGCCTGCAAATGCATATATGTCCGACTTTTCTTTGGATGTTCTTTTCTTGTAGTTGTCAAAGTCTGCATATAAGCGGATATACTTTTCTTTCTCAGCGTCAAGCAGCTCTTGAAGCTTTAAATTCTCTTCCTTATCGCCTTCTTCTTGCTCCTGCATTTCTATGGCTTCTTCTATCGCTTCATCCATGCCAAACGGATCCCTGTCAAGATCCTCAAGCAGCTCATCCTCTTGCGTAACTTCAGGCTCAGTTTCTCTTGCTTCCTCGTTATCCATCCTCAATACGTCCTCCCATGCTAATGTTTATATGCCGTGAAAGCTCTGTGCTCATTGTTTTTATTGCTATTGTGCATTTGCTGTAGTCCATTCTGGTGGGCCCTATAAGGCCTATCGTGCCAAGCGGCTTCCCGTTTAGCTTATAGGTTGCCGTAAGCACTGAACACTCAGTAAGGCCGTCTATTTCAACTTCCTTGCCTATTTTGATGTCTACCGGCGTACCGCTTTCTGATTCCATAGCGCTTGCCAGCAAGCATGCTAACAGCTCTTGCTGGTGCATTGCCTCGATAAATAGCTTGGCCTTGGACACATCCTGGAATTCCGGGTAGTTCAAAATTTCGGTCAGCCCGTCTGCGTAAACGCGAGTCTTTATGTCTGCGTTGAGGATGGTGTTTATTGCGGGGACAGTCTCAGCGATGATCTTTTGCTCAGCGCTTTTCAGTTCCCCAATCCTTGCTCCAAAGTTTGCCATGGTTATTGGGTCGGTGCTGCCTTTTATATAGTAGTTCAAAAAGTTTGCCGCTTTTTCAAGCTGCTTTGCAGTAGGGGAGAAGCTTAGCCTCATTTCAGCGTTTTTTACTGTTGATTCATTGGTTATAATTATAAAAAGTATTCTATCGCCTTCAATAAGGACAAACCTGACTTCCCTGACTCCCAGGGACGAAATCTCCGGCATAGACACCAGAGCAGTGTAGCTCGTTATCTTTGTTAGAATCTCTGCAGCTTTTCTGACTGCTTCATTAAGCTCAGCAAAGTAATGGCTGTATTGCTCGCGTATTTTAAGCGCCAGGCCATTTTGCTCGCTGAACGAATCTATAAATTGATCAACATACATTCGATATGCTTTTTCTGAAGGAATTCTGCCAGCTGAGGCATGTGGCTGAATTAAAAAGCCCAAATCTTCAAGATCGCTCATTTCATTTCTTATCGTAGCGCTTGAAATGCCCAGCCCGCCCTTCTTTTCGATTGTTCGGGATCCGACAGGCTCAGCTGTCTTTATGTATTCCCTTACAATGGTATATAAAATATCATATTTTCTGCCTTCTTTAGACATGGCATTATCTCGCTTCATTTTGTTAGCACTCGATTGATTCGAGTGCTAACGCAAAGATACCACTTTGTTCAAGAATTGTCAAGCATAGCGCCTACATTTCATTAGTAATTGCTGAGGCGCAGGTAGGCAAAGCCGGCAACGAAAACTGCCAGTATTACCCAGATAGCAACAGTTGCTTTTCTTGACGGGAGCACCAGGTTCACAAACACCCCTGTGGCAATAGCCGGGCCCATAAACTCAATAATCTGGTTTAAGGGATCGAATTCCAGCTCTCTTGCAGCGAAAAATAAGGTTGAGGACAAAAGCAGCCCTATCCATAGCGAGATCGCCCCAAGAAACACCCTTGGCGATTTTAGCGCTTTTAGCGTCAGAGCGTCGAATATAAAGCATATTCCGCTTGCCATCAGCAAAAAACTGGCATAAATGCCTGTATTCAGCCTGATCCCGTATAAGTAGCGCGCTATTGCAACCCCGCATGCCAGGCAGGCAGCTATCGTTGTTGCAAGGTATACCCTGCTCGGGCTCAGCATTGGCACTGCGGTATCTTTGTCCTCAGTGTCTTCCTTTTCAGGCATTATTATCGCTAGCGAAAAGTACACTAATACCATATAAGGCCAGACAATGCACATGAGCAAGAAGCCTATGCGCACTGCTGCGGCTTCAATGCCAAGCTTTTCTGCAAAGCCTGAGCACACGCCACCAAGCATTTTATCTACTGACTTGTATATATTCACTGCCTCACCTTATGCGAATTGTTTTTGTTAATTAAGAAGCCTTTTTAATATCATTAACCTTATGATTATAAAATAGCTTCCTTAATAAGTAGTATAATAATAGAGTTATTTTATCATAATAATAGGCAGAAAATAATGGCGATATATATTTTAGAGTCTTCGTCGCGCAAAACCGGCTACAGCGCGCAAGCAGCCCAAGCGGCAATCAGCATTTTTGAAGCGCAAGGCGCAGCTTATATATATGATCGGGCAATAAGCCTTAATGTTGCATATTGCTTGGCATGCGACAAATGCATAAGCGAAGAAGTCGAGTGCAGCGTTAAAGACGATATGCTTGGCGTTTATGCCAATCTTATAAAAGCAAGCGCCCTTTTATTCATTACGCCAATAACTTTTAGCTCTGTGCCAGCCCAGCTAAAGGCAATCTTAGACAGAGGGCAGCGCTTTTATAACCGGCCGCTCAAAAGAGAGGCGAAGATTCCCGCTTACTTTATCGCTTTTGGCGGAGCCAAGCCCTATAAAGAGCAATTCGAAATATACCCGCTTCAGTTTAAGCATTTGCTCAAAAATATTGATGCATGGCAAGCAGGCGCGCTTAACTTCGCGCATACCGACGCTTACGGCCCCCGCTTAAGCGACGCTGCAGCAAGGCAGATACAGGCCTTAGCGCTGCAAGCAGCTGGATCTTAGCTTTCTTCCCTTTTGCCGAGAATGGCTATCCAAATCTCAGATCTGCAGTTGGGCGATCTCAAATCCGGCGTTAGATATACATTTAAAAGCGGCACATTCTCGTTAAGGATGTATTCGCCTTTTGGAAGCCATTTGCTCATGAGCCTGTCTCCCATTTCAATCAGGGATTCCGGAACCGGCCCCTCTACAGAAAATACTGCCCATCTTGACTCAGGTATTCTTAAGACTCTCATTGCCTGGGGAGCCTGCTGATCTGATGAAGCCCCGATAAAAAAGTCAAAGCTGCCATCTCCTGAAGTGTTTATTATCCAGGATGCAGAAACCAGGCCAAAAGGCTTTTGGTTTATTTTCATTGCCATCTCAACGATTTTGCCGGATGAGCGAAGGGTTTCTACAAAGTTGGATATGTCATCGCGAAAAGCGCCGTTTTCGACTGTTGTTTTTATGTTTGTGCCAATTAGGCGCATTGCAGGCTTGTTTGTTATAATGTAGCGCATTTTATGCTGGCGCTCCTTTTTAGTTTTTAAAGCTGGTATTTGTTCAAAAAGCTTGCTGTCACGCTTTTTCACATGATGATATCAAATAATAATTACTATTTGGTTCTCATTTCTATGCTTTCTTCATATATTTTATGCAAATGCCGGATTGGGCAGCGATTTCACAAATTTCGCCGCTTGGCATAGCGGCTGTTGGCCGGGCTTTTGCCTGTTTGCATATTTCCTTTAGCCTAAATAAGGAAAATAAAAGGAAACTCGTGTATGATGGCATTAAGGAAAAAAATTCTAATTTATTGCATAGGAGATGAATATGAATAAAAAGCCTATAGCCCTTTATTTGGTTTTTGCTTTTTTAATTGCCTGGCTGCTGCATGGCTGGCTGGCGCTTAACAGGATAGGCATCCAGACTCAGCTTGGCACTCTGGTACTGGCAATATCAATGTGGGCGCCAGCGCTTGCTGTATTAATATCAAAAGCGCTTGTGCCAAGGCCGCGGGCAATGTATCTGTCTTTGAAGCCGAATTTTAAAGGCAATATGCGTTGGTACCTGCTTGCATGGCTTTTGCCTTTGGGGTATACCATGCTTGGCGGCATTCTTTATTATTCTATTTTCCAAAGCCATTTTGATATAGGCCTTGGAGCAATGCGCTCAATTCTTGAGCAAAACCAAGCAGCCGCCATTACCGGCCGCGATCTGAGAGCCGCATTTGCCATCCAGATTTTTTTTATGCTGACTATTAATACTATTTTGACAATGCTGCTTGCCTTGGGGGAGGAAATCGGGTGGAGAGGCTTTCTGTACCCGGCTTTGCGCGAGCTGGCATCCGAAACCAAAGCCCAGATCATTTGCGGAGTTATATGGGGGCTATGGCATGCCCCGGCTATTGCGATGGGCCATAATTACGGCACAGCCTATCGCGGATATCCCTGGCTTGGCATTATTGCCATGTGTTTGCCGTCTATTGGATTCGGTGTTTTGTTTTCGTTTGTAACCAAAAAAACGGGCAGCATATGGCCCGCAGCGCTGGCGCATGGCGCAAACAACGCTATTACAGGCGCAGCAGGGCTGTTTATCAGTGATGAGGGGCTAAAGCATATGGACTCGTATGGCACGCTTGCATTCGGCACAATACTGGTTGTTCCAATGCTGTTAATAGCTTGCCTGCTTCATGTTTCATCTGAAAAGCAAAGCAAAGCTGCTTAACTGCAGCACGAAGGCTGTTCAGGCCGGCTGGGCAGGACTTACAAAAAACGCAAAAAAAATCATATTCCAATGCGGTAAGGCAATCGGGACAGAAGCGCATTGAAAAAACCCTCCCGGAAAGGCATTACAGTACTGCAAAAAAATTTCCAGGAGGGCTGTCTCATTGTTGGCATAATTATGCCACTGTTTATAGATTGGCAGCTATTGCCCGAATTTGATAGTGTGAATTGCTATAGTTTCAGCGGCGGGCGCCAGGCTTTAGTGCTCGATAGAAATGGTGCATTCTGTTGCGAGAGCTGCTATTGTTGCTACTGCAGCAAAAACCGGAGCCAACACAACGCCGGCAACGCCTACCGTCACAGGAAAGCTAAAAATCTCTTTCTCGTCTTTTCCCTTGATAGTAATCTTTCTTGCATTGCCTTCCTTGACTATGTTTTTGATCTTGGCGATAAAATCTTCGCTGTTAACTTTGAACTCTTCTGTTTTTTTGTTTTCGCTCACTTTATTCTCCCTTTCATTCCGCTTTATAGTTATGCGCTATGCTTATGCATTATTATTTTTTCGAAGCTATAAGCGGCATAATAATTTTAACATCCGCTCAGCATGGCTAAAAGGCATTGGGCATGAATTCCGCTGATGCGCTTTACATGCAGCAAAGCGCCCGAACACAAGGCTGCTCTGCTTCGGTAAGCGGTCTATCAAAAAAGATGCTATTGCTTTGATTTATCGCCTATTCGCTTGACCTGTCTATTGCTTTATAGTTTACACTGCCTGTAAGGAGGCTAAAGCATGTTTACAATTGGAAGGCTAAGCCAAATATCCGGGCTTTCGCGAACTGCAATTCTTTACTATGAATCAATCGGGCTGCTCACTGCTCCGGCGCGCAGCGAGTCGAATTACCGCCTTTACTCAAACGATTCAGCTGAGCGCCTGGAAAAGATATGCGCCTACCGTGACGCCGGGGTAGCGCTTGATGACATCGCACAGATTCTGAGCCATGAGCGCAGCTCTGAAACGGAAATACTCGAAAGAACACTGCAAATGCTCAACCAAAAGGCAAAAGAGATTCGGCAATGCCAGGAGAGAATAACAGCATTGCTGTCTCAGGCAACAGGCACAAAGCGCTCCGTATTCGGAACAGGATTGAATGCTATTAAGGCTGCTCTTGCCCCGCTTGGAATCAGCGATGGCATTTTCCTTAAAGTGCACAAGGCGCTTGAAGAAAATTCGCCCGAAGGGCACCATCAACTGTTGGCGCTTTTGGGCTTTAGCGGCGATGAAATCAGCCATATTGATGCCGAGATGCGAAAAGAGAGGGAGGATGCGCGCGATGATACAAAGAAAGCTTAAAAATTCAGAGTTTCGGTTTATGCAGGCGTTAATGAATCTTGTTGACCATGTGTATCCCCATGTTCGGGCCAAGTCGGAAGCGTTCGGCATTAAAGCCGGCCAGACAGTCGTTGACTATGGCTGCGGCCCAGGGCGGTATACAGTTGAAATGGCGCGCCTTGTCGGCCCTGCCGGCAAGGTTATCGCAGTTGACTTGGTTGAATTGGCTTTAGAGGCTACGAAAATCAAGTTGGAAGAGCGCGGCCTTGGCAACGTTGAATTAAAGCTGGCGCAAGAATATGATTCCGGCATAGAGGGCAGCACTGCTGACATTGTCTTCGCAATAGATATGTTTCATCATATTGCCGACACAGACTCCTTTTTGCGCGAAGTTTACCGCATATCAAAGCCGGACGGCTTACTGGTGCTATCCGGCGGGCACATGCTTCGCAAAACTGTCAAAGCAAAAATCGCCATGTCTGAAATTTGGGATATTGCAAAAGAGCGCAAAGATCAAATAGTATACAAAAAACGTGAAGGCTTTTGATGAAAAAGGCCGGCGCATAAATAAAAACAGGGTTAACAGCGCCGGGCTTTGAGCAGCTATGCTCAGCCGCCAAACAGTTGCCATAGCTTGTAACAGTATAAAAAAAGCGCTGACAGAATCTATAAAAGCGCGATTCCATCAGCCCCTTTGCCAAATGGTTTATGAATTGGCTATGCGTTTACCCATCCGCGGCAAATACGAACCCCTTCAGCAGCGTTTGTAGTGAACGCATCGGCGCCTATGTACTCACATGCTTCCTTGGTAACAGGGTTGCCGCCAATGATAACCTTGATATCATCTTTAATTCCTGCAGCCTGCAGCGCTTCGACAGTCGACTTCATGGAGTCAAGCGCTAAAGTAAGAACACCGGACAGGCCGATAATATCCGGCTTCACTTCCTTTGCCTTTTCAACAAAAGCCTCCGGGCTCTGGTCAATGCCCAGATCGAATACCTCAAAGCCTGCAATCTCTATCATATTCTTGAAAATATTTTTGCCTATGTCATGCAGGTCGCCATGGACTGTGCCAACAATAATTTTGCCTATAGTATTTCCAGTTCCGGAAGACAGAATAGGCTTAAGGGCTTGAATTGTCTCTGTCAGTATCTCGCCGGCAAAAATCAAATCGCCAACAAAATACTCCCCCTTTTCAAAAAGGTCGCCAACAATATTCATGCCATCCTGGCATGCAGCAACAGCTGCCAGCCCGTCTGATTCTGATGCACCGGAAGCTACAAGCTCATTTGCGAATTCGAGCACGCCTTCTTCGTCTAAGTCACCAAGCAATTGTGCTAATTTTTTGAAATCAGCCATTTTTAAAAATCCTCACATCTTAATTAGAATGCCTTATTTTAACATACCGCAGTATCTAAAACAACCTCTTTTTGCATATATGAGCATCCAAGCCGCCAAAAGCGCCGAAAAAATCCGTGCCGGCAGCGCAGAAAATCCCTCAAACTGAATGCCAAACGCTACACAAATATCATCACCTTTGAGTAATATATCACGCAGGAAAAAAATCATTAGTTAGCATTAAGGAAGGCGAATTTATATGGATGATTATACATATGCATGCCAGCCCTGCGGCAACTGCCCGAATTGCGGGGTAGCCAGAAGCAGGTGCAACTGCGCTCAGAATGATGCAATAAGCTATGCCAGCTATAGCTATATCGATAATGCTCCCGGGAATGCCAACTGCTGCCAAAACACCGGCAACTGCTGCCAAACCCAAGTGCCCATATGCTCCGGCTGCCAGCAAAGCGCTTTGCAGGCCAGCGCCAGATCTTTCATGGTTGGCGAAGAGATGGATTTCGCGCTTATCAAAATAAAAAGAAGCTGTGATGATGTTTCTATGTCTACCCAGAGAATGCAGCGCGATTGCGACGATGCTGTGGCGGCAATGCAAAAGCAGCAAAATGAATGCGACGAAGTTATCGCATCATTTCAAATGCAGCGGCTAAGCAGCGCTGAGTTCAGCTTGTCAACGCAAAAGCTCAACAGAGATTTTGACGATTTGTCTGTTGCTGCCCAAAGGATTCAAAGAGCAAGCGAAGACGTATTGCTTGCTGCCCAAAGGCTTCAAAGGGACTATGAAAACGCTTCTCTTGCTGCAAGGCAGAGCAGCATAAGCAAGGAAAGCATGGCAATGGGCTTTCAGTGGATTCACAGAGGCTGTGATGACGCGTTTTTAATAATCCAAAGAATGCAAAGGGACTGCGAAGACGCAGCGCTCGTTATGCAGAGGCAGCGCTCAAACGCCGATGAAGCGTCGCTAACGCTGCAAAAGCTTAAGCTGGGCGAGGAGATAGACATCAGCGTGCAATTTCAAAGCAGAAGCTATGAAAGCTCCAGCATGCCTATGCAGATAGTTATGCGATGCTGTGATGAAGCCATTTCAGCTTTTCAACGGCTGCAAAGGGAATGCGAGGACATAGTAATTGCGATCCAAAGCTCAAGCTTTGCAATCAATGCGCAATCCGGCTGCTGCAGCTCATGCCAAAACCCAAGCTGCGTTAATTCACCGGTTATGCCAGTTAGGCAGGCAAGCGCAAACAATAGCTGCTGCGCAAGCTGCGCAGCGCCACTCGCGCAAACCAGAACAGGCAATAACTGCTGCCCGAGCTGCGCAGCGCCAATCGAGCAAGCAAGCGCAAGCAATAGCTGCTGCCCAACATGCGCAGCGCCACTCACGCAGGCAAGCGCAAGCAATAGCTGCTGCCCAACATGCGCAGCGCCTCTCACGCAGGCAAGCGCAAGCAATAACTGCTGCCCTACATGCGCAGCGCCACTCGAGCAGGCAAGCGCAAGCAATAGCTGCTGCCCGAGCAGCACTGTGCTTCTCGAACAGGCAAGCGCAAGCAATAGCTGCTGCCCAACATGCGCAGCGCCTCTCACGCAGGCAAGCGCAAACAGCAACTGCTGCAGCAGCACTGTGCCGCTGACAGTGGATACATATACAGGCAACTGCAATACAGACTGCAGCAATTTGGCGCCGGAGCAGATATCGCCGCGAGGCAGCGCAGCATACAGCCAGCCTTTTGCCAGCCAAGCCCCAGTGCGCAAACTGTACAGATCAGTTCATATGTTTTCGCCGGGCTGAGAAAAAAGCAAAGAAAATTTGTGATAATGTGCAAGCTTCCGCACAATAAAACGGAGATTTCCATACTATGTACTACGAAAAGCCATATCGGCGGTTTTCGCCTTCTGCCTTACACAAGGCAAGATAGAAATGATATGAAAAACACTACTTAGAGGTGATATAATGTGCCAAAACTGCGCAAGCAACAACTGCACTAATACTTGTGCCGCTTCTTGTGCCACACCAAAAGTCAAGATGGTTTACTGCGTTCAGCAGCCTTCTGCCAGATATACTGTAAACATAAAAAAACTTGACAAATGCACAAGAGAGCGCATTAAGGGTGCATGCATTAGAATAACAGACCAATATGGGCGCAGTGCCGAAGCAACAACGAACAAAGCCGGCATTGTCTCGTTCTCTGTTGAAAAATGCACTTCCTATACAATTACTGAAGTATGCCCAGCACCATGCTATGCCAATAGCTGCGAAAAATTCGAGCTTGCTGTTGATGAGTGTGGCAAGATGACTCTTGGTGGCATTCCATTCAACCAAGCCACCCAATTTATTGTCTTCGAAAACTGCAAAGCCGGCGGCTGCGGCAATTCACAGTGCTGTGACTGCAATGATGGCATGATCTGCTATGTTATTGCTGAAATGGCTCCTGTGGTAAATACTGGAGGCTGCTCATGCTCATGCTCGTGCAAGAGCTCATGCTCCAGCGGCTGCTCAAGCTGCTCAAGCTGCCAAAGCTCTTGTGGCTGCAGCCGCTCTTGCTGCTGCTAACAGCTTGCCGTGCATTATAAAAAGGCCTTTTGGCCTTTTTTTTGCCCTTCTGAAACATGGCCAGGCCGTCTGCCATAATATATAAAGCGATATGTTTGGGGGTATTTATGAGTAGGCCTGTTATCTTTTCGTTTCCGGTTCGAGACTCCTCGCAGCTAAGCGTTGCCGGCTGCGTATTTATGCTCAAAGACGAGTACGGCAACCTTTTGAGCGAGGCGCGCTCCTCTGATGCAGGCATTGCTGCCTTTCTGCTGAAGCGAAACCGCAGATACCTGCTGGTGCAAAAAGAGGCGCCTGAAGGAATGGAAATAGACACAACAGCCTATTCCATTGTTGTCTCAAAAGCCGGCGAGATAACTACGGCTTTCCCTGCAAGCTCATTTGAGATAGTCAACAGGCTTTCAGCAGTTTCAAGCCTGCCGCTGCTCAAAGGCAAGCTGTCTGAGAACGCGTCGGTTATTTCGGGAAAAGGCGTTGATGGAGCGATCATAGCAATTCGCATATCCAAGGCAAACGGCTCCACAGAGCTTTACTATACGGCGCCTAAATCCGGCGATTGGGATATAAAGCTCAACAGCAGCCTTAAAGACGGCGACACTGTTGAGTGCATTCAAATGGAGATAGGCGCAGAAGAAAGCGATCCGGTCGTTGCAGTTGTGGAGAGCGCGCAGGATATCAGCAAATATATCATTGTTATGGGCGAATAGCTGCGCTACAGCCTTAAGGAAATCCTGCTTCCCGATACGCTTTTCTCAACGCGCACCTGTTTGTCGATTCGATCAGCGAGTTCCCCGACATGGGAGATAACCCCTATAATCCTGTTTGCGCCTGCCATTTCGGTAAGCGTGCGTATCGCCAGCTCGAGCACCTCCGGATCCAAAGACCCAAACCCCTCGTCAACGAACATTGCATCAAGGTGAATGCCTCCGGCGCTTTGCTGGACTACATCAGAGAGCCCAAGAGCAAGCGAGAGCGAAGCCATAAACGATTCGCCGCCGGAAAGGCTGCCCGAGGCCCGGGCTTTGCCTGTGTATGCATCGAATACCTCCAGATCAAGGCCTGATCTCTTTCGCTTGTCATCAGCCTCTGTTTTTCTCATGAGCTCATACCTGTCCTGGCTCATTGCCCTAAGGCGCATGTTTGCCGCATACAGCACTCTGTCAAAGTATTCCATCTGGGCATATGTCTCAAAATCAAGGTTTCCGTTAGCAGTGTCAGAAAGCTGCTTGACTGCGGAATACTCCTTTTCAAGCTTTGCATACTGCCTGCCAAGGCCCCTCAGCTCGCTGAGCGCGGCTTGCACCTGGCTAAGCCGGGCAACAGCAGTGTCGCGGCCAGCCTTTAGGCCTGCTTCTGCAATGCGCACATTTTCCAGTTCAGAAGCAAGCTTTTCGATGCTTGGCGCATCTGAGCCTTCAAGCTCCGATGTAAGGCGGCTGATGTCGCTTGAGAGCTTTTCGCCTTCTTTTTCGTAGCCGGAGATCTGCCTGGAAATAGCCTCATGCTCTGAAGCCGGCATCAGGGCGCTTTTGTAATCATCTTCGCCATCAAAGCCATTCTCTTCAAGAGCGCGCTTAAGGGCATCATTTGCCTGCGAGAGCAGATCGCGCACAAGCGACTCTCGGCCCTCGCGCTCGCTTAGCAGCATTAGCGCAGCTTCCAGGCTTTTTTCGCCTTGTGCAACCGCCTGTTCAGCAGTTTTCCATTCGCTTTCAAGCTGCCTTAAAAAGGCCGTCGCCTCTTCCTGCTTGCCGCTAAGCTCCCTTTCTTCAATGCGCGCTTGCTCAATCGCTTTTTTAAGAAGGGGCCGCGAGCTCTCCCACTTGGGATCCGGCGAAAACTCTGAAAATGATTCGAGGAATTTTTCAATAAGCGTTTTTATCGCGCCTGCTTCCTCATTTATTTTGGGTATAAGGGCATCCCGCCTGGCTTCAGACTGGCTTCGCTTGCCGATTGTTTCCTCAAGCTCCTTTTCGCGCTGATCAAGCTGGCTTGCCAGCGCCGCAATAGCCTGATGCGCCCCCTGGCGCATGTTTGCTATGATCTCGCCTGCAGCCTCCCACGAAGCTTGCGCATCAACAAAGCCGGCGATGTCTTCGTAAAGCCGCCTGGCCCTTGCATCAGATTCGGCTTTGGCTGCGCTGCATTCCGATGCCTTTTGCTCAAGCAGCGACTGAGCCTTCTCAAGCGCAGTTTTCGCCTTCTTAAGCGCTGCCTCTGTTACGCTGCCTCCTGCAAGCTCTGCCGGCGCAGGGTGCTCTTTTGATCCGCACACAGGGCATGCTTTTCCTTTTTGCAGGCGGCCGGCCAGAATCCCTGCCTGGTTATTTAGAAACGACTCATTTGCGCTAAGGTGCTCCCTTGCAGCTTTTTGGTGCTTTTCGTTTAGCGAGGAGTACTCCTTTTGCATGGCCCTGAGCTGTGAGAGCTTGCCTGAAATGGCTGTGTGCTCCTTTAAAATGGCTTCAAGCCTTGTGAGCCTTTCGGATGCAATGGCAGTTTCGCTTTTTAGCCTCTGCACCTCTATGCCTATTGCGCCCGGGTCGGCCAGCCCGTGAATATATTCCTGTATCTGCTCAAGCTCTGCGCGATCATTTAGCGCTGCTTTTTGGCGCGCAACCGCAGCATTGTAGCTTGTGCCCAGAGCTTTTAGATTTGAGTGCTTTTCTGATGCGGCTTCCCACTCGCGCCTTGCAGCTTCATGCTTTGCTTGGGCGCTCTCGACAGGGGCAAGGGCGCTTCGCGCCATAAGCGCTGCCTGGGAGCGCTCAACAGCCAGCTGCCGATCGTTTTGGGCGCTGAGCAGCGCTGAAAGCGCGCCGGCCTGCTGGCCCCTTTTGTCAGCAGCCTCGTCATAAGCCGGCTTTACGTATCTGAGGGCTGCTTCGCCGCGCTCTGCCCTTATAGCCAGTGCGGCGATGCCGGCTGCTTTCTTTTTGTGGTTTTGCAGCTCGGTTTGGGCATTGCCAAGCAAGAGGCGCTTTTTATGTATTTCATCAGCAATTGCCATCTCGCTCGCAAGAGCGCTTTTTCGGGCGTCATATTCGGCAAGCTGCCTGTCAGCTTCGCTAATAGCCTGCTTGTCAGCATCGCAGCTTGCCTGCATCTCTAAAAACGCCTCTTCGCGCTTGTATATATCAACTCTGTAGCGCTCAAAATCCTTCTTAAGAGCCTTTATTCCATCATCAGCCAGTTTTGCGCGCTCTTTGAGCCTCTCCTGGAATGCCTTTAGGGAATCGGTGCCAAAGATGCTGCGAAGAATTTTCTTTCTGTCTTCAGTGCCGCTTTGCAGAAAACGCAGAAAGTCATTTTGGGCAATCATCACAATTTGCGAAAACTGGTCTCTGTCAAGGCCGATTATTTTTGAAATCTCCTCGGAAACGCGGCGATCCCTGTTTACAACGCTGCCGTCAGGCAGCGTGAGCACGACATCCTGGCCTTGATTTTTAATTGCCCTTTTTATAGAGTAAACACTCTCGCCTGAGCTGAACTCAAGCTCTACGAAGCACTTTGCGCTTTGTTCGGCAAAGTCGGATCTGAGCATGCTGTTGCGGTTTCTGCTCCTTGCGCTTGCAGTGCCGTATAATGCAAAAGATATTGCATCAAAAATGCTGGTTTTGCCGGAGCCGGTTTCTCCTGCAATGAGAAACAGGCCGCTAAAGCCCAAATCGGCAAAGTCAATGCTCTCTTCGCCCGCATACGGCCCAAAGGCGCTTAGCGTCAGTTTTAAAGGTTTCATGCCATCTCCTCCCTTTGCTCGGCATTCAGGCACTCTATTGCAATTGCTGCCTGCTCCTCGCTCATTACTGAGCCGTTTGTCTCAAGGAACAGCTGCATAAACATATCAAAATAGGAAAGCCGGCCGCTCTCGGCCTCGCTGTACAGGCTGATTGCATGGGCGCTGTTTGATCTGTAATTGTCAAAGCTAAGGCTCATGGCATTGGGGTATGCGCTGCGTATCTTGCCCATCGGATCGATTATTTCCTCTTCGTCGGTGAGGACAGCTTTTATGTAGTCTTCATTGCTGTCTGAATATGCTGAATCAGCGCTGATAAGATCGCTAAGCTTCCCCCTGATTTCGCGCATGTCATGAATAGGGGATATGGGAAGGCGCTTTACCGAAAGATCGCCCTTTTTGCCCAGCTCAGCGCAGATTATAGATTTTTCCTGCTTTATTTCGGAGAATGAATACTTTACCGGGGATCCTGCATACCTGATGTGATCGTACCCTACGCTTTGGGAGCCATGCAGGTGCCCGAGCGCAACATAATCGAACTTCCTGACAATTTCTGCATCTATGGCGTCAATGCCCCCTACAGGGTTGATTTCAGAATCGCTCAAAACCGGCTCAATTCCGGCTTTGGCGTAGAACTGGTGCGAAATAAGCACATTTCTGCCTTCATAATCTATATCCTGGGCATTTAGCACAGCCCTTAAGGCATCGCTGTAGCTTGAATGCTCTTTGGCGCCATACATGCCCTTCAGCGTCGTGGGCTTAAAAAACGGCAGCATCCATATGCTGACAGGGCCATGCTCATCAGCTATAACCGCCCTCTCAAGGGTGGGCTTAAACGAGCCGCTTATGTATAGGCCCTGATCGAGCAGCAGCCGGTTTGCATATGAGATTCGCTCAGGAGAGTCATGGTTTCCGGCAACAAGCAACAAAATCGCCTCCTGCCCTGCCAGCTCTGTCAAGAAATCGTCAAATGCCTTTACTGCCTCGACGCTTGGAACAGCCCGATCATATATGTCTCCTGCGATAATCACAGCTTTTGGCTTTTCTGAACGTATGTAGCCTATAGCCTGGGCAAAAAAATTCCTTTGCTCATCGAGCATGGAAAAGCCGTTTACGCTTTTGCCGATGTGCAAGTCGGACATATGCAAAAATTTCATTAAGCCATCCTGTCTGTTGTTTTGTTTTAGCTTATAGCGCCAGGCTGAAAGCTTGGCATACAGCTGTTGCATTTAGGCAAAAAGGCGCATTAGCATAACTGCCGGCCTTTGCGCCTCTGCAAGCATTCTGGCGGAACCTGGCGCTTAGCGGCCTGTTTTTGTGCGATCCGAGCCCATTTGCTTTGCCAGAATGCCCGGCGGCCTAAAATCAGATAAAATAATCTTAGCATACAAAAGCATGCATTGGCATAGGCTTGTATAATTATTCCTGTTTAGTTGATACACTCAGACATAATTCGGGGGCGCCGGATCATAGCCTGCCCCAAAAAGCATCCCGCCTGTTGCCCTATATTCGCCCGCAGCCTCCCCGCATTGCCGGCATAAAGCGGCAAAGCCGAAATTTATATGCAGCAGGCTGTAGCGCGGCCAGGAAAAGGACCTATTCAAAAATTGCGGCTTATGATAAAATATACACAGATTTGGCTTCAGCGGCGGCATGCAAAAGCATCCCCCGTTTTAGGAGGTTTTTTGTACACTCGAATATTCGTAGAAAAAAAGCCGGGGTTTCGCATAGAAGCCCTTGGGCTTACAAACGATCTGAAAGCAGCTTTGCAGCTTTCAAACCTGTCGGAAATCAGGGTTCTCAACCGCTATGACGTCATCACAGAGGAAAGCATAGGCGATCTCATATATGGCATCTTTGCAGAGCGCAACCAGGATGATGTATATGAAAGCGTGCCTGACAGCGGCTATGCCGGCATTTTTGGCGCCAGCCTGCTGCCAGGGCAATATGATGCCCGATCTGACGCAGCTGTCCAGCTATTGGCAGTCGCCGGCGGAATAGAAGGGGCACAGGCAAAGCATATGAAAGTGTACCTTCTATATGGAAGCTTAAGCGAAGAGGAAATCGCAGCTATACAAGGCTACATCATCAACCCTGTTGACATGGCCTTAACAGATCCATTTGGCGAGGCCAGCTTTGAATCTGCGCCAATCGAGCCGAAAGCCAGAATTGAGCTTCCCGGCCTTTTTACTTCGGATCTAAGCGATTTCATAAGCGAGCACAGCCTGGCTATGAGCGAAGAGGATCTGGCCCTTATCAGAGGCTACTTTCATTCTGAGGACAGAAACATCACCGAAACCGAGCTTTATGCGCTGGATGCGTATTGGTCTGATCACTGCCGCCACTCAACGTTTAATACAACAATCACATCAGTTTCCTTCGAAGGCGCAAACGCGCCAGTTGAGAAATCGCTTGAAAGCTTCATAGCGATGTCGCTGGAGCATGGCCTAAAGCCAAGCCTGATGGGCGTTGCCACAGCGCCAATGAGGTATGCAAAGGCAACAGGCGGCCTTGAGGGCATGGAAGAAAGCGATGAGCACAATGCATGCAGCGTGGTTATCAGCGCCTTGACAGAAAGCGGCCCGAAAGAGGTGCTTCTCATGTTCAAGAATGAGACGCATAACCACCCTACGGAAATAGAGCCATTTGGCGGCGCATCCACATGCATAGGCGGGGCAATCCGCGATCCGCTCTCAGGCAGAGGGTATGTATACCAGTCAATGAGGGTGAGCGGGGCAGCAGACATTCTCAAGCCGGCCAGCCAGGCTCGCGCAGGAAAGCTCCCCCAAAGGAAGATTTCGCGCGAGGCAGCTGTTGGCTTCTCTTCTTACGGCAACCAGATAGGCATAGCGACAGGCCATGTCAGGGAGTACTACCACCCCGGTTTTGAAGCCAAGCGCCTTGAATGCGGCGCGGTGGTTGCAAGCGCCCTGAGGGAGAATGTAGCCAGGCTGGAGCCGGCGCCGGGCGACCTTATATATATTGTCGGGGCAAGGACCGGCAGGGACGGCATTGGCGGCGCCCAGGGCTCATCCAAGTCCCATGACAGAAACTCTGTTGTAGAAATGGCCAGCGAAGTGCAAAAGGGCAACGCGCCTATAGAGCGCAAGCTGCAAAGGCTGTTTTCGATGCCTGAAGCCTCGCGCCTTATAAAGCGGTCAAATGACTTTGGCGCAGGCGGCGTTGCTGTTGCCATAGGCGAAATAGCAGACTCTATTGATATTGATCTTGACAGCGTGCTGATTAAATATGAAGGCCTCTCAGCAACAGAGCTTGCCATAAGCGAATCCCAGGAGAGGATGGCTGTAGCAATAAGCCCTGAAAATGAGAGCGAATTCCTCGCCTACGTTGAAAGCGAGGCCCTGGAATATTCAAAGACTGCTGTAGTTACAGACTCAGGCCGGCTTCGAATGTTTTATAATGGCCAGGCCGTCTTTGACATCTCAAGGGAGTTCCTGTCAACAAACGGCTCAGAGCGCTTCTCGGAAGCAGTTTTGCCAAAATACAATGAGCCTGCCGCCTCCCGCCTGACAGGGGAGAGCTTTGCCGGCATCATGCACGCTCTCGCAACAAACCCGAACACCGCCTCCCAGCAAGGCATCACGGAAATGTTTGATTCGTCCATTGGCGCAGGGACGCTGCTGGCCCCGTATGGGGGAAAGCTCCAAAAGTCTCCCTCTGACGCCATGGCGCACATTATACCAAATACAATAAGCAGGGCAAGCGTAATGGCCCATGGCTACGATCCGCACCTGGCAAGCAGCAATGCATATGATGGCGCAAAAAATGCCATAGCGCTTTCTGTAACCCGTGCCGTTGCTGCCGGAGCCAGCATAAGCCGCTGCTATCTTTCACTGCAAGAGTACTTTGGCAAGCTTGCCAGCCCCCAAAAATGGGGCATCGCGCTCTCAGCCCTCCTGGGCGCATACGAAGCGCAGCTTAGCCTTGGCGTTTACTCTATCGGCGGAAAAGACTCAATGTCAGGAAGCTTTGAGGACATTGAAGTCCCGCCTTCAGTTATTAGCTTTGCAATTGCAGATCTTGACGCGAGCGAGGTTATAGCCAACACCCTCTTCGAGCCAAACACAAAAGTGTGGCTTATCAAGCCAAAAGGCATCAGCCCGAGCGAGCGCGGCCTTGGCGACTTAAAGCAAATGCTTACAGCGTTTCATGGCGCAAAGCCTCAAGCTGCATGCGCAGTCGGCTTTGGCGGGCCTTTGGAGGCAGCGGTAAAAATGTGCCTCGGGCAAGGCTTGGGCTTCAGGTTTGAGGCCGGCCTTAATATTTCCGAACTGGTGCAAACCTGCTATGGAGCGATAGCGGCATCCTTTGGCGGCGATCTGCCTGAAAGCCTGAAAGAGTGGGCAGTGCCTTTGGGCGAAACTACTAAGGAGCCTGAGTTCGCGCTTGGCTCTGAATCTGTAAGCCTTGATGCTTTCATGGCGCCATATGAGGGCTACTACAGCGAAGTTTTCGGGCTGCATGACAAAGGCATAAGCCCGAAAACACAGGCATTTAGCAGCCAAAAGCGCTACAGCGGCTCTGGCAAAGGCTTTGGCAGGCCAAGAGCGTTTATACCCGTTTTCGCCGGCACTAACTGCGAGAACGACACTAAAAGGGCTTTTGAAAGAGCCGGCGCCTCAGCAGAGGCAATGGTGTTTAGAAGCCTGAGCGCCGCCGAGGCCCAGGAGTCTGCGCGATCATTTGCCAAACTTATAAACAACAGCCAGATACTTGCCTTGCCGGGCGGGTTTTCAGCTGCGGACGAGCCTGACGGGAGCGCTAAATATATCGCTGCATTCCTGGCCAACCCTTACGTAAAAGAGGCTGTATGGGATCTGTACAGCAAAAGGGAAGGCCTAATCATTGGAATTTGCAACGGCTTTCAGGCGTTAATCAAATCCGGCCTTCTTCCATATGCCGACATGCAGGTAGCCGAGGATTCCCCTGCTCTGGCCTTTAACGGCATTGGCAGGCATGTAGCCAAAATTGTCAGCACAAGGGTCTCATCGGTGATGTCGCCGTGGATGGCCAATGTGAGCGTAGGGGAAACCTACCAGCTGCCGATATCGCACGGCGAAGGCCGGTTTGTCGCCTCTGAGGAGCATGTAATGAGGATGGCGCAAGCAGGCCAAATTGCATTGCAATACGCAAATATATACGGCGAGGTAGCCGCCTCCCCTGAGGCCAACCCGAATTCAAGCGCTTACAGCATCGAGGCTGTAAGCGATCCGACAGGCAGAATTCTCGGCAAGATGGGGCATATAGAAAGAATCGGCGAGCATCTGTACAAAAATGTTCCCGGCTTATACGATCTCAAGATTTTTGAGGCGGGCGTAAGCTATTTCGCCTAGACAGGAGAGCTATAAATGGCAAATATCGCAATAATAATAGGAAGCGCTTCAGACCGCCCGGTTGTAAACAGGGCAGAGGAAATCCTGCGCAGCTTCAAGGTGAGCTATACCCTGCGGGTGCTTTCAGCGCACCGCACGCCCGAGGAGACAGCCGAGTTCGCAAAAACCCTGGACGGCAATTATGACGCTGTAATAGCGGCAGCAGGCAAAGCCGCCCATTTGGCCGGAGCCGTAGCAGCCCACACTCTGGTGCCGGTTATCGGCCTGCCCATAAAAACAGACGTGATGGGCGGGCTTGACTCCCTGCTCTCAATTGTCCAAATGCCAAGAGGCATACCTGTAGCCACAGTGGCTATTGACGGCGCTGAAAATGCAGCGCTTCTGGCGCTTCAGATTGCTGCCCCGAGAGATCCCGGCCTTTTGCACAAGCTCAAGGAGTACCGCAAGCAAATGAGGGAATCTTCGCTGTCAGCAGATTCAGAGGCGCAAAGTGAATAATAAAAGGCAGGCAAAACATTGACATGGGAGACGCGTATAAAGAATCAGGCGTTGACCTGAACGCCGGATATGAGAGCGTGCGGCGCATAAAGCCGCTTGCTGAGGCGACATTTTCGAAATATGTCCTGAGCGGAATCGGGGCTTTCGGCTCAGCGTATGAAGTCCCTGAAAAATACAAAAGGCCTGTGCTTGTTGCGGCAACCGATGGCGTTGGCACAAAGCTTCTAATTGCACAGGCAGCAAACGAGCACTCAACCGTAGGCATTGACCTTGTGGCAATGTGCGCCAACGATGTGCTGGCAATGGGGGCTGAGCCTGCATTTTTCCTTGACTATATAGCTTCTTCAAAAACAGTGCCCGAAACCATTGAATCAATAGTTGAAGGCATCGCTGAAGGCTGCAAGCAGGCAGGCTGCTCTTTGGTTGGCGGAGAGACCGCCGAATTGCCGGGAATGTATCCTGAAGGGGAGTATGATCTGGCAGGCTTTTGCGTTGGCATAGCTGAAAAGAGCGATCTTCTCGGCAACAGCAGGGCACGGGCAGGAGACATGATAATCGGATTTGCCTCTTCCGGCCTGCACTCAAACGGCTTCTCGCTTGCCAGAAGGGCGCTGCTGGAAAGCGGCAGATACAGCTTGGGCGAATATATTCCGCAACTGGGAACTACCCTGGCCTCAGAGCTGCTAAAGCCAACGCTTATATATAAAAGACAGGCCGCCTCCCTGGCCGGCATAGCCCACAGCATGTGCCATATAACAGGCGGGGGCTATTATGAAAACATCCCCCGAATGCTGCCGGCAGGCCTGAGCGCTGCTGTAAGCAAAAGCGCTCTGCCAAAGCTGCCGATATTCGCCCTTATACAGGATGCCTTGGGCCTGAGCGATGAGAACATGTTCTCAACATTTAACATGGGAATTGGGTTTATGGCTACCGTGCCGCAAGGCACGCAAGTCGATGGCGCAATAGTTATCGGCAGCGTTATAGAGGGCAGCGGCGAGGCTTTGATCGTATGAAAAAAATTGTATGCTTTGCATCGGGAAACGGCACAAATTTCCAGTCTTTGATTGACAGCGTGCATGCAAAGCACGCATTTATCATAGCCCTGATAACTGACAACCCCGAGGCCGGGGCGATAGCCAGGGCAAAAGAAGCAAACATTGCTGTGCATGCTTTCGACTACAGGCAAATGGGGCGGGAGGCTTTCGAACAAAAAACGATAGAGCTGCTTAGCGAGCTTGAGCCTGATCTCGCAGTGCTGTGCGGCTTTTTAAAGGCCTATCCTTCCGCGGCTATACAAAAGTGGCCAGCGATTAATATACACCCTTCATTGCTCCCGTCATTCTCCGGCAAAGGCATGTACGGCCTAAGAGTGCATGAGGCGGCTATAGATTACGGAGTAAAGGTCAGCGGGTGCAGCGTGCACTTTGTAACAGAAGAAATTGATGCGGGCCCGATAATCCTGCAAATGCCTGTCGATGTATTGGAGCGCGACACGCCAGAAACGCTTCAAACGCGAATTCTTGAATATGAACATAAAGCTATTGTTAAGGCAGCAATGCTATTCTGTTCCGACAGGATAAAAATAAGCGGCAGAAGGGCAATCATAAGCTAAAAGCCATAAATATTTGAAAGAGAGGTACGCGCATTGCCAAAAGCCTGCCACAGGCAGGCCGCTCTTGCGTGAAAGCGATGAAAAAAAGAGCCTTAATAAGCGTCTATGACAAAAAAGGTGTGCTTGAACTGGCATCACGGCTCTCAAAGCTTGGCTTTGAGATACTATCAACCGGAGGCACCCTTGCCCTGCTCACAGAAGGCGGCATAAGCGCTGCAGCAGTCAGCGACATAACCAAATTCCCGGAATGCCTTGACGGCAGGGTAAAGACGCTGCACCCCTCCATTCACGGGGGGATACTTGCTGAGCGCGGCAAAGAATCCCATATGCGCCAGCTGGAAAGCCTAGGCATCGGAACAATTGATCTTGTTTTTGTAAACCTCTACCCTTTTGAAAAAGCTATTAAGCAGCAGGGCGCACAGGCAGCCGACGCTGTCGAGAACATAGACATAGGCGGGCCGGCAATGATACGCTCCGCTGCCAAAAACTATGAATACGTAGCAGTTGCTACAGACCCGTCCGATTACGGCGTAATACTCAGCGAGCTCGAAGAGACAGGGGAGGTTTCTCTGGCAACGCGCAAAAAGCTCGCAGCGAAAGCGTTTCAGCTAACTGCTTTCTACGACAGCCTCATTTCAAGGTATTTCTCAGAAGAGCTTTTCCCTGAATACTACACTATCGGGCTCAGAAAGCTTTACAGCCTGCGCTATGGCGAAAACCCGCACCAGTCAGCCTCTTTTTATGATGATCCGATGGATGCGCAGGCAGGCATTGGCACAGCAGAGATTCTGTGGGGCAAAGAGCTCTCATACAACAATATTGCCGATGCAGACGCAGCAGTGGCAGCGGCCATGGATTTTGCCGACATGCCCGCCTCTGCAAACATTAAGCACCAAAACCCTTGCGCTATAGCGGTAGGGGAGAGCATTGCACAGGCATACCAGAAGGCATACGATGCCGATCCGGTTTCAATATACGGCGGCGTTGTCGCACTGACCAGGCCCGTTGGGCGGGAGTGCGCGGAGCTTTTGAACAAATCCTTTCTTGAAATTGTCATCGCCCCGGAATACAGCGAGGAAGCGCTCAGCATCTTGAAGCAGCGCGAAGATCTTCGCATTCTGCGCCTGAGCGCCCTTTCAGAGCAGGCAGCAGTGAGCGGCCTGCTGGCCAAAAAGGTGGCCGGAGGCATGCTGTTATCAGAGCATGACAGCGAAATCTACGCCTCCCTGTCCTACCCCACAAAAAGGCAGCCTACCCCGCAGGAGCTGACTGATCTAATATTTGCGTTTAAGGCTGTTAAGCACGCCAAGTCAAATGCCATTACGCTGGCCAAAGACGGAGTCTTGGTCGGGTGCGGCCCGGGGCAGCCCAACCGCATAGGCTCCCTTGAGATTGCCGCAAGCATGGCAGGCGAGAGGGCAATAGGCTCGGTTATGGCTTCAGACGCTTTCTTCCCGTTTGACGATACTGTAAAAGCGGCTATAAAAGCAGGCGTGAGCGCAATAATTCAGCCGGGCGGCTCTAACAGGGACGAAGACTCTATAAAAGCAGCCGACGAGGCTGGCATTGCCATGGTGTTTACGGGAATGCGCCATTTTAAGCATTAATTCTGGAGATATAATGGATATACTTATCGTTGGTTCAGGCGCCAGGGAGCATGCGCTGGCTGCAAAGATAGCACGTAGCCCGCTTTCCGGCAAGCTTTACTGCGCCCCGGGAAACGGGGGCACTTCTCAGATAGCAGAAAATGTTGCCATAGCAGCCACTGATGCAAACGCCCTGGTTGCATTTGCAAAAAAGGCGAATATCGGCCTGGCAGTCATCGGCCCTGAAGAGCCTCTGGTCAATGGAATAGTCGATGCTTTCGAAGCCGGCGGCATTATGGCATTTGGGCCGCGAAAGGCTGCGGCAGCATTCGAGGGCTCAAAAAAACTGACAAAAGAGTTCCTTATGCGATGGGGCGTGCCTACAGCAGCCTACTTCGCCACTGCTTCCTACAGCGAGGCAGAGGCGTACCTAAGCGATCAAAGCTTTCCGATAGTTATTAAGGCTGACGGCCTTGCAGCCGGCAAGGGCGTGTACATCTGCGAGAGCAGGCAGGAAGCGTCCAAAGCTTTAGGCGAAATAATGCTGGAGCAAAGGTTTGGCGCGTCCGGGGATCTTGTTGTCATAGAGGAATTCCTCACCGGCGAAGAGACCAGCGCGCTTTGCTTTGCAGACGGAAAATCCCTTGTGCCCCTTGAGAGCTCAAAGGACTACAAAAGAGCATATGATGCCGACGAAGGGCCTAATACAGGCGGCATGGGAGCCTATTCCCCAAACAGCATCATTGACGCGCCAATGGCAGATGCTATAAACAATGAAATCCTAAATCCGATTATGCAAGGCTTTATAGCTGAAGGCATTGACTACAGGGGGATTTTGTATGTAGGCCTTATGATCACCGGCGCAGGGCCCAAGGTGCTTGAATTCAACGTCAGGTTCGGGGATCCGGAAACGCAGGCCTTAATGCCGCGCTTAAAAAGCGATCTGGTGGATATAATGCTAAAGTGCATAAACGGAAGCCTGAAAGCGGGCGATGTTGAGTGGTCAAGCGATGAGAGCGTATGCATCGTGATTGCATCAGAGGGCTATCCGGACAGCTATGAGGTTGGCAGGATCATAAGCCTTGGAGAGCCAGGCGGCGCCGAGATTTTCCATGCCGGCACAAAGCTTGAAAACGGCCGGCTCGCTACCAGCGGAGGGCGGGTGCTAAGCGTAAGCGCAACAGGCCCAACCCGCGCGAAGGCTCGCGAGAAGGCATACGCTGCCGTGCAGCATATAAATTTTAGCGGAATGCACTACAGAAAAGACATTGCCCGGGAAATGGGCCACAAGGGCAATTAGAAAGTTATATAGTTATAAGATGGGTGAAAAACAGAAATTCACTAGAAATTTTTGCATTATAGCGCATATAGACCACGGGAAGTCAACGCTTGCAGACAGGCTGATCGAAATGACAGGGGCTATAGAGTCCCGCGATATGGCTCCGCAGGTGCTTGACAATATGGCGCTTGAAAGAGAGCGCGGCATAACGATAAAGCTGCAGGCCATTCGCCTTGAATACAAGGCTTTGGACGGCAATATATATTATCTGAACCTCATTGACACTCCCGGCCATGTTGACTTTACGTATGAAGTCTCACGCTCCCTTGCAGCCTGTGAAGGGGCATTGCTTGTAGTTGACGCGACTCAGGGAATACAAGCCCAAACCCTGGCTAATGCATACCTTGCTATTGATGCCGGCCTTGAAATAGTGCCGGTAATAAATAAGATCGATTTGCCAAGCGCTGACGCTGATGAAGCAGTGCGCCAGCTCGAGGACTATATAGGCATACCTGCTGAAGACGCCCCCAGGATTTCTGCCAAAGAGGGCATAAACATTCAGGATGTCCTGGAGGCTATAGTCCATAAGATCCCGGCGCCTGAGGACAATGACGATAAGCCGCTCAGATGCCTGGTGTTTGATTCCGTTTATGATCAATACAGAGGGGCTATTGCTTCCATAAGGGTTGTTGACGGCGTTTTGGCTTCAAACAGCAGAGTTGTCTTCATGGCTAAAGGCAAGCCATACGATACCGATGAGATAGGCTATTTCAAAGCCGGCCTTGTTAAGTCGAGCGAGCTGAGATCCGGCGAGGTAGGCTATATCGCTGCCTCAGTAAAGAGCGTTTCAGATGCCAGGGCAGGCGACACCATTACAGATGCTGCCAACCCGGCAGCTGAGCCTTTGGAAGGCTATAAGGCAGCAAAGCCAATGGTTTTTTGCGGTATATACCCCGAAGACGGATCGCACTATGAGGATCTCAAAGCTTCGCTTGAAAAGCTTCAGCTTAACGACGCTTCAATCACCTTTGAGCCGGAAACAAGCGCAGCGCTGGGTTTTGGCTTCAGGTGCGGCTTTCTTGGGCTTTTGCATATGGAAGTGGCGCAGCAGCGGCTGGAGCGGGAGTACGCGCTCGACTTAATCTCCACTGTCCCGTCTGTCGTCTACCGCATTGGCCTTAAAAACAGCACAGAGATCCTGGAAATAGACAACCCTTCGCGCTACCCTGATCCGATGCATATCGGCTTCATTGAAGAGCCATTCGTGGAAGCCCAGATCATGGCGCCTTCAGAGTATATAGGCGCAATAATGGATCTGTGCCAAAAGCGCAGGGGAATCTTTAAAACGATAGAGCACTTCGGCGCCTCACGCGCTTGCCTGGAGTATGAGCTGCCGCTTAACGAGATCATCTATGACTTCTTTGATGCCTTAAAAAGCCGGACAAAGGGCTATGCCTCGCTTGACTACGAGTTCAAGGAATACAGGCCTTCAAATGTAGTTAAGCTGGACTTCCTTTTGAATGGCGATATTGTAGACGCGCTTTCCTTCATAGTCCATGAGAGCGGCGCATACCAAAGGGGAAGGTCTGTAGCGCAAAAGCTCAAGGAGCAGATCCCCCGCCAGATGTTTGAGATACCGATCCAGGCCGCTATCGGCGGCAAGGTAATAGCAAGGGAGACCGTCAAAGCTTTGCGCAAAGACGTGCTTGCCAAGTGCTATGGCGGAGACATCACCCGCAAAAAGAAGCTGCTTGAGAAGCAAAAGGAAGGCAAGAAGAAGATGCGCCAATTTGGCAAGGTTGAAATACCCCAGGAAGCCTTCATGGCCGTTTTAAAGCTTGATGACTGATCGCTTCTCAGCCTATATTCATGTCCCTTTCTGCGAGTCCAAATGCCCGTATTGCGACTTCTGCTCGTATACCGGAATGCAGGATAAGTTCGAAGCCTACTTTGCAGCGCTTTCAAAAGAGATCCAAAGCTATAGCGCCCCCAGGGCGCTTGATTCGGTTTACATTGGAGGGGGCACCCCAAGCTTTCCCGGCGAGCGCTATATTGAGCAATCCCTAAACAGCCTGTTTGCTGCCTTCGGGCGCAGCGGCTCATGCGAAGTTTCGATTGAAGCAAACCCTAACAGCGCAACAGCCAAAAAACTCAAAGCCTACTTTGAAAGCGGGGCCAACCGCATCTCAATCGGAGCCCAGTCATTTGTGCCTTCAGAGCTAAAAGCAATTGGCAGAGCCCACAGCCCGCGCGAAATTTTCACAGCCATGGAAAGCGCGCTTAAGGCAGGCTTTGAGAATATAAACCTCGATTTGATGTTCGGGCTTCCCGGCCAAACGGTGGAAAGCTTTGAATTCTCCCTTAAAAACGCGATATTTAGCGGCGCTTCGCACATATCCTGCTATTCGCTGACAGTTGATGAGCAACACGCGCTATACGGCTGCATCAGTGAGGATGATGAAAGGGAAATGAGCAGCATTGCTGTGAAAATGCTTGAAGAGCACGGCTTTTTCAGGTACGAAGTGTCAAACTTTGCAAAAACAGGCCGCATATGCCGCCACAATGCCTACACCTGGCAGAGCCAGGAGTATGTGGGGTTTGGCGCAGCTGCCCACTCATATATCGGCAAGGCGCGCTATGAAAATACGCAGGATGTAGATGCCTACATAGACAGGATCAGCTCAGGGGCAAGCGCGCGAAGCCTGGTTTACGCCCAGGACAGAAAAACAGAGATAGCAGAATACATCATGCTTGCCCTGCGAACTGTCGAGGGCATAGATTACGATCGCTATTACAGGCGATTCGGGCACAGCTTTCTTTCAAGCTGGGAAAATGAGGCAAGAAAGCTTGTTGATGAAGGCCTGGCAGCCATCCGGCCGGACAGGTTTTTTTTGAGCAGCTTGGGCCTTGACTTTGCCAACAGGGCAATCATCTGTTTTTTGTAATTTCGTTATAGTCGATTGTATCGGTTTCATTGCTTGTTTTAACTTTATTCGCCCTTATGCTGCCGGATATCGTGTCAATTATTATCGTTATGCCGGCTTCGCCGTATTTATATACATTCAGGCTGTCTGTCGGCATGAATTCAAAGTCGCCTGAGATAGGGGCGCCGGTTGAAGTCTTCGAATCAAGGTAATAGCCGTATTTTGTAGACAAATTCAAGTTGACGTCACCGGAGATGGTTTTTATGTCAACTCTGACGAATGCTGCGCTTGGAGTAAGCACTATATTGCCGGATCGCGCGTCAAGGCGCGACTGGTTAAAGTCAGCATGCACCCGAATGTCACCCATCTGGGTTTCTGCAATTATCTGGTATATATCGCTGTTGTCAATAAATAAGCTGCTGTAAACAGACAGAAACGTTACCGAGTCGCATACCATTCCATAAAAATAGGCGCTTGCGTTTATGGTATGAATAGTTGCGATCCCCATTTCAAACGATCGAAAGTCAAAGCGCCCCGCTTGCGCTTTTATGTAGACATCGTATTTATGCGGTTCGTGGGGAATTCGTATTGTCAGCTCTTTTATGTCCTTGCTCAGGGTTATATACAAGACTTCCCCTTTAAACTCAAGGGAATTTCGGATATCAATATGGTACGGCTCGATCATCACATCCCCGTCATAGCTGGCCAAAAATTCAATATTTGTATTTTCAGAGGATATGTAGATCTGCCTGACTGCAGCCCAGTCGTCAACTGTCGGCAAGTAAGGCGTTCCTGCCTGGCCACCGCCAATAAACCAGGGCCTGGCCCCGGATACAAAGCACAATACAGCAGTAAGCACAGAAAAAGACACGACGGACATAATGAATACTCTTGATGCCCTTTTCATTTAAAGCGGTTCCATTGCACGCGTTTGCTAATGCTCCGGCGCGCTATTAGAAAACATTCCAATTTGCGATAAATCATATCAGCTAATTATAACATATATGCGCATTTCAACATTATTCGCGCCAAAGCTCATTTATGCAAGTATTGGCATTTCAGGCGTGAATAAAGCATTCTCACAGCTCACTCTTCGTTTTCGCTATTGCGAATTCCGGGCTTTTCCTTGTTTGCTATAATGCTGCCGAATAATGTTTCCGCATTAATTGTAATGCTTTCGTCTCCGTACAAATATATGTTTGGGTAGGATTTTCTGTATTCGAAATCAAAGTCCCCGAGCAGGGCGTCGAACTTTGTGGATTTAAGCTCCAAGTAGTAGCCATAAATAGCAGGCAAGTTCAGATTCGCATTGCCACAAATTGTTCTTATGCTGATTCTGCTAAATTCTTCTAAAGGAGTGAAGTACAGATTGCCGTATCTGACATATACTTTGGCTTCTCTAAAAGCAGCTCGCATATGGGCATCGCCCGTATGGCTTTCAATGCTGATTAAGTGAATGCGGCTGTTGGCTATATAAACATCGCTGTAGATAGACATAAACACTAAAGTGTCGCAATCCACGCCGGAAAAATAGGCGCTTGCGTTTACCGTGCATATATGCACATTGCCCATGCTCAATGATTTAAACTCACATGCGCCTGTTGTTGACCTTATATAAATGTCATACTTCATGCGCTCGTCGGGAAGCCTGATAACCAGGCTGTCTATATCCTTGCCAACAGATATATAAAGAGCCTGCCCATCGATCTTTATGGACTTGCGCAAAGCGTAATATTGGCCTATTTCAACCTGCCCGCTGTAGCTTTCCAGAAATTCAATTCGCGCGCTCTCAGATGATATGACGATTTGCCTGATGTTTAGCCAATCCTCAGATCCGAATTGGGCAAAGGTAGGGTCTATTGGCCCACCAGGGAAGCCATACGTAAATGCAAAGCACAGCAAAGCAACAAGGCCGGAAAAAGCCAATACTGACAGAATAAGCACAAGAAATGCCCTTTTCATTATAGCGCTCTCCTTTGCTATAATCAGGATGTGCAAGAAAAGACTGGCAGTATTAATTATATCAGGCAATAATAACCAATATAAGGTTTGCAAAGCTATTCGCAGATAATGCTTAAAAGCATAAAAAAGAAACTGAAAATATAAAGTGCAGGCAAGGTGAAAGCCTAAGACTCCAAAATCACAGCTTTATTGGCAGTTGCTGACTCAAAAAAGCTGAGGGCAAAGCTTTCATCGCCCGCCTTGAGCGCTGAAGCAAATTTTGCTAGGCTGTCTATATAGCAATCCAATTGCTCTGCAACAGCCTCCGAGTTTGAAAATATCAGCTCTGTCCACATGCCGGCATCAATTGTGGCAATGCGGGTGACATCACGAAATGCCCCGCCCAAATGGGCAGTTGTAAGATTTTCAGGGTAGGAAATGCAGGCCGCAGCTGCTGCTATATGCATCAGGTGGCTTGAATAGGCGATTAGGCGGTCATGCTCTATCGGGCTGTTTACTTCGATGCGGCCGGCGCCAAGGTAGGCTGAAAGCTCCCTAAGCATGGCAAGTGCGCTTGCGTCACGCTCTTCATCGTCTGTTGTCAATATGAACCCTGCGCCATGAAATATTTTGTCGTCTGCATTTTCGAAGCCGCCAACCTCTTTGCCGGCCATAGGGTGCAGCCCGGCATATGAGACTCCGGGGGGAAGCATCTGCCTTATTGATCTGGATACATTGTGCTTAATGCCGCAAATCTCTGTGACAAGAGAGCCCTGCTGAAAGTAGGCCGCGCAGCGCTTCATGCTTTCATCGATAGCGCTTGGGCTTATGCAAAAGATCGTTATGTCTGCATCTTCTACGGCTTGCTCAATGCTGCTTGCCAGCCTGTCAATTGCCTTAGCGCCAAGCGCCTTTTGGCCTGTTTGGCTGTTTATGTCAAATCCTGTTATTTTGCAGCCTCGAAACCCCTTTAGGGCATATGCAAGCGATCCTCCCATAAGGCCGATGCCGATTATCGATATATTAAATTCCATTTCTACTCTGCTTTCTTCATAGTTAAGCTGTAGTGCAAGCCGCAAAGGCCGGCTGGCAGGCAAATGCGCATAATGTATGTTAGCACATCGGGCAGAATTTTCGGCGACATCTGCTAAAAAATTTGCCTGGCATATATAGCGCGAGCTTTTGCGCCCGGCCGGAAAGCATCGCAAATAATTTGCCGTCAGTGCAGCAGTTGCCAAAAAACAGTTGACAATCGCGCTTATGAATGCTATATTTTCGGTACTATAGTTAATATAGCGTTTATACGCTTGGAGCTTATATGAACAGTAACCGGCTTTCCGTGAGTTATTACAGCTATTATAGCCAGAGCAATTATTATTGCTTTGGCTGCTTTTGCTGTGGATTGCCGGATAAAGCTTGAGGGGGCTTAGCGCTAAGAAGCCCGAACGAAAGAAACCGGTGGATCCCATAGCGGGCGCCACCGGTTTTTTAGTTGCTAAACAAAAAAACTGAGGAAACAACAGTGACAAATCTTAATGTGAGCCTGGCTGAACGATCCTATACCATACATATATCCAAAGGGGCACTTAAAGAAGCGCCTCTTAATGAAAAAATCTCCAGCAAAAAGGCAGCGCTCGTCACGGACGAGAACGTCTGGCGCCTGCATGGGCCGGCGATAAACAGCCGCCTGAAAAGCTTGGGCATAGAGTACTCCCTTCACTGCTTTCCTGCCGGAGAGCAAAGCAAATCGCTTGGCAGCCTAAACAGGCTTTACAGCGAATTGTTTGCTGCAGGCATGCAGAGAAGCGATACGATTCTTGCTTTCGGGGGCGGAGTTATCGGGGACTTGGCAGGGTTCGCGGCAGCTACATACATGAGAGGCATACCCTTCATACAGATCCCTACAACACTGCTCTCGCTTGTAGATTCAAGCGTTGGAGGCAAAACTGCAGTAAATTTGCCAAACGGAAAGAACATTGTAGGCAGTTTCTACCAGCCGGCTATGGTCATAGCTGACACCTTGTTTCTTGAGACACTGCCTGAGCGGGAGTTTAAAGCCGGCATGGGGGAAGTTATAAAGTATGCGGCTATTGAAGGCGGCGAGCTGCTTGATGAGCTGCAAACAAGCGAGGCTGTTGCCAATAGCCATGCCAATATAGAACAGATCATATATCTTTGCTGCAAAAGCAAAGCAGGCTTTGTTGAGCGTGATGAGCGCGACACATCAGTGAGAATGTTTTTAAACTTCGGCCATACTTTTGGCCATGCGATTGAGGAATACTACAGCTATGAAAAATACAGCCACGGCGAGGCAGTTGCAATAGGCTGCATTCTTGCAGCGCGCGCCGGCGAGCTGGCCGGCATTACAGCGCCGGGCACTTTGCAAATAATTGAAGGCATGATGCAAAAAGCCGGCTTAAGCTATAGCTTTGCGGCAACAGTTGCTGACATAGCGCCGCTTATGCTTGCTGACAAGAAGAATTCCGGCAGCGAAATATCATTAGTGCTGCTAAAAAAGATAGGAGAGCCAATGGCCTATAAAATCGGGCAAAAAGCGCTTGAAGCCCTATTTGCGGAGGATCAACTGTGAGCGGGCGCGAAATATCGCTTTTCCCGGCCGGCAGCATTGAAGCTCCGGCTTCAAAGAGCATCGCCCACCGCGCAATAATATGCTCAGGGCTGGCCCGGGGCAACAGCATAATAAAAAACGTATCGCGATCAGAGGATGTAGATGCTTCTATTCGGTGCATGGCAAGCCTTGGAGCAGGTTTTAGCCTAAAGGGAGACGAAATGCGCTCAAAAGGCATAGGGCCTGTTGCTTTGAATGCAAGTGATGGCGAAAAGCTGCTTGATTGCGGCGAATCAGGCTCCACGCTGCGCTTTTTAATACCGCTGGCAGCCATGCTTGGCGGCCAAACCCGCTTTGCGGGCAGGGGAAGGCTTATGGAGCGGCCGCTGGGCCCATACTTTAGCGCGCTTGCAGAGCATGGAGCGCGACTTGAGCTAAAGGGCCCGGAGCTGCTGGTTTCCGGAACGCTTACGCCCGGAACGTATAATATCCCCGGCAATATTTCTTCCCAATTCATTTCAGGCCTGCTTTTGTGCCTGCCGCTTCTTAAGCAGCAAAGCAAAATCGCCCTGACAGCGCCGCTTGAGTCAGCGCCTTATGTTGATTTGACTATTGATGCTATGTCAGCATTTGGCGTTGAGATTATAAGAGAGCCCGGCGCTTTTATTGTGCCGGGAAACCAGGCCTACTCAGGCGCCTCCTATATAATCGAGGGCGATTACTCCCAGGCAGCTTTCTTTCTTGTTGCCGGCGCCTTGGGCCGGCCATGCAGCGTAAAAGGCCTTTCGCTTGGCTCAAAGCAGGGGGACAAGCAAATACTGGCTATATTAGCGCGAAGCGGGGCACAGGTGTCGCTTGATGAGGCTGGCGGCATTAGCGTGAAGAAAGCAGGCAGGCTAAAGCCCCAAAGCGTTGACATATCAGACATCCCTGATCTTGCTGCGCCGATAGCAGCGCTCTTTTGCGCTTGCGAAGGCACAAGCTATATAACAAACGCTTCAAGGCTTCGCTTAAAGGAAAGCGATCGGCTTCTGGCTATAGCAACTGAGCTTTCGAAACTGGGGGCTGATATAGCGCTGCACGAAGACAGCCTGGCCATAAACGGCACAGGCAGCCTTAATGGCGGCAATGTTGACAGCTGGGGCGACCACAGAATCGCTATGATGCTGGCAGTTGCCGCTGCCATATCAAAAAATGCGGTTACGATCAGCGCTTCAGAGAGCGTTGCCAAGTCATACCCGTCCTTTTGGGATGATTTTGAAAAAATGCCGATTGGAGGAGAGCTTTAATGGGCAATATTTGGGGCAGCAGGTTTAAAGTCTCGATATTTGGCGAATCCCATGGCCCTGCAATCGGTGTTGCAATAGAAGGGCTGGCCCCGGGGTTTCAGATAGAATGGGATCTGGTTGCAAAGGAGATGGCAAGGCGCGCGCCCGGCCAAAGCGAGCTTGCCACCCAAAGGCAGGAGACGGATGAGTGGGAGCTGCTCTCAGGCTACTTTAATGGCGCAGCAACAGGCACAGCGCTGTGCGCGATAATCAGAAACACTGATACCCGCTCCCGCGACTATGCGCCTGAGCTCCTCAGGCCTTCCCACGCTGATCTCAGCTCCCTTTATAAATATGGGGGCTACGCCGACTATCGGGGCGGCGGCCAGTTTTCGGGAAGGCTGACAGCTCCGATAGTATTTGCCGGAGCAATAGCAAAACAGGCCCTTATGCACTCCGGCATTAAAATAGGGGCACGAATTGCAAGCATTGGCGGAATAGACGATGATCCGGCATCGCCCGAATCCCTTCCCGAGATATCGCTGAAAGAAATGCCGGTGCTCAGCAGCCTGGCATCAGAAAAAATGAAGCAGGCAATAAAGAGCGCCAGAGATGCCGGCGATTCGCTCGGAGGCATCGTGGAATGCACTGCGCTCGGAGTGCCGGGAGGATGGGGCGATCCTTTCTTTGATTCGCTTGAGAGCAGCATATCATCCATGATGTTTTCGATACCGGCAGTAAAGGCAGTAGAGTTTGGCGCAGGCTTCGCTTTTTCAAGCATGAGCGGCAGCCAGGCAAACGACCCGCTGAGTTTTAAGGATGGGCAAGTGCAAGCCGCTACAAACCACAGCGGCGGCATCAATGGGGGAATCTCAAATGGCATGCCAATACTGTTTAGGGTAGCTTTTCGCCCGACACCGACAATAAGCATAACCCAGGACACTGTAAATGTGCACTCGATGCAAAATGAGAAAGCTTCATTCGGGGGAAGGCACGATCCGTGCATTGCAATCAGGGCGGTGCCTGTTGTAGAAGCAGGGCTTGCTATATGCCTGGTGAATGCAAAGTCTGAAGTATTCAGCCTTAAAAATATAAATAGGGAAAAACAGCAATGATTATTATTTTAAAAAATGGCGCTAAACAATCTGAGATAGAGCCGCTCAGGAATTATATAAGCAAGAAGGGCATCATCCTGCAAGACATCGTAGGCGAAACGACCAGGATGATCGGAATGGCAGGGGATACATCAGGGTTTACAGAAGACATGATTCTGCGCTACCCCTGCGTTGAGCGGGTCATGCGCGTAAAGGAGCCCTATAAGCTTGCCAGCAGGTCCTTTCACGAAGCGGATAGCAGTTTTGAAGTAGAGGGGCGAAAGGTAGGCGGCGGCGCTTTTACAGTAATTGCAGGGCCCTGCTCTGTAGAAAGCGAAGAGCAGATAGTCTCAATTGCAAAGGATGTTAAGAATTCCGGCGCAAGCTTTCTGAGGGGAGGCGCATTTAAGCCGCGCACATCGCCATATTCGTTTAGCGGCCTTGGCCTTGACGGCCTTGAGCTGCTAAAGATCGCCAGAGAGAAAACTGGCCTGCCGATAGTGACCGAGCTTATGTCTTCAGAGCATCTGGATGACTTCATAAACGATGTGGACATTATACAGATAGGCGCGCGCAACATGCAAAATTTCACTTTGCTGCGCCAAGTCGGAGAAGCAGGCAGGCCGGTGCTCCTTAAGCGCGGCCTGTCATCGAGCATAGACGAATTTCTTATGGCTGCCGAATACATTCTCTCAGGCGGAGCGAAGGAAGTCATATTGTGCGAACGCGGCATAAGGACATTTGAAACAGCAACAAGAAACACGCTTGATCTGTCGGCAGTGCCGGTGCTGAAGGCGAAAACGCACCTTCCGGTTATCATAGACCCGTCACATTCAACAGGGTATTGGAGCCTTGTTGAGCCAATGTCCCTGGCTGCTACAGCAGCAGGCGCTGACGGCCTGATAATAGAGGTGCATAACCACCCCGAAGCGGCTCTCTGCGATGGCGAGCAGTCAATAACCCCGCAGCTGTTTCACCGCCTCATGGGCAAGGTACGGGCGATACGGGAGGTTGTGCATCCCGAAGCCGCAGACAGGCAAAGCGAAATGCAAACAACGATATAGGAGAGGTTACAGCAAAGAATGGACAGTAAACAGCAATTAGCGCAATTGCGCGAAGGCATCGATCAAGTTGATGAACAGCTTGTCAAACTTTTTGGCGAGCGCATGGAGATAAGCTCCCGGATTTCAAGCGTAAAAGCGCAAAGCAATATGGCAGTTACAGACAGCGGCAGGGAGCAGCAGGTGCTCGAACGCGCAATGCAGCTTGCGCCTGATGATTTAAAACAGGACATACCGGCGTTTATGAGGACTTTGATAGCGCTGTCGAAAATACGCCAAACCCGTGAGCTTGAACTGGTAAGCCCGATTGATTTTCCCGATCCGGCACCCTTGAAAACAGGCGATGCAAAAGTAGCGTGCCAGGGCTTTTCAGGCAGCTGGAATGAATTTGGCGCTCTAAGCATGTTTCCCGGCAGCCGCCTTCAGAATTGCCCGGATTATGAAAGCGTCTTTGAAGCTGTACGAACAAATGAAGCAGATTACGGCGTGCTGCCGATTGAGAACACTCTTACAGGGGCGATTGGGGAAATATACAGCCTTCTTTCAAAGCACTCAGCGTATACTGTCGGCCAGATATGGATACCTGTTGAGCAGTGCCTGCTGGCTGTTGAAGGTGCCAGCCTGAGCGATATAGATACGGTATTCTCGGATTCTGAAGGCTTTAGCCAGGCCAAGCGCTTTCTTGGCGCAAAAGAATGGGAACTGGCAAGCTGCTTAGACACAACATGCGCTGTGGAGCTTGTAGCCGGCGAAGAAAAAAATAATTATGCCGCAATTGGCCCAAAGCATGCTGCAGAGGCTTTCGGCCTTAGCATTTTAGCCGAAAATATAACCGACAACCCCAATAATATGACTCGCTATATCGCAATAGCCGCAAAACCGTCATACAGCGAGGAAAGCAATATTATAAGCGTAACATTCTCAATAGCAAACCGCCCGGGATCGCTGTGCGCTGTGCTCGAAAGCTTTATGCTCTCAGGCATTAATCTGTCCAGGATAGAGTCGCGCCAGGTATCAGCTGACAGATACCGCTTCTTTGCCGATCTTGAGGCAAGCTTGCTCTCAGAGGCGGCATTAAGCGGCTTAAGCAGAGCAGCGGTGCAGTGCGAATACTTTGAAATTCTTGGCTGCTACCACACGTTCGGGGAATTATAGCAAAGCTTTGCAGCATGGGGTGCAAATGAAGAATATTGTCTTTATCGGGATGCCAGGCAGCGGCAAGTCAACGGTTTCGCAGCTGCTCGCACAGGCGCTTGGCAGGCCCTGGTTTGACTGCGACACTGAAATAGAAAGGCTCTCAGGCAAAAGCGTCTCGGCCATCTTTAGCGAGCACGGCGAAGAGCATTTTAGAAACCTCGAAACCGAATGCCTAAAGAGCCTTATTAATGGCGATGGCACAGTAATTGCTGCCGGCGGCGGAGCTGTGCTCAGAAATGCCAAGCTTTTGGGCGAGAATTCAACAGTTGTCTACCTGCAAAGATCAATACCTGACATTTTGGGGTCTTTGGCAGAGGACGAGAGCCGGCCGCTACTTGCCAGCCAGAAGGAAGAAAGCCTAAAAGCGCTGTATGAGGAACGAAAAAGCCTTTATGAGGCCTCATGTGACATTGCTGTTTTAAATGACAGCACTATTGAGGCTTGCGTGCAAAAAGTCCTGGAGGGCATAAATGAAGTATCTAGTAATTAATGGGCCCAACCTGAACCTGCTCGGCGCAAGGGAGCCCGATGTATACGGAACGCAAACCTACAGCGATCTGGTTGGCTACATCAGCTCGTATGCTGAGCGCAGCAAAGTGCAAGCAGACATTGTGCAGCACAACGGCGAAGAAAAGATCATTGATGCCATACACAGCTCTGTTGGAATATATAGCGGCATAGTAATTAACCCCGGGGCCTTCACCCACTACAGCTATGCCATCCATGATGCGATAAAATCAGTCCCCGTCGGCGCTATAGAAGTGCATTTGTCTAATATTTCCGCTCGCGAAGAGTTCCGGGCGCGATCAGTAACAGCGCCTGCCTGCATCGGCCAGATAAGCGGTTTGGGTTTTTATGGCTACATAGCGGCTTTAGGCTATTTCATAATGGAGGGCAGCTCGTGATTACCGGAAATACAAAGCTGCTTGGCCTTATCGGGAACCCTGTTTCCCACAGCCTGTCGCCTCAAATACACAACGTGTTCAGCGAAGGGCTGAAGCTGGATTATGTATACCTTGCGTTTGGAATAGACGGGAAGGATCTGAGGCAATTTTGCGAAAGCGCACAAATGCTGGGCTTTGGCGGCTTCAACGTGACTATGCCTTTTAAAGAGTCTATCATCCCTTTTCTCAGATGCCTTGATGAAAGCGCTGAGGCTGCCGGCGCTGTTAACACTGTTTTAGTGGGCGACGGCGGCCTTAAGGGCTATAATACAGACGCAGGCGGCTTCATGAGATCGCTCAAATGCGATTTGAGCGGCGCTAAGGTTTTGGTGCTGGGCACAGGAGGGGCAGCAAAAACAGTAGGGCTCGCGCTGGCCGAGCACGCAGGCGAGGTGCGCTTGGCGTCCCGCCACCCTGAGTCTTTGCCTCCTGCCCCGACAGGCACATCATATTGCCACTGGGACAGCCTTAATGCTGAGGCGCAAGGATGCTCGCTTCTGGTAAACGCAACGCCAATAGGCATGCATGCAATGCCGGATGAATTTGGCGACTTGGGCTTTCTGTCAAATCTGGCTGATGGCGCAACGGTGTATGATCTTATTTACAGCCCGCGCGAAACTGCTTTGCTCAAGCGCTCAAAGGAGCTTGGCTTTGCCGTGGCGAACGGCCTTGCCATGCTTGTGCACCAGGCTGCGCTTGCTTACGGGATTTTTACCGGTGCTTCGCCGCTGGATGAAAGTGTCAGCAAGCTTATAAGCGAGCTATAGCTAATGCGGCCTGTTGTAGTATGCTTGCAGTTGAGAGCAATAAAAAGCTGGGAGGAAGCAAATGCCGAGCAATTACGAAAAAGCTTACGAGCAAATACGGCCATGGCTAAATGATCTGCCTGCCCCGGTAGAAATAGAGTTTCTTGGAAGGCGCTGGCGCGCAGCACCAGACGGCATACAGCAGCTGTCAGGCCCGCCGGCAAACATCAACTGCAAAAGCGTGCTTGTTTGGTACCTGACACAGGCAGGCGAAGGCGAGCCAAGCTATGAGTTCACTCCGCTGCACAGCTTCACTCACGGAATATTCAGATCTAACAGCTGGGAGGGCGGCACCGACGCCACTCTTGAAAGCTTTCGGCTTGCTTGTCAAAGGCTTGGGGCAAGCTTTGTTCGCAGTGAGCCGTACAGCGAAGTATGGCTGCTCATTGCTTTGCCAAAACTGCCTGTGCTGATGAGCTATATACAAGCTGACGATGAGTTTCCAGCTGCCATCGATCTCAAATATGGAGCAAACGCAACGCAGTTTCTGCCTTTCGAAACGCTTGCTGTGCTCAACAGCTTGATTAAGTCTGAATTCAGGCTAAGAAATGCAGGAAGCGATCAAATAGATTAAAATGCGAAGCTTGCCGGCAGCCTTCACATGGGCTGCCGCGCATTTGCGAATCGCAGAGCGTTTAGTCAGCTTTTGGAGGCTTTCCCATCGTAATATGGCGGCCGTTGACTGAATGCAGGCGCTTTTCGAGATCCCACATAAGCAGAATCCTCTCGCCGATATTATGCTGCACTTGCGTCAAACTGTATTTTATAGTTGAAGCGCTAAGCGGCGAGGCCATTCCTGCAAGCTTCCAAATTTCCATATCTCTGCCGTTTTGCTTTCTAAGCTCGAGATGCTTGGGATTGGCTATCATGACAGTCCATATTTTTTGCGAATACTCTTTGCTGACTGTTATTTCTGCTGTGTGTTTTTTATCTCCTGACATTCTGGATGACTCAAGCGAAAGCATGTCAGTAGATACGCTTACTTTACCTAAGCTTTCGTCTCCGATATATGCTGTAAAGCCTGTTAATTTTTCCACTTTTTTCTGCTCCATCAATAATATTAGCTTAGTCAATTGTATTGCCAGGCAGCAGATATTTCAAGCTTCAGCAGGCCAAAGCATGGCTGTCCAATTAATGGATGAAATTGTGATTGAAAATGAGAGGCTTTTTTTGTTAGAATTTTTTTGGCAGTTAAGTGCATTTTACAATTAAGGATAATTAAAGACAAAAGGAAACGCACGCAACCGCATTGCGGCATGTGCGTGCTGTGCGAGATTAATGGAATATTCTATTAGCGGTGGCGAGCAGCCAACAAAGATTCCCACTTCAGCAGTTATTATAGCTTCAGAGGCTCCAGGGAGCCTGCAAACCCATAAGCCATTTATTGAGGCTAACGGCAGGAGGCTTTTATCGATAGCCGTTGACTCTATGCTCGGCGCCGGGGTAAGCGATATCATAGTAGTTACAGGCTTCAATGCGAAAGAGACCTCTTCATATGCAAGAAGCCTGGGCGCCCGGGCTGTTGAGAATCTGAATTATGAATATACTGAGCCGATAGACTCTATCAAGCTGGGCCTTGAGGCTTTAGAGCCTAAAGGAGCATTCTTTGTTGTTTCATGCGATACGCCTTTAGTATCAAGCGCAACATTGATGGATCTAAAGGATACACTGCAGGGAACGGATGCCCAGGCTGCTATTCCCTCATATGAAGGCAAGGCATCGCAGCCGCCAATATTCAGCGCTGAATGCGACGAGGGAATCCAGTCTTTTGCAGGCACTGGCGGGCTTAGCGAATATATAGAGTCTTTATATATGACGGCAACTCTGCAAGTAGCTGATCCTGCAGGCTTCATCGCTGCCGACAGCCCGCAAGGGCTCGAAAGCCTTAGAGAGTATGCTTTTGCAAATCTTGGCATTTCAAGAGGCGAAGCTTTAAGAATAGCCCAAATATCAGGGGCATCAGATGAAACAATAAGCCATATGCAAAAAGTTGAGAGAAAGTCAGCAGATATTGCTGTGCGCCTTATTGCTGAGGATGTGCCAATCGATATATGCATGCTCTCGTCAATGTGCCTTCTGTACAATATAGCCGACGGCGCCCAAGCAGCAAAAGATGCAGGCTATAGCGCTGTGCACAAAGCAATCGGCACTATTGGAACAAACGCATCAAATGAAGCAATGCTGGCCAACTTGGCTATTAAGCTGGTCAATGGCCAAGCCGATGGAGGCGAGCAGGAAACAATAAAGTCATTTGTAAAATTTCTATCCGGCAAGCGCAAGAAGCAATAATTAAGTACGCCTTTGTTTGCGCCTGGCTTGGCACAGAAAGCACGGTGCATGCCTCGCAGTTTAGCCTAACAAAAAAAAGCCTCTACTTTTGAGTATCGGCTTTTGGCCGCGCTTTAGTGCCTTCCTTTATGCCCGGAACGCCCGCGATGCTCGGATCTGAAATTCTCTTGCCTTTGCCTGTTTGGCATATAGCTGCGGCGGTATCCTCGCGAGCTGTAGCTGCGCTGCCTGCTTTGCTCTTCCTGGGAGCTATTGATCTTGTCAAGCAGCTCTGAGAGCGTATCAATCTCTTCTGCTGTCAGGCCTGCAATCTCAGTTGCTTGCTCTTCGGGAGCTTTTGCCTCTTTAAGCGAATCGATAAGGCGCTGCGCCCTTCTCTCATGGCAGCCAAGCTTTTCAGCCAGCTCTGTAGCGCTTATTTCAGGGTTTTCGGAAATAATCTGGCGAATGCCTTCATACTCCTGCTTAAGCGCGCTCGAGCGAATAATGGGCATTGCTTTGGTTAGTTTAGCAAAAATCTCATTTAGGTTTGCCATTGCAATTCTCCTTTCGAATTTATGTAAGGTACCTTATATAAATATAATACAGGTACCTGTCTAATATGTCAATACTTTTTTTATTCCAGAAAAAAAAACTTTAGCGCCCCAGTATGAGGCGCTAAAACCTGTGGCGCTTTATGCAGTCTATGGCAATTGGTTTCGCTCAATTACATATACAGGGTTGTAGTACCTCACGCTTAGAAAATCGCAGGAGTTGCCTGTAACAGAATGGCAATAGCCATTATACCTTCCTTGCCTGGGCGTGTCTACAATAGCAAAGTGCAGATGCGGGCCTGTTGAGGCGCCTGTAGTACCCATTTGGCCAATTGCAGCCCCGATGCTTACTATATCGCCTCTTTGTACAGTTTGCCTCGCCAAATGGCAGTAAAAAGAGTAGACGGCCTTACCATTTGGCATGATGTGGCGCACCAGGATATATAGGCCGTTAGTTGGATGGCTTCCCACAGCTTCCACAGACCCGCTTGCCGCTGCATAGACTGTGGCATCTGTTGAGGCAATATCAATGCCTAAATGGCAGCTTCTGCTATTTCCTGTATCCCGGTAGCTTCCCCAGCTCATATTGGGAGCTTGCTTCCAGGTGCAGTATGCATTTTGCATTGGATAGCGCCATTTGTCTGCGATTATTGGCGATTGCTTTGCAGAAGCTTCCGAGCCGGCTAAATAAGCAACTACTGCTGCTGTGAGAATTAGAGCTAAAGTAAACTTTATAAAGCGTTTGTCAATTTTATTATGGTGCATTTTCTCCTATTCCCTATATATTGCTTTTAATCGCAGTATAAATGGAAAAATTTAGAATAATGCTCTTGTTCTGTTAAGATCAGGCGTCCAATGCATTAATTGAAAAATTTGACAAATAAGCATGGCTATGCCAGGATGCCGGCGCTATGCTGCCAAGCGATCAATGGCATGCGCAAATAAATAAAGGGCCGCTTGGCCGTAAGCGCCTAGCCGCTCTTTGTTTATTTTCATATTCAAAATATTTATCGCAGCCTACTCTGAAGTGTAAGGCAGGAATGCAATGTTGCGCGCAATCTTTATGGCGTTTGTTACGCTTCTTTGGTGCTTTGCGCATGTGCCGGTTGCACGCCTCGGCAGAATCTTAAACCTCTCTGAAACATACTTTTTCAGGAGTTTCGTATCCTTATAGTCTACGCTTTCTATTTTATTCTCGCAGAAATAGCAAACTTTCTTGCGCTTTTTATAGCCTTCATTGCGATTATTATACTCTTTATCGTTTCTTTCCTGGCGCTCGTTAGCCATACTTATTCCTTTCTAAAATGGAACATCAAGATCGTCTATTTCTTCGAACCCCTCCATAGGGATTCCAAAACCATCAGGGTATGCTGGCTCCTGTACCGGCGCTTGCTGGTATTGGCCCTGGCTTGGAGCTGCAGCAGGCTGTTGGCTTTGCGTGTCTCTTGAAGTTATATTAATGAAATCCACTTCATCAGCTACAATGTCAGTTGTATAGCGCTTCGTGCCGTCCTGGGCAGTGTAGCTGCCAGTCTGTATGCGGCCGCTTACAGAGATCAATCTGCCTTTTTTCAAATATTGGGCGCATACTTCCGCAAGCCTGCCAAAAGTGACTATATTGATAAAGTCAGTCTCCCTTTCGCCACTCTTGCTTTTAAACGCGCGCTCTACAGCCAAAGAGAATCTGGTGACTTGGACGCTGGATGATTGCCTTGGCTCAGGGTCGCGCACCAGCCTGCCCACCAAAGCTACTTTGTTAAGCATAAAGCACCTCTCTATTTCTTCTCATTCTTAACAACAATGCCGCGCAATATGTTTTCAGTTATCTTATATATATGGTTCAACTCGTCAAGCACTTCTTTTGGCCCGCTAAAATAGACAAGGTTGAAGTAGCCGTCGCGCACTTTTCTTATTTCGTACGCGAGCCTGCGCTTTCCCCATTCCTCAACTTCCCCGAGTTCGCCGCCATTTGTTGTAATAACGTTTTTTACTCTCTCAGTTAAAAGAGATGATTCTTCGGGTGTCAGATCAGGGTGCGTGATGAACAGTGTTTCATAAGATTGCATGTTAGTCGCCTCCTTATGGCCTATTGGGGGAATTCATTCCCCAAGGAGCTGCTTAAATTTTATAAAATACAGCATTTAAGTATATCATACACTATTCATCGATACAAACCTTTTTTTCGCCTTGCGCAATATGCGCTAAATTCGCCACCATCCCAGCGTTCCTGCTTGCCAGGAATGCCCGAAAAGCAGGCAGGCACAGGCAAACAAACAAAAAGCCGCCTTGTAATTAAAGCGGCTATAGCTACTTTGTTCTAAATCAATCTATATCTCATCTATAAGAGCAGACAGGCTGTCAAACTCAAAGGCAGTTATTGGAACCTTGTCGTTTTGCAGCTGTGAGAAGTCCGGCCTGTTCTTCCTGCTTGTTTGCTGCTGTTTTTCCCTCGGGCCTTCAGCGGCTTCCTGGTTTGGCTCAGGGGCTTGCTGCTTTCTTTCCCTGGCTTTGGCAAGCTCTGCAAGCGATAGCCCCCGCGATTTCGCGGCTGTGTTTGACTGGGCTTGCTTTTTAAGGAAATCGCTTAGCGCGTTAGGCTGCATGCCGGGTTTGGCCTGGCTGTCAGGGGCTGTTGGCCTGGCTATAGGCTCAAATGGCTTGGGCTTGGGCGCCTGTGGCCGGCTTGCCTTGCTTGCTGCCTCCTGCTCGCTTTGCTGCGGCTTTCCGACTATCCAATTATATGCAGTCTGCTGAGCCGGCTGCGCGTCGCTGCGCTTTTCGGCATAGTAGCTTGCGTCTTTCTCAGCGCTGCTCTCCGGCGGCGCTGCAGCTTCGGCGCGGCTTTCACTGCCAACCCTCTGGCTGGGAATGTATATTGGCTGCTTGAGCGTGTGCGACTCGGCATCTGCATTCTCGCTAGGCTGCTGGCTGGCAAACGAGCTGAAGCTAAACAGGCTTGACTGGCTGTAGTCTTTTCCTTCGCTCCATTGCGAATCGCCATAGCCCATGGCTGAGCTTTTGTCAGCATACATGCTGCTTTCCTCGCTAGCAGCGCTGGCATCGTCAAAGTAGGAGTATGAGTCAGCAGCTGCGCCATCCCATGCGCTCTGGCTTGGCTGCAAAATCTTGTCTATCTCATCGTCTGTTATCGGGCTCATGTAAACATTCGGCGTTGGGGCCTGAGCCGGCTGCGCCCTGAATGCAGCAGCAGCGGCGCCCGGCTGGGCGGGGCTGTAGCGATTTTGGTTTCCGGAAATCTCATTTAGGTAAGAGGCTTCGTCATAGTCATTTTCATCATCATAAACATCGTCCGGGCCATAGTCAAAGACTACTGAGAGCGGAACGCCTTTGCCTGTCCTGTATGTAGCTGGAGCCGCTTTTGCAGGCTCCGGCTCGCCCGGCGTGATGGGGGTTATGACTTTATAGGGCTCAGAATCCCCGAATTGCCTTATGGGGCCTGTTTCGCCTTTCATAGCTGCGGGCATCTCGCGCCTTTGGCCTGCCGGAGGCGGGCTGCTCACAGCGCCGGCTAAATCAGGCATTGCAAATACGCTTGGCTTTGGCTGGGGCGCCTTCTTGCCGGCAAGGCTTTCCATCAGCTCAATAGTGCTTTGCATTTCAACCAGTGCCGAATTTGGCTTCTGCTGAGGCTGGTTTGCAATCGACACAAGCCGCCTCTCCCTTTCGTCAAGCTCTATCATCTTGGCTACAAGCTTGTATTCGCGCTCTTCAAGAAGCTTTGAGCGGTTGTCCAAAGCTTTTGTCCGGCTGTCAATGGTCGAATACATGCTGCGCACTTCATCCAGTATCTTCTCAAGCAGCCCGTCATTTTGGATGCTTGAAAGCATGTTGTCCTTAGTGCTTGCAGGCAATGTGGCAAGCGGCAGATCGATGGCAAAGCTGTTGGGCTCAATAGCCCCCGGAGCTTTAAGCTGATCTTCCAGCTTGGCAATCTGGCTTTCCTTTTCTTCCAGTGCCCCTAGCAAGGCGCTAAGGCTGTCAGCTGTGCCGCCCAGGCCTAGCCCGTCAGGCAGAATGCCTTCAGTTGACGTTTCGAACGATGAGCCCATAGGCTCTTCAGCTATCTCGCTGGCATTGTGAACTGTATAGTTTTCTTCCAATACATCCTCACGCTGATTAAGGCTGTTTGCAGCTTTATCGTTTGATTCCATTTGCTCTGCTCTCCTAGCCATGCCGATATCGCTGTCAGCAGCTATCGGCTCAATATGATCGTAGCCGTATGGCGGGGTGGAATGCTGATCATATTCAGTGTCCTGAGCAAATAAATCCATTTCGGAAAAATCGCTCTCTTCCGCCCATCCTTGTGTAAAGTCAGCATAGTTGGTAGGCGTTGCGCTGTTGTCATCATCAATTATCTGAATGCCCTCAGGCAATAGTTCCGAAATTCCGGGCATGAGCGAAACCTTGCTCTTGCGCTGCACAAACTGCTGCGGGGCATATTTTATCGACGCTGCTGTGCTGCTTGCAAACTTCTGCTGCTCGCTTTCAAAAGGCAGCTGCTGCGCCGTATCTGCCTCAGGCTGGGATTGCATGCGGCTGGCGCCGGCAGAAGCTTGTGGCGCGCTTTGCGGCTCGCTTGCAGCCGGTTGGCTTATTGGCTCGCTATATTGCGGCTGTTCAGGCTGCGCCGGCCTGTCAGAATCCCTGTATACCCCTGTATAAACCGTGCCGTAGAATGCTGAATCGCTTAAATCCTGCTCTTCGTCCTCGTCTTCGTCTTCGGCGCTTTCAAAAGGATCCTCCGAGCTTGCGCCCCTGGCCAGAAAACGGGCGATAACAGTAACGATTGCCTCGATCGCAAAGACTATCACAAAATATACAGCATGCGCTGAAAGCTGTGCGTTTAGCGCATATACCGAAATAATGGCTGCCACGGCATTAGCCGCTGCCACGCCCGCAACGTCAAGAAGCAGGCTGCGGTATACATTCATAGAATACATGAAAAAAGCTGCGAATATAATGAGCTTCGCTGCCATAACTATAAATATTGCCGGAAAGCGCGCAAGCTCCTGCATTACATCCGTGAGCCCAAGCATTCTAAACGCTATAAAGTAAGCAACCGAGTATGACAAGTATAAGACAGCAACGTCTGCTATGGCCAGTACTGCGACCTTAACAAATTTCTTCATCAATATCGCGCAGGATTTAGCCAAGCAAGGCGTCTAGCAAGCCTTTGCCATGCCGGGCTGAAGAGGAATGCGCGTCCCTCCCTTTGTTTTGTGTTTGCACATGATTCGCATTTAGCAATGCCATTAGCAAATAGATTATACTGTTGGCCAATAAATGCAGTTAGTGCGAAATTATGGGCATGTGTTTGGGCTGTTATCTTTTTTTTATACTACTCTGTCGATAATACAATCCAAACAATTCCAGAAGCGTATATGGCCTTATATCAAAACCAATACTGTTAAAAGTTTTTCACATGTATTATAGCACAGCATCCTATCAGGGCAATCGATAAGTCAGAATTGTAACGAAAAAAATTGAGATTTGTTCGAAAGTGTACATTAACGAAGAGATTGCCCCAAAGCAGAAGTCAAAGCTGTTCAAGGGCCCCATGTAAGTGTATAATAAAAGCAATTGATGCAAAATGCAAAGGAAGCTCCCATATGGCAAGCAATATATGCGCTGTAGCGCTCGCAGCAGGTTTAGGCACAAGAATGAAGTCAAAGCTACCCAAAGCCTTGCGGGAAATATGCTATACCCCCATGGTGGGCCACGTGGGCATGAACCTTAGCCAGGCCGGCATTGCCGATGTATGCTATGTGCTTGGCTATGGCGCAGATCAGGCGCAAGAGTATATTGAATCTGCTTTCGCCTCCCCGTCGTTTGCTTACCAAAAAGAGCTCCTGGGGACAGCACACGCCCTTATGGCGGCACAGGAATTCCTCAGCGCCCGGGACGGCAAAGTTTTGGTGTGCTGCGGTGATGCGCCGTTTCTCTTCGAAGATGAAATTCGCCGCTTTGCAGATCTCTCTGAAGGCTATGATGCAGCTGTCCTGACAGCCCGCGCAGACAACCCTTTCGGGTTCGGCAGGATCATCAGAAACGGAAGCGATCTGAGAATCGTTGAGGAGAATGATGCAACCGAGAGCGAAAAAAAAGTCACGGAAATAAATACAGGCGCGTATATTTTTGATATCAAAAAGCTTCTTGGCATTTTCCCTTTCTTTACAAACGATAATAAAAAAGGCGAATACTACCTCACGCAAGCCCTCAGCCTGTTTCAGGAGAGGCAATACTCAGCTGTGGCTATTGAAGCTGCGAGCCCGCTGGCGCAAAAAGCAGCCAACACCCTGGCAGAGCTTGCCGACTGCGAAGCTGCAATGAGGCTTGTTATCAACAGCCGCCATATGGCTAACGGAGTGGCATTCCAGCATCCAACAATTGCCACTGTAAGCCGCGAAGCCGAAATAGGCGCAGGCACGGTGATATATGGCGACAGCCAAATTTACGGTCCCAGCGTAATCGGCGAAGAGAATGAAATAAGAGGGAGCCGCATCAACAGCTGCACGATAGGGCATGCTAACACGATCGAAAATTCAGTGCTTGAGCATTCAACTGTCGGCTCGCAGTGCACCATTGGCCCATTCGCCCATTTGAGGCCCGGAGCGTCTCTGAAGGACAGCGTAAGAGTAGGAAACTACGTCGAAATTAAGAACTCTGCAATAGACAGCGGATCAAAGCTTTCGCATTTCGCATATATCGGCGACTCAGAGGTGGGCGAAAATGTAAATATCGGGTGTTTT
>WRIY01000002.1 GCA_009782515.1 Eubacteriaceae bacterium
TTATAGACATCGAAAACTTCAGCTATCTGCCAATAATGGGCTATATCAAAAGCAAGCAGGGCAAAAGCTTGAAAAAGAAGGCTGCTTAGCAATTTGTGCCTAGAAAACTTTGGACTGTTAAGAAAACTGAAAAAAACCACTCTCCAGAATAAAGACATCTATGCTAAATACTGTTATTTCGGCTTCGAATAAACAGCAACGCAAGCGGGAAAACTGTTCTAAGTAACAGGAGGTTGCTTGCTTTGCTTAACAAAGTTGAAATTTGCGGTATCTCTACTGCCTCATTGCCAAAGGTAAAACAACAAGAAGTAGAAACAATGCTTAGACGCATCAAGAATGGGGAAGAGGAATTAAAGGAAGAGTTTATTCGGAGCAATTTGAGGCTTGTCTTAAGCGTTGTACAGAAATTTAACAATAAGAAAGAAAATCTGGACGATATATTCCAAATAGGGTGCGTTGGCTTAATAAAGGCCATAGACAATTTCGACTTCAGATTTAATGTGAAATTTTCTACCTATGCCGTGCCAATGGAAATAGATAGTTGTTAAAATGGAATAATTTATATATATTGCCATAAAACCACACATCAATTTCTCTTTGCCAGAACACATCTTGAGCCTATATCTGAGATGAGCAGCTTATGCGATGTGATATTGGCTTGTTGTCGCCAATATACTGTATATAGGAGAATTGAAGTTGCGTAAACTACATATCGCGCTTATATGCGCTTTTTTGATCAATGCTGCATTTGCCACCCCAGTTGGAGCGTCTTCGAGAGCGCATGTTGTAATAGAGCAGAAGACGAAAGCAATACTGTATGAAAACAATGCGCATGAGCGCCTGCCAATGGCGTCAACTACTAAAATAGCTACAGCTATAGTGGCAATAGAGTCAGGCAAGCTCAATGAGACAGTGACTGTATCAAGCAGAGCCGCCGGAGTCAGCGGTTCCTCGCTGTACTTAAAGGCAGGGGACACAATCCAGCTTGGAGAGCTCATTGCTGCAACGCTGTTTGTCTCTGCCAATGATGGCACTGTAGCCATTGCAGAGCACATTGATGGCACGATGGAAAAGTTTGTTGACAGGATGAATGCTTATGTCAAAAAGCTCGGGCTTGAGAACACAAACTTTGCAAATCCCCATGGCTTAACAGCTGAGAACCATTACTCCACTGCATATGACTTAGCATATATAATGGCGACAGCTATTGAAAATGAGACATTCCTAAAAATGGTCTCATCACAAACCTGGTCTGTAACGATAAACGGGGAAACGAAAATGTATTTGAACAAGGACCAGTTTTTATATCTGTACGAATATTCGATTGGTGGCAAAACAGGCTTGACAAGCGCAGCAGGGCGGTGCTTTGTAAGCGCATCAGAGCAAAACGGGCTTACTCTTTGCTCAACAGTGCTCAACAGCAGCAATATCTACAATGAATCTATAAATCTTATGAACACAGCATTCAGCGAGTATAAGCTCTCCTGCGCTGTGCGAAAAGGGGAGTATATAGCCACAGTGCCGATAGAAGGCGGACGCCAAAGCGAGCTTAAGCTAAAGTTTATAGATGATATATATGTTCCAACCAAGAAAAGCGAACCGGATGATTTTAAAGTTGAAGCTTACTATGAAGAATACTTGCAGGCTCCAATAGCCAAAAACCAGATAATAGGAAAATACTACATCATATCCGGCCAGAATGTGCTTATTGAAGGCAACATCCAATCCCCCAGAAGAGTAGTTGCCAAAGAGCCATTTGTCCAGGGATTTTTAAAGTGGTACAGGTATTTGCTAGAGCTGGCAGTATAAAAAAGAAAGACGCGTTTTCATCGCATCTCTCTCTGGCATTTATGTTAATTAAGAGGGGAAAATTTATTAGCAATGCGATAATAGCATAGAAAGCTTTAGCCAAACTTAAAATCGCCAAAAACCTCCAAAAAATTTCATCATGCAAATTGCTTTTTCTATGTCTTTGCCAAAAGCCAGGCAAAAAATAAGAAAGACGCGTTCCTTCGCATCTCTCTCTGGCATTTATGTTAATTAAGAGGGGAAAATTTATTAGCACCACCATATTAGCGCTAAAAGCTTAAGCTAACCTTTATGAATGAACTTTTTTTATTTATTTTTCGTTGGGCAAGCATGAACATAAACTTAGATCATTGCTCATATGATATTTTGGAGGACTGATATGGATAAAACAAAAATAGAGAACTTTCTAAAGCAATCAAAAGGAACGGTTTGGGGGTTTGCTGCTTTTATTTTATTGTTGGCTTTATGGGCTCTTGTAGGCTACATATTCAATGTTAATAGCCAGGCTGCAGCTCTGGGCAGCTTCGTAATAATAAACCTATGCTTGGTAGGCGCTGGTTTTTATAAAGCCAACACTTCGGAAGGCAAAGGCTGGCTTAATGGGCTAATAGGCGGAGGCATGCTGCTCGCAGTGATTGCAGTTTTTGGCCTTATATTTCTGCAAGGGCGTTTTGATTTTATTGGGTTTGCCAAAAAATGCCCGCTATACCTGGTGGTGTCAATGATAAGCGGGATCATAGGCATCAACGTAAAATGAAAGTTGCTTAGAGTTGCATTTTAAGCGCAAAAATGATACGCTTATCGTGCAAATTATTTGGCGCTCGATCTCCGGCAGCGAGGCTTGCCGGCGGGAAGGCTTCAACTTATTCGCGCAAAGCAAACCATGCAATCTACAAGAGGAGGGCGCGCATACCGCACCTGCTCGCTAGCTGCTTGTGCTGGCAGAGGCTTGTGCTTAAGATGCGAGAACCATGAAGCATATCAATCAGATTAATAACGATGCAACAATACATGAAGAGGAGAATTGCCAAGACTGCAAAACATCATGCCAGTCGGCATGCAAGACATCATGCACTGTAGGCAACCAATCTTGTGAAAAAGAGAGCACAAGCTGCTAAGGCAGCTTTTTTGCTTGCACTTGCGCTAACCGTATGAGCATTCATAAATTCCAATACAAAGGCGCCTATATCGTAGTTGACTCAGAGAGTGCGAATTTTTTTTCCTCAGACGAAATTGCATATAGAGCGCTTGACTACTATCCGAAACTCAGCCGCAGCGAAACAGCAAAAGAGCTGAGCAGCCAATTCAGCGAGCAGGCTGTTTTAGAGGCAATCAGCGAGATTGATGAGCTTGCCGGCCAAAACAAGCTTTTTTCGAAAGCAGAAGACTATAGCCAATATAGCCCAGGAAGCACCAAAGCGCTGTGCCTGAATATTTCCCATGACTGCAACATGGCATGCAAGTACTGCTTTGCCTCAGGTGGCGGCTTCAAAATGAAGCGCGAACAAATGTCTGAAACAATAGCCCTAAAAGCAGTTGACTACTTAATAAAAGCAAGCGGCAGCACTGCCAGCCTGGAGATTGACTTCTTTGGCGGCGAGCCGCTGATGAACCTGGGCGTTTTAAAGAGCACTGTGCGCTATGCCAGATCGCAGGAAAAAAAACATGCTAAGCAGTTTCGCTTTACGCTGACCACCAATGCCCTTATGCTAAGTGGCGAGAATGCTGCATGGATAAACGAAAACATGGAGAATGTTGTGCTGTCTATAGATGGCAGGCAAGCTGTGCATGATGCTATGAGGCCGCTTTCATCTGGAGCGCCTAGCTACAGCCAAGTTGCAGAAAATATAACTGCCTTTGTTAAAATCAGGGAAAACAAAAGCTATTATGCCCGCTCTACATTTACGCGCAGCAATTTGGATTTCTCTAAGGATGTAGCGCACCTGGCATCCCTAGGCATCAAAAACATTTCAAGCGAGCCGGTTGCAGCAGCAAAGCATGAAGCATATGCAATAAGGGAAGGCGACTTAGGCGCTGTCTTCAGTGAATATGACGCCTTAACAGACATTTACCTGGCCAGCAAGGGAACAGAGTCCTCTTTTAGCTTTTTTCACTTTAGCATTGATGCCGATAATGAAATATGCATGAAAAAGAGGGTAGGCGGCTGTGGCGCCGGATCAGAATACTTGGCAGTCACGCCAACAGGGGATATATACCCATGCCACCAGTTTATTGGCTTAGAAGGCTACTGCCTGGGCAATGTCACTGTAAGCTTGCCGGGTGCCATCACAGCAAAAGCCAGCCTTCAAAATGTAGGCTTGCTCGGGAAAGAAGAGTGCGATGCCTGCTGGGCTAAGCTATTTTGCGGCGGAGGCTGCAGCGCCAACAACCTGCTATATGAAGGCAGTGCGGACAAGCCGTACTCAATTGGCTGTGAAATGCTTAAAAAGCGCCTTGAATGTGCTTTATATATAAAAACAATGGAATCAGAGCAAGTTTATGCAAGCTGCTAGCTTGCTGAGCAGTTATGCTCACCCGAATCGAATCAGGAGGTTGCGCAACAGCCACAAGCCCACAGGGCTTATGGCAGCGCAGATAACAATGCAATTATGAAGAAAGGCAGAGCTGTGCTATTAATAACGGCTGCAACAATCTTTTCAGCCTTTGCAGCAGTAGTTTTTTTTGCAGGCATAAAGCTAAGCAGCATTGCTGGCGTTTATGATATCTTGCCAACATGGACAAGCTTAAATTATGGATTAGACTTAACTGGAGGGGTGATGGCAGTGCTGCATGCTGATGAAGCATCAGGCGCTGCCAGCGATGAAGCAATAGAAAAAGCAATTGGCATTATTACAAACCGCATTGGCTCTTTAGGCCTTAAGGGCGCAACAGTGCAAAAGCAGGGCGCAAAGCAGGTGCGCATATGCATTCCGCAAGCCAGCGATCAGCAGGAAACCCTGCGTATTATTTCAAGAACAGCAAACATTTCTTTCGAAGACCCTAATGGGGAAGTAATCCTAACTGGCGATGACATTTCAAATGCAGAGTACCAGAGGGTGTTAGACTCTAATGGCATGAATAATGAGACTGTCAGGATTGAATTCAGCGAAGAAGGCAAAACGAAGTTTGCTGAGGCTACAACTGAGTTCATTGACCAAGCTATTACAATCAAGCTCGATGGCGATATTGTGTCTGCGCCTGTTGTACAGAGCGCTATAACTGATGGCGTAGCCTCAATTAGCAATATTGGGACTGCACAAGAAGCAATATTGCTTGCAAGGCTAATACGATCAGGAGCATTGCCCATTCCTTTTGAAATTGCCCAAGTTGAAAGCATAGCGCCAACGCTAGGGGAGGCAGCGCTGCGGCGGAGCACGGCAGCTTGCGCAGTCGGGCTAATCGCTGTGATAGCCTATCTGGCATATGCATATCGCTTGCTAGGCGTTGGGGCTTCTCTGGCGCTTGCTGTGTATATGGCTCTTTACCTAAATGCGCTTGCGCTGCTTAAGGCTACTTTAACTCTGCCTGCCATTGGCGGAATCATTCTTTCCCTTGGCATTACTGCTTATATAAACAGCATTGCTTTTGAGCAGGTGAAAGACCAGATTGCTATCGGCAAAAGCATAGACAATTCACTGAGCGCTGGCTATGCAAATGCGATGCCATTACTGCTTGACATAAGCGCAGCCATGCTTATTATCGCATGCGCACTATTTTTTATCGGCACTGGGGCAGCCAAAGGGTTTGCTGAAGCATTTGCCACAGGCATTGCAATAGGAATTGCCTGTTTTATGGCGCTGAGCAAACTGTTTAGCAAAGCGGTATTTGCCATCTCAGGCAATCAGGCGCCGAGTATGGTAGGCTTAAAGGAGACGCTGCCGAGACTATGAAGGATTTTGCATTTATTGAAAAGAAAAGACAATTTTTTATGGCATCTTTGGCACTGGCTGCCTTGTTTGCGATTATTGCCGCTGTGCGCGGCTTCAATCTGGGCATTGACATTAAAGGCGGCAGCATTGCAATTTTAGATCTGCATAAAGAAATCACTATAACTGAAGCTAAAAGCATTGTAAATTTATTTGACCCTTATGCAGATATTGCGATTGTAGGCGATGATGGGACAAAAATAGCAGTTAGTTCAGCAAAAGAATTCTCAGAGCCTGAGAAGAAAGAGCTGTTTGCAAGGTTTGAGTCCGAATACAGCCTTGCGCCTTCCGATCTTGTCACTTTCAGCGCACTCTCGCCTGCAGTTGGCAAGGATCTTTTTAGGCAAGCGATTATAGCTTGCGCTATCGCCCTTTGCTGTATCTTTGCCTATATTTCGATTCGTTTTGCGCCAGCCATTGCACTTGCGTCACTGGCATGCATATTGCACGATGTGATTATTGTTCTGGGGATATATTCAGCGCTTCATTTGCCAGTAAATGCGCCATTTGCCCCTGCAATGATCGCTGTATTATGCTATTCAGCCAACAATACCCTCATTGTTTTTGATAAAACAAGAAAAAGCTCAAAGACAGATTGGCAAGGCAAGCCAAACGCCTTTAATGAGCTGATACGCTCATGCTTTGGCAGGGTTCTGAATGCAACGATTCTATCAATGCTGCCTGTTTTCGCAGTTATCACAATCAGCGCCGGCTCTGTCAGGCAGTTTGTTTTGCCCATGGCTGTTGGTATTTTGGCAAGCTTTTATTCATCAATATTTCTCGCCTTGCCGTTATGGCACTCGCTTAGCGGCCTTGGGAATGCTGAAGAAAAACAAAATCAGCGCTAAGGGGGGAAGGGGGCAAGCATTGAAATATATTAAGGCGGCTGCCTTAAAAGGGGCATGAAATCGCCATTCAAAAGAGCTGCAGCGATTATCATGTCTGCAGCTCTTGCGCTTAGCATAGCGTGCAGCAAAGAGCCTAACTCAGCCAGAAAAGTTGCTGACAGCTTTGTAAGCGACTATGCAAGCGGAAAATACGCCAACATGCTATCATCATATGAGCTTGATGAGGGCTTAAGAGAAAACTTAAGCGAAAGCTTGCTTGAGCAAGTTTGGAATAACGCTATACTCGCCTATTGCGGCCCTTATGTGGGCATAGATCTCAAGAATGCGATTTATGATATAGCCTCATCTACCTTTACCTATTCTTTGAGCTTTAGCTACCAGAAAGCATTCCTGATGGTGGGAGTTGATGAAAGCGGCACTGTCTTTGAATTTGTCTTGCTTGGCTTTGAAAATACTCATGAGATAGAGTTTAGCAGCAGCCTAAAGGCGGTTAGCGTTTCTTACGGTGATGAGGAATTTCCGGTCCAGGCAACATTAGTGTATAAAGAATCGAGCGAAAAGCTCCCTTGCGCAATCATAGTTGCCGACTCTGGGGCTTTGGCGCTTGGCAGGTATGGCTTAACTGGGCCAAACGCTGTATACTTTGACATCGCGCAGGCGCTTGCACAGGAGGGTATTGCGGTTATTTTGTATGAGCTAAGGCAGTACACATATGGTGCGGCGCTTGGCAGCTATATAGATGCCGAAACAGAGTATTTGCTAGATATCATGAATTCAGTTATATTTGCTGAGAAGCAGAGTGTGTGCGATCCTGAGAAAATATTTATTGTCGGGCATGGCACGGGCGCTTATATGAGTGCGCTGCTCGCGCATAGCGTAGAAGGCTTCAGCGTTGCAGGGCATGTATTTCTGTGCCTGAACAACTCTCCGATTGAAGACATGTTTTATGCGCAGCTTCATGCCATCGCAAGCCTCGACGGGCAAATAACAAGCGACGAAGAAGAAACGCTTGAGATGGCAAGAGAAATTGTAGACAGAATAAAATCATTGACTCCGCAAACAGCACAATTGCATAGCGCTGAGAGCCTTCTCGGCCGAACTGCTTCCTATTGGCTGTCGCTGCAGGGTTTCAGCCCCGCAGCCGCTTTAAAATCATTTGAAGCCCCAATGCTGCTATGCTATGCAGAGTATGACTATATAACGCCCTTATCTGAAATGCTGGCATTTGAAGAAGAGCTCTCAGGCAAACAGGGCGTACAAATACTAATGCTGCCAAATACCAACCACCATTTCATGCCTGCACAGTCTTTGCTGGGCGTAGAGAGCTATTATCAGCCGGCTGATTTAGACCAAAGGCTAATTACGGCAATCGTTGGCTTTATAAATGGCATGTAAGCGATCTGGCACCGAGTTTTCCAATAAAACAGATTAGGGAAGCAACCAAAAATAAACAACAAACTGCAAAATATTCTCTTTGCCGACATTATTTGTGCTATAATTGGGCAGGCACAAAAATCGAATGCACATTCAATCAGATGATGGCTGCATAGATTTCAAATGACTGTAAAAGAGGGTATCTGATGCCATGCCTATACAATGGAGATAGCGAGAAATATGTTGAAGCGCAACAGACCCATAGACGAAATCATCGAGGATGCCGGCTTGGCCCGCGAGGAAGTGGAAAAATTGCGCGATTCTGAGTAAGGCAGATTTGTCCTACTTGCCACTACAAATAAAAGATATTCTTGGAAAGGAACTACAGCTATGGGGGCCGGAATTTTTGCGGCAATACCTATCGTTTTCGAACCAGCCAAACATAATGGCTTGGATGAAAACAATTTTTCCAGTGGTTTTTTTGATAATTATAATGCTGGGGAAATAGAGTCTAAAAGGGTATACACTATTAAGAAAGACCTGCTCATCTATAACTATATAGCGTTTCTTCATGAGTTTTATGGTCTGATAGGGGAGGATTTCTATAAGAATACTCAACTTGCTCTTGACAGTATTCCTGACGTAACGGACTTCGATGAATTTATGAGAGTATTCAATCGAAATATTCGGGGTGGTTGGATACCCTATGTTTATGAAGTCCCGTATGCTTTTAGTGTTTGTGGATGCCTATGTAATGTATATTGGATGTTTTACAGCGGCAGCTACAAAGCGGATTTAGAAGAATATAGTACTTTGGTACATTTCGAGAGAATACTTGCGAAAGGAATGAACAACCCGCTTTCCAATGCTGTGAAGTTCGGTATTTTTGGGTAAGCGATAGGAGTTCCAATGAGGGTGCCAGCCACCTTTTGATAGCGAGGCTGCTGAAAAAGCGCTGGAGAGTTTTCAATCGAAAGAATAATAGAAAGCCTAAACATGGCACCATGCAGCCACTTTAGAGGGAACTTGTTTATATGCGATCATAAGGACAGTGTTGTTGATGCATTAGCCGAGCATCTCGAAATTGGTTTAACAAGGAAATATCTATGGCAAGGCGAAATCAAGAAAATAATGGGAGAAAAAAAGGTTTGAGCCTACCGTATAAATATGTTTATAGCTAACCTCTGAAAATTGCTCAGCAAGCGGCTTGCAGAGGTTTTTTTAATTTTGCGCCAAACTCAAGGCGTAAATGGTATATGAGCGATCGGGCCAATGCGAAAAAGGGTAAAATTCAGAAAGCTGCCTCAGTTAAGAGAGGCAGCTTTCTATAACATAATGCCTTCAAAAGATACTACTTGTTGTTGTCTTGGTATTTTTTAAACAGATCCTCCATAGTTACAGAAGAATCTTCTCTGTGAAAAATCTTCTCAGACTCGATTCTCCTTTTTGGCGGAGAAGTCATGTCCTTAAGGCTTAAGCCTATTTTTCTCTTTTCCTGGTCGATATCTATTATTTTAACAGTAATCTCCTCGCCAACAGCGACAACGCTCTCAGCACTGGCTACTTTCTCATGCGCTAGGTTAGATATATGGATAAGGCCTTCCACCCCCGGCAATATTTCAGCAAATGCGCCAAACTTAACGATGCTTTTTATTTTGACATCTGCTTTATCGCCAACATTATAGTTCTCGGAAAACTGTATCCAAGGCTCTTGCGTTAAGGCTTTTATCGAAAGCTTGACTTTAAAGCTCTCTTTGTCGAGCTCAATTATCTTGGCTTCAATAACCTCTCCTACACTGCAAAAGCTCTTTGGGTTAGGCACTCGCCGCCATGACAGGTCTGATACATGGATAAATCCGTCTACGCCGCCAAGATCGAGGAATATGCCGAAATCTGTTATATTCTTAATCGGGGCTGTAAGGACTTGCTCCAGCTCAAGGCTTTCAATAGCCTCATTTCTAAGGCGCTCTTTCTCCTCGCGCTGGCGAGCCCGCTCCTCTTGCAGAATGATTTTTCGTGAAAATATGATCTTATTTTTTTCTTTGTCGAATTCAATGATTCTGCCGGTAACATCCTTGCCAAGCAAAACATTTAGATCCTCAGTATACCTAAGGGCATACTGGTTGCCTGGCATAAAGCCTGTTGTAAAGCCCAGGTCAACAATGACTCCGCCTTTGACGATTTTTGTTATCTTAGCCTCAATGCTTTCGCCGCTTTTATATTTCTCTTCAGCCAAGTTGTAAGCTTCGATTTCGTCAACTTTAATTTTCGACAGAGATATGTTGCCAGTCCCGTCATTCATTTCAACAATCATTGCTGTAACTGAATCTCCAATTGCTGCAATTGATGGCAGGTCGCTGTAAAGATCAAGCACATAATCTGATTTCTTTATAATCCCATCAGATTTATAGCCGATATTTACGTATATTTCTTGTTCGTTTACTGAAATTATTTCACCAGTGACTATGTCTCCGGTTTTTAATTGGACCAAGTTGTCTATTGACTTTTCGAAATTTTCCATAGTGTTATCCATAACACTCAGTACCTCCAGGATTGACTTCTCAGGTGTTGATGCCCCTGCAGTAATCCCAAGGGTTTCACACGCGCGAAATTGTTCGAATTTTATATCAGCTGCCGTTTCTATATGAAAAACTTGCTTACAATTATTTTGGCAAATTTCCACAAGCTTTTTTGTATTGGAACTGTTTTTCCCACCTATAACGAGCATTGCATCAACAGTTTTTGAAATTGCGCCTGCTTCAGCTTGGCGAGCTTCAGTGGCTGAGCATATTGTCTCAAATACTTCAGAGCCTTCATAGCGCTGATTGATAATATCGCATATTTCATTGAATTGTGAGCGTATAAAAGTTGTTTGGGCCACAATGCAAAGCGGCGGGTTTGCTGATAGCATTTGTGCTTGCGCAGAGTTCGATACAATGTGCGCGCTGTCTTCACACCAGCCATTAACGCCTATAACTTCAGGATGATCTTTGTCTCCTATAATTACTATAGTATAACCTTTTTTATGATATTTTTCAACTGTATTTTGTATCGATTTTACGTATGCACATGTTGCGTCGACATACTCTAGCCCTTTTGTTCTTAGCATTTCATAGCCTGCTTTGCTAATCCCATGAGATCTTATTATCACAGTGCCTTCTGATATGGCCTGGATGCCGCTTGCTGCAGAAATGCCAAGGCTAGACAGCCTTTCGGTTACAATTGGATTGTGGATTAGTTCCCCAACAGTGAATATCTTGCTGCCAGGCAAGCTTTTTTCAGCTGTATTTTCAGCGAGCTTTACAGCTCTGGCTACTCCAACGCAAAAGCCGGCAGACTTTGCCAGTATCACTTTCATGCCTTCTCAGCCATTTCCCTCAATCCAGCCAACCGAGGCTTTATTTGCTCGTCAGCCATCTTCTGGTATGCCTCTGAGTTTGGCTTATTATCAATTTTGTCCAATAAAAAGGCTTCTCCTACAATAACTTTCATTTTTGTGAACAACTTGTAAGTTCCAGATATATATATAGGCACGATGGGAGACTGGGTCCTGTAAGCCAGCATTGCTGCCCCTGGCTTGAGATCCAGCTCGGAATCCGGGTCATTTATGCGCTGCCCTTCCGGAAACATGCCAATAGCCAATCCGTCTTTTAGCGCACTTAAGGATTTCTTCATAACAGCAAGGTCGTTTCCGTCCCTGTTGACAGAAACAGCGCCAACTGAATTGAGTATAAAGCGCAGGGCGGCGTTCCTAAAAAGCTCAATTTTTGCTAAAAAAACAATACGCCGCTTCGTGCAAGAAGCGACGAAAAATGGATCAATATTGTTTTTGTGGTTGCAGGCAATGACCAGAGAGCCTTCTTTTGGCACATTTTCTGCACCAGTTACCGAAACCCGGTATATTATCTTTAGAAAGCCAACACAGAAGAATCTTACCACTGCATAGGCAATTGCTGTATACATTATATATATCGCGCCTGCACCAATTATTAAAATTAGTGCACGCGCGCCCTTCTCATTGTCAGGTTTGCGCTAAGAGTATTGATCGCATTCAGGATTATATAACTAGCTGGCTGATAATGGCCTCGACCACTTCATCAACTGTCTTTTCAGACGAATCAATATAAATGCTCTCAGGGCTTGCCACAAGCTGCCCAACTTCTTTGTTCATGTCTGATGTGTCCCGCTTGTGCATAAGCTCCTTAACGCTGTCCAGGTCTGATTCCAGCCCTTTTTGAAGATTTTGCAGGTGCCTTCGCTGTGCCCTGACCTCTTCGCTTGCGCTTAGGTAAAACTTGTTAGGAGAGTCTTTAAGAACAACTGTTCCAATATCTCTGCCTTCCATGACTACCGGCCTGCCTGCAGCTATTTCCTGCTGCAGGGCAACCATGCGGGAGCGAACATGCCTAAAAGCTGAAAACTGGCTTACGACTGCTTCAACATAAGGCGCCCTGATCTCATCTGATATGTCTTCGCCATTCAGAAAAGTCCGCTGGCCGGCAAAGTCCAGCTTAAAGCCATCAAAAAGTCTATCCCAAACGCTGTCAGGATGCTCTTCAGGCATAATATCCTGCCTGATCGCCATGAGGGCAAATGCCCTATACATAGCGCCTGTATCCAAAAGCAGAATTCCAAGTCTTTCTGCAAGCGCTTTTGCTACTGTGCTTTTTCCTGCGCCTGCCGGGCCATCAATTGCTATTTGCACCATTTGCATTGCTCTTTTGCTATAATCAAATTTTCGATTTAATTCTATATTAGCAAATGGGAATTGACAAGCATAATTTTGCCTGCTACTCCGGAAGAGATTGCGCTTCTATTTTAAATAGATGGCGAATGCCGTTGGCTTCGAAAATCTTTGTGCCAGCTTTTGGATATATTATGCCGGAGCTTGTAGAAGCGACGAATATCGATACCTCTTTTGATCCTGTTTTCCTCAAGTCAATTTCGACAACATCCCTGTCATACACTTCAAATTCCTCATATCCGCTGCTGTTCAGGCTTGGCTCGATTGGCTCGCCGTTTATTAAAACAACTGCCTTCGGGTTGCTGATTTTGAGCGCTATGCTCTCAGGCTTTTTATATAGCGTTGACTTGGCATAGCTGAGGTTTTGCTGCTCAAAAGATGCCGGCTGCAAAACCCCCGCTTCATAAAAGATCTGTATGGCAAATACAAGAGTTGATAAAAGTATTGCGGTTAAAATTAGAATTTTTTCTATAGTTTTCATGTTATTTTAATGGAACTGGCAAACGCGTTATATTTGGCCATTTTATTGCTCATATGCTGCCAGCTTTCCTAGATATGTTTATGTTATTATTGCCAGACAATGATATAATTAATGCAACAGCTTGGCTTTTTTGAAGCAATGTTAATTGAATAAGTATAAAAAAACCAGAAATACAAAATATGCTGCTTATTATTTGTGCTTAAACGCATACATTATTATCAAGTGGCCATTACAGCAGTATGTTACCCAATAGAGGTTAAATTTGAACCAAAAAAAACCGGATAATCAAAACAATAATAGCCAACCTCCACCAACAAGGTGGGGCAGCCTAGTCCAAATGCTTATAATACTGGCATTAATTCCATATGTAATAACAACAATGATGACAGCTTCTATGAAAGCTGATAATCGTGAAATAATGTATTCGCAATTTCTAAGCCTTGTTGACAAGGAGTATGTCGCCAGTGTTGAAGTTACATCATCGCAAATTAATATTAAGCTAAAGCCTGGAGTTGAAGAGGCTGCTGCTGAAATTCTAAACAGCGATATAAGCCAGGCGCAAAAGCCGGTCACTTACTATACCGGCGTAATATTTGATCCAGGCCTGTCAGCGAACCTTTATGAAAAGGGCGTTGATTATAAGCACTCCATACCGCAAACTGCCTCGATGTTTACAGTAATAGCCAGCTGGGTTATTCCATTCGGCATTGCTTATATCATCTACTTCTTTTTTACTAGGAGCATGATGAAGAGAATGGGAGGCGACAGCTCCAGCATGGGGTTTATGGGTGGGGTCAGCAAATCAAAAGCCAAAGTATATAATGTAGAAAAAAATGTCGCCATTACATTTAAGGATGTAGCTGGCCAGGATGAAGCCAAAGAGAGCTTAGTTGAAATAATCGATTTTCTGCACAACCCAGAAAAATATGTTAAAGTTGGAGCCAAGCAGCCAAAAGGCGCTTTGCTCGTTGGCCCCCCTGGCACAGGCAAGACACTTCTTGCCAGAGCAATAGCAGGCGAAGCAAAGGTTCCGTTTTACCATCTGACAGGATCTGAGTTTGTTGAGCTGTATGTTGGCGTTGGCGCCAGCAGGGTTAGGGATCTGTTCCAAACAGCGAGCAAAGATGCGCCATGCATCATTTTCATAGATGAAATAGATGCCATTGGCAAAAGCCGAGACAATTCGCTTAGCTCAAACGACGAAAGGGAGCAAACTTTAAACCAGCTGCTTTCCGAAATGGACGGGTTTGACCCTTCCAGAGGAATAGTCGTTTTAGCTTCAACAAACCGGCCAGAGGTTCTTGACAAAGCGCTGTTGCGCGCCGGCAGGTTTGATCGGAGGGTTGTCGTTGAAAAGCCTGATCTTATCGGCAGGGAGTCTATTCTAAAGGTCCACGCTTCAAAGGTCATAATGGGCGATGACATTTCGCTGCATGAGATTGCGCTGGCAACAAGCGGCGCAACAGGCGCAGATTTAGCCAATATCATTAATGAAGCTGCGCTTCGGGCTGTTCGCCTGGGCAGGGAGTTTGTGATACAGGAAGACCTCATGGAGTCTGTTGAGGTTGTCGTAGCGGGCAAAGAAAAAAAGGACAGGATTCTCAACAGCAAGGAAAAGGAGCTTGTAGCTTACCATGAGGTTGGCCACGCGCTAGTTTCTGTACTGCAAAAGAACTCCCAGCCTATACAAAAAATTACTATCGTGCCAAGGACAATGGGCTCGTTAGGGTATACAATGAATGTGCCTGAAGAAGATCGCTACCTCATGACAAGAGAAGATCTCCTAAGCCAAATAACTATGATGCTTGGGGGAAGGGCTGCTGAAATAGTCAAGTTTGACACTATTACAACAGGTTCATCAAATGATATTGAGCGGGCTACATCACTTGCACGAAATATCATTACTATATATGGCATGAGCGACAGGTTTGGCCCAATGGGCCTTGAGAGTACAACGCAGCAATACCTTGACGGCAGAAAAGTGCTCAACTGCTCAGACGATACTGGAAGCGAAATTGACGAAGAGGTTAGGAAAATTCTAGATTCTTGCCAACAAGCTGCTATAGACATCATCGCAGCTAATATGGACAGCCTTGATCGAATAGCGAAATTCCTTATTGAGAAGGAAAACATCAATGGCGAAGAATTTATGAAGCTGCTTAACGATAAAGACAAGACAAGCGCTGCCTAGCGCTTGGCCCTCTGCATACTGCACAAAAAATGCACCCCAGATTTGGGTGCAGTGAAAAAAACATTTAAGGGATTGTCGGCGTGGCATAAAGCTATACCGGCAATCCCTGTAATTTTGCAGCCTGGGATTGCTCAACCGCCCTGCTGCAATCAAACTTGTCGCTAAAAAACGCTCTCACTCAGCAGGCGCTATCACAGGAGTTTATTATCTAGGAGATTGATTTATGGAGAACAGGCTTGAAACCTTGCGAAATGAAATCGATGGCTTAATTGCTAAGGAAAGCCCTGAAAATGTCCGTATATATATTTCTCACATGTATGGAGTTGCGAGCTTTTGTACGTTGCTTGCTTTGAAAAGAAATCTGGATGTTGAACTAGCTGCGACTTGTGGAATGCTGCATGACATCTTTTACATAACAGGCGGAAGCAGGGAGAATCATGCACTTCATGGAGCAAAGCAGGCAGAAACAATACTGAAAGCAATGCAAGTGTACAGCAGCGAAGAAATAAAAACCATTATTACCGCTATATCAGACACAGTGACAAAATCGCAGTACACGATTCCTATGACGAATTATTGAAAGATGCTGATGTAATGGAGCATTGCTTATATAACACTGATTTTCCGGTAGCTGAATGGGAAGTTGAACGCTATAGCAGCCTGCGCTCGGAATTTGGCCTTTCGCAGGAATGAAGAAGTATGGGCAAAGAGAAGTCTGGCGCATGAGATATCATCAGATTCAGTTTTTCAAATTGTATAGAAACATAAAGTATGCGGCGGGCTTTGCCATGCCTTAATAGATGAGAGAGCATCTCAGAGGTTGTCTTTGCTGTGTGTTTTGTTTGATATGCTTTATTTGCTACCAATTTATTAAGTTACCAAGGATGCGGTGATGCGCCGTAGGCATATATCCAATCTGTACCGAAATCCCACCATTTATAGCAACATAGGCAAAGTTCATTTTGAGGTAGAGGGTTTTTGTTTTCGTATTTATGTGTGCCATCTATTATTGTAATTGGATAGTTTTTAGGTTCTTTTAAAAAAAATTTAGCATATGACATATCTCCACCGAGATCAGAATGAAATACTGCTATTGCTTCGCCACTTCGCCTAGAAACATATACTTCGTTGCTTCTTGACGTTAATGAGTATGGAAATTTTAAGACTATTACTGTTGAAGTATTTTCTGGGCATTGCAATATAGCTTGTTCAGCGGCTGTTTGAAATAAGCTGTACATGGCAGAAAAACGAACGGTCTCGTAGGCGATTTGTAATTTTGTGCCGTAAAATGGATATAAAAATGCTATTAAAAGAGAAAATGGTGCTATAAACTTTTGAAAGGCTCTGCAGTGTTTTGAAAAAAGAACGCTTACAACAGTGATAATTAAGATAAATGAATTGAGTAAAAATATGATTTTCCATATTAAAACAGTTGTATGCATAAAAATGCATGATATGGATAAAGTGCTTGAAAAAAAAGCCCAGCATCGAAATGCAAGGCTTAGCTTTTTAAATTTATTATGGTGCGTCATTGTAGCCCTGAGTAATGATAGCTTGATCATTCATTTCATTAAGATCATATTTTAAACCGCCTACAATAAAGCTTCCTAGCTTTAAGGTTGATAGTGAAAATAAGAATTTTCCAGTATATCCATAGTTATAGTTACCCATATATTCACCTCCAGCTTCTGTGTGCATATTTTGCCCACGCGCATAGTTTAAGCATAGATACCCAGATCCAACATTGTATGGTGAAATTCGTTTGTAATCCCAAGCTCCTTTAGATTGCACTCTGCCGATCCAGTATGCAGCTGTTGAAGTGTGAGGATCTATTTGCAGGCCGTATAGAGCTTGTTGTCTTACTAAATCGTTATACATGCTCTTTATGGCTGAATAGTTAGTTGAAACCATATTACCAAAATTTACTTTAGTATATGAGCATGTGTGTGCAATTTTTAGTGGTTCATAGATTTCTGGTTGTGTTGTGTTTGAAGAACGTAGAATGTGATCTGCATTAATAGCTTCATTTTTTAAATATGATTCAATGTCTATTTTCATTGAAAACGGGTCTTTGCCGAATTTGTAAAGTCCAATTTTTACAAGCGAATTTATCATGTTCAAATCTGCTATTAGATCATTTAACCTGTACATAAATTTTACTTTATAATATATATAAATGTGTGAAGTTGACAATAAAGGGCGCATTAACACACCGCTTCCAGCGGTGCAATGCTAAGGGCAAGTTCAAGGGCGGCTTCGCTTTGCCCGTGCTCTTTTTCGACACCCGCGAAAGGAGGCGCAGCACTCTATGAAGTTCGTGCACTGCTCAGTGAAAGTGATCTCGCGCAGCTCAGGCCGCTCCTCGGTGGCGGCAGCTGCCTACCGATCCGGTGACAGGCTAACCAACGAGCGCGATGGAAGGAGCCATGACTACAGCAGGCGCACCGGCGTCGTGCATGAGGAGGTGATGCTCCCTGATGGGGCCCCGGAGGCCTATGCAGACCGATCGACACTTTGGAATGCCGTCGAGGCCATCGAAAAACAAAGGAACTCTAGGCTTGCAAGGGAAGTAGTGATCGCGCTGCCGAATGAACTCGGCAATGAAGAGAAAATAGCCTTTGTTCAAAATTATGTTCGAGAAAATTTTGTGAAACGCGGCATGTGCGCCGATATCGCTGTCCACTCAGGTCATAATACGGAAAAGTCTAGCCAAAGCAACCCGCATGCCCACATCATGCTGACGATGAGGCCGGTAAGCAGGGAAGGCTTCGGGCCCAAGGCAAAAAAAGTGTATATTCTTGACAAAGATGGAAATCGCATAAAGACAGCAAGGGGCAGCTGGAAGTCATACAAAGAAAACAGCGTGGATTGGGACAAAAAAGAAAATGTCTTTGCTTGGAGGGCGGATCTTGCTAATCGCATCAATGCCGAGATGCAGCGCCTCGGTCTAGATGACCGCGTGGATCCCCGCAGCTACAAAGACCAGGGCATTGATCGGGAGCCTGGGGTGCATATGGGCGCAGCAGCCACGGCTATGGAGCGGCGGGGGATAAAAACTGATCTTGGGGAGCGAAACCGCGAGATCATGGAGCGAAACCGCGAGACGGAGCGGCTTGCCTATGAGCAACAGCAGCTTCTGCTTGACCATAGCGCCGAAGGGCTGGCAATAAGGATGATCGAAGCAAGAGAGCAGTACATAAAGAGCGACAGCGAGTATAGCCAAGCTCGAAGCATGCAGGCAGCCGATCGCGACAGGATCGAGAAAGCTAAGGATGATATCAAAGAGCTATCGCTTCAAGTCTTTGCTGTAGAAAGCTATGAAGCAAAAAAAGACATGCTTGATGCGCAAAAAAGTCGGCTAGGTTTTTTTAGGCTTTGGGCAAAGAGGGATATCACTCGGCAGATAAAGGAAGTGGATGCAAGGCTTTATCAGGCAAAAGATCGCCTTGGCATTAGCATACAAGAGGCAGAGGAAAGAGCAAAAGAGCTGCATCAGCATGGAGTGCTTACAGCTGCTAGCATAAAAGAGCTTGATAGCAAAATCCATGAAGCAGCACAGAGCCGAGATGCTGCAGAGCGATCTTATATATCCATAGAGCAAGAGATAAGGGCGCATCCAAATGAAAAAGAGATAAGGGCTATTCTTAAGAGCGATCGCAGCTACAGCTTCAGCAAAGGCAAAGAAAAGCTTTCTGATCTGCTAGCCAAGATAAGTGCTGATCAGCGTCTTGAGAAGTCTGCAGATAAAGAGCTTGGCAAAAATGAGAGGGATCTTGAAAGAGCAGCGCGAGGCCGTGATCGTGACGATGGTTTAGAACGTTAGCTCGAAAAAAGCTGCCTTTTTGCATGCCCTACACCTCGATATCGTCCTTGACCTTTTCTTAAGTTGTGATAACAGAAAAAAAAATGACTAAAGTTGTTTTTTTATGCTAGCTTTTAGCTCAAATAGAAGTAAAATAATGTATAAACAAAAAAAATGCGGCAAAAAGGGAAAAATGATCGCACCAGTGCCATCACTAAATAACACGGGATCGACCATAATTCACACTCTATGTGAATATGATACCACACCTAGTGATGCTAAGCAACCTCCCTTAAGCCGCAAAGAAGGAGGAGAATAGCATGAAGACAGAAAGCAGCCTTGACAGCAAAGCAATTGAAAGCCTTCTTGATACTCTCATAGCCCTTAACCCTGCAGAATACGAAAAACTTACAGAGGAAGGCCGCAAAGTTGAAGCCTTATCCACTCTGCTTAATATAGAGCACAAAAAAGCAAGCCCATCAAAAAATGTTGTAGCAGCATCCGAATTCCTAGGAACAATAGCCAGCATAGAAATCATGCAGGCGCAGCGAGAGCATGCGCTTGACGGCATAACAATAAAAGAGCCGAGGGGAGCGCTGTCTGAGATGGCAACCCGCCGCCAAAGGGCGGACAGGCTAGCCGATATATACATGGGGGTGCATGCAGCTGTCAAAAGCGGCATTTACCCCGAGCCTGTACCGGCAAAGAGCGGGAGGAAAAGGGCCTCCTACAAGTCCAAGGCTGAAAGGGTGGGCGACTGCGCTACATACCTGGTCTTTGCCCAAACCTTGACAGAGCAGAAGATGGTGCACGCAAACCATTGCCGCGACAGGCTGTGCCCCATATGCATGGAGGGCAGATCCTCAAAGATCTATGGGCAGGCTATAGAGGCGGCAAAGAAGGTGGTGCAAAGGGATCGCGCTCTCAGCCTCATAGCCATTACCCTCACTGAGAGGACATGCAGGGGCTGGGAGGTTAGAAGCGAGATGGATGAGCAGTCAAAGGCGTGGAACCGGTTTGCCAGCAACCCAAGCAGCAAGGCTATCATGAAAGGCTGGTTTAAGGGCATAGAGGTAACTTATGACCCCGTAACTGATATGTACCACCCGCATATGCATATAGTGGCCATAGTGGGCCCTGAGTATTTTAAAAGGGGGGGGCCTCCAAGGAAGGGCGAGAGCAAAAAGGGCTACAAAAAGGGTAGGATGAAAAAAGGCGGCTACCGCACCACTGAGGAGTGGGCAGCAGCATGGGGCAAGTCGCGCGGCCTTGACTATGAGCCTATAGTCCATGTGCAGAAGGTGGGCGGCGACTCGGAAAGCCGGGAAGCTGCGCTGGCAGAAGTCTCCAAGTACTCTGTAAAGGCTGAAGACTACATTTTCGAGGAGGGTCGCCAGAAGTCCAACAGGGAGAAGGCGGCTAAAAGAAAGGGTGAAGATTTCGACTCGGAGTGCTTTGGCTGTGAGGGCAGGTGCAGTGCAGAGTGCTGCGAAGAGCATGGCCAGATGTGGCTGAGCGAAGCTGAGGCGTACGATCTTTCGGTGGAAGTAGCCTACACGCTGACAGAGGCTTTAAGGGGGAAAAGGCTGTACGCTTTTGGGGGGCTGCTTAAAGAGGCTGTCAAAGAGGCCAAGGAAGAACGAAAAGAAAGCTGCAAAGACTATAAAGAGCAGATCACAGACAGCGATGGTACAGTCCTTATAAGGGACATAGACTACATTCTATTTTCATACAGATGGGAGCCAGAGCTGCAGAAGTATGCCTTTTGCCAGCTTATGACAGAAAAAGAGTGCCGGATCGAAGACGGGCAGGGCGGCTATATAGAAAACCGCGGCCCTCCTGAGAGGCCGCCGCCAGTGCAGCTAAGCTTTTGGGACATAGGGCTGTCATACGAATGTTCGGATACATAGGGATTGCGAAGCTTCTTATTGTACTTGAGACCTTGGCAGCAACTCAAAAATGATGCTTTCAAGGAAAAGAAAAGCAGAAAAGCTTCAAGAAAAGAGGACCTTGGCATCCCTTTAAAGAGAAAAGAAAAAGCTTAAACATCTCAAAATTTATTAAAGCGCCTAAAAAAGGTGGGCTTTGCCATGCCTTAATAGATGAGAGAGCATCTCAGAGGTTGTCTTTGCTGTGTGTTTTGTTTGATATGCTTTATTTGCTACCAATTTATTAAGTTACCAAGGATGCGGTGATGCGCCGTAGGCATATATCCAATCTGTACCGAAATCCCACCATTTATAGCAACATAGGCAAAGTTCATTTTGAGGTAGAGGGTTTTTGTTTTCGTATTTATGTGTGCCATCTATTATTGTAATTGGATAGTTTTTAGGTTCTTTTAAAAAAAATTTAGCATATGACATATCTCCACCGAGATCAGAATGAAATACTGCTATTGCTTCGCCACTTCGCCTAGAAACATATACTTCGTTGCTTCTTGACGTTAATGAGTATGGAAATTTTAAGACTATTACTGTTGAAGTATTTTCTGGGCATTGCAATATAGCTTGTTCAGCGGCTGTTTGAAATAAGCTGTACATGGCAGAAAAACGAACGGTCTCATAAGCGATTTGTAATTTTGTGCCGTAAAACGGATATAAAAATGCTATTAAAAGAGAAAATGGTGCTAGAAACTTTTGAAAGGCTCTGCAGTGTTTTGAAAAAATAACGCTTACAACAGTGATAATTAAGACAAATGAATTGACTAAAAATATGATTTTCCATATTAAAACTGTTGTATGCATAAAAATGCATGATATAGATAGAGTGCTTGAAAAAAAAGCCCAGCACCGATATGTAAGGCTTTGCTTTTTAAAGCTACTATGGCGCGTCATTATAGCCTTGAGTAATGATAGCTTGATCATTCATTTCATTAACATCATATTTAAAACCGCCTACAATAAAGCTTCCAAGCTTCAAGGTTGATAGTGAAAATAAGAATTTTCCAGTATATCCGTAGTTATAGTTACCCATATATTCACCTCCAGCTATTGTGTGCATATTTTGCCCACGCGCATAGTTTAAGCATAGATACCCATAAGTTCCAACATTATATGGTGAAAATCGTTTGTAATCCCAAGCTCCTTTAGATTGCACTCTGCCGACCCAGTATGCAGCTGTTGAAGTGTATGGATCTATTTGCAGGCCGTATAGAGCTTGTTGCCTTGCTAAATCGTTATACATGCTCTTTATGGCTGAATAGTTAGTTGAAACCATATTACCAAAATTTACTTTAGTATATGAGCATGTATGTGCAATATTTAGTGGTTCAAAGATTTCTGGTTGTGTTGTGTTTGATGAATGTAGAATGTGATCTGCATTAGTAGCTTCATTTTTTAAATATGATTCGATGTCTATTTTCATTGAAAACGGTTCTTTGCCGAATTTGTAGAGTCCAATTTTTACAAGCGAATTTATCATGTTTAAATCCGCTATCAAATCATTTAACCTGTTTGAATTGATATTATATGCATTGATTTTAAGATACCCTTGTTCATTTACGTCAAGCTTTCCGCCTTCGTAAAGAATGTCAAATAGTTCAGCCAATTCATCGTCAATAACAACACTTGATGATATATTTTCATTGTTCATTCAAATAGTTATTCTCCTATGGTGTTATAGAATAATATTCAATTCCTCGGCAAATGACGTAAATTTTGCTATATAATATCTAATGAATGTGGAGCTTTCGGTATTAACATGAAAAGAGGTTTGTATATGACTCCTGACCAAAAAATGGAATTTGTCATCGAATTGGCTAAGAAAGCAATGGACAGCGGAGAGTTTCCTATAGCAGCAGCAATATATAGTGGCGATGAGTTAATAGCCTCAGCTTTTACAACCGAAAACGCTGAAGGCAGATTCCTTGTTCATGCCGAGCAGAAAGCGTTAATGGAAGCTGACTTGAAGAAACTTCCCATAAAGGCTCGCAGAGGCCTTGAGCTGTACACTAACCTTGAACCGTGCCTTATGTGCCTTGGAACGGCGATATCAAGTTTTTTAGGCAAAATCTATTACGCGGTAGAAGCTCTTGATGACGGGGCGGTCGAACTCGTCAGCAAGGAATACGCAAGGCGCAAGCAAGCAGGAACACCTCTGCAATTTCCTTTCCCTGAAGTGCATTCAGGACTTTTGCGTAGCCAAAGCATACAGCTATTTCGTGAGTTCGTTAATAACAATGAAGGAAAACCCGGAATTGCTTATGCAAAGACAATAGCTGAGTTGCAGCAGTGAAAAGATTTAGGGAGAAATGCGCTTTGTCGTGCAGCCCCAAATTACGGGCAGGGAAAGCATGAGGGAGAAAGCCCCTTTGCTTTGAGCCATAGCGCCGTGTTGCTCAAATGGCGATTCGCCATTGCCGGTATAATTCCGTGCCTGTTTTAGCCGAACACTGCAATGCTCCCTTCCTGGAAACGGGTATAAAAACATCGCATTCTTTTTGTTTCCTGCAGCAAAAATGGCAAATAGAAAAAGGGCACTACATCAAAATAGCGTCCCTTTTCATGTTTCGTATACGATTTTTATACTGCCCCGATTGCCCGTTGCCATTAAAACACTGAATTTACCGGGTTTCATCATATTTTCTTACGGCAACGCTCTTATGCGGGTAAGTTTATTTCATTATTGAATTGCTCAGGGGCATGCATTAGGTTAATAGCCTTAAGTTGGCTCCTGCAGATCATCGCCTATAGATTCTGAAAGCGCGCCTTGCCCATGCTCAGCTTCAAAGGCTAAATCTATTTGCCCTTCATCTGATTCTGAAAGCTCATAGCTCATATATGGATTGTGGAAAGGGGCAGGCGGCTCTAAAAGCATGGCTTCATCGGCATCAGAGCCCTGGACGGCTTCGGTGCCATCTGCCAAGCTGAAGTGCTCTTCTTCGTCGCTGGCTGCCAAAGCAGGCTGCTCATAATCTATAGCGCTGCCTATCGCTTCAAACTCTTCTTCTGCCGGCTCATGAACTGCTTGGGCGAAGCCTGTTGCAGATTGTTCTATTTGTTCTTCTTCGGAAGCATTATCGATGCTTTCTTCTGGCGTTATATGCTCTTGGGCTTCTTCGCGCTCTGAATCATCTTCGGTATAAGCGACTAATTCCTGGTTTTCACGAACTTGCGGATAGAAAGCTTCGGGATTTTCAATTATGGCGCTGGGCTCTGCTGCTAAAGGCTCAACTTTAGTAGCAGGTATTATTAGCTGGTTAATGGCCTTTCCGTTTACTCTTATCTGGCCATTTAGCGAACATGTTATGCTGTGCACGCTTGAGTCGTATGAATAGCCTTGTGGAACGTCGACAGCTTGCAGAGTGCACTTCTTCCCGGAATTTACTACCAGGTATGCCTTGCCTTCATCGTCTGTCATTATCGTTTTTACTGTGCCATCATCGCTGCAAACTTCGAATTTTGCGCCAACAAGCCTTGTGCCGCTGGCTATGTCAATTATATATGCCCTAAGCTTGCCTATTGAAGGAAAGAAAGACTGCATCGTTGCATTGCGCCTTATTTCCAATGCGCTCAACGGCCTCACCTCTCGCGCATAAGATGAAGTGTCCTGCATCTGCATATACTTATTGCGCTTGTCTTGCTCAGGGATTATGTAGGGTTGGTTTGATCCCAGCATTCTCTTGTCATCACATGAGGTGCAGAATCTGTTATTTTTAGGTGAGTAAACAACATGGTGCTCGCCATAGTCATAAAAAATTTCTTCGCCACGCAAAGCATTTACTCCTTTACTTTATACTATACTAGTAAATATTATGTTGGAAGCAATGTTTGGTGCATGCCCACACTAAAGCAGCGCTATAAAACCGGCTTTTGGCGTTGCCTAACACAGCTTAAGCAGCAAGCGTCCAGCACAATGTTTGATCTTAGGGGTTGATGAAGCCATTTGTGCATTGATTTAGATCATCTAAGCATTTATAATAATAAAATCGGGGCGTGGCGCAGCTTGGTAGCGTGCTTGAATGGGGTTCAAGAGGCCGGAGGTTCAAATCCTCTCGCTCCGACCATTATTTGAAGGCGAGGTACAAGGCACTATGACAGCAAATGACCTCATCATCGCAAAAAAAGAGCTGGGGAAGCTTCAAAAATCCCTCGGCAGAGAACTTGCCAAAGGCAAGTACAAAGATTCATCAAGAATACAGCAGCTTAGAAAAGACATAAGAAGCAAGAAGCTAGCCATAGGCGAGATAACTATGGAGCTGCTAGTGGAGATGGACGCTTAGGCGCTTATTCTTTTTTGCTGTATTGTACAGAGAGCTACTGTTTTGTTTATATTTATTATTGAATTGCTTTAGGCATAATATACCAGATATATGGCGTATTATGGCCTATTTTTTGAACTGAACAGGCCTGCTCAAACATGCTTATAAGGAGGGCATTTTTTGTGTACAAGATCAAAACTTTTAACAATATCGACGAAGAAGGCCTTGCCAGGCTTCCAGAGAGCTTTGAAATCGTAGATGGTGAGGACTATGACGGAATCATCCTAAGAAGCTACAACCTGTCTATGGATGAAATCAGCAAAAAAACCAGCGCAATAGCTCGCGCAGGCGCTGGAGTAAACAACATACCTGTTGATGAATGCTCAAACAAAGGAATAGTCGTCTTTAACACTCCCGGCGCAAATGCCAATGCGGTTAAGGAGCTGGTAGTGCTCGGGGCGCTGCTGGCATCGCGAAAAGTGTTTGAAGGCATCAAATGGGCTCAAGGGCTTGAAAAAAACGAGTCAGTTGCCCAGGAAGTTGAATCAGAAAAGTCGCGCTTCACAGGGCCTGAAATATTCGGGAAAAAAGTTGGCGTTATAGGCCTTGGGGCTATCGGCCTTCTTGTAGCAAATACTTTTGTAGACATGGGCTGCGAGGTATTTGGGTTTGACCCGTTTATATCAGTTGAGCACGCTTGGGGCCTAACCAGCGATGTTACCAGAATTAACAGTGTTGATTGGCTGTTTGAGAACTGCGATTACATAACCGTTCACATCCCTTATATGGATTCAACACACGAATTTGTCAATGCAGGCTTGCTTGGCAAGGCAAAGGACGGCATAAGGATTATTAACTTCGCAAGAGGCGAGCTTGTTGAAACAGAAGCTATTATCAGCGCTGTCCAAAGCGGCAAAGTTGCATGCTATATCACTGATTTCCCCAACGAGAGCTTTATCGGAGTCGATAATATAATTGCAGTCCCGCACCTGGGCGCATCAACGCCTGAAGCGGAGACGAACTGCGCAATCATGGCAGTTGAAGAGATAAGCGACTACCTCATGAACGGCAATATCAGAAACTCTGTCAACTATCCCGACTGCGAGCTCGGGGAACGCGGAAACAAAATTCGCTTGGCAATTAATCATCGAAATATTCCGAACATGGTTGGCCAGATAACCAGCCTGCTTGCTTCAGAGCATGTTAATATCGACAACATGATCAACAGGAGCAGGGGAGACTATGCTTACACTATTGTTGATGTTGACAACTCTTTCAGCGATGTTGTTATGGACGAAATCATGGGAATCGACGGAATACTAAATGTGAGGCGCTTTGTTTAGGCAAAAGAAATCTCGGAAGGCTGCTTTATGGGAACTGTTGTAATCGTTGGCGGCGGCGCATCCGGCATGGCTGCTGCAGTAGAGGCTGGCAGGCTTGGCAAGAAAACGCTGCTGCTTGAACAAAACGAAAAGCTGGGGAAAAAGATCTACATTACCGGCAAGGGCAGGTGCAACTTTACAAACGCCTGCGAGCCGGATGTATTCATGGACAGCATTTTCGAAGGGAAAAATTTCGCATACAGCTCAGTTTGGCACCTGCCTCCGGAGCGATTGATAGACATGCTGAATTCTGTAGGCCTAAAGAGCGTTATTGAAAGAGGCAACCGGGTTTTTCCTGAAAGCAGCAAAGCATCTGACGTAACAAAAGCCTTTGAAAAGCTTATGCGCCAAAATGGCACTGAAATTCGCCTGGGGCAAAAAGTGGGCAGCATCGTTGTTGAAGGCAACCGGGTAGTTGGAGTTGTGTCAAACGGGCAAGAAATATTTGCTGACAGCGTCATTTTGGCTACTGGGGGCAAGAGCTACCCTTCAACTGGCTCTGATGGAAACGGGTATGACCTGGCTGCGAAGCTTGGCCATACCGTAAGCGCTCTAAGGCCCGCATTAACTGGCATGGCAGCAAAAAAAGAAGACATTTCCGGCCTTGTTGGGCTAAGCTTGAAAAACACCAAAGCAGAGCTTAGAGAAAATGGCAAGCCTGTTGCTGCTGATTTCGGGGAGATGCTTTTTACCCACAACGGCATTTCAGGGCCGATTATACTCACTCTGAGCTGCCACTGCGGCAATAGCGCGCAATATGAAGTTGCACTTGATCTAAAAACCGGCCTTACAAGCGAGGCCTTAGACAGGCGCATGCTCTCAGACTTTAAAAAGAACACTAACAAAAGCGCGAAATACTGCCTTGACGGCCTGCTGCCAAAAAGGCTGGCTGAGTTTGTAGTCGCCAAAAGCGGCATAAACCCGTCAAAGCCTATAAACCAGATCACTGCATATGAGCGCCTCGCGCTTGTTGGCATGCTTAAAGAATTTCGAATAAAGATAGAAGGCTTAAATGGCTATAACGAAGCGATCATTACAGCTGGCGGCATAAGCCTTTCCGCTATCAAGCCTTCGACTCTCGAATCAAAACTCGTCGGTGGCCTATTTTTTGCAGGGGAGATGCTCGCTGTGCATGGCTACACTGGCGGCTTTAACTTGCAGCTTGCATTCTCAACCGGATCACTCGCTGGCTACAGCGCTTAGCTTTTTTCCCTGAAACGCTGCCTGCCTGAAGCGGCTATAAAGGTTATTGCCTTGGCCTTATATGCTAAGCAGCTTGCATGCTGCTGCCTTGCGCACTCATGAAGCCCTATTGGCGTTCTTGAGCTTTTTTTATTTACAGGCAGCTATAAATACGCCAGGGGCGCTGGCCAGCGCCGCTGCTGGCAACCTATGAAACCTCTTATTTGCGCAGTGAATGCGGCTGTTTACCGGCATGCCCTGCTTAGCGCAGATATGCTTTCTGTTAGCTAGACTTTTGTGCTGCTATCGTTTAAAATTTAGTTATATCGACAGGATGCTTCTTATATTGCACTTGTAACTATAGTTTTTATAGTATCGAAATCAAAGAAATTAAAAGGAATTGCAGAAATTATTTTAGGAAAATACTGCGGAATATATATATATGATACCATTTTCCCCTCCCGATATAACAGAAGCAGAAATTGACGCTGTTTGCGAGGTTTTGCGCTCAGGCTGGATTACAACAGGAAGCAAAGTGGATCAGTTTGAAAAAGAGATAGCTGCTTATTGCGGCACAGAGCGTGCATCCTGCTTTAGCTCCCAAACGTCTGCTGCGGAGATGACTTTAAGGCTCCTGGGCGTTGGCGAAGGAGATGAAGTCATTGTGCCCGCATACACATATACTGCTACAGCAAGCGTAGTGCTTCATGTTGGCGCAAAGCCAGTCATGTGGGATCTGGGGCCCAACAGCTTTGAGCCTGACTACAGCGCGCTTGAAAGATTGGCAACTGCAAACACAAAATGCATATCGCCGGTGGATCTTGGGGGCGTTCCATGCGATTACAAGAAAATTTACGATGCTATTGGCAATTTTGCTTTTACGCCAAACTCAAAGATGCAGGAAGCTATTGGCAGAGTAGCAGTAACTGCAGACACAGCCCATTCGCTTGGAGCGAGCAGAGGCAGCGAAAAAGCCGGCAGCATGGCCGATTTTAGCTGTTTTTCATTCCATGCAGTTAAGAATGTAACAACAGCAGAAGGTGGAGCAGCTGCATGGAAGGCTATAAAGGGCATGCCAAGCGATGAGGTCTATAAAGAGTACTCTTTGCTTAAGCTTCACGGCCAAACAAAAAGCGCACTTGAAAAACAGCATTCAAATTCATGGGAGTATGACATTCTCGGCGCTTACTATAAATGCAACATGACTGACATAGCTGCAGCTATAGGCTGTGAGCAGTTGCGAAGATATGAAAGCCTGCTATCCAGAAGGCATGAAATTGCTGCTATTTACTCTAAGGCGCTGGATGAATCTATAGAGAGCATGCCGCATGTTTGGGATGGCTGCAAATCAAGCGCCCACCTATACATAACAAGGGTTCGCAATGCCAGCCTTGCCCAAAGAAATGAGATAATTGCGCGAATGTATGAGCGGGGCATATCCTGCAATGTGCACTACAAGCCATTGCCCATGCTTACAGCATACAGGAATCTTGGCTACAGCATAAATGAGTGCCCGAATGCATACAGCCTGTATTCCCAGGAAATTTCCCTGCCGCTTCATACGCTTCTTAGCGACGAACAAGCCATATACATCGCCGGCTCGCTCAACAGCATAGTCAGAGAGCTTGGGCTATGAGAAGCTGGGAATGCCTTCCCAGTGAAATGCGCACTTCATCTGTTAAGCCATACTATAGCATCCTAAGGCAAAAGAAAGCTGCTCTTTTTGCCAAGAGGGCCTTTGATTTGGCAGCTTCAGCTGTGCTGATACTTGCGCTCTCACCGGCAATGGCGCTTGCTGCTATAGCAGTAAAGCTCACAAGCCCCGGGCCTGTTTTGTACAGGCAAGTGCGGCGTACAGCCTATCTTAAGGAATTTGAGATCATTAAATTCAGAACAATGGCAGATGGCGCGGACAAAAAAGGCCCGCTGGTAACAGTGCACTCAGACAGCAGAATCACTCCGGCAGGCAAATTCCTGCGTTCAAAGCGCATAGACGAAATGCCGCAGCTGTTTAACATTTTAAAGGGCGATATGAGCTTTGTAGGCGCCAGGCCTGAAGTTGAAAAATTCATCGCGCATTACGATGATGAAATGCTGGCAACATTTCTATTGCCGGCAGGGCTGACAAGTGAATCGAGCATCGTTTTTATGGATGAGGAAAAAATCCTTAACAGCGCCGTCGATCCCGAACAGGCGTATATATATGAAGTGCTGCCAAAGAAGATGCAATTGAACCTTGAGTACATTCGCACCTATAGCTTCTTTGGCGATATAGGCATTTTAGCAAGAACCCTCTTCGCGGTGTTCGCTCAAAAGAGGTAAGCCATGCTGGATTTCATGTATAAGGCATTTCGCAAACATAGAATGCTTGTCCTGTTCGGGATAGATCTGATGCTCGTCAGCTTTTCGCTGGCGCTTTCTGTTTTGATTAAATTTGACTTTATGTTTGCCTCAATACGCAAAAACATTGGATTTTATGTTCTGCTGCGCTTTACAGCTTCAGCTCTGGCTTCATATACTGCATTCTTCCTGGCGTTTAGCATCCACCGCAGCTTGTGGTCTTATATTGGAATGCGCGAAGTTGCAAATATTGCTCTGGCGGCTGTTGCAAGCACAACAGCAATATCTTTGCTCATTCCCGTTCTGGGCATAGACAGGCAGTTTGTCAGCATCGCAATAATAATGGGGCTGGTCAGCCTGTCCCTTATGCTCAATGTAAGGGCCCTGTACCGCGCGCTAAAGGGCAGATTCGAAAAGCGCGGCGAAAACAGTTTGATCGTTGGCGCTTCTGACGGTGGCTACTTAATGCTAAAGGAGCTTGAGAAAAATAAAAAGCATGATGCCTATATCGTTGGCTTTATTGATGACAGCCGAGTCAGAAGCATTGTTGCAGGCAAAAAAGTTCTTGGCTGCATTGATGAAATTCCCGGCATCATTAACAAGTATGCAATTAAGAAAGTATTTATTGCAATGCCAAACGCAACGCAAAAAGAGATCAACCATATACTAAGCTCATGCCAAAAGCGCTCAGTGGAAATAAAGATCATGAAAGAGGCAGAGCTGCTCGCCCAGGACACTGATTCCCCCCACGCATACCCTATTAAACCCGCAAATATAAGCGATCTCCTTGGCAGGGGAGAGCTTGATTTAGACATCAGCCAGATAAGCTCATACCTGACGCAAAAAACAATACTGGTAACCGGAGCCGGCGGCTCGATTGGAACCGCGCTTGTAAAGCAAGCACTGAAGTTTTCGCCTGAGAAAATCGTCCTGCTTGATTTTTACGAAAACAGTGTATACAGCCTTGAGCAAGAGATAATGCAAGCCAAAATCCATGGGCTTATTTCCGATCGCATTGAGATATGCTCAGAAATCGCAAATATCAGGGAGTCCAGTGTGCTAAGCAGGATTTTTAATGCCCATAGCCCTGATGTTGTATTTCATGCAGCCGCGCATAAGCATGTGCCCTTAATGGAGCACTGCCCTGCAGAGGCAATAAAAAACAATGTTTTCGGTACCATCAATGCAATTGAGGCAAGCATAAAAAGCGGCGCTGAGCGCTTCATTTTTATCTCAACTGACAAAGCGGTTAACGCTGCCAATGCCATGGGCGCTACAAAGCGCATAGCAGAAATGGTTATGCAAAAGTATGCAGCGTCCTCAAGGACAAAGATGGCAGCAGTCCGCTTTGGCAATGTTATCGGCTCAAACGGCTCTGTAATACCCCTGTTCGAAAAGCAGATTGCCGAAGGCGGCCCGATAACGCTTACCCACCGGGATGTTGAGCGCTATTTTATGACAATACCGGAAGCTGCGCAGCTTGTTGTGCAGGCAGGCAGCTATGCCAACAAGGGAGAAATATTCGTTCTTGATATGGGCGAAAGCGTCAAGATAGCTGATCTTGCTGAAAAAATGGTGCGCTTGTCCGGCTTTGTTCCATATGAAGACATAGATATCATCGAGATTGGCCTGAGGCCCGGGGAGAAAATTTCCGAAGAGCTGTATTTAACCGAGGAAGGCTTATGCGCTACAGCCAACCCTTCAATCTTTATGGCAAGCCCGCTGGAGCTTGCGCCCGGCACAGTTGATGAAATGCTGCGCGCGCTTGAGGCGATCTTGCGAAGCAATGAAAATAGCGCCGGCATATCAAAGCGCATCGTAGATATAGCCAATCTCGTTGGCCTAAGCAAGGCTGATAACCCCACTATGCCTTAATTGCAATAAATTCCATATAATTCAATTGAAATGAATAATTTCAGCCATAAAGTCAAAAATGACTACATAAGCGCCATGGAGGAATTTTTGATGAATAAAAGGGAAGGCCTTAGAGCGGCAGGCTTGTTGCTTGTGAGCCTTATTATTGTAGCTGGAATACTTTCACTCGCCTCACGGGAGAGGAAAGGGCCTGTTGATCTTGAAGACGACACGCCGGGGGGCATTGCCGGCATTGAAGACTTTATTGCCAATCAAGGCGATTTGGGTGATATGTTTACAAACGAAAACATGGCTGGCGAGCAATCCGGCGATGGAAGAGGCCAAATTGCCATAACTCCCGAGGCTATCGGCGAGAATATTGCCTCAGTTGAGGCTGGCAGCCAAAGTGTATCTTTGGAGCTTATGAACCCTGTAGGCAGCCCTGTCGTATCGATGGCTTTTAGCTACAACACTGCGCCTGTATTCTCGCAAACATTCGGCGAATACAGATCAGATCACAATGGCGTTGATCTGCAAGCGGACTTTGGAGCCGAAGTCAGCGCTGCTATGAACGGCAGAGTATCGCAAACTCGGCATGACTCAAAGCTTGGGTGGCTTGTCGTAGTTGACCACGGCAGCAAAACGCTCACTGAATACGGAAACCTTGATGAGATATATGTCAAGGAAGGCCAAAGCGTCACTACAAGCACAGTGCTGGGCACAGTCGGCAAAAGCGCGCCATACGAGATAATGAATACGTCCCACTTGCATTTTGGGCTTCAGCTCGATGATCAATACATTGACCCAATCCCGTATATGCAAATATACTATTAAAACCCAAGCATCAAAATAGCCCCCGGCTAGCGGGGGCTGTTTTCGCTTCTACATTTCCTGTGCTTCCTCCGGAAGCAATGCGTTGTGGTAGACCTCTTGGACATCGTCATTGCTCTCGAACATATCCAGCATTTTCATAAAACGCTTTACAATCTCAATATCTGCGATTTCTGTTTCAATTGTCGGGTTCATGGCGATCTCTGCTTGCACTGTCGGAATGCCTGCATTCTCAATAGCATCGAAAACTGCTTGAAAGCCAGCAGGCGAGGTTATTATTTCATACCCGTCTTCGTTGGATATAAAGTCTTGAGCGCCTGCTTCCAGCGCAAGATCCATTAGCGTCTCTTCGCCTATTTCGGCTTCAGATGCGACGAGTATGCTTCCTTGCCTTTCAAACATGTAGGAGACGCAGCCGGATGTCCCTAAATTGCCGCCATGCTTGTCGAAAATATGCCTGACTTCGCCAGCCGTCCTGTTCTTGTTGTCAGTTAGCGCCTCAACAATAACTGCAATGCCTCCTGCGCCATAGCCTTCATAAGTTATAGTTTCAAAATTGCTGTTGCTAAGCTCCCCGGCCCCCTTCTTCATTGCCCTGTCAATTCTGTCATTGGGCATGTTGTTTGCCTTGGCTTTTGCAATTGCTTCCTTAAGCTTTGCATTTGAGGAAGGATCTGATCCTCCATCTCTGGCAGCAATAGCAATTAGCTTTGCCAGCTTCGTGTAAACAACGCCTTTAATGGCATCCTGCTTGCCTTTGCGAATTTTTATATTTGCCCACTTTGAATGGCCCGACATATATGTTTCCTTTCCAGCATGCCAAAGAGCCTAAAGGCTGTTAGTCTGATATATTGCCAAGGGCTCTTATATAGGCAGCTGCCTTTATTCTGCTATGTAGCTTAAGCCCAGATTTAGTGCTGCTATGTCTATATCGACAAAGCTTGCCCTGACATTCTGGGCGATAATTTCGTTCCAGTCTATAGCTTCCAGCCCCATATGCTTGACAATTATGCCAAGGAGTATGACGTTCATAACCCTCTCATTTCCCAGATCTTTGGCCATTTGGGTAGCAGGGACAATTATTGCTGAGACTGCATGCGATATTGCCTCTACGATATTTGAAGGGTAGTCAAGCTGCTGGCTTAGCACGCCGGCAGGATCTATTCTAAGATCATTTACAAGGGCTGTGCCTTCAGGCTTCAGGTATGAGAGGCTTCGCATTGCTTCCAGCCTCTCGAAGGCTACCAAAAGATCAGCGGATCCTTCTTCTATAACAGGGCAGCATACCTTGTCTCCATAGCGCACCATAGTAAACACGCTGCCGCCTCTTTGGCTCATGCCATGTATTTCGCTCATCTTGACATCATATCCTGCCTGCATAAAGCCGCTTGAGAGAAGCTTTCCAATCAGGATAGTGCCTTGCCCCCCTACGCCTACTATCAGTATATTCTTTGCAGCCATTTATTCTCTGCCTTTCACAATAGATGAAGTTGGGCATACCTGCATGCAAACAGTGCAGCCAACGCATCCATCAAGTATCTTTGATTTTTTGGTATCGGCATCAAATGACAGGGAAGGGCAGCCGACAGCCAGGCACAGCTTGCAGCCATTGCAGCTTTCGATGTCTACTGAGCAGGGCTCAGAGACAACATTTGCAAATTCGTTTAGATCATCGCTGGTTAGGCTCTTAAGCACGCAAGGCCACCTCGTTATAATCACGCTTGGCTCATCCAGCGCAATCGCCCAGTCCAGGGCGCTTGAGACTTCATCAAGAATGTTGGGGTTTATAGTCCTTACATGCTCAATGCCAATTGCATGCGCTATCTTTGCTATGTCTGCAACCGGCGCGCTCTCGCCTTGGGCGTTGTAGCCGGTTCCAGGGTTGTCCTGGTGGCCTGTCATGCCAGTTATTCTGTTGTCTAAAACAATTGTTATGACTTTTGATTTATTGTAAGCAATATTTAGCAGGCCCGTCATTCCTGAGTGAAAGAACGTCGAGTCGCCGATTATGGCAACAGCGCGCATTCCGGTTTCAGGATGCTCGTCAAATACCTTTTGGGCTCCATGCGCTGATGAAATGCTTGCACCCATGCAAGTTACTGCATCCATTCCATTAAATGGCGGTGAGTAGCCTAGCGTATAGCATCCAATATCCCCGGACAGGAAAAGCTTTTTGCGCTTTCCTAAAACTGTAAAGAGCCCTCTGTGGGGGCATCCTGCGCACAGTGATGGAGGCCTGGGCACTATTCCATCTGTCGGGTATTTCGGGGACGGCAGCTTTTCGCCAAAGTAAGCTTTGCGAATGGCATCAGGAAGGAGCTCGCCTTCCAGAGGGAAAATTTCCTTTCCGGTAACGTTTATTCCAGCAGCTTTTATTTGGGTTTCCATAATTGGCTCATTTTCTTCAAGTACAATAAGCTTTTCTACGGAAGCTGCAAACTCTTTGATTTTTTCAATTGGCATCGGATATGAGAATCCGGTTTTGTAATATGATGCGCTTTCTCCAAAGACCTCCTGCGCATATTCGTAGCATATGCTGGAAGCTACGATGCCCAGCTGTTTGCTGTTGTGCACTGCAAAGTTGTAGGCAGAGGCATTTGAATATGTAATAAGCTTTTCATTTCTTTGGATAAGGTTGTGCTTTAAGTTTCTGGAAACCGCTGGGACGGTCACATATTTATTCGGGTTCTTTTCAAACGGCGAGAAAGATTTTTCCCTAGCTTCCCTGGGCTCCACAATGCTCTTTGAATGGCATACTCTTGTTGTAACGCGGATAAGCACCGGTACATCATAGGTTTCGCTTAGCTCATATGCTGTGAGCATCATGTCATAGCATTCCTGGGAGTTTGCAGGCTCAAACATCGGCACATTCGCATGGTATGCATAGTATCGGTTGTCCTGCTCGTTTTGCGATGAATGCATTCCTGGCTCATCGGCATTGATGATGACCAGCCCTCCATTTATGCCTGTATAAGCGTTAGTAAAGAATGGATCCGCAGCAACGTTCAAGCCAACGTGCTTCATTGACGCCAATGAGCGCACTCCGGCATATGAGGCGCCAATTGCGCTTTCCAGTGCGACCTTTTCATTCACAGCCCATTCAGCGTATATAGCATCTGGCATTGTTGCGAGCGTTTCAAGGATTTCAGTGCTTGGCGTTCCGGGGTAAGCAGATGCATAGCTTACACCAGCGTCTATCGCGCCAAGCGCTAGAGCTTCGTCGCCAGTAAGTAGTTTCTTCATGATTTGATGCCCTGAGGCATTGACCGCCTTCCCTAAAGCTTTGCACAATTATAGCGCTAGTTGCCTTTATTTATGAAAAGGCAAAAAAGCGCTTAATAGTCCTAAAGCCTTTCTGCTATGTAACAGAATAAAGGCCTTGTTGAGTGCCATTTTCCTATAAAATTTAGGCAGATTCCCAAAAAACGAACCTATAGGAAACAGCAGCAGCAAACTATGATTGTGAAAAACTGTTAGTAACATAATTAATTATATGGTAAAATAATTATAGTTTATTTTTCGATGTGCTGCAACAAAATTCTAATAAAACGGGAATGGCGCTATAGTGGCTATTATTAAATTACCTCTGGCATGTATATTATCATACTTCATTGGCTGTTTTAATGCAGCCCATTTTATTTCAACAAGAATAATGCACTCGGACATCCGCCAGTACGGAAGCGGAAACCCTGGCTCTGCCAATGTCTTGAGGGCTTTCGGCGCAAAAGCGGCAATTGCTGTATTTCTTATTGATGCCCTAAAGGGATATATATCGATGCAGCTTCCTTTGCTTTTTGGCATAAAAAGCGATGTTGCATGGCTTTTTTGCGGCCTTGCCGTCATTTCGGGCCACAACTGGCCGGTTACCCTTAAATTTAAGGGAGGAAAAGGGGTGGCAACAACAATAGGCGCTTCGTTTGCCTTTGCCCCGCTGCTCACTTTTATAATCCTCATCATTTCGCTAATAGTTGTTGCTATTACGAAATATGTTTCTGTTGGAGCCCTGTTTGGCATAGGCATCGCATCTGTGATTCTCCTATTTACAAATGCTTCCGCACCGATTAAGGCTCTGGCGTGCATTAACTTCGCGCTGTCGCTATTTCAGCATAGGGGCAACATACAGCGCCTAATGTCTGGCACCGAATCAAAATTTAACCAAAAGTCCGGGAAAAATGCAGGATAGCTTTATCGATCATGCCCACAGCAAGCTTCTTCGCCAAAAAGCCCCTTTGGCTGAGCGAATGCGGCCGCAAAGCCTTAGCGATTTTCGCGGGCAGGAGAGCCTGATCGGATCTGGCAAGCAGCTCTCGCGCATGATTGAGTCAGACAAAATCTCATCGATCATTTTGTATGGCCCGCCTGGGAGCGGGAAAACTACACTGGCAAATATCATAGCCTTAAGCACTGCTTGTGCTTTTGTTCGCATAAGCGCAACATCAAGCGGCGCTTCTGATATAAGAACCTGCATTGCCGAGGCGAAAAGGCAGCTTAGCATTAACGGCAAGGGAACAATTCTTTTTATTGATGAAATACACCGATTTAACAAAACCCAGCAAGACACTCTTTTGCCGGCAGTGGAAAACGGGACTGTTGTTCTTATTGGGGCAACTACTGAAAACCCCTACTTCGAAGTAAATTCAGCGCTCATTTCGCGTTCAACTATTTTTCGCCTTGAAAAGCTCTCTGAGGCTGATATCGGGCAAATACTGGCCAGGGCGATCTCTGACAAGGAAGCCGGCTACGGCAATATGAAAGTTCATGCAGACCGCGAGGCTTTAGAAATGCTCTCAAGCATAAGCGGTGGCGACGCGCGCATCGCCTTAAATTCGCTTGAGTCGCTTGTAGCCTTGGCCGAGCCGGATGGCAACGGCGAGATTCATATTAGTGTTGGCTATATAGAAAGCTTTGAGCAGCAAAATGCCATGCTTTATGACAAATCAGGGCAAAGCCATTATGACACAATCAGCGCTTTTATAAAAAGCCTTCGCGGAAGCGATCCTGATGCTGCGCTGTATTGGATGGCAAAGATGCTTGATGCAGGCGAGGACCCGAAATTTATTGCAAGGCGCATGGTAATATTCGCTAGCGAAGACGTCGGCAATGCTGAGCCCCATGGCCTTATGCTTGCTGTGAGCGCCTTTCAGGCGGTAGAGCAGGTGGGCCTTCCTGAATGCCGCTATAACTTAGCCCAGGCAGCCACTTTTTTGGCATGCTGCCCGAAGAGCAACGCTTCAGGCGCTGCTTTCTTTAAGGCGCTGGGCGATATTCACTCAAAGCCTGTTGCTGCTGTGCCAATTTACCTGCGCGATGGCGCCGGCACATTTGGCAGCGGGGAGGGGTATAAATACCCGCATGAGTATCCCAAGCACTATGTCGAGCAGGACTATCTGCCTTCCGGAAATTATGGGCCGTATTACCAGCCTACACAGCAAGGCCATGAAAAGCGCCTGGCTGCATATCTTAGCTGGATTCATGAGAGTGAGCCAAAGCAACAGGAATAAATATATTTTTGCACTGTATAGGCTACAACAAAATATTGAGCCAACAGAGGAAGCGCAAACCCTCTGAAACGTAGAATTTTATGAAAAAAGCAGTTTTTATTTACATTGCAGCTGTTCTGCTAACCGTATGCCTGATAATAGTGCTTACTTTTTTTGGAACAGCTAATATCACATTGCTGGAAACCTACAAGATACTGTCAATGAAGATTTTTGGCTTTTATAAAAGCGAAGCAGCAGGAATGGGGACCAAAGAAACGATTATATGGAGAGTTCGCTTCCCCAGAACACTGCTTGCTTTTGTTTGCGGCGGCGCGCTTTCAGTCTGCGGCGGCGTATACCAGGCAGTCTTCAAAAACCCTATGGCAGATCCATTTGTTTTGGGCGTCTCCTCCGGTGCAGCTTTCGGCGCAACAATAGGCATTGTGCTCAGGTACCCTGCAAACTTTTTAGGGATGAACATGATTAGCTGGCTTGCATTTCTCGGCTCCCTGTTTGCAATATTAATCGTCTACAACATAGCCAAGGTTGGCAGGCAAACGCACCTCACATCGCTGCTTTTGACTGGCACTGCTTTGAGCCAGCTGCTCACAGCGATCATATCAATTGCAATGATGGTGTCCGGCGATGACATGAAGCGCATATACTATTGGACTCTTGGCAGCTTTAATGCCAGAGGCTGGAGCCATATTGCGACAGTGCTGCCATATTGCGCGGTTGGAATAGCAATTGTGGCAGCCCATACAAGAGAGCTTGACATTATAATGCTCGGAGACGACGCAGCAGTGCGCATGGGTGTTGAAAGCGAAAAAATAAAGCGCATAATGCTTGTAAGCACAGCCTTTATTATGAGCGCTTGCGTGTCAGTGAGCGGGATTATCGGCTTTGTAGGCTTGGTTGCCCCTCATGTTGTCAGGCTTTTTACCGGCCCGATGCACAGCAGGCTTTTGCCGGCAGCTTTCCTTGCAGGCGGATGCCTCTTGTCCATTTGCGACACGATTGCCCGCAGCGCCATTGCTGCTGAAATTCCGGTAGGGATTGTGACAGCAATAATCGGCGCCCCTTTCTTTATCTACCTTCTGCGCACTCGCAGGCATGAGGTGCTTTAATGGCTGAAGTTTTAAAATATGACAGTGTAAGCATTGAGTATGATGGCAAGAAAGTCCTTGAAGGGTTTGATCTGTCTATTGAGGAGGGTGAGTTTATATCTTTGATAGGCCCGAACGGATCTGGAAAGTCTACCCTGATAAACGCCTTTTTAGGGCTTGTTCCTCTGGCATCAGGCGCGATCTACCTTATGGGAAGCGACAACAGCATGATCAATGCCAAAAGCAGGGCCCAGGTTGCTGCTGTGGTGCCCCAGACTTTTAGCACACCGTTTTCATTCAGCGTGCATGATATCGTAATGATGGGCCGCAACCCGTTTATGAAAAGATTTGCTTCCCACACAGAAGACGATCTGAGAATTGTTGATGATGCGCTTGAGCAAACAGGCACGCTAGAGCTTCGCGAGCGCAAAATAACTACTTTATCGGGAGGCGAAAGGCAGAGGGTTGTTATAGCAGCTGCACTGGCGCAATCTCCCCGGATCCTCATACTCGACGAGCCAACCAACCATCTTGACCTGAACCATTCGCTTCAGATAATGCAGCTGGCAAAGTGGCTGAACGTATCAAAAGGCATCACAGTGCTTGCGGTACTGCACGATATCAATGCAGCAGCCCGCTTCTCTGACAGGATATGCGTGCTGCATGGCGGCAAAATTGCAGCAGCAGGCAAAGTCAGCGATGTTGTGAGCGAAGATATACTTGGCGATGTATATGACATTGATCTTATTGTAAGAAACAACAGAATTACTGACTCTTTGGAAATAGTGCCGCTTCGAAACAGGCAGCGGGAAAAAAAGCTTGCCAACAAGCGCGTGCATGTCGTGTGCGGCGGCGGGAGCGGGGAGATGTTTTTAGAGGAGCTGCGCAGCAATGGCTACATAATAAGCTGCGGAGTGCTAAACGAAAGCGACAGCGACGCTGTGTGCTGCAATTCGCTAGGCATTGAATTTATTGAGGAAAGGCCCTACAGCCCTATATCTGAGGGCAAGAAGGAAGACAACTTGGCCCTTATGAAAAGCTGCGAGGCAATAGTGCTTACTGATGTCCCGTTTGGCACAGGCAATATGGCTAACCTGTCCTCAATTTGGCAAATCTGCGAAGAAAGCGATCTGCCCGTTTATATAGTTGCCGCTGAGGGAAGGGATTTTGTTGGCGGTGCTGCTGATGATATAATTGATAAGCTTATAAACCTGAAGGGCGCTATGAGCTGCTCACGCCAAGAGCTGCTTGCCTTAATCAAGTCAGGCCGTATATAAACATTTACTGTTGTCTGAGAGGAGATAAGCGCTGTTGGCTGCAGTAATAGCTGCAGGCATGCGCAACTATTATGAAAGTCTCTGTTCAAGGCTGTGGCCGCTGGGGCTCATTTATAGCTTGGTACCTGGATTCTATTGGCCATGAAACACTATTATGGGGCAGGCCGTCTTCCCCCAACCTGAAACAGCTATCGCAAATAAGAAAAAACAGCTATCTTACATTAACCGATTCGATCATGCTCACAGACGACTTAAGCCTGTCAACAAGCTTTTCGGATACAATTGTCATATCTATATCAGCCCAGGAAATGCGCTCGCATATGAAGCAGCTGGCAAAGCTTCCTATTGACGGCAAGGTAATAGTTTTGTGCATGAAGGGCATAGAAGACGCAACAGGCCTTCGCCTGTCTGAAGTAGCAAATGAGGAGCTCGAAAAGAGGGCGAGGATTGCCGTGTGGGTCGGCCCCGGGCATGTGCAGGACTTTGTGCGGGGGGTGCCCAATTGCATGGTTATAGACTCTGAAGACAGAAACCTCGTTGACTATCTGGTCAATTCATTTTCAAGCGAGCTAATCCGCTTTTATTACGGATCTGATCTTATCGGCTCCGAAATAGGGGCAGCTGCCAAAAATGTAATTGGCATTGCATCCGGAATTTTGGACGGTCTGGGCATCTCAGCGCTCAAGGGCGCACTCATGGCCAGAGGCGCCAGAGAGATATCTAGGCTGATAAAAGCCATGGGGGGCAATGAGCTGACTGCCTATGGCCTTACGCACCTTGGCGATTATGAAGCTACAGTGTTTTCTGCATTTAGCCAAAACAGGCGCTTTGGCGAAGCGCTTGTAAAAGGGGAGGAATTCAGCTTCCTGGCAGAGGGCGTTGCAACCTCATCAGCGCTTATGAAGCTTAAGGAAAAGCACAATGTTGAGCTGCCCATTAGCACTGCAGTCTATGAAACAGTTATAAACGGCAGCGATCCATCTGAATCCCTTAGCGGGCTTTTTTATAGAAGCATAAAGCAAGAATTCGATTAAGCCGCTAAAAAGGGCATCTGCTGTTAAGCTTGGCAACTCCCGAATAGCGCTATATCAGCACTGTTGCTGAGCATAAAATGCTTAGGGCAGTGCTTTTTTGCGCCCGAAGCCGGCATAATAAAAGAAGAGAGCATAAATAAAGGTATTACAATGGATATAAAAGGCCAAGAAGTCAGAGCCTACCTTGAGGGCCATAATATAAAGCCTGAATTAATCGATATGGTGATCGGCTTTCGAGAGCGCTACAGCCTTGACGAATCTATATCAAACAGAGTTGCAGTTCCGCAAAGCAACTATTATGGCACCGAAGTCTGGGAAATGGCAATTGCCGCATTGCTGAGAGGCGAAAACATATTGCTTAGCGGCCCAAAAGCCACAGGCAAGAATGTTCTTGCTGAAAACCTCAGCTATGTTTTTAACAGGCCGTCATACAACATGTCTTTTCATGTCAACACAGACTCAAGCTCGCTCATCGGCACAGACACTTTCGAAGACGGAATGGTAAAGCTTAGAAAAGGCCCTGTGTACCTTTGCGCCCTGCATGGCGGGTTTGGCATATTTGATGAAATCAACATGGCAAAGAATGACGCTGTGTCAGTGCTGCATTCAACGCTCGATTTCAGGCGCATTATAGATATTCCGGGGTATGAGAAGATTGTGCTGCATGAAGCTGCGCGCTTTATCGGCACTATGAATTATGGCTATGTTGGCACTAAGGAGCTCAACGAAGCTTTGGTATCGCGCTTTTTGGTTGTTGAGATGCCTGCTGTAACTGAAGAGACGCTTATTCGCATTATAAGCGAAGCGTTCCCTGATCTCACAGCAAGCGCGCTTGAGCAGTTCTGCGGCCTTTTTCTGGACCTGCAGCTCAAAGCGAATAATGGAGAGATAACTACAAAGCCTGTGGATCTGAGGGGGCTTATGGCATCCATTAAAACTATTCAGATTGGGCTGATGCCGGCAAGCGCGATAAAGATGGGAATCACCAATAAGACATTTGACAGCTTTGAGCGAGACATTATTGATGATGCTGTTCTAACAAGAATACCAAATGACTGGAAGCCAGGCGATGTCTTTAGATCATAGCACTAACTACAGCGAATTTGAGCTTGAGCTTGAAAACCGCATAAGAAACCTTATGTGGACAGTCAGCGGAAATTACGGGCTCAATGAGAAGGCTGATCTCGAAGCGTTTAAAATATCAAAGTATATCGCAATGTATGATGCGATCTGGAAAGGCGCGCTGGCGAAATATTTCGACAGAAACGCTATATCGCTGTATATAGCCAAAAAGCTCTACCTCGGGGCATCAGAAGCTTTGCTTTTTGAAGCAGTTGCCCTGTGCGGCGAAGCTGCAAGCTATAAAAAAGCAATCGGGGAAAGGCCCGGCGTTGAGGCGATTCGCAGCCAGGCTTTTGATGATCTGCTTGATTTGAGCTATGATCGCCTGTCAAACACAACAGCAGGCAGAATCCGCCTTGCAATGATCCGCTATTACCTGACAGGCGAAACCCGCACATACAAAAGCCTGCAGCAGGCATGCGAAACAATAGCTTCGATTGAGCATGCCCAAACCGCGCTTGAGATCATAGCTGCAATAGATGCTCTGTACAATGGCAGCTTTGACAAAGATTTCGAGCTTAAGCATGGCGATCTTGGCTCAGTGCTGGATGTCAGCATAGCCGAGTTGAGGCAGTCCAGCTTATGGTCTGACATTTTCGATGATGAGATATACCAAAACTTCGATCAAGCTGTTGAGAATATATCTTCTGCTGTTATGGGCATCTCTACGCTCACTGAAGAGGATAAAGCGTCACGAAAAGCATCTCAAGCACGAGTCATCATCAATGAGGAGGCGCTTGCCAAAGCGCACCAATACATCGAGATTAATTACGGCACTTCGTACCTGAGCCAAAGGGAGACACAGCGAATCGAAAATGCTGTGTGCAAGGGAATGCACCAAGGGTATGGGCTGCATTTTACTGAGGGGGTTTTGCACAGCGATGGCCCCAACAACTACCAGCGAAAATATATTACTCGGCAGCACGAAAAAAATATGATGGTGTTTTATGACAACTATAGGCTTGTGCGAAAAAACATTGCCATATTAACTTCATTTATTAAGAATGAAATGGAGCTGCATGACCAGGCAGAAACGAGGATAACGCAGCGTGGCATGCTTGTGCCGCACAGAGTGTGGCGCGTTGGTAGGACAAACGATCCTAAGCTGTTTCGGCAAACAGTTGCGCATGGCTCATACGGCTTTGTAGTGGATGTGCTGATTGATGGCTCCGGCTCGCAAAACAAGCGCCAGTCCAAGGTTGCTTTGCAGTCGTATATAATAAGCGAAGCCCTTTCCAATGTGAAGATACCCCACAGAGTAGCGAGCTTTTGCTCCTTTTGGAGCCACACGATAATAAGAAGGTTTCGAGACTATGGCGATCCGCGGGAAATGAATTCAAGAGTGCTTGAATTTTCGGCCTCATCAAACAATAGAGACGGCCTGGCTATTATGGCCATTGTGGAAAGCCTTTTAAAGCGCGAGGAGGAAAACAAGATCCTTATTGTGCTCTCGGACGGCCGCCCGAATGATATTAACATTAACAATCCGTATTCTGTTTCATCCGAGCTGTATACTGGGAATGCAGCAATAGCAGACACAGCGCACCAAGTTCGCTTCGCCCGGGCAAGCGGCATATCTGTTTTGGGCGTTTTCACAGGCAAAGAGGAGGATCTGCAAGCTGAAAAAAAGATATTTGGAAATGACTTTGCATATATTCGGGATATTGATAATTTTTCCAAGCTTGTTGGGCTGTACCTGAAAAAACAGCTCGACAATTTGCTGTAGCATTCAAAAGGCGAAAGGATCATGGCCGGCAAATTTTGCAGCATGATATGGCAGCTATTGCCAAGGCAGCTGGCAATAGCCTTCAATTTCTTTGCACAAAAGGCGGCAATGATTGGCGGGCTGCCTGCGGCAATTCGCAGAATGCAGCTTATTGAAGGCTTTTTTGCCCTAAAAAGCAGCCTTCATTAAGAAATTGCGCAAGCGCAAATACATTTTCTAGGCCTTTTTGTTTATTAGCAATATTGCGAAATTCAAATTCTTGTTCAGTTTTATTGTATTGTTTTTTTCATTATGCTATAATTCTTCAAAAATATCATTCAGGAAGTTTATATGGCTGCTTACAAAAAAGGCATTGAGACCAAAGAACGGATTTTCCAATCAGCAAAAAAAATGTTTTACGAATATGGATACAAATCTGCAACCATTGAAAAGATCGCTGACGAAGCTAATGTACCGATAGGGTTGGTAAATTATTACTTCAAAAAGAATGAGATCCTATCGCTTGTATATACCCAATTTCTGCAGAGCATACGTAAGGAAATAGCTATTCAGGCAAACGATCTGCTGGAAAACCCACTGCAAAAGCATGTGATTTTTACGCGAATCTTCTATACGATAATGCTTAATAACCATAGAAACCGTGAGCTATACAAAGAGATATTCATAAACCAGCTTGTAAAGGCTGATGCTGACGATCTCGTTAGCGGAGATTTCATGGAGATCATAGGAACCTTCAATATTGACATTACCGAGCAGATTTTCAGGCGGCTTATGATTGCCGAATATGGCGCAAGAAGAGAGCTGCTGCTTGATCGCTACGATATCCTTGATCCAGAAAAATCAAAAGATTTCTTAAATTTCTTAGCCACAATATCTGTCAGGCTTGCCGGCGTTGACATTAAGCTGGTCATGCAAAATGTCCGCAAAGCAGAGGAAATTTTAAAACACATCGACTATTCAGACATAAAGTTTCTAATATAGCCAGCATTGCCCCAACCCTTGCTCCATTGCTGCGGAGCAAGGGGCAGGCACTGCGAGATGGCTATATAGCAAAGCTAATAACCGAAGCTTTTGAGCACGCAACAAGATCGCTATGCGATTCAGCATACATATCAATGAATTCTGCAGGCACTCTCAGCTCATACGGGCCCATTTGCGCTCCCATTGAAAGATTATGCTCTGACTTATATTTACGAATTTCATATATTGATTCTTTTAGCGCCTCTCCAAACAGCAGGTATGTTTCGTTAATGCCTGAATGCTTCCCCCAGGTGCATAAGTGGATTGATGCTTGGACCTCATGCGCTTTGTAGATGCTTTGGTAGATTGCTTCAGTAACATGGGGAACATACGGCCCATACATCTTAATGATGCTTAGCAGGGTGCTATATAGGGCATGAACGGCGCTTTGGTGATCTCTTTGGCTGCACTCGCCCGGGTTGTACAGGCGGGCCTTGGCTATTTCGATATAAATGCCGCAAAAATCCTTCCAAAAGAAATCATCTATAACTTTCCTTGCCGATCCTATTTCATATTCATTTAGCAGGCTTGCAGCGTTCATTTCAACCTGCTTTGAGCGCTCGGCAATATATCGGTCGACAGGCAGATAATCCGGCTGATAGGCCAAATCAATGCCTTTTAGAAATGGCTCGGCAAAGTTGGCTGCATTCCAAAGCTTTGTAATAAACCTCTTTGCTATCCCAAGATCGCTTTGCGCAAAGTAAATGTCGGTGCCTAAGCGCGCCCCGGCAGTCCAGTAGCGCAGCGCGTCTGCTGAATGCTCGGCGATAAGGGCTTTGGGGTCAAGCTTGGCATTGCTCTTCGACTTGCTGATTTTTTCGCCTTTTTTAGCGAGGACAAATCCGCATACCATAAGATCCTTCCAAGGCATGCGGCCGGTATGGTACAGGCTTCTAACGATCGTGTAAAAGGTCCAAGTGCGGATTATCTCATGCGCATGCGTTCTCATTGACATAGGCGCCAGCTTGAGGCCAAGCCTCTCATTTATCTGGGGAGTTAGACTCGATGTCGCCCAAGTGTCAAATACGGCAGTTTCAGGCACGAATTCATCGCAGCCGCATGTGCAGGCAGATTCAGGCTCGCTGTGCGCCGGATCTATTGGCAACTGGCTTTTGGCCGCGAAAGCAGGTTTTGCGCATTTTTTGCAGTACCAGATCGGCAAGGGGATGCCAAAGAATCGCTGGCGCGAAATGCACCAGTCCCACTTGAGGCTCTCAACCCAGGCAGTGTATCTGTGCTTCATGTATTCAGGATGCCAGCTAATCTCATCAGCAGCGCTAAGAAAGCTTTCGCGGCTGTCCAAAATGCTTATATACCATTGCCGCGAGGGTATTATTTCAATTGGGGTGCCGCACCGCTCATGGATGCCAACCGAATGCACAGCGTATTCCTGCTTTGCCACAAGGCCTTTAGCAGTGAGAATGCTTATTATCTCGCTTCTTGCCTGCTCGATCTCCATCCCCCCTATATAAGGCACTTCACCAAAGACAACCCCGTTGTGCAAAATGGACTTCTTGTATTCCAAGGTGTATTCGCTATGCCACAAAGCGTCGGTTGCGTCTCCAAATGTAGAGCACATTGCAAGGCCGGAGCCTGTGGACATGTTAACTTTTTCATCTGCCATAATCGGGACGCTAAAGCCATACAGCGGCACAGTAGCGCTTTTGCCGATATAGCTTTGGTATCGCTCGTCTTGCGGATTTGCAAACAGGCATACAGTGCTATAGAGCAGTTCAGGCCTTGTTGTCGCAACCAGAAGGGCTTCATCGCCAACATAAAACGGCAGGTATACAAAAGAGCTCGCCATTTCTAAAGTGCCAAGCTCAGCCTGGGCTATGGATGTCTGGCACTCCACACACCAAAGCACAGGCGCGTCTTTGGCATACGCTTTGCCGGCGTGCACAAGATCCAGAAATAGCTCTTGTGATATTTTGGCTGTTTCAGGGCTAATTGTCTGGTACTCAAGCGACCAGTCAACGGAAAATCCGAGGGATCTGAAGAACTGCCTGAATTGGCTTTCATATTGCCCGATAATGCTGCTGCTGATTTGCCTCAGATCGCTATGCGCGAGATCTTTTGCGCGATACCCGGTTTCCGCCTCGATAAGGCGTTCTGTCGGCAAGCCGTTGTCATCAAATCCAAACGGGTAGAATACATTCAGGCCTTGCATTCTTTTGAAGCGAGCGATAATTTCTGCCTGTGTATACGAGAACAGATGCCCCAGGTGAAGGCTGCCGCTTACTGTTGGCGGCGGAGTGTCTATAGAATACAGCTCGCCATCTTTGCTTTCATCAAATCGGTAAATTTGTTCGCTTTCCCAAAAATTTTGCATTTGCCGCTCTGTTGTTGAAAAGTCATACTGTTTTTTCACTTTGCTCCTCCAATGAGTGTTAGTCCGGAATACAAAAACGCCCCAAGCAGCTGTTGCCGCCTGGGGCGAACGCAATCGTCCGTGGTACCACCCAATTTCAGAGAAGTTATCTCTGCTCTCAGCCGGTGCGGGATAGATAAAATCTGTCCGAGACCGTTTTCCTTTTTACGGTGGAAATTTCCGTTGAAGCCTACTTAGCTTGGCGCTGTTCGGTCCACAGCTCAGGGGCTACCTTCCATTCTTTCGTCGCGAAAGCTTGCACCAAGCGCTTTCTCTCTAAGCCTAAGAAAGAATGTACTCCTCCCCGTCATTGCCTTTAGTGTATTCCAGTCCATATAGTATACTTCATTTTACAGGCAAACGCCTCTTTTTTTTTCGCATTTGCGCGAAGTTATTGCAATTGGCATGCAGCTCATGGCGCCTTGCGAAATTGCCAAGCTATTATGCGCCCAAAAAATGCTAAGAGCGCACACTTATGCGCGCTCACTCGGCATTGGCTTCCTACTTGCGCTTTCCTTTGCGCTGCTGTTTTGCGCTGTTTGTTGTTGAGAGCTGGCTTTGCTCGGATGTTGACGTAAGCTGCGGCTCACTGATGCTTGAAAGCCCTTCGCTAACTTTCGGGCTGGCAGGGCTCTGCTGTGGCGCGCGTTTGCGGTTTTTCTTGGCCATTTTAAACCTCGCATTGGATTTTGTACTTTTATTGTTTCCTCTTTTGAGCAAAAAATAACACCTATATCCATGCAATTGCCAAGAAAATGCATGTGAAAATTGATATGAATGCAGCATTATGATACTATTTATAGAAATGGGCGTGCATGTTTGAGGCATGCAAAACGCTGCTTAGCAACACTAAATTCTCATAAACAGGCAGCAACTAAACTACTATTAGCTGATATAGCTGCACAAATTGCAAATGCTGCATCTGCGTTTGTTGGCCACAGGCCGCCATGTGCAATCCTTTGAAGTATAGGCAGTAACGGATTTGATTTGATAGCCACAGTTGGCATGCCATTGTTAGCGCAGCCATATGCTTGGCGTTTATATCTATTTCTTCCAATGCCTAAAAAAATGCTATGCGAAACACAGCGTAGAATAAATTATAAGCCAGGCTTGCTTATGCCCTGCAGGCAGGCATAAAACAGCATCTATGCAATTATACTTATGCATGGATTTATGTAAGGTTGAAAGGCAGGATATATGACAAAAGACTTTTGTGCAAGTGCAAGATCATCGCTGCTTGATGGTTTGCCGGAAAATTCAATAGCGCTAATATACAGCGGGCAGGTTCAAGCTGCATCCAATGATACAGATTACCCTTTCGAGGTGAATAGGAATTTCTACTATTTTACATCAATATCACAGCCGGGGCTTTTCTTTATGGCATGCAAAACGCCAACAGGGGCTGCTGAAATCCTATTTATTCCCAGAGTTGATCTTACAAAGGAAAAATGGACCGGGAAGATGCAAACCCCTGAAAGCTGTAATGAGGCAAGCGGCATATCTGATGTAAGGTTTATTGATGAAATGGAAAATGTCATTGCTTCACTGGCGTCAAGGGGCATGAAGAATCTGTATCTTTATTCGAAAAACCTATATGACTATCAGGCTATCCCTTATGAAAATGTAATCAGGCAAAGAATGTCTGAGAAATACCCGGGCTTTGAAATCAGGGATTTGTCGCCCATTACTGAAAAGCAAAGAAGCATAAAGGCTGATAGCGAGATAGACAAAATGAAAATTGCAGCCCGCCTGACAAAGCAAGCCCTTGATGAGGTTGTTAGCGCATTAAGGCCAGGCATGAAGGAATATGAAGCGCAGGCAGTTTTCGAGTATACAGTTAAGAGGCATGGAGGCAATATTGGCTTTAATACTATCACAGCCAGCGGCGAAAATGCTGTTTCCCTGCACTATACGTCAAACCAGGCCACGATGCCACAAGGCGATTTGCTGCTAATTGACTGCGGGGCATCATATGGGAATTATTGCGCTGATGTTACCAGGACATACCCTGTTAGCGGCTCTTTTACTGAGGAGCAGCTTAAAATATACAATATAGTGCTTGGGGCAAATGAGCATATCATAAGCCTTGTCAAGCCGGGCACAACGCTTGCGCAGCTTGATGAGTCGCTGATCGCTTTTTATGAAAAGGAGCTTGCCGAGGCAGGCTTAATAGACTCTGCAGATGAAATAGCCGAATATTATTACCACAGCGTTTCCCATTCCCTCGGCCTTGATGTGCATGATGCTTTAAGCAAGCATGCCCCTTTGGAGCCAGGCATGGTTATAACAGTGGAGCCGGGGCTGTATTTTTCCGGCCTTGGAATCGGCATACGCATAGAAGACGATGTATTGGTTACAGAAAACGGGAACATTGTGCTTACTTCAGACATAGCAAAAGCGCCTAATGAAATTGAAGAAATAATGAACATATTCGAACTGGGCAGTATTTGAGTTTAGAAAGGCGAATTCATTTGGATTATAAAGAATTAGAAAAAGAGCTTGGCTATGAGAAGGAAAGCTCTTGGGGCGGCAAAGCCGCAGAAATTGAGGCATTCTCAGAACGCTATAAGAACTTTTTGGCAAACAAGACAGAAAGGGAATGCGCTGCTTATGCGCAAGCCCTGTCAAAAGAGTTTGGCTTTATAGAGCTTAGCAGCGTCGATGGAAAGCTCAAGGCAGGCGACAAAGTGTACGCGCTCGGCAAAGGCAAGATTCTAATGCTGGCTGCTATAGGCACAGCGCCTTTGAGCGAAGGGCTTAACATTGCCGCTGCCCATATAGACGCCCCGAGAATAGATCTAAAGCCGGTGCCTTTGTATGAAGACAGCGGATTAGCTTTTTTCAAAACCCATTACTATGGCGGAATCAAAAAATACCAGTGGCTCACCATACCCCTTGCGCTTCATGGCGTTATTTATACCAAAGATGGCGCAAAGCTTGAAATCTGCATTGGGGAAGATGAAAGCGATCCTGTGTTTGTTATATCGGATCTTCTCGTTCACCTGGCAGCTGACCAGATGCAAAAGAAGGCTTCTGATGTTGTTTCAGGCGAGCAGCTGAATGTCATAGTTGGCAGTATACCGCTTGCTGAGAGCGATGTATCAAACAAGGTAAAGCTAAATATCTTGAACATGCTGAATGAAAAATACGCTATCAGCGAAGAAAGCTTCCTTACTGCCGAGCTTGAAATAGTTCCTGCAGGAAAGGCCAGGGATGTTGGGTTTGACAGAGGCATGATAATGGGCTATGCGCACGATGATCGCTCAAACAGCTTTGCTGCGCTCGCAGCGCTGCTTGGCAGCAGCGATCTGCATAGAACAAGCATTGTGCTGCTCTCTGACAAAGAGGAAGTTGGCAGCGAAGGCTCAACAGGAATGCAAAGCCGGTTTTTTGAAAACATGATGGCGGAAATTATCGAGCTTACTGGCGACGGGCATTCTGATCTTGTTCTCAGAAGATGCCTTGCAAACTCGCGAGTGCTGTCAATGGACGTTACAGTAGCCTATGATCCGACATTCTCAGAGGCATTTGAAAAGCCAAACACAGCCCTGCTTGGATTTGGGGCAAGCCTGGTGAAATACGTAGGATCAAGAGGCAAGTCTGGCAGCAACGATGCCAACAGCGAATATATGCAGTGGCTGGCCAGCCTTCTAAAAGATAATGATGTAGCTTACCAGACAGGTGAGCTTGGCAAGGTTGATCAAGGCGGAGGCGGCACAGTTGCCTACATGCTTGCAAAGTATGGCGCAGACACTATAGACTATGGAGTGCCGGTGCTGTCAATGCATGCGCCGTATGAGCTGATAAGCAAAGCTGATCTTTATTCCTGCTATGAAGGCGCAAAAGCCTTTTTCGCATCAGTTTAGGCGCGAGCCTAAAAATGCCAAAGCGGCAAACACGATTTATTGAAAAAAAGCCAGTGCAGAAATCATCTGCCTGGCCTATTTGTTTTGCTATAAATTGCCTTTGTATACATAAAGCAGATGATCTTGCGCCACTTTTGCCAGCGACTCGACAGTCTCGACGGGTGTTGGCTGCATATGGGCCATCTTGTAGCGGGGAAAGAATCTGGATATATGCAGTGGAATATCAGGCGATATTTCAGCAAGCCACGAAGCGAGCTCGCCCATTTCCTCTTTTGTGTCATTTTGGCCGGGGATAATTAGCGTTGTTGCTTCCACATGCGCTGATTGTGAGGCTGCCTTTACAGCAGCCTTAACAGTATCAAGATCCCCTCCATGCCTTGTGTAGAAATCATGCCTGAAAGACTTAATGTCAATATTGAGCGCATGTATAAATGGCAGCAGCATTCGCAAAGGCTCGCTATTGATAAGGCCGTTTGTCACTGCAACCACCTTTTGGGACTCAGATCCCAAAAGCTGTGCGCACTCCAGCAAGTACTCATACGCTACAAACGGCTCATTATACGTAAATGCTACCCCTATGCTGGCCTTGGCAGAAAGCGCGAGCTCCAGCAGCCTGTCGGGAGAGTAGTATTCGGTTTGGGGAGTTTGCTGGCTTATAGCGTAGTTTTGGCAGAAGCTGCAGTGCATGCTGCATCCATAGCTGCCAACCGAGAGTATTTGCGATCCCGGATAAAACCTCCGCAAAGGCTTCTTTTCTATCGGGTCAAGGGCAATGCTTGAGAGCTGCCCATAGCTGGCAGGCACCAGCTTGCCGGAGACGTTTTCCCTGGCTTTGCAGATGCCGCTGGCCCCTGGCTTTATGCGGCAAAAATGGGGGCATAGCTGGCAATGCGCGCTATCGCCTACAGCCTCATAAAATGCAGCCTCTTTCATGAATGCCTCACAACCTCAAAGCGCTCTATCAAATAGGGTTCGCTTTGGCTAATGCCCCCCTTGCGCAATGCTATTGAGATTTGCTCTTTGACTGTGTCAACTCCACTAAGGTTTGGCAGCAGCAAGCCGCGCCGTGATCCCGAAGAGACTATTATTCCATACTTTTTTGCGTTAAGCACGGACATTTCGCTGACAGGCTCAGGCGTTGACAAAACGTCTACGCTATACACAAGCTCGTCAAGCTCGCTGTGCTCAACCGGATCAAATCGCGAATCTTTCGAGCAAGACGAAATGCTGTTTTGGATTATTTCTTCAGCGATGCTTGGGCAAGTGGGGTAAATGGTGCCTATACAGCCTCGCAATTCTCCGTTTTTGTATATGGAGACAAACACGCCTGCCTGCTCTTCAGCCATTTCGGGCGGAAGGCGCTCTGGCAGCACTGCCGGCTCGCCATATAAAACAAAATTCTCAACATTCATGCGGGCTAGGCGCACATACGCATCTTCAGAGCTTCTGGTAGCTTCAAGCCTGCTTTCATAATCAGAAACGATATCGGCCAGCAGGCTATCGCGCATTCCAACCGAGCGTATAGAAGCTGTGAGATAGCCAACTCCGTATGGGGCTTCATACGAATATACTTCGCTTTCAAAGTCCAAGCCGTCAAACACTCCTGCCAGCATTACAAGGCTTCTTAGGCCGCATTCAGCAGCTGCGTTGGCAACAGCAGGATCTATAGCCATCAGTTTTTTGAAATCGCCTTCCTGCAGGCATTCCATTACGTAGCGATCATGCAAAGCGCCTTCCGGCGCAAGCCCGTATGAGCCTGTTTCTGAGAGCTTGTGCGACATATCCCCGCTTGCCACAATGACAGCATTGCGCCCCAGCTTCTCGATAGCCAGGCGCACACACATGCCAAACCGGTAATGATCTATCAGGGAAAATCCGGACAATCCGATTCTTACAATTTTATCGTGCTTAATAAAATGAAGCGGCACCATGCTTGCATGATCAAGCGCTTTGTCAACCTCTCCCAGAAAGCCGGCGCGTATGCCGTTTTCCTCAGCTATTTCGCCGATGAGCGCTGCAAGCTCGCTGTCGTAGCCAACGGAGTATTTGGCTTGGGGCGCGTTGTAGAGCCCGAAATTGCCATGCGCTTGCCGGCCCGGCGAAATGTGCAGGTAGTCTGAGTAGATAATGCTGTGAGGGGAGAAGATTACCAAAACATCAGGGCTGGCCTGTTTGGCCTCTAGTGCGATTTTTTTGTATGCTGCCCTTGTTGCAGGGATTTCATCAGGCCCTCCGACTTCTTCTATGATTAAAGGCGGATGTGGCACTAAACATCCATAGAGCATTTTTTTAGCCTCCGTAACTAAAGCATTAAGCCGATAAGCCAGCGTTTTTGCTGCCTATGCGTCACAATGCTGTATTGTTTATTATTGGGCAATAGGCGAGCGGGTTAGCTGCGCCTACTAAAATAATAGCACAGGCGCAGCCGCATTTAATGCTGAAGGCATGCTCTAAAAGGCTGCCCGGTATTGGCTTTGTTCGCCGAAAATGTATAGAGGAAACGAGTGAAAAACACTGCTTTTGAAGCTGATCTCTGGCAGCTGTTGCATTGCCATGAAAAGGCTCTTAACTTTTTTATGCCTTTGGGGTATCGGCGCCTAAAAAAAAGCGGGCCCTGCTTAGGCCCCTTCAAAGCTGTCTAGCTTGTCCATGATAAAATCATAGCAGCCCAGGCTGGCAGTGCCCTGCCTAAACTCGTCGCTTCGAATCCGCTCGCTATAATAGCTGATTAATTCCGGATAGTCATTTTTGATATACCCGTATAGATCATCGAAAGGAAAGCTGCTTCCAAACCCGCCTCTGCCAAAATAGGGGAAAGAGGATCCGCCAAACATAAACCAGCCCCTGCGCATTCCCCTGCCTCTCCCGCGAAACTCATCCCTGCCATTTCCTACGTCCATGCCTAAAGCGGTGCAAAAATCATGCAAATAGCTGATTTCCTGAAAGCAAAGCCCGTGATCAAATAATGGCAGCAAGCTGTTAATTGCACCGCGGCTATCTATAGAAAACATATAGTTGCTCTCATGGCGCCCGGGATTGTCAGTTATGCAGTCAAAGTACATCATTTTAACCAGGCCAAGCTCTGCTTCATAGGTTAAAAACGGCAACAGCCCTTGAAAGGACATCTCAGAAGGCCTCCCGTAAACTCTCTCGCTTTCGCTTGACTCTCTCAGCTTCAGCAAATCGCCAGACCATTGCAGTGAATCTGCAAGAATTATTTTGTCTGTATATCCGCTGCGCACATCAAGGCTTATGCAGCCAGGCATATTGGCCAAGATGCCAACAAGCACTTTTGCGCTTGGAATACCAAGCAGCTCAGCAACTTTTGATGCAGCGTATTCGCAATAGGCAGAGCGCTTGCGATAGCTTTCCGGCTTAAACAATCCGCTTTCCCCGGTTAGCGTGTTTGTTGCCCAGCGCATGCCCGGGGTTGTGCCTCTTTGCTCATATTCATCAAACTCCCATGCTTCAGAGTCGATCCAATCTGATTCGCTCCACCAACTCACGCCCATATCCTCCTATATTTATAAGCATAAGCGCGCCTGCTTTACAGGCTGCTTTTAAGAGCAAAATTATTATAAATTATAAATGATCAAGATACCATTATCAAGGTGCCTTCCTTTTTTTCAGCGTGTTTTGCTTTTTATACTGTTCTCTGGCAAAAAAATAGCTTGGAAGCTATTGCAGCCTCACATTCGATACAAAGAGCCCTGCTCTATATACAATTTTTAATAGCTTAGGAGCATTGCTTTTGATGCTGCAAGCTTTGCAGTTTGGCAAAGCATAGCGCATCAAGGCCCAAATCAGCAAAGCTCCTGCACCCGGAAATAAAAAAAGGCTTCAGCGCTATAATCGATATTTTTGGCTGAAACCTGCTTAATTGCAATTTGGTAGAGGCAAAGGGACTCGAACCCATGGCCTCTCGCATGTGAAGCGAGCGCTCTAACCAACTGAGCTATGCCTCCAAACCTTGTATGAATTCTATCATAATTTTCGCTTTCCCGCAAACATTTAGAGTGGCCTCAGGGCTTGTTGACTGAGAAATGCTTAGCAGTTGTAAGGCTCTGTTTCCAGTGCAGCATCTGCGGCAAAGTCTTCGTAGCTTGGCAGCTCAGAAAGGCTTTTGATATTCATAAGCGTGAGAAATTCCCTTGTTGTTGAGAATGCGCTTGGCTTTCCGGGCAAGTCAAACTTTCCTGTTTCTTTAACCAGCCCCTTTGCTATAAGCACATCAAGAGAGCTTGATGACTTTACACCCCTGATTCGCTCTATATCGCTTCTTGCAACAGGCTGTTTATATGCTATTATTGCAAGAGTCTCCACAGCTGCTTGCGAAAGCGCATGCGGCTGGCTGACGCCTAGCGCTTCTTTGACGTATTCAAACACTTCCGGGCTGGTTTGCATTTCGGCATAGCCGTCTGCTACGCTTATCTCAAGTCCCCGATCCCCAGCCGCATAGTCTTCCTTCAGCTTTTCAGCCAGCTCTTCCGCGACGCCTATTGGTATATTAAGCGCAGATGCTATAGCCCTTATGCTTACAGGCTCTCCGGAAGCAAATAGGATGGCTTCGAGCGCAGCTGAAAAAATCTTGCTTTGCTTAATCATGTAATCAGCATAAGGCTTATGTCGCCAAATTCATATTCTTGCACGATATCAATAAACCCTCTTTTAAACAATTCTAAGATAGCTAAGAAGAAAGCTATCGCCTCATCCCTGCTAATGCCTTTAAGCAGATCAAAAAACGCTGCTTTTTTTTGAATGCTTAGCAGTTGCTTAACCTTATCCGACATTTCCTCAACTGATGCATAAGGCTCAGGAATCTGGTAAGCTGCCGGTTTGGCTCTTTGCTGCGCTGTAAGCGACTTAGCCAATGCCTTTTGAAGGGCTGCATAAAGATCGGCTGGTTGAATGCCAAGCTCCAAAGCCTCTGGCTCCATATCGCAAAAAAACAGCGGATCCTTCCCTATGTGCAATAAATGCTCTTCTTCGTAATGCTTTAAATATGCAGCTATATGCTTGATGGCTTTATACTCAAGCAGCATTTTTGAGAGCTCTTCGCTTGTAAAAGCCTCTGAGCTGTCGCTTGCATCATCGCCTTTCGGCAACAGCTCCCGTGATTTAAGCTCGATTAAGAGAGAAGCCATGGCAATAAATTCGCTTGCGCTTTCAATGTCAAAAACATCGCACAATGATAAGTAATCGAGAAATTGCGATGTTATCTGTGCAATTGGTATATCAAAGATATCGATTTCGTTTTGCTGGACCAGATATAGCAGCAGATCGAGCGGGCCCTCGAAAGCATCAAGAGAAAAATTCTGTTTCATCTCATTTGCCAGGCAGCAGCTTCTCAAAAGCGCTTGGCATGCACCCCTTTCTTTGCAATCATATGGCGTGCTGCGTATGCCTGCGCAGATAGCTAAAAGCCGATCAATTTTAAAAGCAAGCCGCTTATGTAAGCAATCGGAGCTTCTATCAAAGGATCAATTACCCCAAAGTATATAAGAGCCATAAAAACAGCGCTAAAGTATTTTTGGTATTGGTAGAAAAAAGCTTCTGCTTTAATCGGCATAAATGAGAGCAATATTTTTGATCCGTCCAATGGAGGGAACGGCAATAAATTAAATACAGCAAATCCTATATTCATAGCCATTCCTTGAAGAAACATAAAAAACAGCATATTGTTTAGGCATATCAAAGAAATTTTGGCTCCAAGCAGGCAAAACAGGCACTGGGCCATATTTGCCGCCGGCCCTGCAATGCTGACAATTCGTATTCCGGTTCTTGGGTTCTCAAAGTTGTTCGGGTTTATTGGAACAGGCTTAGCCCAGCCGTACCTGAAGAGCACAAAGCAAACAAGCCCTATCGGATCGATGTGCTTAAGCGGGTTCAAAGACAGCCTTCCCATCTCTTTGGCCGTATTGTCGCCAAGCAGGTAAGCGGCATATGCATGGGAGTATTCATGCAATGTAATAGCAAGAAATCCGAAAAAAACACCGGGCAGGACTCTATATATATCAAAACCGCGCAGTATCCCCATTGCTCTACCTATCTTTATTTATAATCTATTGTTTGTTGCCCATCCACTCCGGAATGACATCATTCGCTATTATTGTAGCATAGGTATCGCGCTTGACGATTAAATCATCGCGCTCTCCACTCAAAAGCACTACGCTGGGTGAAAGCAGACGGTTGTAGTGGCTTGCCATAGAGTAGTTGTAAGCCCCTGTATCCATTACAGCCAATATATCGCCCGGCTCTGTGGGAGGCAGGAGAATATCTTTTATCAGAGTGTCAGTTTCGCAGCATTTGCCGCTGATTGTGACCAAATCGGTCGGCTCATAGTCATATTTATTGGCAACAACGGCAGAATGCACAGCATTGTACAATGCAGGCCTTGGGTTGTCAGCCATGCCGCCATCAACGCTAACATACTTTCTAATATATGGTATTTCCTTAATTGTGCCCACAGTATACAGCGTAATTCCTGACTTTCCTACAATGAAACGGCCCGGCTCAACAATGACTTTTGGGACCTTAATTCCAAGAGACTGGGCGTTTTCGCGCAAAAAGTCAGCTACTGACGGAAACAGCGAGTCTATGTCAAAATCGTTTTCGTCTGCCAGGTAATTAATAGCAAACCCTCCGCCAAGGTTTATTTCGCGTATTTCGGCACCCATTTCTTTGATGTTATACACCATCTCGATCATGCCTGTGAGTGCGATAAAGTATGGCTTTGTGTTAAAGATCTGTGAGCCTATATGGCAATGCAGCCCTTTTAGATCAAGGTTTGGCTTTTCTATGGCCATTCTTGCGGCCCTTGATCCCATGCTTATCGGTATGCCAAATTTGGAGTCAACGCGGCCTGTTTGCACATATTCATGAGTGTGCGCCTCAACGCCAGGGGAAAGGCGCAAATGCACTTGCACTACTTTGCCCATTGATGCTGCAATATCATTAAGCAGATCAATCTCATACAGGCTGTCAATAGTTATGGTTCCGACCCCGGCTTCAATTGCTTCGGTTATTTCCTGCTGGGATTTATTGCTTCCATGCAATGTTATGCGGGACGGGTCAAACCCGGCCGCCAGCGCTGTATAAAGCTCACCGCCGGAAACGACATCCAGGTCCAGGCCTAAAATGTCAGCAATTCTGCACATAGCGGTGTTTAGAAATGCCTTTCCTGCATAGTTTATACTGTATTCCAGCCCACTTTTTTCAAAAGATGCTTTCAGCTTGTCTACTGAGCGCTTAATTGCATCGTAGCTCATTACATAAAGCGGGGTGCCGTACTTTTTTGCCAGTTCGACTGTATCATGCCCTTCAAAAATGAATCTGCTGCCCAAAAGTTTATCCTCATTGCTTTCCATAAATAATTAATTGCTAAACGCTTAATATTGAGCTTATGGTACCATGATAAGCTATAATGCGCAAATTATTTTTGTGCATTAAGCAAAGCGATATTCCCCCCGCAGCAAAACAGGTGTTGCATGCGCAAGTTGGCAATGCCATAATGCTTATTATAAACATGAAAAGCAAAAGCAGGCTGCTTTGAGAGAGAAACTGCCCGCTTACAATAAAAAATATGAGAATTAATCAGTACTTAGCAAAATGCAGCTTAGGATCGCGCAGAAAAGTAGAGTCACTTGTGCTTGGCGGGCTAATTTCTGTGAACGGGGCTACAGTCAAGGATCTTTTCTTTCAGGTAAATGAAGGCAAAGACATCGTCACGCTTGGCGGCAAGCAAGTAACGGCGCAAAGCAATGTCTACTATATGCTCAATAAGCCGAAAGGCGTAATTAGCGCTGTTTCAACAAAGCATGGCGAGCAGACAGTAACAGATCTTATTGCCGATGAAGCCAGCAGGATATTTCCGGTTGGAAGGCTTGACAAGGATAGCGAGGGCCTTATTTTTCTGACAAATGATGGCGACTTTGCGCTCAAGCTTACACACCCGAGATATGGCAAAGAGAAATCCTACGAAGCAGCCATAAACAGAAAGATTTCCTCAAAAGAGCAGCACGCGCTTGAGAGGGGAGTTGGCATTGGGGACGGGGAGGTTTCTGCCCCGGCGCAAGTTCGCCTGCTCATTTATAGGGAAGGCAAGCATCCTGTATACCTCGTCACGATAAAAGAAGGCAAAAACAGGCAAGTTAGAAGAATGTTTGAAGCTATAGGCGCAAGCGTTGTCAGCCTGAAGAGGGTTAGCGAAGGGGGCGTAAGCCTAAGCGGCCTGAAGGCAGGGGAGTATAGAAAGCTTACAAAAAAGGAAGTTGCATTGCTCATGTCTGATGCGAAGCCTAATACTGCTAAAAGCCAAAACAGCGGTGAAAAAAAGCGCAAGCCGGCAAACAGGCAAAACAAAAAAAAGCAGCCTTAGCGCTGCTATAACCATGCCTGCCACGCGCTGCTCGCCGGCAAGCCCTTCAGGGCTATGCGGCAAAGGAATGCAAATAAGCAAAAAAAATGGCTCCCCAGGTAGGACTCGAACCTACGACCTCTCGGTTAACAGCCGATTGCTCCACCGATTGAGCTACTAGGGAACACTCACTTAAACTATTATATACAGTGCCGCCCATTTGTCAATAAGAAGGAGAATCAAGTGGCCTATTTTTTTATAGCGAGGCTTTCAAACTGCCGGTATGCAAAGTAAAAAAACAATTCTTGGCAGCAGGCTAAGCACTATAGCGGCTTTGGCATATGAGTGCCAGACTTTTGCTGACATAGGATCAGATCATGCGTTCCTGCCCATTTGGCTCCTTGAAAACAACAAAGCCAAGCAGGCAATAATCACTGAGGCCAGGCTTGGCCCTTTGCAAAACGGCATAGCTAATGCCGTGAAAGCAGGCGTTGCCGGCAGGTGCAGTTTTAGGATAGGAAACGGCCTTGAGCCCTTAAGCGCAGGGGAGGCAAGCTGCGTAAGCATTACCGGCATGGGCGGCCGGACAATTATGGGCATATTGCAAAAAAATGAGCAGAAATCCAAAAGCTTTCCAAAGCTGATTCTGGGCCCGCAAACCTATGTCGATGAGCTGCGGTTGTTCCTCTCGCAGCACGGCTACTTCATTGATGAAAACGCTATTGCCAAAGAGCACGGCCATTTTTATCAGATTATGCTTATTGACAATGCAAAAGCGGCTCCTTATTGCCCTGATAAAGCCAGCATTATATTTCCCGAGAAATGCCGAAACGCGGAAATATATGAAGAGTACCTGCTTAGCCGTTTGCAAAAAGCGCAAAAGGAGCTTGCTTTAATGAGAGGCGCGCTTGCTAAGCGCACACATCAGGAAGCGCTTAAAATGTCTGAGATTGAAATGATACAATTTCGCATCAATGCGCTGGGCAGCAATCACTAACTTGCCGCCCAGCCAAAAATTCATTTGATTATGCTCTTTTTTTTTGCTACTATTATCAGCGAGCAAGCCGTTTGGCCGCAGCACTTCGGTGTTGAGGAAAGTCCGAGCTCCACAGGGCAAGAATGCCTGGTAACGCCAGGTGGGGGCGACCCTAAGGAAAGTGCAACAGAAAGGAAACCGCCTATGTTCGCATAGGTAAGGATGAAAGGGTGCGGTAAGAGCGCACAGGCGGGCAGGCAACTGCCCGGACATGCAAACCCCATTCGGAGCAAGACTAAGAAAGAGCGTATACAGTGGCCCGCTGATGCTCGTGGTAAGTCGCTTTAGGGTACTGGCGACAGTATTCCAAGATAGATGGCCATTAAAACAGAACTCGGCTTATGAGCTTGCTTTTTTTTGTTTTCATATGAAAATCTGTAATATTTCATTAATGTGTAACAATTCGAAAAAACAGCTTCGTGCTCCCTGAATTATATAAAATAAGAAACTGCATGCAAGAAGCTTAAAAGGCTAGGTGAAACATCGCTTTTGGCTTATTAATTAAATTCTGATCACAGCACACACATTAATTCAAAATGTATTGAGTAAACTATTACTTTTTGCTATATTGGTCAAATAAGCAGGTGTATGGCGCTTTGTGCCTTAACTGGAATGTGAAACGGCAAAAATTGAACAGCACTTGCCTATATCCAAGTGTTCTGAATGGTTGCTGAACAACAGTAGATAATAATCAGAGCAAGCCTCAACTAAGGAGTTATATAATGGCAAAAAAAATGAAAACTATGGATGGCAACAATGCAGCTGCATATACAGCATATGCTTTCACTGAAGTTGCTGCCATATATCCAATTACGCCTTCCTCAACAATGGCTGAGGTGGTTGATGAATGGTCAGCTAATGGCCAGCTAAACATATTCGGCCAAAAGGTCGATGTTGTTGAAATGCAGTCAGAAGGCGGCGCAGCTGGCGCAGTTCATGGATCGCTTACAGCAGGTGCACTAACAACTACATTCACAGCCTCCCAAGGGCTGCTTTTGATGCTGCCGAACATGTACAAAATAGCCGGAGAGTTCCTGCCCGGTGTTTTTCATGTAAGCGCAAGGGCGATCGCAGGGCATGCTCTATCGATATTTGGGGACCATTCTGATGTTATGGCCACCCGCCAGACGGGATTTGCCCTTCTCGCTTCATGCAGCGTACAGGAAGCAATGGATCTAGGCGGTGTTGCCCATCTTGCATCAATAAAGTCTTCTTTGCCCTTCCTTCATTTTTTCGATGGCTTCAGAACATCGCACGAAATACAAAACATTGAAGTAATAGACTATGAAGACTTCGAGCGCATGCTGGACAAAGAAGCGCTCCAAAGGTTTAAAAACCGCTCACTGAACCCGGAACGCCCGTATACAAAGGGTACAGCGCAGAATCCGGATATTTTCTTTCAGGAGAAAGAAGCTGCCAACCGCTTTTATGAGAATGTCGATGATGTTGTCAACGACTATATGGGCCAAATAACTGAACTGACAGGGCGCGAATACAAGCCTTTCCAGTATTACGGAGATCCGCAAGCGGAGAATGTTATCATCGCTATGGGCTCTGTTTGCGAAGCAATAGAAGAAACGATAGACTATCTGGCAAAACAGGGCAAGAAGCTTGGCCTCATAAAAGTCAGGCTCTATAGGCCTTTTAGCGAAAAATACTTCTTTGAAGCCCTTCCTGATAGCGTAAAGAGAATTGCTGTTTTAGACCGAACAAAAGAGCCTGGATCTATCGGAGAGCCTCTTTACCTGGATGTCAGAAGCGCATTTTACAATAAAGAGGGCATGCCGCTAATAGTTGGGGGAAGATACGGGCTTGGCTCAAAAGAAACCACCCCCTCACAAATAAAAGCCGTTTACGAAAACCTTGAGGCGGCTGAGCCCAAGAACTCGTTTACCATAGGAATTGTTGATGACGTAACCAACCTTTCACTGCCTGTCACTGAGAAAATTGATGCATCGCCAGAGGATTGTGTGAGCTGCAAATTCTGGGGGCTTGGATCTGACGGCACTGTAGGTGCAAACAAAAGCGCAATCAAGATCATAGGCGATACTTCAGGCCTTTATGCACAAGGCTACTTTGACTATGACTCAAAAAAATCCGGCGGCTTAACAAGCTCCCATCTCCGGTTTGGACGTTCCCCTATCCGCTCAACATACACCATTGACAGGGCTGACATTGTCTGCTGCTCGATGCAAAGCTATCTTGAGCAATATGACATGGTTTCTGATCTGAAGGAGAATGGAGTGTTCCTGCTCAATACAGCCTGGGACGCCAAAGAGCTTGACGAAAACATGCCAGCTGAATACAAGAGGGAAATAGCCCAAAAGAGCATAAACTTTTATACAATAGATGCTTCATTGATCGCTGAAGAAGTCGGGCTGGGCAGAAAAACCAACATGATAATGGAGGCGGCATTCTTCTACCTTGCCAACGTCATTCCCTACGATGAGGCAGAAAAGCTGCTCAAAGAGGAAGTAGTAGAAAACTACGGCAAGAAGGGCGAAAAAATACTGCAGATGAACTTCGACGGCATAGAAAGGGCAATAAGCGCTCTGCATAAGGCCGAAGTTCCGCAATCTTGGCTGCAAGCTGATGTGAGCGAAAAGCAGCCTGCCAGCGAACCTGCTTTTATAAAGGATATCTTGCGCCCCATGACGCGAAAAAAAGGAGACTTGCTTCCTGTGTCCACTTTCGTAGGCATGGAGGACGGTGTTTTCCCGTCTGGAACATCAGCATACGAAAAGAGAAATATAGCAATGGAAGTTCCGGTTTGGAACAGCGAAAACTGCATTCAATGCGCACAATGCTCTTTCGTATGCCCTCATGCTGCAATCAGGCCGTTTCTTCTTACGCCTGAAGAAGCTCAGGCAGCCCCAATGCAGTTTTCGACGCGCAAGCCAAACGGCAAAGCTCTCGAAGCCTACGCTTTCCGTGTGCAGGTATCGCCAAAAGACTGCACAGGGTGCGGCAGCTGCATAAATGTCTGCCAAGGCAAAGAAAAAGCGCTTTCATTCAGGGATGTAGAAGACAGCGGCGATGATGCAGTTTTATGGGACTACATTTCGCAGTTGCCGCTAAAAGAGTCCGGCTTGAATAAGTTCTCAGTTAGGGGAAGCCAGTTCTGCCAGCCGCTGCTTGAGTTCTCAGGAGCTTGCGAAGGCTGCGGCGAAACCCCTTACGCCAAATTGCTGACACAGCTGTTTGGCGATCGCATGTATATAGCCAATGCAACAGGATGCACCTCCATCTGGGGCGCATCTGCCCCAAGCATTCCTTATACAAAAAATGCCAAGGGCCAAGGGCCGGCATGGGCTAACTCGCTCTTTGAAGACAATGCAGAGTATGGCTACGGCATGGCATTAAGCGTTAAAAAGCAAAGAAATACGCTCAAGGGCAAAGCTGAGGATCTTTTAGGCTCCACTTCGGATACCAATTTAAAAGAAGCCCTTGCCGGCTGGATCACCGCATTTGATGATGATGCTGTGTCTGAAGAGGCGTCAACCGCCCTCGTGGCCGCCCTTGAGGCAACAAGCGAGCAAAACGCTGACAGAGACTATCTGCTTAGCAACAAAGAGCAGCTAAGGAAGAAGAGCATTTGGATCTTCGGCGGCGATGGCTGGGCATATGACATTGGCTACGGAGGCTTGGATCATGTACTGGCTAGCGGAGAGAACCTCAATGTATTCGTGTTTGATACAGAGGTGTACTCAAACACCGGCGGGCAGTCATCCAAGTCAACGCCGACAGCTGCAGTGGCTAAGTTTGCAGCCCAAGGCAAGAAAGTGCAAAAGAAGGATCTCGGCATGATGGCAGCCTCTTACGGATATGTGTATGTCGCGCAGGTCTCGCTGGCGGATATGAACCATCTGCTCAAGGCTGTAAAGGAAGCGGAGAGCTTTGACGGGCCAAGCATAATAATTGCATACGCGCCTTGCATTAACCATGGCATCAAGTCCGGCATGGGCAGCAGTGTGCAGCAGTGCAAGAATGCTGTTGAAAGCGGTTACTGGCACCACTACAGGTATAACCCAAACAGCTCTGCTGCCGGCGCAAATCCATTTACGCTTGACAGCAAGCCGCCAACAAAAGATTTCGAAGAGTTTATAAAATCTGAGACCCGCTATACTGCTCTTGAGGTTACGTTCCCGGAGATTGCTAAAGAGCTGTTTGCAAAATCAGCGCTCGACGCAAAGGGCAGATACGAAAAATACGCGAAAATGGCAGAGCAAGAATAGCTTATTGGCATAAATGAAAAGATGCAAAGCTGATGCTGGCATACAGCTTGCATCTTTTTTTGATCAAATTCAAAGCTCAAGCCTTGCACCTGCAGGCTAAATGGCTTAACTGAATATGAAGTGCGTGCACAAGCAAAAAAAACAGGCTGTATGCAGCCTCCTTGCCATAAAACAGGCACGCTTAAGGAGATATGCGGGCGCTTTTGCTTGCGTGATAGAGACTTGCGGCGACGGTATGAAACGCAAAAAATTTGTGCATAAGGCCCATATGCCTTAGCCGGCAGGGGAGGGCAGGCAGGCTGGCGCTAAGAATTGCCGCAGCCGTTTGCCGGCCCTAATACTGCATGTCAAGAAATCGCATATATCCGCCTTCGCTCAGAAGGCACACGATTTTGCTTCCTGCAAATTCTGGCTTTGCAGCAAGCTCCAAAGCTGCACAAATGGCAGCAACCGAGCTAAGGCCAAGCATAAGGCCTTCTGTTCTCGCCAGAATGTCCTGCTCTTCATATACTTCATCGATATCAATGCTTATCAGCTCATCGAAGCAGTCTTCTATCGTCTGGTCGATCGCCTCTTCATACAGCTCCTCGTATGTAGCCCCAAATACTCTTACATTCCGCTCCTGGTCTTTGAAGAACTGGTACATGCCTGAAAGGTCATCAGCATATGTAAGATGTGCAACTAAAACATCTATTTCGCCGTTTGTGTCTCTCCAAATTTCAGGAGCTGTGGAAAAATAGTGCGTCTGCTCCTTGAGCTTGCCCAGATCAATAAATACGCCATTGCTGTCTTCTTCAGCAAGCGATTTTGCGTATGAGAGGCCGGACTCTGCACTTGCCATGTACACAAGCTCAACTTCTGCAGCGTAATAGCTGGCAAGCTCAATATTGCTGGGGTTGTCAGTGTCAGGCATAACGAGATGAAATGGGTTGCCGCAGATTGCTGCATAAAACGCAAGTGACAGGATGCAGTCGCCGTAGCCCCATGCATATAGCATTGTTTGGCTGGTAGCATTTAGCTCTTCTGCTTCCTTGCCAATTGCAATAGCAATTCTGTCTTGCATAGCGGCAAATGGGTTGTAAAACTCAAGTTTTGCGAAAAGCTCTGCCGGTATTCCTCTGGCTGCTTCTGTTTTGGATAGCCGTAAAATGGGGGTTTCGCCTACAAGATCTAATGCTGAATTCTTAAAAACCATGGTGTCACTCTCGTAGTTATGATGTTGTGTATAACAGAAGCTATTTTAGCATATTCTCTGCGACTTGTTTACAATTATTTCAGAATCTATCTGAATTAGATCAAATAGGTACCCTTCCGAGTGTTTTGGCATTATGCTGTAGAAGTCTGCATCCCACTCATCCATAAGCGACATATATAAAAAGGCAATAGTGCCCCCATGGGAGATGATAGTTATCGATTCTGCAGAGTGCTCGCTGGCGTCGTTAATCGCATAATCAAGCCCCTTAAGGATCCTTGACAAAAACATGTTGTTGCTTTCGCCATTAGGGCATTTTACATCGCCGGTTTTGTCCTGAAGCCATAATATATACTCGTTATTTGCCATTAGCTCTTCGTTTGTCTTCATTTCGAAATCGCCAAAATTATATTCTGTCAGCAATGGCACTATGCAGTAGTTTTCATTGCTGAAAAGCTCCTGCATTGTCTGGATGGCTCTAGCGCGATCGCTGGTATAGTATCTGTCAGTGCTTATATAAAGCTCTTTGTTTTTGTTGTCAATTAACTGCTGCCTGCCAGCCTTGCTTATGTGGGGATCGCTTGAGCCTTGGTAAAGCATGGCCTCGTTTTCCAAGGTTTTGGCATGGCGAATCATCTGGACAAGCACTATTTCAGCCTCTCCCCAATGCCGCAGAAAACTCTGTATGCCTCATCTGCATATCCCATAAGCAACTGCATGCTTTTGCCTGCATACTTTCGGTACAGCCTGTTTACAGCCCCCATTGGCACCAGCCCGCTGCATACATCATCCATAATAATGATTTTGCCCTTAATGTCGTCAAAGTGGCTAATAATGAATTCGCTGGGATCCGTGCCGCTCTTTGCGCACTCAAAAATGAACTCATGAAAGCTGTCAATCGCTTTATATGAAAAGCTCGGCTGCTCATTTTCTGAGCAGGTATATATCTCTTCCGGGCTTAGGCCAAATGCTCTTTGTGCAAAAGCTGTTTTGCCTTGGTAAGCCCCTCCAAATATTAAAACCATACTGCCCTCCTAGCTGATTTGGCAAATTGGCATTGCCAAATAGCATAAAATCTCTGAAAGAATGATTGATGCGCCAATTATATCGCCATTAATGCCTCCGAGCTCGCGCTTTGCATGGCTTGCGAGCATGTATGAGGCAAATAGCGAAGCCAATGCAGCCGCAAAGGCCCAGACTCCTGCAAGCAGGAGAATTCCGACGGCTGTGCATGAGGCGGCAATAAACACACATGCCAGGTGAACCGGCTTTTTGCCTGAGGTAAAATAGCGCATAATGGTGCTTGTTTCTAGCGGATCAATAGTAAACATCAATGTGATTGCCCATGCCCTTGAAAGCATTGGTATTAGCACTAGCAGAATATCCAGCTTAGGAGGAAGGCTTACCCACTCCAAAAAAGAAGAATAGTACGCCAAAATTGCCAGAGTTGCGCAAATTGAGGCAAACGCCCCGGTTGCTGAGTCTTTGAGTATTCTAAGCTTTCCTTCTCTGTCCCTTGAGGACAAAAGGCAGTCAGCGCTATCCATAAGGCCGTCAAAGTGCAAAAAGCCACAGACTGCAAATACTGATAAAAGCATTATAAAAGCGCTGATGCCATTTGCTGCTCCGATTAGAAACCTTGACAGCTTTGCAGCAGCGAAAGTGGCTGTACCGCATATAGCGCCAACTGCAGGCAGCCAAGCTGCTGCAGAGGAGCCCTTGTCTTCGCCCCATTGGATATTTTTAATTGGGATTTTTGAGAACATGCTTATGCATATAAGTAATGCTTGCATTGGTTTTGCGCACTGTAAATGCGCCTCCTCCTCTCTGCTAAAGGCACTATTACCTAAGCTCGCTCCCAGAATTAACACTGGCTGCTTGCAGCTCGCCTGCGATATTGCCAAGAGGGTAGTTAGCAGTGTTTTTGTGGGCAATCGCAAAGCCATAGGCGCATTCTATGACAAGGCCAGCCTCATGCGCGATCATTTGGTGGACCTGGCCCATAGTCTTTCTATAATTCTCAACTTCAGCAGAATGCCTCTCGGCATCCGAGAAAATATAATCAGAAACAACTGCCATGTTGCTGCATGCTTTAGAGATATTTAAAATTGACTGGGCAATATCTTCAGAGCCCATAGATGCAACGCTTGGGTGCCCTGAGAATAAGGCATTTTGCACGTATGAAGTCACACTGTCAAAAAGCACTGAGCCGCCTGATGAAACCTTGCTAATGCAATTGCCCAAGTTATAGCCTTCTTCTATAGAAGCAAAACCCCAGCCGCTGCGCTCATCGACATGCTTTTGGACTCGCAAACGGTCTTCGTCGTCAACAGGAACCATTGTAGCTAAATAAAAGAGATCGCCATTGTTTTCATAGCTTAGTTTTTTTATTAGTATTTGGGCAAACATGCTTTTGCCGCTGCTCGCCCCTCCAAGAATTAGTGCTAGCATATATGCCTCTTTATCGATTTATTTTTGTGTTCTGCAGATTGATTGCAGCCTCATGGCGCTTATATCTGAAATTTCTGTCCGGCTGGTTTATTGCCGCAAAATAATGCAGCCGATTATAATTATAGCGAAGCAGCAGAAAAAATAACAGCATTATTCTAATTGCTTGCTGTAACATGCTGCGCGCATACGTGCATTGGGGCGATCCTATTTATTGCTCTTTGTTAGATTGTTCTATTTCCCGGCATCTATCCTCGTTAGGCTGCCGAATAATAAGCTTTTTAAAAATGCGCTATTAGCGTGTGCTAGAAAAACACTCGATGAAATTCTAAAAAAGTCCTATATTGAGTAAATAATTGGAAGATTGATAAGGTTTCATTGGAAATATTAGCAAGCCAAATTATGTTTGTGGATAGTCTAAATATTGTCAATATATAGCTTCTATCTATAAAATGAACGTATATTTTCGTGCTATTTTATCTTTACGATAAAAATCTCTCCAGAATAGATCGATATGGCTGTTGATGCCCCATGCTAAATATTCGGGAAAAACAGTTAAAACAAGTTAAACTTTGGCCATTCGAATATAAACTCATATGCTTTGTATGTTATAATCAGACAGCCCTTAAGGAGTGGCAATTTGGTTATAAAAACAATCAAGAGCGAATATTGTTCAAATTTCATAACCCTGAGTGCCTCTTAAGAAAGTAGGTTTATGCCTATGGCAAAAGCAGCTTCAACTATGCGCTATGCCATCGAATTAATAATTGGGTTATAGCGCTCGACGCTTATTTTTTATTGATTAAAAAACAAGCACTCTCCGATTTAGCTAAAAAAGGCGATTTGAGATGCAATCTAACAAAAATACAGTTTTTAAAATAACAGCAATAATAGGTGTAATTACTATACTCGCATCTTCTATCGCATTCGCGGCTGGAAGCGAGGAATTCTACGATCATTCTTATGGTTTTGCAATTATAGTGCCGGAAAAGTTTGCCGATACCGTAATTCAAACGGACCATGGCAATTTGATAATTCGCTTTAGCGATCCTGAAAGCGAAATGTATGCTCTGTTAACGCTTACTGCACGCAACCTGTATGATGAAATGGATCCTGACGCTATTGAGGGATATGAAGAGAATGATTTGTCTCTTGAACATGAAATATTTATCGAAACTTACCAAAACCAGCCTTTTATGGTCCAGTACATGGCTAACCAGGCCAATGAAAACTCAGGCGGAACAGTTAGGGCAAAATACCTGCAGCATGTAAATATAAATGACATCACGTTTTGGGTCTACAGCTTTGGCTTGCTCGATGTTTCAAACACCGAGATAGGCGAAGGAAAGATCTACTACACCATATACAAAGGCAAAAGCTATAACATTACAATTACTAACAAAAGCGGCTCTATAAGTGTATTTCCTGAAATAGAGCAGTCTCTTGCCACGCTAATGCTCGGGCGCAAGGTGAGCCCTGCAATGAGATATATTTGGATCATTGTAAGCTTTTTGAACCTTGCGTTTTTTCTATTGATGATGTGGGTTATAACCAGGCCAAGGAAGTACTCGCGCCGCCAAATGATACGCAGAGAGCAGCGGGCTTTGAGAAGGGCTGTAAGGAAGGGCTTGCCAATACCGCAGCAAGGCCTTGAGCTCGACACAACCCAGCTTGTTCCTGTTAAGAGGGAGAAGCCAAAGCTTTACCGCTTTAATGAAGCTGATATGAAAGAAATCAGCAGGTCAATAGCATACAAAAAGCTCATTAGCGAACTTGACGGCCTGCTTGGCAGAAACGAAGACAGTGTTTATGAAGAGTATGATTTTGGTCTAGACACTGATCACACGGCTGCCAAATATATAAGCGAAGCAATAAAAGAAAGTGATTTGGAAAGCAATGGGCCCAGCCAAGCAGAGCCAGAGCCTGCAGCAGGGGAAATAGCATTTGAGCATGATGAAAGCGCTGATGCAGAGCAAGCCGGCATTGAGCCATTAGAGCCTGCGCTCATTGAAACAGGCCAGCAGCAAGAGCCCAGCCAAGAGCAATCAAGCGATGAAGGCATCGGGCTTCTGCTTAACTTCGTAGAAGGAAGCCCAACAGATAAGATGCAAGATTTCTCATATGATGAAACTCTTGTTGCATTCGGCATGCAAAGCAGCGATGCTGAGGGCATAGGCGTGCAAACCCAGGAGCAAAGATCAACAAGCTTTGAGTCTGCTGAAATAGAAAGCATTCTGCTTTCTGTAGGGGCTGGCTCAATGGCTGGCTCTGATTCCGGCCTCGGTGATGAGCAGACAGATGATGCTGCATCCCTTATGCTAAATGAGGCCAGCCCCGCAGCTTCTCAGGCATCGCCAGAGCCACTGCACATGCCATTAGAAGATGCGCTCTCCGACGAAGAAACATCAGGCGCTTTAGGGGAAGATGAAGATGCATTAGGCGCTTTAGGAGAATCGGGCGATGCACAAGCATTAAGCGATATGCATGCTTCTGATGCAAAAGCTAATATCGATGCTGATTCAGACAGCACCCACAGCGAGCAGGAAGCCATTAGTGAGAGCCCTGAGCCCCCTATAGGCAATGAGGACTAAAATCATGCAACTTTTTGACGAACACAGATATTTTTGGCGGGCTGAGAAGCTTTGCAGCTGCAAAAGCAGCGCAAATAAAACAGCCTGCCTTTTTTGCATGTAAAGGCAAGCATGGGCTTTGCTGCTAAAGGAGAATGCTGAAAAACAATCATGCATTATGATGCAATGGCGTAAATGGGCTTAGGAGGCTGTTTTGGAAGACAAAATGGATGCAAACAAAAACAAATTGAGAAGAACCCATAAGGATTCTCTGTTTAGAGGCATGTTTAGTGAAAGCGAGCATTTTTTGGATCTGTACAAAGCGCACAGCGGCAAGCAGCTAAAAGCAGATGAAATAAAGAATTTTGTAATAGATCCCAAATATGTTGATCGCCTTTCATACAAGGATGTGAGTTTTTTTACTAATGATGGCAAACTGATAATTATGCTCGAGCTACAGGCATCGCCAAATAGCAACATTACAGACAGTATCTTCATTTATTATACAGAGGTGCTGAGCTTGTGGCGCACAATAAAGGGCGAGGATTTTACAATAGGAAATGTGCAGTGCCCAAGGCCTGAGTTTTATGTTTCCTACCGGGGCAAGCCAAAGTTTAATATGGACAGCTTGACAGATGATGACGAATTTATGGCAATACGGGCCAAATTCCTTGACATCAGCTATGATAAGCTAATAGACAAAGATACAAGCAACTCATTGGCAGGGTATTCTTACTTTTACTGCAAGCACGATGAAAAAACAGCGGAGAGGGCTTCAAGCGAGGAAGCGTTTGCCTATGCCCGGGAAGAATGCATAAAAGCCGGGTATTTAGCCGGCTTCGTAGAAAAGGAGGATTTTATCGTGGATTACAAGCCTATATTTTCGCGCGAAGACGAGCTGAGGTATGCTGGCGAGCTAATCGGCGAGGAAAAAATGCTGCGCAATGCAATAACCGTAAACGCGCCAATGCCAGTACTGCAGGGAATGGCGAGAAAATCGGGCATAAGCCTTGAGAGGCTAAACGAGCTTATTGAGCAAGAAAAGGCTGCAGGGCTTTTGATTGGCAAAGGCGAAGAGGCTGATCGGCATATAGCGCCAAACAAAACGAAAGGAGAGCCGGAGCTCTAGGGCCCGCTTTAGGCGGCTTAGCCTGTAGGCCAAAGGCTTGAAGGCTGCGGCCCATGGGCCGTGCAGCCAGCTGGCATCCCATGAGCTTGCATGAAAAAAGTGCACAAGGCTTGCAGTCGCATCTGGCGCGAGCATAAGGGCCCTGGCAATGCTTGTCGCCCCAAGGCTGTCAGGCCAGCAGTAAAAAAAGCCCCGTATGGGGGCTACGAGTCAATGGCACTGCATCGGGGGCCCAATAATGCCATCGGCTATATAAACTGCGGCGAGCCTCTGGATGCTGCATGAGGCGCTGGCTGTGCTTAGCCTTATAGCCTGCTTGCAGCGCAGCCACCCGCTTAACGGGTGGGAGGCAATTATTCCTATGTTTTTGCCTTATAAATCGTGGCTAAGCAAATTCCCCGACTTGCAGGCGGATTTTGTCTGCTATCATTGCAATAAATTCTGAATTAGTTGGCTTGCCTTTGTTTTGGTCGATGGTATAGCCGAAAATCAGATCAATAGTCTCAACGCGGCCTCGCGCCCAGGCTACTTCAATAGCATGGCGGATTGCCCTTTCAACCCTGCTAGGGGTTGTGCTGTACTTTTTGGCAATTGCCGGATACAGTTCTTTCGTAATGCCGCCAAGCATTTCAGGCTCATCCAGCACAAGCTTTATTGCATCACGCATATAAGTATATCCTTTTATATGAGCGGGAACACCGATCTCATGAAGCATTGACGTTATAAGCACGTGATAGTTTTTTGAATCAGGCATTGTTGCCTCAGGTTTTTCATATGGATTCTCGAAGCTCAAGCTTGATGTTGTGATGCTTTCGTCATCAGCATTGAAAACATCCTGGAATTTAGCCGCGAAATCATCCAAATCTACCGGTTTAACGAAATAATAGTCAGCTCCTAGCTCAACAGCCTTTTTTGTAAATTTCTCTCCCCCCACAGCTGAAAGCATAACAATCTTTGGGTTGTAAGACTTCCCAAAGCCCTGTACAGAGCGCAGCACGTCAAGCCCGTCTGCTGTTGGCATGATTAAGTCAACTATAATTGCGTCAGGCTTCTCCTTTTTGATAAGCTCCACCATGTCTTTGCCGTTTGATGTTACTCCAACAACTTCAAACTTATCCGTGGTGGAAAGCTTTTTTTCGATGGCATCTGCAAAATTTGCGTTGTCATCGGCAATTGCTACGGTATACTTCATTATCTGTTCCCCTTTTACAGTAATTTTTTCTTCCACATATTACAATAGTTCATTTTGGCTAATTTGTCGAACATTGGTAAACTGGACTATTATTCAAATATTTTGGTAGCCAAATCTAAAATTACTTTTTGATTTTCCCATGCTTGCAGCGCTGTATGCGCTTAGCATGGCAGCAGAATGGAAACTGTCAAATGAAGTTTGAAATATTTTTCAGCCATTCAATCTAAATATAAATCAAAACGCTATTAATACAATTCAGCCCAATATTCGCCATCTATACTCTTGAGTAATAAGTGCAAATAGAACTCTTTTAGTGTAAACTATTTATTTCTTCCAGTAAAGCAAAATTTGGTTATTGTGCATTCAATTTCCTTGCATGCCTAATTATATATCAGGTGCATGTTGTTTTGCAGCATCCACTCTATATAAACACCATATCCGCTTTTAGGATCATTAACCAAAACGTGGGTTACAGCGCCGATAATTTTGCCGTTTTGCAAAATCGGGCTTCCGCTCATTCCCTGAATAATGCCTCCTGTTTTTGATAAAAGCTCGGGATCTGTAACTTCAATTGTCATGCTCTTTGTGTTAGGGGCTGACTGTCTGTGCAATCGCGTTATAAGTATCTCGTATTCTTTTGGCTCTTCGCCATCAATTGTTGTCAGTATTGTTGCCGGGCCTTCCTTAACCTCATTTTGCAGCGCTACAGCTACAGGCTCTTTAGCATTGTTAAACAAGCCCCCGTTATAGCTGCCAAAGATGCCGAATTCATTATTGGCAATTACTTGGCCGAAAATTGCCTGCTTTAGAATAAGCCCGTGAATTGCGCCCGGCTCATTCTTTTCGCCTTTGAGCAGGCTTACGATTTGGGCGCCGTTAAGCATGCCGCTGCCAATTGGGACAGTGGTTCCAGTGGTAGTTTCTGCTATTGCATGGCCAAGCGCGCCAAAATAGCTTTTGTCAGCAGTTACGTAAGTCAGAGTGCCAATCCCGGCAATGGATTCCTTGACATTCAGGCCTATTTGGTAGCATTGGTTTCGCTCGGAAAACTCCGGAACAACCAATGCGTCAATTAAGTTGCCGTTTCTGAGCACTGTGAGCTTTACAAAGCCGCCCGAGTTGCACGCCTGGTTTACAAGCTCAATGAAGTCGTCCGCGTTGTCAGCAGAAACGCCATTGACCTTTTGTATAACATCGCCCAGGCGTATGTTTGCTTTCCTTGCAGGCGAGAGTATTGTGCCGTCTATATTCTCATAGTTATAGGCAATAATTCCCTTTGAGCTAATCTTTACACCAATCAGCTCCCCTCCAGGATAAACGTATGTGCTTGGCAATGCATTCACAGTCCATTCCCTTATCTTAAAGCCAAGCAGGGAGCATGCCATTTTATAGCTGCCAACTTTGCCGCTAAGCAGCTTAACTTGCCGGTTTTGCTCTATTGATATTTCAAGATCGCTTGGGCTAAATGACGCTAAAGTGTTTGCCCAGATAGAGTTTAAGTTTAGTGTAGCCTGCTTGCCGACGAGAATATTTATATGGCCGGGCCTTGTTGCTATATTTAAGCCAATCCACATTGCAACTGCTACCAAAGCAATAGCAATAATTCTTTTTAGCCTTCTATCTATAAACATGCTTGCCTCTCTTTTCTTATGCTCTAGATAGTATGCTTCTTTTGAATAATATGAATTCGGTGGATTGGTGGCAATAAATATGGTTACTGCCAAAAAATCAGCGGGGATGAAAATTGGAATTTTAGTATTTCGCCAGATGAGGCAATAAATGGCAAAAAAATAAGCCTGGCTCGACCAAGCTTATTTTTAATAATCTATGATTCTTTTGTCACTGTTGTCTTAATAACGGTTGGAATGCCTTTTTCGTTCAAGGACATAACTTTGCACTTATTGTTCGAGATAAAAATTTCTGAGCAGCAATTGCTGCAGAAGTATTTTCTTCTGCCTATTTTACCCAAAAACTTGTATCCGCATTGTGGGCAATTAATCATATCACACTCACTCCTGCACAATATTATACATAATATTTACCATTTGTAAAGCTTTTTTTCACTTTTATGTTTGATATTTAGAATATTTCATTTAAAATAGTTAAATTGTGTTCTCCAACAACTACTGAGATTGGACAAATAGCGCCTTTTTGTTAGCGGCTTATATTAAGCCATTTAAGCATAAATCCCATAATGCCTTTGATGCCTGCTGATATCCATTGTAAAACGCTGCCACTAAACTACTTGCAATGCTGTATAATTACATATGGCTTTGATGAGATTATTGACATATAAAGTTTTGCTATGCTCGCAAGCATGCGAAATTTCCAAAGCATTTAGGTGTTTTAAGCTTGTTGCTATGTATATAGTGCCTATAAAAACCAATATTAGCACTATTTATACATGAAGTCAAATTAATAGCTATATTCCATCTATGCTTATATAATAAGGTAAAATTATGAGAGTATTATTAATAGAAGATGAGCAAGGCATTGCTAAACCGCTAGCGAAAATACTAGAAAAAAATGGGTTGCCCACTGATTCTGTCTATGACGGCTTAAGCGGCTATATTCAAGCCCAAAAAGAGATTTATGATGTCATAATTCTTGACTTGATGCTGCCGGAAATGGATGGCATAGAAGTGCTAAAAAGGATCAGAAATGCAGATATTCATACTCCGGTGCTTGTGCTGACAGCAAAAGACACCCTCGACGATAAGATATATGGCCTTGAAATAGGCGCTGACGATTATATGTCCAAACCATTTTACCCTACAGAAGTAGTAGCCCGTGTCAGAGCGCTGGCAAGGCGAAAAGACAATCGAATCCACGACATAGATCAGCTGTCGTTTGAAGACATAGCGCTTGACTGCGTGAATGCAACGATTGTAGTTGCAGGCAAGCCGGAGTCATTGACGGCAAAGGAATCCCATATTCTAGAGCTTCTAATGAAAAACGCCGGAAACGTGATATCCAAAGACCACCTTCTAGACAGCGTTTGGGGCGTTGACAGCGAAGCAACTGAGAATACAGTAGAGATTTATATACATTATTTAAGAAAGAAGCTTGAAAACAGCGAAAGGGCAAAGATAGTTACCTCAAGGGGGTTGGGGTATTCTTTGCGATCCTTGTGACTTAAGTAAAAATGCTAAACAGGATAAGGCTTAAACTGCTATTCACAAATACATTGCTCTTATTCGGGGTTGTGCTGATAATCGTGCTTGTTGTGTATATAAGCATGAATATGAATATAATTCTCAGCACTGATCTCGAAATGGTTAACAGCGCAGTCCAGCTAAAGAAATACCTGCCTACATTCGAAGGCGAAAGCGATCCGTCCCTAAGCAGCGAGCTTTCTTCATTTCGCAGCCTGCTTAGCAATTCCGCTATGTCACTATGCATCTGGGACGAAAATTACCGCCTTTTGAAATATGAGAACCAGATACCTGACACTAAAAACCTTCAAAGCATCGCAAAGCTTATCTTTTGCAGGGACACAAGGGAAGTAAAGGCTTTATATGTGCACAATGAGGATTTTTTTATCTACAGCCTTGATAACTACCGCATCCTGAGCTTTGCTACAGCAAATGACTCTGGCAGGCTTAGGACACTGCAAATAATCAGCAATATGGACATTAAAAACAATTTCTCAAAAAGGCTCTTAAACACCCTGGCGCTAACAAGCATTACCGGAGTTCTGGCTTCATTTCTAATTGGATACTTTATGGCAAGCAGAGCTATGGTTCCTATTGAAGACAGCATAAAACGGCAAAACGAATTTGTCGCTGATGCTTCCCATGAGCTTCGCACGCCAGTGACTATCGTGCGCACAAACCTGGATGTTGTCATGGGCTCAACAGACGAGAGCGTTGAGTCGCAAATGCAGTGGCTGGAGAATGCCTACCATGAAACAGAGCGCATGGAGAAGCTGATATATGATTTGCTCTCTCTGGCTAAAGCAGACACAAATAGCAGCAGCCAGTTCAGCTTCAAGCTGCTTAGCCTTGAAAATGCGATCAGCGCATCTATAGATCGAATGAAAGACATAGCCAGCAGCAAGAACATTGTAATAGACTGCCAAAAGGGAGCAGATATTTGGCTGCATGGGGACGCAGACAAACTCGAGCAGCTTTTCGCAATAATCCTTGATAATGCTGTTGCATATTCCCCTGTAGGCTCCAGCATTAATGTCGCATACATTAGAACAAAGCAAAACCTGGCCCTTATTACAGTAAGGGACCAAGGCATCGGGCTTGAGCCTGGCGAAAGCGAAAAAATATTTGAGCGATTCTACAGAACTGACAAGGCGCGCTCCCGGGCAGAAGGCGGAACAGGCTTAGGCCTGGCAATAGCAAAGTGGATTGTAGAATCGCATATGGGCGAGATATACGCCCAAGGCGCCAAAAACCAAGGAACAACGATTTTTATAGAGCTGCCGGCAGTTGATGCCCCAGCATCATGAAGCAGGAGTAACAATGGACTACAATTTAAGCGAACAACAGCTGGAAGCAGTTATGTCTACAGAAGGGCCTCTTCTTATACTGGCTGGAGCCGGAAGCGGAAAAACCAGAACAGTAACATACAGAATCGCGCATATTCTCAGCCAGGGCCTGGCCAAGCCGTACCAGATTCTCGCATTGACATTTACCAACAAAGCGGCAAACGAGATGAAAGAGCGCATTGCCTCATTTGGCATTAATGAAACACAAGACATATGGATGGGCACTTTCCACTCGATATGCGTACGAATACTTAGATCGCATGCAGATAAAATTGGCTTGCATTCCAACTTTACCATATTTGACGAAGATGATGTATTGGCGCTGCTAAAAACGATAGCCAAGTCGCTTGGGGAAAAGCTGGCAAACAAAGACATTGCCATGCTTCGAAGGATGATTTCCCAAAAAAAGTCCGATATCGATATAAGCGAAGCAAGCCTTGAAAGCTTTCAAGAGGCATCAAAAACCAGCTTTGAAGATTTTTTTGAGCTCTATTGCGATGAGCTCAAAAAAAACAATGCTGTTGACTTTGATGATCTTATCAGGCTTCCTGTAGACCTGTTTAAAGCAAATGATGATGTTTTAAAGATATACCAAAACAGGTTTCGCTATATTTTTGTTGATGAGTACCAGGACACAAGCCAGATTCAATACGAGCTGGTCTTCCTGCTTGCAAGAGAGCGCCTTAATATTTGCGTTTGCGGAGACGAAGACCAGAGCATTTACAGCTGGCGCGGGGCTGATATTCGCAATATACTTGAGTTTCAAAAAGATTTTGCAAATGCCAAGCTGATTAAGCTTGAGGAAAACTACCGCAGCACAAAGGCGATCCTTCAGGCTGCCAACAATCTTATAGCGAATAATACCCAAAGAATTGGCAAAACGCTTTATACCAATAAAGATCAAGGCCAGGATATTCATATTGAGCAGGCTAATGATGACAGAAGCGAGGCTGCATTTATAGCCAATACAATAATCGGGCTGCTTGGCAAGCAAAAAGCAAAGCTGTCTGATATTGCAGTCCTGTTTCGGACAAATGCATTGTCAAGGCAAGTGGAAGCTGCCCTTATGCGCTATAGCATTCCATATTTATTTATCGCAGGAACGAGGTTTTATGAGCGTAAAGAAGTCAAAGACATTTTGGCATACCTAAGGCTCTCTGTTAACCCTGATGACTCCGTTGCTTTTAAAAGGGCAGTGCAAACTCCCCGCAGGGGCTTAGGGGATGCTGCGCTTGACAAAATTGCCGAATTTGCTTCATTTAAGGGCTATAGCCTGCTTGATGCTGCGATAAACGCACAGTCAATAGCGACGCTTAGCAAAAAGCAACAGGACAAGCTTGGCGAGTTTGGTCAGCTGATAGCAAAAATATCCAAAGCCCAAAGCGCCAGCTGGGCTGTAACAGTCGCAATAGAGGAAAGCGGCTATCAATCCATGCTTAAAAATGAAAACACTGAAGACGCATTTGAAAGGCTCCGAAACTTGGAAGAGCTTATTGCTGCCGCAAGCGACTTTGGCGATTCCGGCATTAGCAGCTCTGTTGCTGAGTTTTTGCAAACTGCGTCACTGGTGTCGCCTACTGACTTTATGGATTACGGCCTTGGGAGTGTAAACATGATGACAATTCATGCTTCGAAAGGCCTTGAGTTTAAGTATGTGTTTCTAATTGGATTGGAAGAAGGCCTATTTCCAAACAGTTGGTCACATATAGAGGAAGAGCGCAGGCTATGCTATGTGGCCATAACCAGGGCACAAGAGCAACTGTACCTCAGCTGGGTGAAATCGCGCTACTCGCGCAGGTCGAATAGCTATGCAGAAGCTGAGCCTTCAAGGTTTTTAACGGAGATAACCGGGGAGCAGCCCCAGCCGGAAATCAATGCAATAGTTGAGGGGGACACTGTAGCCCACCCGAAGTTTGGCAGGGGTGTTGTCGTCGCGGTTAATGACTCTGATGCTGGGCTTCTGCTGACAGTGGCATATGTGGGCAGGGGGCTTGTAAAGCTCGCAGATGAGGCAGTTGAGCTTGTCAAAGGCGAAGATTCCCCGCTGTGCAATTAGCAGCAGCATGCTAATTTGCAGGCGGAGCCGGAGCAGAGCCGGATGCTGACAGTGTCAGCACAATTTTGCTGCCCATTGCTGCTGTTGAGCCTGCCCTTATTGACTGCTGCGCTATACTTGCCCCGGATGGCAGGTCACCATCGATTACGATAAGAAAGTAAGCGCTATAGGCGCTGCTTCTTGCTTCTGAGGCGCTCATGCCTATAAAATTCGGCACAGTGTGCGTTTGGTTTGCAGGCCTGTACTTGATATTTATTCGCGATCCTTCGGCAACTTCAGTGCCGGCAGCTACGCTTTGCTGCCAAATCTCTCCCGGAAGCACATTTGGGTTCTCTTCGGCGGCAAACACAGCAACGAGCCCGCTCTCTTCGCATAGCCTCATTGCTTCTTCCCTGAGAATAACGCTGTCGTAGGTATTGTGGCTGCTTGAGACAAGCTGCGGCATAAACACAACATTGCCGGAGGAAACAACAATCGACAGGCTGCTGATATAGCTTGAAGTAACAGAGTGCTTGTCCTGGTGAATAATAGCCCCCTTTGCCTGGCTTGATTTGGTTGTAGCTACGGATATTGCTATTTGGGCGCCTTTCTCATTGTTAAGGCTGTCTGCCCAGGACTCTATGTCTGCTTGCGTCTGGCCGATAAATGAGGGTATTGCTACGGTGCTGCCAAGAGAGTAGCTCAGCTCTATGACAGCGTCTTTTTCGTATTCAGTGCCGGCCTTTAGGCTTTGGGAGACGAACTCTCCGGCTTTCTTTTGCGAATACCTGTCTTTCTGGATTATAAGGCAACCGGCGGATGCGGCTCTTGCTGCTGCCTGCTCTTTGCCCATGCCTGCAAAATCAGGAACCAGAATTCGCTTTCCCTTGGAAACTGTGGCTTCAACAGTGTCCCCGACAAAAATTGACTCGCCGGCAGGGTATTGCTGGGATATTACCTGGCCTGCAGGTATGTTTTCGTCATAAACCTCAGTGATTTTCAGCTCAAAGCCCCGCTCAGATGCGAAGATGCCGAATTCAGCTGCAGTTTTGCCTACGAAGTTTTCCAGCGCCAGAGTCTGCTTTACATCCTGCCTTGCCGCAACAATAATGTAGATGGGGCTGTCGCGGCGAGCCTTAAGGGGATCTATAAGGGAAGAGTCATTGATTTCAAAGCGAATTACTGCGCCTACAGGCATGGTGCTATTCTTTTCTGAAGTTAGGCGGACTTTGCTCATATAGTTTTTTGCGGCCCATTCATTGACAGTAGTAGCGTTCATGGCAAGAAAATCCGGCAAATCCACCATTACGCTTAGGTCATGGCCTTTTGAAACGGCAAGCTCAATAAAGCTTCCTTTCTTAATTCTGGATTTTGCGCTGACAGCTTGGCTAATTACACGGCCATCGCCAACCTCATCGCTGAATATTGATTCAACCCTGATATTAATGCTGCTTTGCATCGCCCACAGCTCGACATCAGAGATAAGCCAGCCGGAAAAGTCCTCAGCCCTTACTCTTGTTGAAAATCCAACAACAGCAAATATCACCAGGCAGGCAGCAGTGGCAATAGCGCTGTATATTAGCCAGCGATCTATTTGCATGCCGCTATTGTTTGGAGCCTTAGGGGGCTGTTGGCTTGAATTGGCGCTAGGCAATATCTCGCGTTTCTGGTAGTTCTCGAAGAATTTGCTTTCTCCGCTCATGCTCATCACCTCAATTTGTTATATCTAGCCTCTTAAACCGAATTATTGCAGCGGCCAGGAAAGCTGCTGAAGTTGCTGTAAGAATTCCGATTCCCATAGGAATGCTGTAAACCTGGCGGCTCATATATGAGGTATATGTATCTGCAGCCCTCGCAAAGAGGGAAGCAATATTGTAGTACGGGATGGGCGTATATTTAACCCAGCCCCACGCGTTGTTGGGCGAAAAGGCAAGCGTTTGGGTTACCAGAAAGCTTGCTATGTAAAACACCATAGGCACGACAATTGACAAGGCTGCATTTCTCGCAAATACCGAAACTATTAAGACAAAGCTTACAGAGAACAGCAGCGGCAGTATGCATAATAGCGCCTTTGGCAGGTAAAATGCGAAGAACCCTTGCTGGCCGCCAGGAGTGTACTTAGGAAGCGCCATGTCAGCAAACCCGAACAGCAGGCAGTTGGCTGCCATGTTGACAAGGCATGCCAGCGCGAATACCAGTATGCTAAAAACTAACACCGAGCAGTATTTTGAGAGGAGTATCTTGGTTCTGCTTCTTGGCCTTATCAGCAGCAGCCTTATTGTGCCGCTTTGAAATTCATTTGCCAGAATAAAGCCTCCGGCCATCATTGAGAGGGCAGTAGGCACAAAGCTGGACTGAAGGAATGAAAAAGCCATATACCGTGATCCATCTGTTACAAACGCCAAATCGGGCTTGCCGGTTTCAAGCGATCTTTGCGATATAAGAATATTTATATTGGCATCGCTAATCATTTGCTGCATGGCTTTTACATATGCTTCGTATGTTTTGTATTGGTCTGTGTAATACTGCTGGGACGCAAACTTCTCCCGATCGATAATCTCATTGTAGAAGATATAAGCCTTATTTGACTCAAAGCTTGCGATTGCCGCATTTTCCCAGGAATCGTTATTCGGCTCGATGCTGTATTTTTCCCTGAAGTCAAGCATAGGGATGTTTATCTCATTTATATATGCTATCTGCTTTGCCAGCTCCTGTATCTGCATGCTCAGGTCGTCTTCTTTGATCGGATTTTTTATGATTTCTGCTTCCAGATCAGCTATTTGCATCTTAAACATCTCGATGTTGTCATTTTCAATGCACTTTTTTACCATAACATACTTTTGGATTTCCTTGGTTTGAAAGTAGGAGAGCGTATCTGCAATTCGCCTGTTGATATCATCGAGTTTAGCCTGCTGCTCTTCAGGTGTGAGCTCAATGAACTGGCGGCTGAAACTATGCGAATACGCTATGCTCATATATGCAGCCTCCAGATCAGAGGCGCTGGCTGAGCCTTCAAGCAGGCTTTTTAAGACATAGCTTTCAGCAACAAGGTTTGCGCTCATGTAAGCCACATCCGTTGAGTATGAATACTCCTTTATATGCTGGGCGCATTGGGCGAAAAATCCAATCCGCTCTTCAGCTATTTCTATTGCCGCTTTTGCTGAGCCTTCAGTAGAAAGCGTAAAAATGCTTCCTGACTCTATATTTATAATTGTTTCCTTCATGTAGCGAATCTCGTAGAACATAGGGTTGTCAGGGTTTACCGTAATGCCGTCTACTATAATCGGCTCTTCAGATCCGAAGTCAGATTTCATGAAAGCATAATTGTTATAAACAGTGCGCATCCTGGAGCGCGTGAATTTTGACATAAAAGGGATCCCAGCAGATACTAAAATTACAAGCGCTGCCAATACTGTGAGTGCGCGCGAGTAGAACAGCATGCGCAGCTCTGTTGCCGTTTGCTTAAAAAAATCCATATTGCCTCCTAAAAAATCTGCCCGTCATTTGTTTGCGTCAAGTCAATAAAGTCTGCTTCAAGGGATCTTTGTGCGAGCTCAATAGAATAAAGCTTCACCCCATAATTGGCCAGGCCCTTTATAGCCTCAGGCACAGCGTCTCTTTGCATTTCGGCAAACACGCTGCCCGGGCCTGATTGGCACGCCATGCCTTCCTGCTCAAAATACCGGCAGGCCAGCTCAGTTTCGCCGACTTCAAACCTGTAGCGCTTTATGGGGTTTGAGCTGTCGGAAGCCAGCACTCTGTGCTCAATGATTTCGCCGTTGTTGATTATGTAAACGCGATCGCAGATAATTTCGATTTCGCTTAAAAGGTGGCTTGAAATAAAAACGCCGATGCCTGAATCCTTTGACAGGCTTTTGAGCGTTTCCCTAAGCTCCTTTATGCCAATAGGATCAAGGCCGTTTGTTGGCTCATCCAGTATCAAAAGAGAGGGCATATGCAAAAGGGCCTGCGCCAGGCCAATTCTTTGCTTCATGCCAAGGGAGTAGGAGCTCATTCGCTCATCTATCCTCTGCGACATTTTAACAAGGCTTACAACAGGGTCTATGTTTTTAAATGCTGCTTCCCCGTAAAAAGAGGAAAAATATTCGAGGTTTTTGCGGCCGCTTATTTTCAGGTAAAGATCAGGGTTTTCTATAACGCCTCCGACTGTTTTCATAGCTTGCTCAAAGTCGGTTTGTATGTCATAGCCGCAGATCGCAATTCTTCCCTGCGTAAGAGAAAACAGCCCCATGATCATTTTTATTGTCGTTGTTTTCCCTGCGCCATTAGGGCCTACAAAGCCAACTATTTCACCGGAGTTTACGGTAAGCGATATAGATTTCACTATGTCTTTGTTTTTTATCTTCTTCGAAACATTCTCAAGTTTTAATAATTCCATAAAGCCTCTCTAATGCCCACCCTAGTTTACCAGAATTTATCAACTGTTAAAATCCCTTCAGTTATAGCGCAAAATTTTGCGCATTCAGCCAATTTTTTTATGCAAGCGCCTAATAGGCTTTATTCGCCTTTTGCGCGAGATTTCTTACAAGCCAAACAGGCATAAACCTATTTTCGCATATATTAAAGAGGCAGCAAACAGCAAGGCCAATCCAATTACAGCCTAAAAAAAGCGAACATTTTTTGCTTGCGCATTATAACCTGCTTGACAAAATTTATGCGTTATAGTATCCTTAACTTCGATTGCGAGGTGTAGCGCAGTTTGGCTAGCGCACATGGTTTGGGACCATGGGGCCGGGGGTTCGAATCCCTTCACCTCGACCATAAAGGGCCTTTAGCTCAGTTGGTTAGAGCATCCGGCTCATAACCGGAGTGTCCGGGGTTCAAGTCCCTGAAGGCCCACCATTAATTTGGCAGTATTAGCAGGTTTCAAAGTTTGTACTTTATGAAGCCTGTTTTTTTACGCCATTGGTTACGCCATAAGGGGTTTAGTACTGCTGCGATTTGCATGGAATGCGTATCACATCTCTTTGCCTGGCAGCTTGCTCGATGGAACTAATGTTTGAACTGTCTTTGTACAAGCTTGGCACTAACTTGGAACTGTCAGACAGTGCGTAAAAATCATTCTCGTTTTAGCTTATTGCATTCCAATTGCAGACTCATTGCCTGGCAAAAATTCTTCGTCAGCTTTTCCAGCTATTTAAACTTGCTATATAAATAGCGCCAACAGGCAGCGGATTTTGTTTTGTTTACTCCTGCGATGCCAGGGGCTGGGTTTACGCCCAGCTTATTTTGAGTGCCCGGCATGGACAACAGCAAGGCGGTGAAAGTCCGCTACAGACTTTGCAGAGGGAACTGTCAGCCAAAGGTTATTATCCTGTTATATCAGGTTAAGGGTGGCCACCGCGAGGCGGAATCTGAAGGTCATGGAGCTCTGCTGTGAAGCCGGAGGCTGCCACTGCGTCGCGCTCTTTATTTGCGATGTCTAGAGCATCATGCAGCGCCTCACATTCCATATTTCATGAAGCAAGCGCAGCTTCCTGCCCGGCTTGCAAGCGCTCGATCTCTGCAATGAGCATTTGAAAAGGCTCTACAGCGCTGTAGTCAGCCTTAATGCGATCTCGCCCAGATTTCCCATTGCTTGCCACTTCTTGCTCTTCCTGCAGAAGCTCTTGCCACTTGTCAATAGGCTATGCAACAGCAGTGCCCCATCCCGAAGCTCCCCGAAATCGAGCTTGCCAATGGCTGGCGTACCGCCTTTGCTGCCAGGCGCTGTGTGCTGAAAGCTGTGAAGCTCCAATCCGCCATCCGGCAGCGCCACTTTTACTCCAAACCCTTCCTGAAGCTCAAACATTCCTATCAGGAACAGTTCCATCCGCCTAGCCGCTTCTTGAAGCTTTGTGTAGTCTGCCATTTTGCATACCCCCTATTTTCTGTCGTCTTGGTGTTTGAGAAGATCGCTTTGAAGCGCTTGCAGCTGTTTCCCCAATTCTGATGCGCTAGGCTCGCTTACTCAGATATAATTTGCCTAACCAGCGGTGATCGCGTCGTGCTAAACTGCGCTGCCTTTTCCTTAAGCTCCCTAGCTGTCTCGTACAGCATGGCTATCGAAATAGTCTCCTTTGGCCCAAGGCCGATGCTGGTGTCGTGGGGCAGCCTTGCCTTAAGCGAATTAGCATATATGAATCCCTTTAAGCTAAAAATAGTGCTCTTTTTCCTGCCTTTGCTTCATGCGCAGGTTAGACCCCCGTAAATGCATGACCACTGTGGAAAGCATCATGATCCTGTCTACGCTGCGCTCCTCGAAGCCGTGCTTTGCAAGCTCTGGGATAGCGTAGTTGCTTGAAAAAAGAGTCGGCATCTGATGGCGGGCTCTACTGTCAAGCACTTCGAATATCAGCTGCTGTTGCCATGCCGAGTGGGCTTCCGATCCAATATCGTCAAGAAAAAGAAAATCAACATTTGCTATCTGGCGCATTAAATCATCTTCGCTATATTCAGCGCTTGAAGCGCTGAAAGTGGATCTAACTTTGCGCGACAGCTCAATGAATGAAGTAAATATTACCGGCTGAAGCCGGTCCATCAAGGCATTGGCAGTGCACCCCATTAGGTATGTTTTTCCTACGCCCACATCGCCATAAAGATAAGCGCCAAGCCCTTTCTCATAGGCGGTGGTGCTGATGTCTGCGTACTTGGCAAGCCGCTTGCTTGCTTCATCGATGTCAGGGTTAGCGCCGAGCATGACGTTTTCAAACCTTGCATTGTAAAACTGCTTTCCCATGAGCGACCCGAGCTGCAGGTTTTTTATTCTCTCGAGCCGATCTGCTTTGCGCCTGGCTTCCTCTGCAGCTTTCTCTTCAGCCTCGTCGCATGCGCATTTTTGAAAGCGTATGTATTTTCCTCCGAATACGGGAAAGCTCTCCGGGTACTGCGCTGATTTAGCCTCGCCGCATCCCTTGCAGCGAATTACAGTGCCAGTAATGGCTTCTCGCTCGATGTCAATTTCGAAGTCTTCTATGCTGTCTGAAACTCTCGTAGTTGCTTGCCCAATCAGGAGCTTCTCGACTGCTGCCTGCAGGCCCGTTGGCTCTCGCATAGCCTGGCTCTCCTTTCAGTGACCTGTTTAGCCATCCAACAATAAAGCTCTTAATTTTGGATGGCATTTTTCGCTTCGCCGGGTTTGCGTCGCACCATGCCCTCATCTGGCGAAGCTCTGAGGCGACGTCAAGGCCCGGATATGCTTCTTGCAGCTCAGCTATGTACTCATCGCTGACGATGTAGCTTTCACCGCCTGCCAATGGCAGCCAGAGGAGGCTTTCTGAGCCGAGCTTCTCAGCAGCCTCTTTCGCAGGCTCTGGTTTTGCCTTCTCAGCTTTAGGCTTGGCATCTGGTGCAGGCGTGGCTGCTGGCTCGCTATATGCAGCCTTTTGCAGCATGATGGCATTAAGGCTTTGCATCTGCACCGCCTTCACCCTTCCTTTGCTGGAAGGCCCTAAAACGATCGCCCCGCACTCCTCTAGCTCTTTAAGCGCCTGCCATGCAGACGTTCTGCTAACGACAGCCCTTTTGGCTAGCTCGCTGGCTGCCACAGTGAATTCTGGAGCCCACCAGGAGCGGTTCCAGAGCGCAAGCAGCGCAATCCATACGTGCCTTGCTGGAGACGAGAGGCTGCAGGCTTCGCAAAACTCTGGATACGCTTCAAGCTCCGCGAATATGTCAACCTTGACTTGCGATGCCTGCTTCATGCTCCCTCTCGCGACTAGAGATCCTATTTTCCATGAATAGTGTTAGCCTCCGTCGTAGTCTTCTTCGGCCTCGCCCCCTCCGTCGTATGTATTAATCCCTTAGTATTAGTTTGTATTAATGCGGGGGGCGAAAACGTTCGTAGATTGAACAACTTCGTTCGTAGTTTGAACATCTTTGTTCGCCGTTTGAACGTTTCGATCTCAAAACGTTCGTAGTTTGAACACCTCAATTTTGAAATGTTCGCCGTTTGGACATAATGTTCGCCGTTTGAACGTTTTAGCTTTCAAAAACGTTCGCCGTTTGAACATAACGTTCGTGGATTGAACAACTTCGTTCGTAGATTGAACATCTTTGTTCTTATCCTGAACACTTTTTTATGCCTCAGCACCCTCCGGAGCTTCAAGCATCTCCGGCTCATCGTCTGTCGGGTACACCCATGCATCTACCAGCTCGCCCTTGATGATTTCCGAGCTTCTTTGGATTTCGTCGTACTCGGCTAGCTTCGCAAATTCCGAGCGCATCGGGGCAGTCTTAAGCACCGCCCGAAGGAGCGTTTTTTTCGCCATCGAGTCAACATCAGACTTCAAAGCGAGCCATATCCAGCCCCGTAGCTCTTTGAGTGCCGCTTTGCGTGCGCCTGCGCGTCTTCGCGGCTCATGACTTCGAAGGCAACGCCCCCGTTTACTGTCTTGAAGATGGCGTAGTACCACACGGCTTCACCACGGTTTTCTTTTGCCGGCACATGCCTAAGCTTAGGATCCAAGCCAAATTCGAACTTAAAATCATCGTTTTCGAACACTGTCTGCGCTTGTATCGACGATATCTCGCCAGAGCGGTAGGCAAGGTCTATCATGCCTTTGTAGCCGAGTACAAATTGGCATTCAGTAACGCCTTTGCGCCGGTTCTCAAAGGTATCAGAGAGGCTTGCCCTAAGGGGGTATTCGGCTCAAGCCCCAGCTGGGCAGCCGACATCATCGCCCCGAGGAAGCTGGCAGGCGTGCATATAGCCAGCTTTGGGCTGTTGCTTAGCGCCGATAGTGCAAGGCGCGTGAAGCGCTCCGGAGTGATGGTGGATGGGAGGGCCTTTCAATCTCGCCTGCTTCCCCATTTTGCGTATGTAGCCAGCAAGGCTTGGCGGCGCCTTTTGCTGCTCTAATGCCGGAGCTTGGGCTTGGATTGTTCCTTGCTTTCCGTTTGTGGTTATTGTGTCTGCCATTTATTAGCTCACTCTCCTAGTTATTTGCTTAAAGCGAAGCCCGGAAATATATTGATGAGTACACAGCAAACGGCTCAAAAGCCTTAGGCGCTGCAATGGCTCATGCGGAAGCTGAGCATCATGAGCCGAAAGGCGATCCTTTACCTAGCTCTGGGGATCTTCCTCAGAAGGACTGACGCTCTCAAGCGGCTCCCAGCGGCGCCTCATGGAGCCCATTTTCTGCGCTGCCTCGTTGGGCATATAGCCCAGCTCCCTAACAGCAGCCATGACCTTTGACCTTTTGCTGTCGCTTACATGCTGCTTTCCGTTTATCACCCTAGAAACTGTTGCCACTGAGACACCAGCGGCTTTCGACACGTCTATGATCGTTGCCGGATATCGCATTCTATCCCCTTCTTCACGCGGGCTGTTCGCCTGCCTCATTGCAGCCAGCAGCTGCGCCCGCCTGTCTGGCACGTAACCCAGCTCCTTGGCTGCTGCTTGTACCCTAGCTTTAGTGTCGGCGCTGACTTGCCTTTTGCCGCTTAGCGCTTTTGAGACAGTTGTTGTTGATACATATGCCATTTTGGCAACGTCGCGCATTGTCGGCTTTTTAGGCGTGCATGGCTTCGCTACCTGCGCATATTTCTTTGCAATGGCCTCTGCGTACAGCTGGCGAACCTCATCGTAGCTGTCGCTGATTTCAAAGACTGCGTACACTGTGCATCCTGACTCCACCAAGCTGATGAGCGACTTAATCGCTTCTATGTCATTTTCAGCTTCGTACAGCTCAAAGCCGTCAAGCCCGGCTGGATCCATGTAATCTGCTCTGTAGCGTTTTTCAGCTTGCACAGCTTTCACCCCCATCCCTTCATATCTCCCCGCAGCTGTCTACCAGCTGCCAGTGCCGGCTGGCTGCATCCTCGCCGTAGGAGCGCTCAATCGTATCGAGAAAGCTGTTGGCTGCTTTCATATAGCCTTCGCCCTCCCTGATGCGCTTTATTGCTGCTAGGCTGCCGTCCATCCTAAGCCATGCTTCAAGCTCTACTTTGGTTCGCATCTTCTTCAGCCCGTACCCTGTTCGGATGTCAGTGGCAGTCCAGCTGGCGTCTGCTGACTTGTGCACTGCGACGCTGATTTTTGCTTTTACTTCAGCATCTACTGCAAGCGCATAAGCCATGCCCTCATTGTCTTTGCAGTGCGCAAATACCTCTTTCTTTATGCCCATTTGTCCCCCCTTCACTCTCTTTCACTCTTATTCATGCTCTTTCATGCTAGCACCAGGCTAGCGCCGGTCTGGAATCCAGTAGGTTTGCTGGCTCTTTTCAGTGCCGGCGCTGACAAGCTGGTACATGCTGGCTTGGCTTGCGCTGTTCGATCCGCTTTTGCCGAGAGCCTTTGCTACCGCTTTCCAGTCGTCGTCTGGCCATGTGGCTGAGCTTTGTCTATAGCCGGCAACCCTTGCTGCCCAGTCTGCCCATGATTTGTTCATAAATTTCCTCTCATTTGCAGCTAGCTTGTCCTAGCAACAACAGTGGCGCATGTCGGGCATTTAGAGCGGCTTGTGCCCTTTATGCTGTAGTGTACAACCCGCAGCCTGAGCACCACTGAAGGATCTCGCCCGGCTTGAGCGCCATGCTCTCTGCCGTTGGCTGCAGCCCCCCGGCGCTGAAGCGCCCTAGCCTCTCTGCGGCTCAGCTCTTTTGCCCTCATAGCCCGCCTCCCCCATGCCTCCTAATATCCAGGCGCGCAGCGCCTCTCGCTCAAAGCGCCATACGCCGCCAAGCTTGCGCGATGGGATCTCCCCGTTTTTTGCCATCGCAGACACCCGGGGTGCTGCCAGCCTCAAGAGGTTTGCTGCCTCAGCTGTGGTCATGACCACCGGCAGCTTGCTCCAGTCGAGTATCGCACTCGGCTTAGTCGGCTTAGCCTTTGCTTTCCTTGCCATCTGGGTTTCCTTCTTTGTCTTTTATATAGTTGCTTTCGTTAATTCAAGTGTGCCAATCAATACCATATGCTTTGCCAATCTTGATTGCCGTGGCCAGGCTTAGCTTCCGCTTCCCACTCTCAAGCAAGCTGAGAGTGCTCTTTGGAGTCCCGAGCATCCTTGCTGTTTCCGAGATGCTTAGTTTTCTTGCCAGCCTTAGCTCGCGCAAGGATTTTTCATAATGCATATTGCCCCCATTTTTTATTGGCTCTTATCTGTTCTCAAAAGAGAACAATTAGCCGTTTTTATGATATTATTAAGTCGACGAAGTACTGTTTGCTGTATGGTAGCTTCGCTTGAAACTTTACCCGGTTGTTTAAGCTTAGCTACTATATGGTGTCAGGAGCCGTCTGGAGCATCCAACAGATCAAAAAGGTCTTTTGTTGGTATGTCCAATATTTTGGAGAGTTTGTGAAGTATTTTAGCTTGTGGACTAAACCTTCCATAGGTTTCGTAATTTACGTATTGCCTTGAGGTAATCCCGATTTGCTTGGCTACTTCTTCCTGGGTTAGCCCTTTTGCAAGCCTTGCATCTTTTAGAATTGCTCCCATAAGCGCCTCCTTCCAGTTTCAATTTATACTAATACTGGTATTATAACTTGAAATGTGTTTCAAGTAAAGACATGAAGTAAGTTTTTTGAGGTTTGTGTGTATGTCTGAATTTAGCAAAAATATACGCTCTCTTCGTGAGAAAAACGACCTTACACAAAAGCAAGTTGCAGCATATCTTAATGTGTCTGAAAGGCAAATACACAATCTTGAGAACGATTCCAGCAAGCCTAGCTTTGACACGCTAAATGCAATGGCGGATCTATTCAATGTCTCAATAGACTATCTTTGCGGAAGGCATAGCAATGAAAATGAAATGGCGCCACTTACGAAAGAGGAAGCAGAGCTGCTCAGAAACTACAGGCGCTTGCACAAAAAAGCAAAAGAGTCTCTGAGCTATATCATCGGAAACTATAATTAGCACTATAAATATCTAATATAAACAACAATGCAGCAATCATCTTTACAACGGGGGCACCATGGCACAGACACAATGTGCATTCATATCATCCGGAAGCCTTAGACTGTAGCATGCCATGCGTAGAGAAAACATAGCAGGGCTACATAGAGCACATTAAAAGTTTGCTGGCACAGTGCAGCAGCACACGCCTGAAAGCACACAACTGCAAGCGCTTATGCTTTGCTACACTATATCGGACATGCTGAGCGAGTATGCAGACAGCCTTGGCACAAGCGAGGCTGAAGCAGCATGCGCTATCATCACAAGGTTTATTCTCATAAAGCGCGGGATCGCTCAGGTATAGGAAATTAATAAAAAACCGCCGAAAAAGGCGGCTTTTTTACGTTGGCATTCGCCCAATTGCGATGTTATTTAGCTCTGAAGATATTCCCGCAGACATTACAGACAAATTCATGCTTGCCGCTTTTGCCGTAGTTGGTTAAGAGGCTCAAGCCGCCTGTTAGCAGTGCTGCAGTTGCTAATTTGCCTGCATTCCCTTTATTTGGCTGAGTGCGAGTGCCTGAAAGTCTCTGCTATTGCACTTCGGGCACACTATTTCTCCCATATTAGCTCCCTTTCCACTCCCAGAGTTGGGGGCACAATAACTTACGAGAGCGCTGAGTGCTACACCGATTCTGCCTGTCATCAGTGCCCTCTTATCCAGATGTTATTGATCCTGGTGAAAAAGGCTATTACTATGAAGAGGCTCAGCTAAGCATCAGCAGCACTGTTGATTTGGCAATAGTGCCCCACGCTAAGATATGGCCGGCACGTATTGAAAATATCCGCTTGCCTGTCTCGGACTTTGCACTTTCAGATGGCAAATATGGCGGTATTAGGTTGATTGGGAGGGTGGAAAACACCTACAGCAGTGAGCAAAGGTTGGTTAGAATCGTTACCATCCTCTTTAACAACGATGGCTCGCCAATAGGCTTGGTTTCCAAAGTTGAAACCAGCGCTTTGGCACCAGGGGAAAAGAAAGGCTTTGAGACGGACTCTCTTTCTACGAAGAGGTTGCCAGCAGACAGTGTAGCTGGCTATTATAGTATACGCATAGCTAGGAAAACGATTTCAGGCATTTGAATTTCAAGAGCCTTTATCTGTGGGGGAAAGCTTTGAGCCATATCTGTTAATAAACAGTTGTGTGAAATCGGCTTAGCTCTACGCCAAAGACCCTAAGGGATTCCTATCCCTTGACAACACTGCTTTAAGGAGATAGTTTTGCAGAATACTAGGCACATAAGGGGCATTGCGCTGTCTATGGAATTTTCAACGGCCTCGGCTTTTGCACTCATTTCCTCGCTTGCTGCAAGCATGCTATAATGAGCTTAGCCCTAGCTTGCCAGCTTCTCCTTTATTTCTCAACAGTAGGATAGCATGGATTTAGTGAGGGCTAACATTATGCATATCATTTTGTCTATTTACAATATTGTCTGTCTATGTCTATATCAGTGTTAGGAATTTTTATCCGCGCTTGAGTATAATCTATATCGGCATCTCATAAAAAATCCGATTTCTTTATAGAACAGAGGGAAGCGTTTTCAATGCCGTATTTATAGGCTTGCATGGATTTATTGGGTATGCCGCCATAAAATTGATTTAGCGCAGCATTCATCCAGCTTCGACATATATAGGAAGAGAGCGCTAAGGAGGCACGGCATGGCAAAAGAGAAGACTTCGAAGAGGACTATCAAAGGCCAGGAGTATTTCGTTAAAAAGAAGACCATAAACGGCAAGCCAAGAACATTCTATGGGAAAACATCGACTGAGCTTAGATCCAAAATAAAAGAGGCAGAGCGAATTGCAGAGGAAGAGGCTGCACTCATTCCAATTGAAGGCAAGGAGAGCCTCGGCTGGTGAATAGACGACTGGCTGAGCTATATCAAGCCATCTCTGAGCGGCAAGCAGCACCGCCACTATACTGTAGTGTCCCAAAGGCTGGCTAGCCTGTATGCCAAACCAGTGCGAGAGATAGAGCGCTCTGAGCTTCAGCTTATAGTAGACAGCGTTGCTTGCTGCAATCCAATCACAGGGAAGCCGGCAAGCAAAAAGCTGCTCAAAGAGCTGGTGTCCGGGCTAAAGCGGCTGTTTCGCTACATAGAGGAAGAGGGCGCAATATTAAAATCACCAGCATCAAGGCTCACTGTACCTTCGGGCGCTCCGGAAGCAAAGCGCAGCTCGCTGGGGGATGATGCAGTTGCCCTGATTGAGGAAGTAAGCCACAGGATGCAGATTGCTGCAATGCTGATGCTCTATTGCGGCTTGCGGCGCGGGGAAATGGTAGCACTTCGATGGGAAGACATAAATTTTGCGATGGAAATGATAAGCATTGGCAAGGCTGCTGCCATGCCGTCAAACCAGCCCAGCGTAAAGCTGCCAAAGAGCAAAGCAGGCATCCGCAGCGTGTACATGCCTGACAGGCTTGTAGACTTTTTGCTGCCCAAAGCGAAGCCATACGGCCTTGTGCTCGAAAAGGCGTCAGGGGGAATGATGACAGCCTCAGCATGGAAGAGGGGATGGGACTCCTACTTGCTTGCCCTCTCAAAGGCTGCCGGCTATCCGGTAAGCTTTACTGCCCACTGGCTGCGCCATACATACATTTCGATGCTTGCGAGCAAGGGGGTGCACCCGACAGTGGCGGCAGCGCTTGCAGGCCATGCAAGCGCGTCAGTGACGCTTGGCGTATACACGCATGCGCTGGAGACAGACAAGCAAATGGCTGCAAAAAAGCTGTAAAAAGTTACGCCATTTTTTACGCCATGGCTGTACCGATAAAGCTGGTTTCGCAGATATGCTAGAAGGTTACGCCATTTGTTACGCCTTGCCGCGATGCTGTATATTGTGGTATAATGCTGTATTCTTAGTACGATGTGCACTGCAGCAAAAGTATAAGCGGCTTGGCATGCGGGCTACAGCGAAATGAGCCATGTAGGCTCATAACCGGAGTGTCCGGGGTTCAAGTCCCTGAAGGCCCACCATTTATTTGGGTATTTTGATGCACAAACAGGCGTTGATGGAATATAATGCCTGTTTTTTTGGCAATCTTAAGCATAACTTTTTTTGCTATAGGAGTAAAATGGGAATAGATATAAAGCAAGCACATTACCTGGCTGCGCTCGCGAAAATCAGCCTTAGCAGCGATGAAGCCATCAGCTCATGCGAGTATATAAACGCTGCTATTGAGCGCTGCAAAATCCTTGATTCACTGGATACCGGCACGGCTTTGCCGCTTGAGCGAGCGATCAGCGCAGTGAATATAACCAGAGCAGATGCAAGCAATGCCAATCTTGCTATAGATGACGCGCTTAGGAACGCTCCAGACAAAGAGGGAAGAAGCTTCATACTTCCAAGCGATCTGTAAATGGATATTAAGTGCCCTGCAAAAATAAACCTTGGCCTTAGCGTTGGGGAAAAGCGCGAAGATGGTTACCATGGCATTAGCAGCATTTTTGCTACGGCTTCGCTATTTGATACGCTTAGCATTCAAAAGAGCGGGGCTTTTTTATTTGAGGCTACAGGTGAAGCCATACCGCAAGGCGAAGCCAATATTGTAGAGAAAGCCGCTAAAGCCCTGGAGTCGTATACAGGCACAAAGATTCTTGCATCGATCCGCTTGCACAAGGCCATCCCGATTGGCGCGGGCCTTGGCGGGGGAAGCTCAGATGCAGCATGCGCTGTTGTTGGCTTGAACAAGGAGCTTGCTCTCGGCTTAAGCTGCGAAAGCATGCTTAAAATAGCAGAAAGCCTTGGCAGCGATGTCCCTTTCCTAATAAAAGGCGGCGTCGCCTTTTGTGAAGGCAGGGGAGAAGTTATAACGCCTCTCGACGAATCTATTTTGGCAGGATATAGCGCATTGCTTGTAATGCCGGGCATTCACATTTCAACAAAGCTGGCGTATGAGCGCATAGACGCGCTAAGGGCAGCGGGGGAGGCTGCAGAGCCCTGCGACTTTGAAAGGGCTGCTGCTTGCCTTGCGCAAGGCGATACAGAGCGCCTGCCATTTTACTTAAAAAACCATTTTGAAGAGTTTGCTTTTAGGGAGTTTGCTTCGCTAAAAGCGATTAAGAGCGAGCTTTACAGTTGCGGAGCTTTCTTTGCTTCGATGAGCGGAAGCGGCTCAACTGTATACGGGCTGTTTAAAGGAACCGAAATAGAGCAGGCAAGCGCGCATTTTTCAGGCTCCGGCTACAGAACCCATATATGCAGCTTGCTTGGCGGCCTTAACGATATTTAGGCCCATTTGCAGATGGCAAAAATCTGCCCGCAAAACATGCTTTCAGAGCCAGGATACGATCTTCTTTTTTTTGTTCTATGCCTTGCCGGCATGCTTGGAATAGCAAGTTGCATAAGCAAGACAGCTTTTATATGCCAAATAGCATGGTGGCCCGAAAAACGCCACTCGCGCAATCGGTTTAGAAAAATGTCGGCACTTTTTGCAAGGCAAAATGCCAAAAAAGCCTGGCGATTGCGGGCTTGTGACGCCTTCAGCCAGGCTATGATCATTAGAGCAAGGCGGAATGTGCAGTTTTATGCCAAAATGCTTTAGCGGATCTCAGCTCACAATGAGCTTTGCGGGGCCTTATTTGCCCAAATTGGCCATACTGCTAAATTCATCTTCGCTTAGCACTTTTACCGATAGCTTAAGCGCTTTCTCCAACTTGCTGCCTGCCTTCTCGCCGGCAAGCACATAGTCAGTTTTTGCCGAAACAGATGAAACTACTTTGCCGCCTAATCTCTTAATTATTTCAGAAGCTTCCTCCCTTGACAGCGTTGGCAGCGTGCCTGTCAGGACAAAGGCTTTCCCGGAGAAAGCCCTGTTTTCTGCTGCGCTGCTTTGCATGGATACAGGGTTTATGCCATTGCCGATAAGCGCCATTATCGATTCCTTTGCCTTGGGGCTTGAGAAGTAGGCCACGGCTTCTTTGGCGATTTTCGTGCCCAAATTCGGGATCTCTGCGAGATCATCTTCACTGGCATTAGACAGCTGCTCTATGCTCTGGTAATTTTGCGCAAGAAGCTCTGCATTTCTCTTGCCTACGAGCGGGATGCCGAGAGCGTATATGAGCGATGGCAGGCTAATGCCCTTTGAGGCCTCAATAGAAGCCAAAAGGTTGGCTGATCGCTTTTCGCCAAAAGCTGTTTCGCTTAAAATCTCAGCAATTTCGCTTCTGAAGCCGGCTATGCCAAAAATGTCCGGGAATATTTCGATATTGGCTGCACTTGCTATTCGCGCAGCTGCAGGCGGCCTTACGCCGCTAAGCTTTGCCTTAAGCAAAAAATGGCTAATTATGCGCTCAGGGCTCCCAAAGAAAGAGATTGCCAGCTCTGCATCATCATGGCTTGCGCCATTGCTGCCTGCAAGGCTTTCATATGGCGCTGCTGCGAGCTCGGCAGCGCTGCCAAAAGAGCTTGAGAGCGCCTCTGCGCCTTCGCTTTGCAGACCGATAGCTTCGAGTATTTTTTTCAGGCCAATGCCCCTGTAGCTCTCAATTGATGATATAAGCTTATCAGCGCGTTTTTCGCCAAATTCAATGTTCCTCACAAATTTAAGGCTAACAAGCTCGCCCGGCCTGTCCTTTAGATCGTATAAATCGGCAAAGCTGTGCACCAGGCCGCTTGCCAATAGCTCTGCGATGATGGAAGCTCCCAGCCCCCCTATATTGGCAGCTCCCCTTGAGGCAAAGTGCTCAATAGCCCTCTGGGCTTGCGCAGGGCATAAGGGATTGGCGCATTTAATCGCCTCAAAGCCTTCCTCTTTTTCCACTCTGCTGCCGCATGACGGGCATAGCTGTGGCATTTCAAACTCTGTTTGCGTTCCATCGCGGGCCTGCACAATTACGCTTAATACTTCCGGTATGATTTCTGCGGCTTTGTGGACTTTAATGCGATCGCCTATTTTTATGTCTTTATCCTTGATAAACTTTTCATTATGCAGCGTAGCCCTGGCTATAAGGCTGCCGGAAACGAGTATGGGATCAAACTCTGCAACAGGGGTTAGCGTGCCGGTCCTTCCCACTTGTATTGCTATGCTGCGAACAGTCGTTTCCGCTGTTTGCGGAGTAAATTTATATGCAACAGCCCATCTGGGGCTTTTGGAAGTTGAGCCCAAAGCCTGCCTGTGCCTGAATTCATCAACTTTTACCACAGCGCCATCAATATCATAGCCGAGCGAAGCTTTTTCGCGCTCTATCTTTTTTACGCACTCCCATACAGAATTGCTGCCATCTGCCTTATACACAGATCCCACCTGAAAGCCCAAGCCCTCTAAAAATTCCAGCGATTCAGAATGCGAGCTGAATTCACGCCCCGTTATGCTTTCAAGGTTAAATACATACAGCGTTAATGGCCTTGAAGCCGTCACTGATGGATCAAGCTGGCGGATAGCCCCTGCAGCAGCGTTTCTCGCATTTGCAAACACGGCCAGCCCCTCCTTTTCCCTCTGGGCGTTCAGGCTTTCAAAACCGCTTTTTGGCATTAGAGCCTCGCCTCTAACCGTTAGGGTATATGGCTGCTTTAGCACAATCGGCACTGTCGGGACAGTCTTGATGTTTTCTGTTACATCCTCGCCCACGCTTCCGTCCCCTCTTGTAGCGCATTGGGCTAAAATACCGTCTGCATATGAAAGCAGCACAGTTATGCCATCATACTTATGCTCAATGCTGTATGTTGCGCCTTGTGCTGACTTTTCAACCCGAATGCCAAACTTTTCTATCTCTTCAAGGCTGAAAACATTCTGTAAAGACAACTGCTTTGACGCATGGGCGACTTTCTTAAAAGCGCTTGCTGCGCTCCCACCGACGCGGCGGTTCGGCGAATCGCTTAATGCCAAATCAGGGAACTCTTTTTCAAGCGCGAGCAGCTCTGCAGCAAGTGAGTCGTATTCAGCGTCTGAAATAGCCGGGCTGTCTTCATCGTAGTACTTTATATTGTTTTCATTTATTATTGATACGAGCTCGACTATCCTTTCCCGGGCCTTTTCTCTGTGCATATGGGCTTCGCACCCTCCTTATTGGGAAATTGCTTTGCTTATGTTGCTAAAATTCACCTTGGCGCACATGTACAGGCCTTCATAGCCTCTTTCCTCATAGATGCGCTTTGCAGCTTCATCTGCCTGTTTGCCTGCGCCCAGAGGAATTCTAAGCCCGAATTCCTCTGAGATGCGATCGATGCTTCTTAGGAATTCGCATCTGGCGAGTATGCTTGCAGCTGCAACAGCAATGTTTTTTTCAGCTTTTGGAAACTCGCTTATGTTTGCGCCTGCACTCTTTATGTATGGCACTACCCGGTTTGACGGCGAAAATTTGTCTACTAATACTGTTTCGCAGCCAGTGCTGGCTATCAGCCCGTCAATTGCCCGGGCATGTAGCTTTCCGAGCAGTATCGACATATTCGGCTCTGCCTTATAGCTTGCGTTATATCTTGCCGGCTCCAGTATTGCGGCTTCTGTCTCGCATAAGCTTTTTATTCTCTGCTCAAAGCCCAGCATCGCTTTGTCAGTAAGCAGCTTTGAGTCTTTAATCCCCATCTTGCTTAGGGCGCTGTACTCTTTTTGGCCGCAATAACAGGATGCCACGCATAAAGCCCCAAAGAGATCGCCCTTCCCTGATTCGTCGCTTCCTATCAGCGGCGGCTGGACATAGGCTATGTTAAGCACAGGCTCAAATTGCATCAGCTCTCTTGCCAGGCTTGCGCTTAGGGATGAGTAAACGATTTCTGCGCCTCCATCCCTGGTTTCAACAGGCACATTCTGCCCGCAAATTTCCAGCTGCGCGCCTTGATCGCTTATCTGTTTGCAAGCAGCCTGTATGCCCTTTGCCTTTAGAAATGCAGTTAGCTGGCTTATGTAAGAGTCTAGCGCGATTGCGCTCTCGTTCGTTTGCATATAGCCATTATACTTGAGCTTTGCTAAGTAGCAGCAGCAATAAAGCTGCTATAATGGCTTTTGCTGCGCCTGTCCGGCGGGGCGCAAAAGAAGCCTGATGATTTTATGCAGGCAACTGATGCGGTTTTGGCATATAATAATAATTTATTGCTGCTTAACTGATATGCAAACGCCAATATTTGGGCATATTATAAAATGAACCGTTTCACATATAGGGCCTATATTGCTTTTATAATGCGATATTTATTTACAAATAGACGTTTTTATGCTATAATCAAAGCAAATGAGTGGGTCAGCCCGCTCATTATTTATGGGGAGAAGGTTACAGGAATGGCCTCAAATTTTTTAAGCCGCATGGCCGAAGCAGCTTTGCCTATTATTGAATCATGCGATTGCGAGCTTGTTGACGCAGAGTTCAAAAAAGAAGGCGGGCAAAGCATTCTCAGGTTTTACTGCGAGCGCAAAGAGGGTTCGATAACACTGGATGACTGCGTTGAAATCAGCACGCTGCTTTCCGATAAGTTTGATGAAATAGACAGCGGGCAAGGCAGCAGCTATGTTTTGGAAGTCTCTAGCCCGGGTGTCGAGAGGCCTTTAAAAAAGCCTGCTGACTATATAAAGTTTACCGGCAGGGAAATAGATGTTTCGTTATACGAAGCAGTGATGGGCAAGAAAAAATTCAGCTGCATTCTAGCGGGCTATGATGAACAGGCACAAGAGCTGGCCCTGGGCATTGGAGATGTTCAAGCTAAAATAAAACTTTCCAATGTAGCGAAAATAAACTTGCACTTTAGTTTTGAATAGGGGGCGATATGGCAAGAAGAAAGTCAGAAGACACGTCCTTAAAAGATTTTTTGGATGCCCTTGATGAGATACAGCGCACAAAAGGAATTGACAAAGAGGAAATACTGCTGGCTGTAGAAGAGTCTTTGCTTAAGGCGTACGAGAAAAACGCTGATGCAGGCATAAACGCCCGCATTGAAATAGACAGGCAAACAGGAGTTATAAAGGTGTTTGCCCAAAAGCCCGTTGTTGAAGCGATAATCGAAGGCGAAGCCGGAATAACCTTGGAAGAAGCCCAAAAAATAGACGAAAGCCACCAGATAGGCGATCTGGTCGAAGAGGAGCTGAATCCAAAGGGGTTTGGCAGGGTTGCTGCCCAGAATGCCAAGCAGCTTGTGCTCCAGAGGATTCGAAACGCAGAGCGTGAGCTTGTTTTCGACACCTTTGCGAAAAAAGTTGATGAGCTTGTTACCGGAGTCATAACAAAGATTGAAAAAAACGATGTCTTTGTTGATTTAGGCAAAACAGAAGGCGTTATGGACTACCAAAACCAAATTCATTCCGAACAGTACTTCCAGGGAATGAGAATAAAGGTTTATGTGCTCAATGTTGAGCGCACAAAAAAAGACCCTGTAATAATGCTCTCGCGCTCAACGCCAATGCTGGTTAAGCGCCTGTTTGAGCTTGAAATCCCTGAAATATATGACGGAAGCGTTGAAATAGTCTCTATAGCCCGTGAGGCCGGAAGCCGCACAAAGCTTTCGGTTAAGGCGAAGTCGCCGGAAATTGATGCGATAGGCACTTGCGTTGGCTATAAAGGCACAAGGATTATGAACATACTGCAGGAACTTGGCAGTGAGAACATAGATGTTGTCGAATACAGCCCGGAACCGGTTGTTTATATAAAAAACGCGCTGAACCCGGCGGAGATATCCCAAGTGAGCATTGACGAGGGCACCCGGGCAGCAGTTGTCGTAGTTGACGAAAGCCAGCTTTCGCTTGCTATAGGCAAAGACGGCCAGAATGTAAGGCTTGCTGCGAAGCTCACAGGGTTCAAAATAGATATAAAAAGCCATGAACAGTACAGGCAGGCGCTGCTTGCCAAAGCTGTTGAGGATCCAGCGGCGTTTCTGAACGAAGCTGGAAACGATAGCACTGAAATAATCGAAATAGAAGAAGAAAGCGATGCTGAATTTGTAGATGAATTTATGGAATATGTTGTAGATAGCGATGATGGCAATTTGGGAGGCCCAGAAAGTGGGTATTGAGGCTGCTTATGAAAAAAACACCAATGAGGACATGCATAATATGCAGAAATAAAACAGATAAAAGAAGCCTGAACCGAATCGTTAGAACGCCAGAGGGCGAAGTGCTCTTTGACGCCACCGGCAAAAAAAACGGAAGAGGCTCGTATGTCTGCTCAAATGCCGATTGCCTGGAGCTTGTAAAACACAAGAAAAAGATCGCCTCTGCGCTTCAATGCGAAGCGCCTGAAAGTGATCTTATTACTATAATGCATGATATAAATGAATATTTGTCCACAAAAAGCAGTAGGGAGGGACAAAAATAATGTCAAAGAAAGTATACGAGCTTGCTAAGGAATTTGGCCTGCAAAGCAAAGATTTTGCAACCATGCTTCAGGAAGTAAACATACCGATAAAAAACCATATGAGCGTGGTAACTGAGCAGCAAGAAAAATATTTCCGCAATAACTTTGCAGTTAGCGAAGGCAAAGTGGTGCCTATATCAGAAGCAAAACCGGAGACTTCAAGCCAGCCGGCAAACTCACAGGAAAACAGCGCCCAGCCAGCCCAGCAAAGGCCTCGCCAGCAAAGGCAGCCAAGGCAGGAAAGCCAGCCGAGGCAGGAAAGCCAGCCTAGGCAGGACAGCCAGCCAAGGCAGCAAAACCAGCCAAGGCAGCAAAGCCAGCAAGGCAGCCAGAGCCAGCAAGGCAGCCAGAGCCAGCAAGGCAGCCAGAGCCAGCAAGGCAGCCAGAGCCAGCCTCAGCGTGCACAAAGCCAGGGCTCAAGGGGCCAAGATGCCCAACGAAGCCAGCAGCCCACCCGCAATAGCCAAAATCGCGATGGCCAGCAAAGAAACAGGCAGAGCGGCCAAAACCAGCAAAACCAGCAAAACCGAAATTACCAAAACCGTGACGGCCAAAACCGAAACAGCCAGCAGGGAAGCCAAAGCCAGAACCAGAACCGGTCTTACCAGCAGAGCGGGCAGAACAGAAACAGCCAGCAGGGCGGCCAAAGCCAAAACCGGCCTTACCAGCAAAGCGGGCAGAACAGAAACAGCCAGCAGGGCGGCCAAAACCAGAACCGGCCTTACCAGCAAAGCGGGCAGAACAGAAACAGCCAGCAAGGCGGCCAAAACCAGAACCGGCCCTACCAGCAAAGCGGGCAGAACAGAAACAGCCAGCAGGGCGGCCAACAGGGCCAAAACACAAGGCCGGCAGCTTCCGGCCAGAGAAGGCCAGCTGCGAATTCCGGCACAGCTACAACAGTTGAAAAGCCAAAAACCAATACAAACACTACAAAGAAAGAAAGCAAGCAAAAGAACGAGCAGCGCACAAAAGCCAAAGACAATTTCTACAATGACAACACAGCCAAGCGCTCAGTTGACAACACTAAAAAAACAAGGGGCTCAAAGAGCAGCTATAAAAAGAAAAAGCTTGGTGCAAGAGAAGACCGCATGAATTCCGGCGTTGACGGAGTTGTTGTTCTTCCTGACAGCCTTACAGTCTCAGAGCTTTCAGAGAAAATCAACATACTTCCCTCTGAAATCCTCAAGATACTGTTCTCATACGGTAAAATGCTGAGCATTAACCAGACAATAGACTTTGATGATGCCCAAATAGTCTGTGAAGAGCTGGGCATTGATGTTGCGCTTGAAGAAGAGGCTGACATCATTGAGGAAATGCTCGAGAAGCATTTCTCAGATCCTGAGAAGCTTGCAAAGCGCTATCCGATAATAACTGTTATGGGCCACGTTGACCATGGCAAAACTTCACTGCTTGACACTATCAGAAAGACTAATGTCTCCGAGGCAGAGTCCGGCGGCATTACCCAGCATATCGGCGCCTACACTATTTCGGTAAACGGCGAGAAAATAACGTTTATTGACACTCCGGGGCATGAAGCATTCACTGCGATGAGATCCCGCGGCGCCTCTGTAACTGATATCGCTGTGCTGGTAATCGCTGCTGACGACGGTGTTAAGCCGCAAACGATAGAAGCAATCAACCATGCCAAAGCGGCAGAGGTTCAAATGATTGTTGCAATAAACAAGATAGATAGATCCGAAGCTGACGTTGACAGAGTTAAGCAGGAATTAACTGAATTTGGCATAGTCCCTGAGGAATGGGGCGGCGATACTATATGCGTGCCGCTTTCAGCAAAGACAGGGGAGGGCATTGACAGCCTTCTTGAAAACATACTGCTTGTAGCTGAAATTGAGGATCTAAAAGCCAATCCGGACGAAAACGCTGTAGGCACAGTCATAGAAGCCCGGGTAGACAGGCAGCGCGGCGTAGTAGCCTCCCTGATAATCAAGTCAGGCACCTTGCGCGATTCAGACTATATCGTTGCAGGCACGAACATTTGCAAAGTTCGCTTGATGTCTGATGATATGGGCAAAAAGGTCAGCGAAGCAGTGCCATCGCAGGCAGTGGAGGTACTGGGGTTTGATGAAGTGCCTGATGCAGGCGAAAAGTTCTTTGTTGCTGAAAGCGAAAAAGAGGCAAAAGCAGTTTCTGACAAGCGAAAAGACAGAATACGCCTGCTAACGCCTAAGACCAAAGCGCAGAAATCCTTTGACGAGCTGTTTGCAGAGCTGGACAAAGCCAGCTCAACCAAGCTTGTTGAAGTAGTATTAAAGGCTGACGTTTCAGGCTCTCTTGAAGCTATTAAAGGCTCGCTTGAAAAGCTCAATGACAACCCAAACCATATTGAAACGAGCATTATCCATAGCGGCGTTGGCGAAGTGTCAGAATCTGACGTAAGCCTGGCAGCAGCTTCAAATGCCCTTTTGATAGCCTTTAATGCCAAGGCTGATATAAACGCGCAGGCATTGGCCCAAAAGGAAAATATTGAAATACACTCTTATGATGTCATATATGCGCTGATTGACGACATACAAAGGGCTATGAACGGCCTGAGGGATCCTGAGTATGCCGAAGTCCCGACAGCAGAAGCAGAAGTCAGGCAGATCTTCAAAGTCCCTAATACCGGCAATATAGCCGGCTGCTATGTAGTTAGCGGAACTATCCACAGGCGAGACAAAGCCAGGGTCGTTAGGGGAGGCAAAGTATTGCATGACGGTGATGTTTCATCACTGAAGAGATTCAAAGACGATGTCAGGGAAGTAGCGTTCGGCTATGAATGCGGCGTCGGGATTATGCAGTTTAATGATTTTTTAGAAGGTGACAAGCTAGAATTCTACACTCATGAGAAGATCGAATTCTCATAGATCTAGCGGTGCTTATGGCATATAAAATAGATCGCGCAAATGAAATAATAAAAAATGAAATATCATCGCTTATTTCAAGGATGAAGGACCCTCGCTTAAGCGAGTATGTGATTTCAATCGTACGCGTCAAGACGACTCCTGACATGAAATACGCGAAAGTTCTAGTCAGCATCATGGCAGACGAAAGCAAGCAGCAAGAGGCCCTGGGCATTCTTGTGAATGCCAGAGGCTATATCAGAAAGGGCCTTTCGTCTGTTCTGACAACAAAGTTCACTCCTGAAATAATTTTCGAGCTCGATGACAGCATTAATTATGCTATGCATATCGATGAAGTGCTTAGAAAAATCAATGAGCAGCCTGAATCTGATTCAGGCGAATGAATGCAAACACGCAGCCGGCCCAAGGCCCAGCGAAATGTGCCGGCTGATGCCCTAAGCAGCAATACTTTCATAGAAGGCATAATACAGCTAGCAAAATTCAACACAGAAACGAGGGCGGCAACAGCGCACCCGCCAAGGCGAATTGATGGAAGCAATAAATAACAAGAAACTCTACGCTATTGCACAATCACTAATGGAGCAGCCGTCCATTCTCATTTTCTCCCACAAAAACCCTGATGGAGACGCTATTGGCAGCGCAGTGTGCGCTGGTTTGGCTCTCAAAAGCCTTGGAAAGAAGGTAAGCTATGCTATCGAGAAAGACACTGCAGGCTTATACTCTCTTTTTGCAGAAGGCGACTGTTTTGGCGAGGAAATTGGCGGCAGCTACAGTGCGGCTTTGGTTCTTGACTGTTCTACAAGCGATTTTATTGCAAATGAAAGCCTTCTAGGCAAATGCGGCCGAGTAATTGTGCTTGATCACCATCTCTCCAATGGAGGCTATGGCGATGAAGCATATATCGACTCTAATGCTGCTGCAACCGGCGAAATACTTTATGATCTTATAAAACTGCTTGGGGCGCCCTTGTCCACCGAGTCGGCAAATGCCCTGTTTCTATCGCTGTCAAGCGATACAGGCTATTTTCGCTACTCCAACACTACAGCAAAAACCCATATGATAATGGCCGAGCTGTACGGGTATTCAAGCAGCTTTAGCGCAATCTCAGAATATGCAGATTCATATACGCTTGATCGCCTAATGCTGACTAAAACAGCTATTGACAGCCTCGAATTTTTTTACGGGGGCAAGCTCGGAATACTCAGCCTCACAAAGGAAAACGACCTTTTGCAGACATCAGACACCGAAGGCATAATTGATATAGTCAGAAACGTAAAGGGGTGTGTATTTTCAGCCTTTATCAAGCAAGTAGGCGATAGCGAATACAAAGTGTCCATGCGCAGCGCCATAGACAGCCTTGACATTTCTACAATAGCAAAAAAATTTGGCGGAGGCGGGCACCAGCGCTCAGCCGGCTTCAACATGCAGGCTGGCAGCATTGCCCAGGTAAAGCAGGCTATAATCGGGACCTTGGAAGGCATATGGACGGAATAGTTATACTTAACAAGCCTGCGGGCATAAGCAGCTTTGCAGCGTGCAGCAGAGTGAAAAAGATCACCGGCTCCAAAAAGAGCGGCCACTGCGGAACTCTTGACCCTATGGCACAGGGCGTGCTGGTAGTTGCGCTTGGCTTCGCTACCCGCATTAGCAGCGAGTTCCTAAACCAGGGCAAAGAATATATTGCAGATATACACTTCGGCGCCATGACAGACACCCTTGACATTTGGGGAAGCGAAACTGCCAAAAGCACAGCCTCAGGCGTAAGCGCTGATGAACTCGAGGCCGCCTTAAAGAGCTTCCTCGGCGAATCTATGCAAAAGCCTCCAGCATATGCCGCTATTAAGGTAGCCGGAAAGGCCTCATACAAATACGCACGGGAAGGCATCGCATTAGAGCACGAAAGCCGCCCCATTACTATTTCAAAAATCGAGATGGTCTCGGAATGCCTGCCGCAAAGCGCTACGCTGCGAGTGGAATGCTCAAAAGGCACCTATATCAGATCCCTATGCAAAGACATCGGCGAGGCGCTTGGCCAATATGCTGTTATGGGCAACCTTACAAGAACCAGAAGCGGGCAGTTCTCGCTTGATGATTCTGTCGGGTTTGAGGCTCTCGAGCTTGCAGCCCAAATCGGGGATTTTCACAGCACGGTAATTGACCCGCTGTGCGCTCTTTCGCATATGCCTCAAATATCGCTTACCGAGGCTATGTATGAAAAGACAAGCCGTGGCAACTGGAACTGGGCGCCAGCATATGCCAGCGCTTATGAGGGAAAGAAGGCAGCGCTTGAGTTTAATGGCAAGCTTGCCGGCATCGCGATGATAAAAGAGGGCAAGATTTGCCCTATAGCAAACCATCCAAACCTATGAACCCAGAAAGGCACATGCTTGTTTTATAAAGCAGGCTTACGAAGGCAGATGAAAATAATCAGAAGCTTTGATTCGCCAACACGCGAAGCGCATGGAGCAAATGCAGCTATTGGCTTTTTCGACGGTGTGCATATTGCCCACCAAAAGGTGATTGGCAAAGCTGTAGCGTACGGGCCCCCCAGCGCAGCCATAACATTCGCTAATTCCCCGGCAGAATTTGTAAAAAAAACAAGGGAAGCCAGCCAGCTGATGGATTTAGACAGCAAGATCAGCGCAATTGAAGCATTAGGCGTCGACTATCTCTTTGTATTTGATTTTAACGATGAAGTTATGAATATGAGCGCTGATGAATTTATCCTAAAGGCGGTAGCCCCTTTTGGCATCGAAAGGCTTATAAGCGGCTTTAACTTCCGAATGGGCAAAGCGCCGCAAACAGACAGCGCAGCGCTGGAGGCGCTGTGCATTGATCTTGGCATCAAATGTGACATCGTCGGCCCTGTTTATGAAGGCAGCGAGCTTGTTTCCTCATCGCTTATCCGCCAGTGCCTTGCCTCAGGCGATATCCAGAAGGCTAATAAGCTGCTGAGCAGAAGGTTTTGCTACAGCGGAATAATTGAGCATGGCCGCCATATGGGAAGGCAGCTGGGGTTTCCTACGATAAACATTTATATACCCCCGCACCTTATAGTCCCGAAATGGGGGGTGTATGAATCATATACAACGATTAGCGAAGGCACCTACCACTCCATAACAAACATAGGCAACAGGCCGACTTTTGGGGATGGTAAATTTTCAGTTGAAACACATATACTAGATTATGAAGGCGATCTGTATGGCCAAAGCGCAAAAGTTGAGCTGGCTAAAATGATCCGTCCGGAAATGAAGTTTGGCAGTGTTGGCGAGCTTATAAGCCAGATAGCAAGGGATGTTGAGAGCATCAGGCTATAGATGGCACGCCAGCGGCTGCATGGTGAAACTATATGCGAAGAATACTTATTGCACTATTGGCATCATACCTTCTGGGCAGTATAAGCTTTTCTTACTTTCTCGGCAAGATTATCAAGAAAGTTGACATTAGGGACTTAGGCACAAACAATGCCGGCGCAACCAATGCATTTAATGAGCTTGGAATTATGGCAGGCGTTATTACTGCAGTATGCGACATGCTAAAGGGCCTTATAGCTGTCAGCATTTCAAGCTTGATGTTTGGCATTGATGTAAATATGCAGGCTTTATGCGGCCTGTTTGCAATTGTCGGCCATATATACCCTTTCTATTTAGGCTTTAGGGGCGGCAAAGGCCTTGCCACTATTATTGGCGTGTCACTGGGGATCGGCTTTTGGTTTGGCCTTATAGCGTTTATTACTCTGGTTATTGTAAGCGCAGTTACAGATTATTTGCCGATTGGCACAGCAGCTGTATGCATTTGCTGCTTTGTTATGGTATACGCCAAATATAAGGCTTGCTGGGCGAGCCTTATATTTGCAGCTATTGCTGTGGTAATGATTATTAAGCACATACCAAATTTTGTGCGCATATATAATAAGCAGGAAAAGTCTGTTAGCTCAGCTCTAAAAGGGGCAGGCAAAAAAGCAAGTTGATAGCAAAGATAGTAACTCTCGGGTGCAAAACTAACCAAAGCGACTCTGAGGCCATAGCGGCCAGCCTGTCAAAAGCCGGATTTACTGTTCAGCCGGATGGCGAGCCAAGCGCAATAATCATTAATACATGCGCTGTGACCAACGAAAGCGAGCGAAAATGCCGCCAGGCAATTCGCAAAGCCCGCGCTGATCACAAAGATGCGGTAATTATTGCAACCGGCTGCTATGCCCAGCTAAAAGGGGACAGCTTAAAAAGCTTTGGCGCCGACTATGCTGTCGGCATTAAGAGCCAGCATTTAATTGCTCAGCTGCTTTCATCAATTCTGGGCCAGGCTGCTTCAGGCCAAAGAGAGCAGAAAACGGGCCATAAAGTGCGCAAGATCCTAAAAGTCCAGGATGGCTGCGACAATGCATGCTCATACTGCTCAATATATATTGCCAGAGGCAACCCGATCAGCGTAAGCGCAGATGAAGCAGTTGCGCAGGCACTGCGCATAAAGTCTGAAGGCTATAGGGAAATTGTCTTAACCGGCATTAATCTTGCCAAGCACGATTCAGGCATAGGCAGCCTAGCAAGGCAGGTAGCGCAGGCTAGCGGCATTGAAAGGCTAAGAATCGGCTCGCTTGATCCTTTGGCAATAAATGAAGAAACTCTTGGAGAGCTCTCAAAAGCAAGCGCTTTCTGCGAGCACTTTCATATATCCCTTCAAAGCGGCTCTGATCGCATCCTCAAACTTATGAACCGCGATTATGGCTTGCGCAGCATTATTGGCGCAGTGGCACTGGCTAAAAGCTATTTCCCGACTGCAGCATTTACAGCTGATGTTATAGTAGGCTTTCCTTCCGAAAGCGATGAGGATTTTGCCCTTACAAAAGAGGCGATAGCTCAAACGGGCCTGGTGCACACTCATATTTTTCCGTTTTCGCCGAAAACCGGCACTCCTGCTGCCTTAATGCAAGGCCAGCTGGCCAATGCCGAGAAAAGGAAAAGAGCAGCAGAGCTTTCAGAATTCGCAAACAGAGTTGCTGCCCGCGAGCTTGAAAAGCATATCGGCTCGAGCGCCGAGATATTGCCCGAGCGGGAAAGCGCTCCGGGAGTTTACGAAGGCTATACTAGAAATTATTTGAGGGCGCTTGTTCCATCCGGTTCCGATATAATTGGCAAAATAGTAAAAGCAAAGATATATGGTAATAATGAAAGCATGCTGAACGCAGAATTAATTGAGATTATTGGCTGAGCATAGTATTTATGCATGTTTTGTGATATAATAGTTTGCACTCGGAATATGAGTGCGAATAAGAGCAAGGCTAGAATAAAATAATGGATGAAAATTGCATCTTTTGCAAGATCATTAATAAAGAGCTGCCATCAACTGTATTATTCGAAGACAGCGAGGCTTTGGCCTTCAAAGACATTAATCCCCAAGCGCCTGCCCATGTTGTGATAGTGCCAAAAAAGCACTACAGCGATTTATTTGAAGTCGCTGAAGGCGACGGGATTGTTGCCCATTTGCATTTTATAGCTGCAAAGCTGGCCAGAGATCTGGCTTTATCAGATACAGGCTTTAGGCTGGTTATGAACTGCGGGGAAGATGGCGGCCAATCAGTGGGCCATTTGCATTTTCACCTGCTTGGCGGCAGAAGCTTAGGCTGGCCTCCCGGCTGATGAAACCATATACAAAACCTCATTTGAGAGAGGAGGGTTGGATATGTCTGAAGTAAGAGTTCGAGAGAATGAGTCTCTTGAGAGCGTCTTGAAGCGCTTTAAGAAAAAAACAGCCTTGGCAGGCATAATGTCAGAAATACGCAAACGCGAGCATTACGAAAAGCCGAGTGTTAAGAGAAAAAAGAAAGCGGAAGCAGCAAGAAAAAAGAAGAATAAACGATAAATTTTTTGGCAAGCAGCTGTAACAGCCAGCAAAAGCAACAAAAATGCTTCCGGTAAATGTTTTTATTGCGCCGGAAGCTTTTTTATTAAGGCAAAATTTAGCCGCGCAAAACGCGAAGGCATGTGCAGCATGCGAAGGAATACCATATGGCAGAGAAAATGGCAACGAAAGAATTGCTCAAACAGCAGCTAAAGGAAGCTATGGCCTCAAAGAACACCATTCAAAAGAATGTTGTCACATTATTGCGCGCTGCAATCCTTCAATATGAAAAAGACACTAAAGAGGAAATAACAGAGGAAGGCATAGCCGCGATTGCTGCCAAGCAGCTTAAACAGCGCAAAGACTCCCTGGAGAGCTTTGAAAAAGCCGGGCGGCAGGACTTGGTGGAAACCACCCAAAAAGAGATTAGCCTTCTTGGAGAATACATTCCACAGCAGCTTACTGACGATCAGCTAAGGCAGGAAATTGAGGCAATAATTAACGAGACTGGCGCAAGCAGCGCAAAAGATTTGGGCATAGTAATGAAAGCAGCAACCCAGCAGCTTAAGGGTGTTGCAGATGGAAAGAGAATAAATGGGCTGGCAAAAGAGCTTCTAGGGAGCTAAGCGCTCGCTTTATAAGGAGGAAGCGCTCTTCGCGCAACAATGATGAAACCATACGGGCTTAATGAATTAAGGGAAAAATTCCTATCCTACTTTGAAGAGCAGGGCCATTTGCGCCTTGAAAGCTTTTCGCTTATACCAAAAGGCGATAAAAGCCTACTGCTGATAAATTCTGGCATGGCCCCGCTTAAGCCATACTTTACCGGCCAGGAAACGCCGCCCCGCAAACGCGTTACAACATGCCAAAAATGCATACGCACACCAGATATTGAGAATGTAGGCAAGACTGCCAGGCATGGCACTTTTTTTGAAATGCTCGGCAATTTTTCGTTCGGCGACTATTTCAAAAAAGAAGCCATACGCTGGTCTTGGGATTTTCTTACAGATGTGCTTGAGATCCCGAAGGATTTGTTGTATGTGACCGTATATGAAGATGATGACGAAGCCGCACAGCTATGGCAATCAGAGGTCGGCCTTGATCCAAGCCGGATAGTGCGCATGGGCGCTGAAGACAACTTTTGGGAAATCGGCACAGGGCCCTGCGGGCCTTGCTCCGAAATCTATGTAGACCGCGGCGAAAAGTATTCCTGCGGAAAAGAGGGCTGCGGCGTTGGCTGTGACTGCGACAGGTATGTAGAGGTGTGGAACCTTGTTTTCACCCAATTCAACAAAGACGATATGGGCAACTACAACCCCTTGGCCAACCCGAATATTGATACAGGAATGGGCCTGGAGCGCTTGGCAGTATTCTGCCAGGGAGTTGACAATCTATTCGAGGTTGACACTATTCGCTATATACTGGATTACATTTGCGAAATAGCAGGCGTTGATTATGGGCTTGACCCGGCCAAAGATGTGTCTATAAGAGTTATAACTGACCACATCAGAAGCACAGCTTTTATGCTCTCAGACGGTGTGCTGCCTTCTAATGAGGGCAGGGGATACGTTTTAAGAAGGCTTATTAGAAGAGCGATCAGGCATGGAATGCTGCTGGGAATAAGCGGTGATTTTCTTGGCAGCGTAGCCGAAAAGGCAATCGAGGCCTCAAGCTCTGCGTATCCGAACCTGTTAACCCAGAAGGAAGCAATCTTAAAGATAATAGGCATAGAAGAGCAAAAATTCGGGGAAACAATTGCCTCTGGCATAGCAAAGTTCAATGAGGTTGCCCAAAGAAGCCTGGACAGCAACAGCCTTCTTATCTCTGGCCGTGATGCATTTGTGCTGTATGATACCTATGGCTTCCCGTATGAGCTAACAGACGAACTCGCATCCGAGCTCAATCTGAGCATTGAAATAGAAGGTTTCCAAGCTGCTCTTCTTGAGCAAAAGGAGCGTTCCAGGAAAGCCCGCAGCGTTGGCCAGGCAGATGGCTGGATGGACAGGCTGGAAGAAATTGCTTCAACAATTAGCCCTACTTCATTTGTAGGCTATGCCCAGAGCTCTGTACAGGCAAGCGTCGTTGCAATAGCCATAGATGGCGAGCTGGCAGAATCTCTCTCAGAAGGCGAAAGCGGCATAGTATTTTTCGATGCCACACCGTTTTATGCCAGAAGCGGCGGCCAGATCGGCGATACGGGAACTGCGCGCGGGGAATCATTTGAGTGCACAGTAACTGACACCTATCTGGTTGGCGACAAATATGCCCACTCTGTCAGCGTCAGCAACGGGGAGCTTAAGCAAGGCCAATCGGCCGTTTTGGAAATAGACTTTAACCGGCGCATGGACATACAGCGCAACCATACAAGCACGCATTTGCTTCATAAAGCGCTTAGAAGCGTTCTTGGAGCCCATGTTAACCAGGCTGGCAGCGAAGTTTCTGCCCAAAGGCTGCGCTTTGACTTCTCCCATTATGAGAAGCTGTCAACAAGCGAGATTGCACAAATAGAAGAAATAGTAAACAGCGCCATTTATGAATGCATGCCTGTTGATATTTTCGAAGCATCATACCAAGAAGCTGCGAGCCTTGGGGCAACCATGCTTTTTGGCGAAAAATATGGCGATACAGTTCGAGTCGTAAGGATAGGCGACTTTTCAATAGAGCTTTGCGGCGGGTGCCATTTGGGAAATACCGGGTTTGCAGGGGGCTTTAAAATAGTCTCTGAGGCTGGCATTGCACAGGGCGTCAGGCGCATTGAAGCCATTACAGGAACGCGGTATACAAGCTGGGCAAACGATATGGAAGAAAAGCTCGCTCAAGCGTCTGCACTGCTCAAGTCTGCGCCTGAGCAGCTTGTAGATCGGATTGCAGAAGTGCTTGATCGCTCAAAGCAGCTTGAAAGGCAAATAGCCCAGTACCAATCAAGCGAGAGCGAGGATCTGGCAAGCAGCATCGCCCAAAGCAAGGTTTCGTATAATGGCATTAGCACTCTGGCAGCAAGCGCGCCGCAAATGGGCGTGAGCGAATTAAGGGATTTGGGAGACAAGCTCAAAGGCAAGCTCGGCGAGTGCGCGCTGTTCCTGGTTTCTGAGCTGGATGGCCGCGCCAGCATGGTGTGCATGGCCACAGCGAGCGCCATTGAGAGCGGCTTTAACTGTGGCTCGTTCATAAAGAAGGTTGCGGAGTCTGTGGGATCTTCAGGCGGCGGCACGCCTTCGCTCGCCCAAGGCGGCTTAAGAGACGCTTCGAAGGCGCAGCAGGCGCTTGAGAATGCAAAGCAATTTATGGATGATCAGTTTGCTTCATTGAAATAAATCTGAAAATGCTGCAATAGTCAGCAAAGAGTTAACTATTGAAAAAAAAAGCTTCATCGTGTAGACTAGTAAAAAGCGCTGAATTAATATAGCCACATAATGGCTGCTATCAAAGGCATATTCGGGCAATAATGAACGCAGATGTGCCCAAAGCAATGGTATTGCTGCTAGTAGCGAAGATCCAGCCATATAGATCATGGAAGGGTTCGCGAGGATATAAAATGGATAATAAATATGAGACAGAAACACAAGACACTGTAAAATTTGACATAGAGACAGAACGCAGCATTTTAATTACCCAAACTATGTCAAACGTCAAAAAAGCGCTCAAGGAAAAAGGCTATAATCCGGTAAACCAGATTGTTGGCTATATCATGAGTGGCGATCCGACATATATAACATCGCACAATGATGCCCGTTCCCAGATAAAGCGGCTGGATAGAGATGAGCTTTTGGAAGAAATTGTTTCGTATTATCTGGTACAAAAAACTGTTAATGACTAAAAATGCTGTGAGCGCTTAAATAGCGCTCCTGGCAGGAAAAGCTGATATATAACACGCTGCTAGACTTGCACAAATGTAGGCCCAAAAACGCAAGAGCCTATTGGCTGCTTGCATTTTTTATATGCTATATAGCAAACAAGGTGGAATTTCCCATATGCACAAACTCCCTCTAGGCTCAAGCGGCATCATAACTAGCAGGCTGGGCTTCGGATGCTTAGGGTTAAGCTATATGCAGCATAAATTAAGCCCGCCCCAAGGAGGGAAGCTGATAATCCATGCTCTTGAGAAAGGGATCAGCTTTATTGACACGGCCCAGTTTTATGAAACATATGATCATATTGCATATGCTGTAAAAGCTGGCTATAAGGATTTTGTCTTATGCACTAAATCGTATGCATACGACCAAAAGAGCGCCAATGAAGCTTTTTCTGAGTGCCTAAGGAAAACGGGCAGGGATTATGTTGACATTATGCTGCTGCATGAGATGGAAAGCTCTGAAAATATCAGAGGGCATGAAGCTGCGCTCAGCTTTTATTCACGGATGGCGCAAAAAGGCTATATAAAAGCGGTAGGAATATCTACCCATAGCGCTGTTTGCGCACACAGCGCTGCATTGCATCCGCAGCTTCAGATCATAGAGGCTGTTTGCAACAGCAGGGGCCTGGGAATAATTAATGGCGGGCGCGAGGCAATGGAAGCTTCGCTTACGCTGGCAAAGCAGTGCGGCAAAGGGGTAGCCGTCATTAAAGCGCTAGGCGGCGGGAATCTATATAAAGATGCGAGGGAGTGCTTTGAATATGCGCAAGGGCTCTCTCAAGCAGACTGCATTGTCATAGGCATGTCAAGCGAGCAGGAAGTAAACGAAAATGCGCATTTCTTTGAAACAGGCAGCTTCAGCGAAAGCTTTGGCTCATTGGGCCAAAGCCCCAAAAGGCTTGTTATTGAAGAATGGTGCACAGGATGCAGCGAGTGCATATCACGATGCGCATCCGGCGCGCTGAGCATTTTTGAAGGCAAAGCAGTATGCGAAACAGAAAAATGCCTGACATGCGGCTACTGCTCAAGCGCCTGTGAGCAAATGGCGCTTAAAATAATTGCGAATAAGGCCAGTATATGAGTTATGAGCTAAAAGAGCGCATTTTGTGCCTTGACCTGGGTGGAGCGCGCATAGGGGCTGCTGTAAGCGATCCCTTCGGAATTACAGCGCAAGCTGTTGCCACGATTCAGGCGAAGCCTCACTATATTGATGAGATCGGCAAGCTGCTCGAAAAATACAGCGCTACAAAGATTGTTATTGGCTATCCAATAGAGACATCCGGCAAGGAAGGCAAGCAAGCGAAGTCTGTCAAAAGCAAAGCAGAGGCGATTTCAAAGCAGCTAAACTGTGAAGTGGAATTATTCGATGAGCGCTTTTCCACAAAGCAAGCCCAAAGGATAATGCAATCTGGCAATGTCTCGGAAAGAGACCAAAAAAATGTTATCGATATGCTCTCAGCTCAGGTAATACTGCAGAGTTACCTGGAAATGAGAAGCGTTAAAAATAAAAGAAATGAAAGAATAATTAAGGGGGTTGTAAAGCTAATGGATGACAATAAAATTGTACTGATAGGCGAAAACAACGAAGAAATAGAATTTATGGTGGATGACGAGTTTGAATTTGAAGGCGCTAAGTACCTTGTGCTTTGCGAAGACGAGGAAAGTGAAGACGCCCTTCTGTTTAGGCTGGACGAGGGCGATGACGGAGAGATGCTTCTCGTCGAAGTTTCAGATGATGTCGAATTTGACAAGGTGAGCAAGTATTACTTTGAAAACTAAGGCAACAGGCGCCACTGCATCAACGCAGAAAAATACCAAAACCGCTCCAGCAACCCAAAACACAAAAACGAAACAGGCCAATGAGCAAAACAAGAGCAAAAAGAAAGCAAGCGATCAGAAGAATTTCAGGGTAATAGCTCTTGGCGGCCTTGAAGAAATAGGCAAAAACTGCACAGTCATTGAATGCGAAGACGATATGATTATCCTAGACTGTGGAATAAAATTTCCTGACATAGATATGTTTGGCGTTGACTTGGTAATGCCGGACTTCACATATCTGGAAGGCAAGGAAAACCGCATAAGGGGGCTGTTCATAACACATGGCCACGAGGACCATATAGGCGGTATACCCTATTTTCTGCAAAAATTTCCAAAAGTTCCGGTCTATGGAACTAAGCTAACTATAGGGCTTATTCGAAGAAGGCTTACTGAGCATAACCTTGACAAGAAGGCCAACCTGAATGTTGTAGGCTACCATTCCACAATAAACGTAAAAGGGTTCAGTGTGGAATTTGTCGTGACAAACCATTCGATTGCTGACAGTGCAGCTTTTTATATTCGCTGCAAAGGCGGGAGCATTTTTCTCACTGGCGACTTCAAATTCGACCTTACGCCCATTGACGGCCATGTCGTAGACCTGCCAAGGATAGCTGAGATTGGAAAAGAAGGCGTCGACCTGCTCATCTGCGACAGCACCAATGCTGCAAAAAAGGGTTACAGCCTTTCTGAAAAGGTAGTAGGCGAAGAGTTTGCAAACCTTTTCGCCAACATCAAAAAGCGAATAGTCATAGCAACATTCTCTACAAGCATTCATAGAATTCAACAGATATTTGATACTGCCCGGGCACACCGCCGAAAGGTTGTAGTGAGCGGCAGAAGCATGACGAATGTAATATCTGTAGCCAAGGAGCTAAGGTATTTAAAGTTTAAGGACAGCATTCTGGTGGATATAAAGGATCTGCCAAAATACCAGCCGGAACAGATAGTGCTAATAACAACAGGCTCGCAAGGAGAGCCTATGAGCGCTCTTTCAAGAATGGCGTACGGCGAGCACAGGCAGCTGACGATAAATGAAGATGACTTTGTCATCATATCGGCTTCTCCGATTCCTGGAAATGAAAAGGCTGTAGCTAACATTATAAGCGAGATAATGAAGCTTGGCGCAGAGGTTATATACCAGGGATCCGGAAACGTGCATGTCTCTGGCCATGGGTGCCAGGAAGAGATAAAGCTTCTGATTACTCTTCTCAACCCGGCTTACTATATGCCTTGCCACGGTGAGTACAATATGCTGGCATCGAATGCAAAGCTTGCGGCAAGCCTTGGAAAAGAGGCAGAGCGCATTTTCATTCTGAAGAATGGCGATATACTTGAAGTCAGCAAAGAAAAATCTGCAGTGGTCGGCACAGCGCCGGCCGGAATAGTGCTCATTGACGGCTTAGGGGTTGGCGATGTTGGGAATGTTGTTTTGAAGGATAGGAAGCGGCTCAGCCAAGACGGCCTTCTGATTGTAGTTGCAGCCATAGATGAAACGGGCATAATTAGCGGCCCTGACATTGTCTCGCGCGGCTTTGTGTATATGAAGGAGAGCGAAGCGCTCATGCGCGATGCGAAAGCGCTCTGCGAGAGAACAATTGCAAACCACAGGCGAAACTACTCAGACTATAACTCCATCAAGAATGATGTAAAGTATGAGCTGGAAAAGTTCCTGTTTGACACAACAAAGAGAAAGCCTGTTATCTTGCCGATTCTTATGTACCCGTCAAAGACAGGCAACAAGGTGCGCGCTATATAGGCAAATCCACGCTAACGCTATATAGCCTTGGAAAGAAAAGCATTTTGCATACAAAACTATATATGAAGGTTTCAAATGAATGTTTACGATAAGCTAAACGAGCTTACAAGAGCGATAGCCCAATCAAGAGAATTTATTGAGTACAAAAATACAGCTGAGAAAGTGGATTCCAATGAGCTTCACTCTCAGATGCTTAAGAGTTTTGTCACTGCCCAGATGCAGCTGTCTACAGCCAACATGCTAGGGCAGGAGCCAACAGAAGAAATGATAGCCAGCTTCAATTCACTATATTCGACAATAGTCTCCATTAAAGATATAAATGATTTTTTGGCAGCGCAAGCATCATTTTCGATCATAATGGAAGATATAAGCAAGGAAATATCAAAAGCTGCTACAATAGATGTAAGCTTTTTGAATATCCTCCCAGAGGGCAGCGAAGAGGAGCTAAGCTAGGCTGAAGTTTATTGGCCATTAAAAACTGTGTAACAGCAATTAAAGCGCCTACTAGAGATAACAGGCGCTTTTTATTTTGTTCGCTATTGTTGGCAACTGCATTGTTGACTCTTTTATGCTCTTGCATATACTATAAAGCATAGAAACGCTAAACCGCCCCTTGGCGCGTGCCTCCAAGTATACGGAGACAACACATTGTCGGGGGCTTTTTATATGGGAAGCATTACGGCTCAACAACAAAAACTGGCAATATTTGCAGAAAAAATACACAAGGCCCGGCTATATTGATCGCGCCAGCCTCGGCGTTTTAGTGCACATTTGCATGGCTGTGGCAACGGGCAGGGTTGCTTTAGGCATTCTAGATCATAGATCGCCTAACACAAAGCAAGCTGCAAACAGCTTTTGCATGATTTCTGACGGCAGGAATACGAATACACCCAAAGCCAATATATGGGTCAAGAATAGGCGCAAATTGCGGAGATTAAGCTTTTGGAACTTGGCTTTTGCTGTTTTGCGCTGCTTGATGCTGTTTAGGCATCATCTTGAAAGTGCGTATGAGTTTTGCCGCGGCATTTGGGCTTTGCGCTCTTGCTTTGTCCGGCGCTGCTTTGCTTGCTGCCGGCATGCTTTTTTGTGCCTTTGGCCTTTTTTCTTGGCTTGGCTTTTCTTGCTTTCTTAGCGCCAGAGGCAAGCCGATAACCATAAACAGGCAAAAGAATGGCAGCCATCTGAGGCGTGCGCGGGTTGTGTTCATCATTGCCTGCATGTTTATTTCGTGAAAATCCTCTTCTCTGCGGGCGAGTGCATACAGGCTAAAGCTTGCGGTTTCGAATTGCACCTGGCCATTCTCTGCTTTTGCCTTTATATATTCCAAAGTGCCATTGAGCGCTTCATGCGCGAGCACTATGTCGCCGTCTATTGACTTGTCTAAGTTTTTTAGGGTTACAGCTATCTTTTCGCCATCTAGGCTATATGGCTTTAAATCCAGAGTGTTGGTAAGCTCAATATTTAAAAGGCCAAGCAGCGAGCCTGACTGGGACTGAAATTTCTCCTTGATGCGATCTTTGGCGTCAGTTGCAGTTATTCTTACATACCATGGCAGGCTGCTCGAATCAACAGCTGCACTGCTATTGTCATGGTTTGCTCTTTTGGCCTCGCTAATGCGCGTATCGAGCTGCCTTTGCGTTTCATCCGGCAGGCAGGCTGTTTCATTGTCTGTCAGCGACAGATACTTGGTATAAACGGTTCCAAAACTGTCAGCGTCTTCAGAGCCGGCTATGGGCTTTGTTGCGCTTATCCCGTCAAGCACTGCTTTCATGCTCTCTGTTGGCTTTATTTCTATCTTCCCGGGCACAAATTCGATTTCGTAGTTAGAGTTATACAGCTTTTCGCCTTCAATAATCTCATACACGCCAACCTTGCTTCCATTGTGCTTAAGCGTGCCTGCTATGTAGTCCCCTGGCAGTATGATCCCTTCGGTAACATCAAGATCAAGCTTTGGATCTTCAGTGCCAACCACTTTTTCTTTGTCAACAGCCTTTATCGTTATTTCCCGCTTGGAAACCCTAACGCTCGCCTCAAACACATAGTCGCTGTAGTTTTGCTCGTCCGGGGAAAACAGGCATATAAAAGAATTAGGCGATTCGCTGGCGTTGCCTACAGTCTGGTTAGGGTTTTCCCATCTATAGCCATCCTTAAGCTTAATGTCTGATAGCTTTTGCCCGTATATTGCGCTTAGCTCAGGATAGCTGTCGGTTGGAACAGCAGTTATCTTGTTCACAATCAAGGTTAAGGCATTGCTTTGGGTATATTGGTTTGTTCCATTTGCATCATAAATCGCCGCTACTATATGCTGGCCCGCGTTAAGCGCGCTGTATGTATGGCTGGCCCTGCCTTGCCCGTCCAATTCAATGCTTGAGGTTCTTTGCCCGTCCAGCATGAAGGCTATGCTTCCGCTTGCCGGCTGCCCGGAGACAGATACGGTGCATGTGAACTTTGCTTTTTCTCCATATGCTATCCGCTCCGGCGTTTCAGACACAAGCTCGACAACAGTTTCTCCGCTGCCCAAAACCGCCTCAGCTATAACAGCCTCTATCTCAGCGCTTGCTACAGCTGATGACTGAAAACGCAATGAATTCAGCCCTTCAAATAGCGTTATTTCGACTGCATTGCTTGCGCTGAATGCATTTGGGGATTCTTCAAGGCTCAGTGTATGCGTGGGGTCTGCGTAGCCATTAAGGGCAGTTACGAAAGCGCCCACTATTGCCTGGCTTGATTTGCTTATTATGCTAAAGCGGTATATACCGGTTTTTGATACCCTGAGAGAGTACTCAAACCATGATCCCATTGAGGTTTGGCCTATATTCTTGCCGGCGAATTTTTTTATGTCTTCAGAAGATGATGAAAATGAGCCAGCGCTAATTCGGCTTGAGCCTGTGCTGGATATATATATCGGATCTGCAGCATACGCGCTGCCTGATGCCGCCAAAATGATCATGGCAGCTAAAACGAGTGCAACATTATTTTTCATTAAAACTTTATACCGCACGGATCGCACTGCCAAGATTCATAAAGAACGCTGGCAGCCGAAAGGCTCCCTTTCTGTGGCTTTCGCCACGAATAAGCATTGCGCCCTGGTTTTGGCGCCTATATGTTATAAAAACTCGGTGGATTTGATTAATTGCCACCAATTTATAACAACATTAATATGTGCAGCCTAATTATACATTGCCGAATTTGTCATATGCAGCCATTAACGCCTTCTTAATCCATTTTTCATAACATTTTCGTTATTTGGCAATAAATAGATGTAACTAACTTGTATTATTTAGTGCTATATCGCTATAGCCTAATAAAGCTGATGAAAAGCCCCAAAAAAAAGAAATAATGAACAGTGAATGTTCAGGTAATGCCAAACTTTTTGCCTGAATTCGCTATATTAAGTTAATAATTGTTATATTGCACAATATTTTCAAATTATTAGGGGCTTTATGCAATATTGCCTTATGCAATGCGCAAATTAGCTTTTCGATGCCTGCCAGCTTATTGGCGCTTACATGCGCTCAAAAATAAAACAGCTTTTCTATTTGCTGTGCTGCCAAACAGCCTTCGCAGCCAAAACCGCTTGATGCAAACAAAAGCAGCCAGGCACCCTGCAGCTTCCCATTTGTCGCTGGCCTAACATTACAAAATTCCTCTTCAGCAAATTCAGTTTGACAAAAACAAGTCAAACATGCTATAAAATATATAATAATCGTCTCCGATCTGCCATCCCTACAGCACAAGCCACGGGATCAAGATGCTAGGGTAAACCTGGAAACGGGATTGCCTTCCATTGTGTAAAGGGGATTAGCCAAACAGCGCTTGTTTCAAGCGTTTTATTTGTCGCCCTTTGCATTTGTTTACGAACAAATATAGGGTGTATTTTATTTGTTGCCATCAATAAAGGAGTGAGCAAAATTAAAAATAATAAATTACCCAGCCGGAAGTCGCTGATTATTGCTGCCACTGTGCTGATTGTGGCTATAGCAGTGTTTGTTATATTCCAAAAAGCGCCAGGCCGCATTCCGGATTTTGCGAATATAGATTTTTCGCTTAGCCCATACAAGCATATAACCAACGGCGGGATTAACACATCAGATAAGCTGCCCTACAATGTTGACGCCATTACCGGCGCAACTGTGACTGTTGAAGGGCCAGCTGTAGCATCCAGCGTGCCGCTTTCGATGCGCGAAATGGAAAACCGAAATGATGGCTTGTTTCGCGGCGTTTATAAAGACTCCAGCGGCGAGCGCATATACGAAGGCCTTGAGCTGTATTGCCTCTTAACCGGAATGGCTAACGGCGACAAAGGCATCATATTGACAGATAAAGCCAGCAAAGTTCTTCTTAAAAACAGCAGCCGGGAAACAATCGCAAGCATATCTATCGATGAGATTGCTTCAGCGCACAATAAAGGCAAGCCATACCTGCTCGCATACGGCGTTGGCACGCTTGACGAAAAGTTTGCCGCGCCTTTTGTCTTCGATGCCGCGAACCCGAATGAGCATTCTGAAGGCTATATCAGCGAGCTTGGCAACGCTGACGGGTGCTTAAAGCTCGTATACGGCATGAATGCTTCCGATGCAAAAAGAAATACTTTTACCAATGTAGCCTATATATACATATCTGAAGAAGAAGAGCCCGGCTTTAAGCATACAGGCGCTGGCAGCCATGAATACTCTACCAGCAAGTATACAGACTACATCATAACCTTTAGGGGCGAAGCGCTCGGCTGTGAAATGGATTTTACCGTACAGCAGTTGGAAAGCCATGCAAACTATTCAAGCGACGGCAAGCTTGTGCAAGGCGGGATGGGCTACTTGGATGAGTACAGCCTGGCTAACAACGCGTATTGGTATGTAAACGAATATGAAGGCCTTGATCTTTACAAGCTTTTATTGTATCTGGGCATGAGCGATGCAGAAAGCATGGGGCTCGCTGCGTCTCGCACGACTTTAGCCAGGTTTGTAGCAGATGACGGATTCTTTGCACCGGAGAGCTTTTCTGTTGATGCGCTTTCATATCCTGATACATTCGGATTTTATATTAAAAATGCTATCGACCCAGGCGATGGCAGCTACGCCCCAACCAATGCCGACCTTGTGCGAACAGGGTATCCGGTGCTGATGGCATTCGGCGTGAACCGGTATCCGTATACCATTTCAAAACAGGATGCAGGCTACCTCTCAGGGCTTTCAAACGACGGGGGCCCAATGCGCATAGTATTCGGCAAAACCCAATACGGCCATCCAAACGGATCGAACCAAGTGAAATTCCTAAGGGATGTTATCATAGGAAAGGACGTGCTTTACAATACCCATAAATATTCCAGCGATACAGCGCACCAAGCGCTTGCCGGTGACAGCCTTGATATCACTGTCACAGGAGAAGACGGCGCCCTTATCATGAGAAGCACTATGTCGGTTGGAGATATTGAAGATTTAGTATACGCAGAGGGCGTAAGCGCCAAAGAGAGCAAGTCGGCTCGAATAAAAGATCATTACCAGCGAGAAACAGGCAGCGGGTATGCCAGCGAGATATACGAAGGCATCAACCTCGAATACTTTCTAATGGATGTTCTTGGCTTGCCTGGAACAAACGGAACAGTAACATTTTCTGGGGGAGGCAACGAAAAGGCAACAGTTAATCTAAGCGATCTGCTGCGAAGCGGATACAATACACAGCTTGGCAGGGACAGGATAACCCCTGTAATAGCTTTTGCCAAGAATGGCTCGCCAATGGTGTTTGGCGCTGATTCCGAGGGGTATAAAGATCAGCTTGCCCTAAAGCCCAGCTTGGAATCGGATCCTGGCCACTACATCGTCGAAAATAGCGGCGGCCCATTGGCTGTGTTCATTCCAAGCTCTGATCCAGAAAATTGCAACGCGATAAGCTGTTTGAACGTCACCTCGATCGATATAGAGCTCGTCCCCGACAGCTATGCCCACATCAATGAGCCTTACAGCAATTATGCTCTCAGCACAGTGCGCTTTTACGGCGATGGGCTTTCCGGGGAGCAGAGCTTGTCGGTTAGGGAGCTTGAGAGCCGACAAAGAAAAGCGAAAACGCTGGATTTCTGTTTGCCAGGCGATGGCGGGAAAGCTGTTGAGCAGCGCTATCGCGGTTTGCCTATATATGAGCTGTTTATCGAAATGGGAATCAAAAGCAACGCAGGGGATGTAATATTTTATGATTCCAGCGGCAACAGCTTCCGATTTTCCTTGTCAGCATTGAAAAAGAATAATTATATTAACCAATTATCACCGCACAAAGAGGCTTTAACTGCGATGCTGGCTTACGGCAAAGGGCAGGCCGGTGATAATCCGATGGAGGGCGCCCCGCTTGTGCCATCTGTAGACAGCAACGGATATGATGCAAAGCGCCAAAATGGCGCAGGGCCGCTCAAACTCATAATTCCTGGTGAAACTGCGGACGCTGCGGCAATCGTTGATGACATTGCAGCAGTTGAAGTGACCGCGAATGAGATCGAATTGTGGGGCCATCGCATGAGCGATATCTATAAGGATTTTCTTGATTACAGGCTAACGCTCACAGTTATAAATGATGACAGCGAATGGAGCCATGATTTCACGCTCGGGCAGCTTGAGGAAATGGCTGATCTGATCGTGCGGGACAAATATGCTGTACTGGATATTGGCGAGTGTGAGGGAATTGATATCTGGAAGTTCATAAAGCGCTTTGCCGGAAGCGTTCCGGGCATCGAAAACCCTGTTTCGATTACTGTTTATGCTGCTGATGGCTATAAGAATGACCTTTTAAGCGTCTTTTACTTGGACGGCTTTGAATATGGCGTCGACGATGGCAGCGGCGACAAAAAACCGCTTTTGCTTGCGTATGCAGTAAACGGGCTGCCACTCGTGGACTCCGAGAACCATGAAGGCTATACCGGCCTTGCAGGCAATGCATCTGGACCGCTTCGCGTTATCGCAGAAACGAACCAGGGCGCGTCAGTCAAATACGCTGTCAAGCTTGTCGTAGCTGTTTCAGGCTCCGGCGAGCTGGATAGCTATATAAGCCAGGACTACTTGCCGTAGCAGGATGGAGGGGCCAATGAAGCGTTATATTTCACTATTATTGTGCGTAGGCATACTGCTTTCTGCTGCCGGCTGTTCAACTGGAGCCGGCAGCGGCGCTGGCGGCGATAGCGTTATTGACGGCTCTGGGGCGGTGCTGGTGGCGCCTGAAAATCCTGGTGCGATTAAAATTGCCTCTGTGTACGCTGTAGCTGTTCCGTTTATCACGGCTTTGGGATTAACAGGGCAGGTGTCGGCGATCAACGTAAAATCAAAATTTTGGACAGACGCTGATTCCGCCCTTGCTGGTGCAGGAACCGTTGGCCGGGGCACTGTGGATATGGAGGCGCTTGCCAGTTTTGCCCCCGGTGTATTAATTCATCGATCAAATGATCCTGCAACTGTTGATGCTGTAGCCGGAAAACTCGGCATTCCCGTACTGTGCATAACCGTCGAGAATTATGAGGACATTAATTACACGCTAGTGATGATGGGCAAGTACTTTGGGCGCGAAGAGCGAGCGCAGCAAGTCTGTAGCTGGCTAAGCGGCAAATTCGAAATGATAAGCGAAATTGTAGATCTCATTCCGCCCGGCGAACGCGTGAGGGCGCTAATGATGGGAGGGGAGCTTGGGCGAATCGCCGGCGGCGAAATGATACAGTCGTGGATGATAGAAAAAGCAGGCGGCATTTGCACAGCATCCGGCATCGAGAACAACCGAAATTGGGCAAATGTCGGCGAGGAAACCATATTTGAATGGAATCCTGATGTTATTTTTGCCACGAGCTCAACGCCGCTGAATTATACAGTACAGGCCCTTATGCGCGATCCCGCTTGGAGCGCGATGGCGGCAATTAAAAACCAGGCCGTTTATATCGTCCCGGCAGGCATTGATTCGTGGGATATGCCGGGGATAAGCAGCGCGCTCGGAACGATGTATATGCTGCATTGCATGTATCCCAGCTATTTTTCGGCTGAGCAGCTGCAAAGCGAAATCGACGAATACTATATGTTTATGTTTGGCAAAACCTTCAGCAGCGAATACTTGGGATATGATTTGGCGAATTAGAATGGATAAGCGCACCCCAGGCAAAAATAATAAATATGCATATATGCTTGTTTCATTTGCCATCATGCTTGCGGCTGGCATTGTTGCTGCCGTGTGCATGGGCAAATACTCAGTCACCCCTCTGGAAAGCCTAAGGATTTTGCTGGGCCTGCGGGATGGCTCGTCTGAGATGACAATTAATGTTGTAATGAGGCTGCGCATACCCCGAATCTTAGCAAGCGTTATGGTAGGCGCGGCATTGTCAGTATCTGGCGCGGTATACCAGGGAGTGTTTAGAAACCCGCTTGTTTCACCCGATTACCTTGGTATAACAAGCGGTGCCTCGGTTGGGGCGGCTATAGGCATACTTCTCTCCCTCAATACAGCTTTTATATCATTATTCGCCTTTGCGGGAGGCATCGCCGCTATGCTGCTTGCCATGAGCCTGCCAGTACTGCTGCGAAATAATTCCAATATAATGCTCGTTATGTCAGGCGTGATAGTCGGAGCCGCCATGTCGTCGGTTTTGGGCTTTATAAAGTATCTGGCTGATCCTGAAAGCCAGCTTGCCTCAATTATTTATTGGACAATGGGCAGCTTCTCATATGTTAGCTCAAGGGAATTGCTGGTTATTGCACCGATTGTATTACTGCCCATGGCAGTGCTGTTTGGAATGTCTTGGTGGATTGATGTATTGTCAATGGGCGAGAATGATGCCCGCGCGCTCGGGGCGAATGTCTCCTTTGTCCGCAGCCTTGCCCTTGGGTGCGCTACGCTGCTTACCTCTGCTTCTGTTTGCATCGCGGGGACAATAGGCTGGATCGGCCTTATCATTCCCCATGTCGGGCGCTTGCTGGCCGGCCCTGCCAATCGGAGGCTTCTTCCTCTTGCTGCCCTTGCGGGAGGGCTGTTTATGCTTATGGCTGATACCATCACCCGAACAATAAGCGTCTCGGAAATGCCGGTAGGCATACTCACAGGCGCGCTGGGCGTTCCGTTTTACTGTTGGCTGCTGTATAAGCAAAGGGAAACGCTGCTATGATATATGAAATCAAGGATTTATGCTTTTCATACCCCACATCCGAAAAACCAGTGCTAAGCAGGCTGAACCTGAATGTGGGCGAGTGTGACATTGTCGCTATTCTCGGGCGAAACGGCACAGGAAAAAGTACGTTGCTTAATTGCATGCTCGGCTTGCTAAAACCACAAAGCGGCTCGATTTTGCTTTCCGGCAAAGATATCAAAGAAATGAATGAGCGCCAAATTGCATCTGTCACAGGATATGTTCCACAAACATACATTGCATCTTTTGGATATAGCGTAATTGACTATGTTTTAATGGGGTGCGCATCGCGGATCGGGCTTTTTTCGAAGCCGGGAAAGAGTGAGCGCCAAGACGCCCAAGCTGCGCTCAGCGAACTTAGGATTGAGGATCTTGCCGACAAGCCGTACACGGAAATAAGCGGCGGCGAACGCCAGAAGGCAGCGATAGCAAGGGCAATAGTCTCAAGCCCTAAAGTTGTGCTCTTTGATGAGCCGACTGCCCATCTGGATTACGGCAGCCAGCTGCTTGTGCTCAGGATCATTAAAGAGCTCTCACAAAAAGGGTATTCAGTGGTTATAACCACCCACAACCCCGATCATGCTCTGCTGCTGGGCGGCAAAGCCGCCTTGATGGACGAAAATGGCTCGCTTATCACAGGCAGCGTTGATCAAGTCATCACACAGGAGAACTTATCGCGCATATACCAAGCCGACGTGCGGCTTGAATATATAAAGAGCGTTAACAGAAAGGCTTGTGTGTATTCAAATTTATAGCAACAAACACAGCACATTGAAATTCAAAAAACGAAAGGGCAAAACAATGAAAAAGACACTCGCAATTGCGCTTGCCTTGCTGCTCATGCTAGGCATTACAGCATGCACAAGCAGCACGGACAGCAAACCGCCTGTATCGGAGGAGCCTACAGAATCTCAAGGCCCGTCAGAAGGCGAAGATACCGGCCCTGTTGCCGAAGAAGCCAGGGGCGTTACTATTCCGGAGTTTAGCATCTATGTCAACGGCATACAGATTACACAGGAAAGTGTTGCCGCATACCCCATGTACAGCGTACAGGCAAAATCGGTTAACAGTTCCGGCACAGAGTCTACAGTGGCATATGTTGGCTTCGCTATCAAAGATGTTCTGGATGCTGCCGGCCTAAAAGAAAACTATGTGTGGCTGGAAGCTACAGCTGGTGACGGCTACAGCATAACTTTAGAAGGCAATGTTATACTCGAGGATACAACCTTGCTTGCAATGACAAAAGATGGCTCTCCATTTGCCGAGTCGCCGTGGCTGGCCCCATGCAGCAACAAAGTTACCGGCAACTATCTCAAGGGCACAGAATCTATTCTTGTAAACACGGTAGAAGGCGCGCCTGAAATATAGCCTTAATAAGGCAGGCTCGAAAATGAATGAAGCATAGAGTTCATTCATTCACACCAGTGTGAACGCTATGCTTCGCTTAAAAGGGTGCTGGCTGTCCAGGCACAGGCTTTGCTTAGCGGTGCAGCAACAGTGATGGCCATAGTATAAACAGGCAATAATGCCGCACTAAAAGGCGAATTGCAATATCTGCCATGCAGCAGGCATGGCTCTGAATAATATCATTGCCCAAAAGCCAGTCTGCAACTTTTTACCGGAGGTTTAAAATGAAAAAGGCTATAGCGATCATTGCGCTAGTTTTATCAGCATTTTTTTTATTTGCATGTTCATCTGCAACTAATGAGCTTTCAAGCGCCTTGCCGATGCCGGATGTGGACACCAGCAATATGTTTGGCGTTGACAAAAACATCAATATGAATACTATCGACAGCTACCTTGGCAGGGATGATGTCGAATATATCGATGTGAGGCTGCTTTTCGATTCCGCTGACTTTGGAGCAATAGGCGGCGAAGCAGACCTGACGCGCACAATCCATGGTTTTCATATCGTTCCATACCCCTATATTGCCACACTTTCCGAGCTGCCTGTTTCCGGTGCATATGATGGGCCATGCCTGTATGCTCTGACATGGAATGCTGACGGAAGCATTGCGTCTGCAACGCCGAATTTTTTGGAATCCGAGTTGATTATGCAAGAGCTGTTCCCAAAAGGCAAAGCTGTTTTCATAATGTGCGGCGGCGGCGGATATTCCGGCATGATCAAATCCTTGCTCATTTACTTGGGCTGGGATGAAAACTATTTATACAATATCGGCGGCAATTGGGGTTACGAAGGAAGCAATACTTTGGAATTAACAATTTTTCCTGAAGACGCTGCAGGCAATAAAATCTATGCGACATGGCGCGCAAACTATGCCTATATAGATTTTACACGGCTCCACCAGATATCTGATGATTAAGGGAATATACAGAGTTTTAATTGTATTTTTGCTGTTAGCAGCTCTGCAGGGCTGCAGAAATGCTCCAGATGAAATAAAGGGCAGCGGCAGCTTTTTCACCGAATTTGAGTTCACCCACTATACCTCTGGCGGAACATCAGAACAATACAAAGCGGTGATTATATTTGAGCAGAGCATTTCGACGTTTACGGCCTATCAGGTTGCGTTCGTATCATGTACCTGCCGCGACTCGCTTGTCAATTACTATTCTGTGTGCTACGTGGAGCTGCTTAACACAAAGCCTTCTGCAGGCGAAGCTGCAATACGCGCCATAAGTTTTGGAAACAACATGGGGCTCTGGGGCGACAGCAACCCTAATTATTATATCTCTGAGTATACACAGGAATATATGGATGAGCATTTTACCCAGCGACTGGTGCGTGCTTCAAAAAGTGAGTTTGATGCTTGGACAGGCTATGGCACGCTGCTTGGCTGCATAGATGCTGACGCAATAACCGGCGCGACTGTTTCAACAAGCAACATCACATCCATGCTCAAAAGCCTGCTTATATACCACACAAACAAGTATTATGCGACACAATGATTTGCTTACGGAGGTTGCCAATTGGATGTTAAAATTGCCGGCTTAACTATATTTAAGAAAAAAGGCGAAGCCGGATCGCCATCATCAGAAATGAACCTTGTTGAAGGCCTTGGGGTGGAAGGGGATTTTCATCAAGGAGGCGAAAAACAAATCACGCTGCTTTCTGTCGAAACCCGAAATTGGATTCAGGCGCAGCAAAAGAAAGGGCTGTGTTTTGCGCGCTTTTCCGAAAACATCCTTATCGATGGGTTGCCGCTTGATGAGATAAAACCGGGCGACGGGATATTTGTGGGAAACGCGGTACTGCGCATAAGCCCGCAAACTAAGCCCTGCTTTGATGAATGCCCGCTTTTTTCAGGGGGAACGCCGTGCCGCCTTTCCGGGCGCGCAATATTTGCAATGGTTGAGCAAAGCGGAACTATTCATATTGGCGATGCTGTGGACTTGAAAGCAGTATAAAGGTGTATACTACAGCCTTGAGCTCTGCCAGCCATTAGCGCGGCTTAGGCTGCAGTCAATAATGCTTTAAGCATTAAAGCAGCAGAAAGCAAGAATGCTCTCTGTAAATTGCTGTTAATGCCAAGCATTACGAAATCCATTTGTTGTTGATTGTATATCTGCTGGCCCCAAACAATATTGCGGAAAAAACTGCCAAAGCAAAAATGCATGCTAAAGGCGGCAAAGCGCTGGCCCCGGTTATAGATCTGTTTAATATGTCTGTGCCATATGTCAAGGGTAGGCAATATGCGGCTATGCGAAGAAGCGCAGGAAGTTTTTGCACCGGCATCATAGTGCCGCAAAGAAACATCATTGGGAACCTGAAAAAGTTAGACATCATCTGCGCCTCAAAAACTTCCTTTGCAGATACAGCGATTACCAGCCCAATCAAAGTTGAGGTGAGCGCAATAAGCAAAACAGACAGATATGCCATGCCCCAGTTAACGCCGCTTAGGCTGACAAAGAAAGAAGCAAGCAAAACAGGGACAGAAGCTATAAAAAGGCCAAACAGGATTGTTCCTGTAATTTTTGCCAGCAGCAAAGCATTCAGGCTTAGGGGGGCTAGCAGCAGCCTTTCAAATGATCGGCCTTTTCTCTCAAAAGTAATTGTGACAGAAAGCATTGAAGTCGTTGCAAACAGAACGCTTACTGCCATAAGGCCCGGCAAAAATTCCAGCACATCGATATTCCCTGAAGATCGAATAAATTGGGTGAGAGTCCACGATACAGGGAAAAAGATGCCCCAGTTAACGTTTGACGGCATTAGATAATAGTTTTTCATATCTTTTTTGAGGATGTTCCAAAAAGCTATCCAAGTACTCATTTGCCTGCACCTGCTTTCTCTTTTTCCAGATGGCCTGACTCGATTCCCGTTATCTTGACAAATACGTCCTCCAGCGTTAAGCGCAGCTCTTTTGCCTCATATACCGTAATGCCTTTTTGATCAAAGTACTGCATGACAGGAAGCAGAGGAATTCTGTCTTTTGAAACAATATTCAGCGTGTTTCCTTTTGCGGCAGAAACTTTGCTGCCTTCGAATCTTGCCTGGAGATCATCTGCCAGCTCTTGTGCATCCTGTTCGGTTACAAGCTGCAAAGTATGCCCGGATGACATGCTCTCCATTAATTCTTCCACTGTTCCGGTAGCAACAATTTTGCCTTCTACGATAAAAGCGATCCTGTCGCAAATGCGCTCAGCATCTTCTATGTAGTGGGTGGTAATAAATATGGTGGTTCCATGGTTCTTTAGGTCTACGATCAATTCGCGCAGCTGCCGGGCGCTTTCTACATCAATTCCTGTAGTTGGCTCGTCAAGAAACAAAATGCGGGGATAATGAATAATGCCGGCAGCGATAGTCAGCTTTCTGCGCATGCCTTTTGAATATGCTTTAAAAGGCCGATTGCCTGCTTGAGCCAGGCTAAACTGTTCCAAAAGCTGTCTGGCCCTGCTTTCGCGCTCTTCTTTTTTCATACCGTATAAGCTGGCGCAAAAGCATAGATTGTCAAAGCCGCTCATTTCATCATACAGGTTGCTTTCATCAGCAACTATTCCCATAAGGGCTTGCGCTTTCTTGGTATGTTTTTGCGCATCAATGCCGTCTATGGTTATTGAGCCTTCTGTAGGCTTTGTTAGGCCAATCATCATATTGATTGTAGTAGTCTTTCCAGCGCCATTCGGGCCTAAGAATCCGAAGATTTCGCCTGGCTGAACAGAAAAGCTTATGCCATTTACAGCTGTAAAATCGCCGTATGTTTTTTTAAGGTTTGAGACGTTTACAATTTCTTTTGTATCCATGCGCCCTGCCTGAATCAGATTTATTTATTTGATCATACAGCTAAAAATTGTAAAAACATAGCTTTTATTTTATTCAAGATTTTGGCATGGCAAAAATTTCAGCCTTTGCATTGCTAGGAAACAAAGCATGATTGCAGCAGTGCAGGAGCGCAATGCGCTTACAGCCAAATCAATATAAGAGGCATAAATGCCAATATAGCATGAATATGTGAGGCGCATGAAAGATAATTGTTATACAATATCATCGTAGGCAGCTTATGGAATAATTGATACTCTGCCCGCAGGCAAGCAGCAGACAGCTTGAGAGCAAGGGATGAGATCATATGCCTTGCGAAGCCAAAGGCTATTGTTCAGATTGCTCGTGGACTACTGTATAACGGTCAATCCGGTTTATGTGCTTTGCGCGCCAGGGCAAGCTCCACTCATACGCAAATTGTATTAGGAAAGTTTAGCAAAGCGAATACAAGCAGTAATAAAGCATGAAAATTCGCTATAAGCAGGAGGAATAGATTATGTATTGCCATAACTGCGGAGCACAGTTAAGCAAAAACGACAAATTCTGCGATTCTTGCGGTGCCCAAACAGCAGCAGAGAGGGCAATTATCACTGCAGAGCGGGATAAAAACGCGCAAGGCCATATAGACAAAACAATGAGCGGTTCAATATGGCTCACGGTGGCCATGACAGCATTTACTCTGATTTTTATTATTTTACATGGCTTTGAGAGGGGCGAGGGCAGGGTTGCATCTATCACAGCAACCGTCTTTTCGGTTATCATCTGCAGTATCAAATGGCACTACGAAATAAAAAACCAAAGGAAGTGGAAAAGGCAAGCAGATGAAAATGGCACAGGTGAGAGCAGCGATCATTCATAATGAATACTGTTGCTTAAGTGACCTTCATCGCCATGCTAAGCGAAAGCCTGCTTGCGAAAACACAGAGCAAGGACTATATTTGCAGCTAAATGAGATTTTATGGGAGGCAACGAAATAACTACTAAAAGAAACACAGCATTATATACACTCGCGCTCGCCATGCTGCTGCTTTTTGCTTCATGCGCCAGCCAGTCGCCAATACAAAGCATACAAGATGCAGAAGATGAGCCTTTTGCTGCAATTGAGCAAAGCTCTGCTGCGCCAATTAAACGCGTGCTAGGCCTAAAGGACGAAGATCCGGCCAAAGCGCACGCAGCTATGCGAAGCTCATATACGGATGCTACTGCACTGCCAAAAGCATATGACAATTCTGCTGCATATCCGTCTGCAGGCAACCAGGGCGATCAGGGAAGCTGTACAGCCTGGGCTGTTGCGTATGCTTTAAAGAGCTATCAAGAGCATTTTGGCAATAGCGCATACACTGATGAGAGCAAATTCAGCCCTGCATATATCTACAACCAGATCAACGACGGCGAAGACAATGGTTCCTGTATCTACGATGCTATGACATTGCTAGTTAGCCAGGGAGTATGCAGCTTGAGCGATATGCCCTATTCAGAACTGGACTATCTTACGCAGCCAAGCGAAAGCCAAAAGCTTCTAGCTCTCCCGTACAAATGCGATAGCTTTTATTCGCTTAGCGGTGTAAATGATATAAAACAAGCGATTATTTCGTATGGCGGCGTGGTTATCGGGATCCCTGTGTACCCTTCCTTTGATCTTATATCTCCTAATGCACCTGTATACTCCGATACTTCAGGAATTGCTGACGGGCGCCATGCAATATGCCTTGTTGGCTATGACGACAGCAAGCAAGCTTTCAAATTTCTAAACTCATGGGGCCCTGATTGGGGCATTGGCGGCTTTGGCTATGTTTCCTATGAGATTGCATGCGAAAGCGGCAACTTCGGTTATGCCATGAAGCCAGGCCTAAAAATACATTCGTTTAATATCCAATTCAACTCGTGCGGAGGTGCTGGAACAATGCAGGCGATTGAAAGCATTGTCGGGCAAAACATTACACTGCCTAAAAATGCTTTTACATACAATGGCGCAGCATTCAAAGGCTGGCATGCCTACAGCACAGCAATAGGGGGATGGCTTTACGAAAACGGTTCGTCGCTGCAGTATTTCAAAACAGGAAGCTTCCCGAAAGGAACCAACAGGGCGCTTATCGCCGATGGCGCTATAATAGGAGCTCTTGGAATCGAGGAAAATGATTCTGTCATATTGGCAGCTGTGTGGGAATCTGAAAATTCCTATACTATTGCTTTTGACAATAACGGCGGAGAAGGGCATATGAGTGATGCTTCTATTCAAAGCGGCGATAACTGGCATTTTCCAAACTGCCAATTTACAAAAGACGGCATGGTTTTCCTGGGATGGAATGCGTACAGCGTAAAGTTTGATGCATGGCTTTACGAATACGAAAGCAAGCTGCAATACTTCCAAAGAGGCCGGGAGCCAAACGGCGCAAAGCTTAAAATACTTCAAGAAGGCGCTGCCGCCTCTATGCTTTCGCCTGAGCCAAACGATACGATAACATTATTTGCTGCATGGGAGACAGCCGACTCCTTTTCAATAGTTTTTAGATCTAACGATGGCGAAGGGTATATGGCGCCTATGCAGATTAACAGCCAAGGCGCTTTTAGAATTCCTGAGTGCGGCTTTGTAAAAGCCGGCAAAACATTTGCCGGATGGTATGTGTATTTTTGCGATATAGATGGGTATCTTGTGGAATACACACATCCAAATGGAATGGTTGAATACTGGCATACAACAGACAATAAAATCCCAAACCATATGGAGCTCTCATACCTAAAGCCTGGTGAAATCAAAGCTTTTCCATTTACGGAGCCAAACGGGATTGTCTATTTCATTGCTGAATGGGAATAAACAGCACAGATAGCGGCTTACTGCTGCTATTGCATAAATAAATGTACAGATAAGAACCAGACAGGCAGGGGCTAAATGCGCTTGCCTGTGTTTTATTAAGTTTCAATGTGTCTCAGTGATATGCGAAGCCATGCTGATGAGGCGCGGCTTTTTGATGCTGGCTTCGGATCGCTTTGCAGCGAGAAGCCAAGCTTACGACATTTCTTCGGGCTTAATCCCATCTTTCATAAGCTCCATTATCTCTTGCATGAAAGACTCTATATCCTTAAATGGCTTGTACACAGATGCAAACCTTACATAAGCAACTTCATCAAGCTGCTTAAGGCGCTTCATAACAGCTTCGCCGATTACTCTGGATCCAACTTCCCTTCTGGGGGAATCAAAGAGCTCTCTTTCGATGCTGTCCACTACGCTTTCCATAGCCTCCATAGAAACGCTTCTTTTTTCGCATGCCTTCATTATCCCATTAAGAATTTTGGCTCTGTTGTACTCTTCCCTGGTGCCGTCTTTCTTAATTACTAGAAGGCTTGAGAGCTCTATTCTTTCGTACGTTGTAAAGCGCTCTTTGCATTTAAGGCATTCACGCCGCCTTCTTATAGAGGTATTGTCTTCTGAATGGCGAGAATCAATAACTTTGCTGTCTGTATGCCCGCATTTTTGGCATTTCACATCAAACCTCATTATTCATAGCTTTGCTTTGGAAGCAAAAGCCAATATCTTGGTATTAATGTTAATAGTATTTTGCAATAAAGTCAATGTATGGCCAAATTGCTGCATGGCATATGCAAAGTTCTGCAAAAAAAGATGGCTTTCGTTTAGGCAAGCTGCATTGCTGGGGGTGTCTAAAACTACATGGGTTAAATAAAACAAGATTATTTAATATATTCTATAAAATACAGCAAAATCCATTCCCTTATTCACTGCTGCTCTCTTAGCGCTGCATCGTTTCGAAATGGCAAATAAATGAAATAAATAAAGCGCAAATACTTACAATTGGCATAATTAGCTTAATATCAAGAAATACCAAGAGCAAGCTGTCTATTATGCAAATAATTGCACCAGCAAAGCTAGTTAGAAAGCTGCCCCAAGCACTTGAGATGGCGCTCAAAATGATTGGCAGATGCCTGCTCTCGCCAATCCTTAGGCGAGGGCAAAATGCTTTCAGGCGCGAGCGAAAGCTTGGCGCCAGCAGACTAATAGCATTTTTGTATAGGAGCGGCTTCTACCAACAGGCGATACTGAGACGCTTCTTACGCCTCCAAACTATAAGCAGCTGCCAATAAGCAAGGTAGCTTGGCTTCAGCATCAAGCAGAAATGGGCTTGTTACTGCGCTTAACCCAATGATCGCTGATATTTCCAGGTTCCCAGTACCGATTGTCCCTGGCAGATCGTACAAGCGAAAAGATTCTAGCTATAAACGCTTTCACATGAACACAAAAGCAGTAGTTTGCTCAATTGGCTACAGTGATCCCCCGAAGGGGTCTTCTTCAATTGTGACTTTAAGGAGGCAATATGGGATTTTTTTCAGGGAAAAAGGTCTCAATCCCCCGAAGGGGTCTTTTTATTGTGACATAGTCGAAAAAGAGCGCGACGCTGCTATTGCGGATTTGTCTCAATCCCCGAAGGGGTCTTCTTTAGTTATGACTGCAAACCAACTATCCTGAATGGGAAAACTATGTCTCAATCCCCCGAAGGGGTCTTCTTTAGTTATGGCCCTGACTTCTTGTAACCCGCTTTTTGAGCGGTTTTCAAGGCCCCGTTTCGGAAAGGCAATTCCATTTTCATCGCTTCTGACAATATTTTGTCACGAGCCAATTTTCACATCCTTTATTTCCCAACTGCAAAGTCAACAATTCCTTTAAAGACGTGCTTATAATTTTTTTGTAGTTTTTGTGCCTCTCAGAAAGGCCCCTTGCTTTATATGCCTTTCGAGCTTTCCTAGATTATTAATTTGCTCTGCAAGTATAATATCATGATGCAGCTTCATTCAACCCGCGAAAACTTGTTCTTCTTAACAAGCTTTCTATCATTGCAAAGCACGTAATTATACTCATGCACGTTTTGATTTTCCTTGACAGCAATTGCTGTTCAAGTCTGTTTCATCAAACATTTGAAACCGCTCTGGCATGAGACTGCTTATCTCTGCCTGCCGTATGCCTCCTGTTGAATCTATATAGCTGCCAGCATAAACGCTATACCCATCAAGCCAAGCTAGCTGCATTATCGCACAAATGTTTCTTTAGCATCCGGCACACTATTTCGATAACAATAGGATAGCATAGCATGCTCAAGGCTCACCAGGCACCTACTTTCTATCTCAGTGACTCTAATAAAGCGACGTTTGCTTCAATGCCTTGGCGGTGCTCTTCATCGCTCATGGACGGGTCTTTCCAGTCAAAAAAGATCTGGCAAGGCAACTCAGAGCATTCGCTACAATTTTTATAGCCTTTCTTATTAACTGAACAGTCATAAATCGGGCAGCACTCCACGCCAAAGTCTTTTATGTAGAAAGGCTTTCCGCAGCTTTGCTGGCAACCTTGTCCGCAACTATCTTTCAACGGGCACTTATCGCAGTCAATTCCGCATGGTGATAAATTCATTATTTCCCTCACTTTTCGATTTTTTTGCATCTTGAGCTTCACTCAGCCATGCCAGGCTGAATTAAAGCCATGCTGAAAGCATAACTCCAGTGATTTTTCGCAATGCAGTTTTACGTGTCGCCTCAAGCTGCAAAGCTTGTTGTTCCCAAAAGAGAGCATGCCCCTTCGCATGTTGGAAGGCAACTTGCCGCATCGCTTTTCATGAAGCATTGTTAATAATGCTTGGCTCATTAGCAGCCGATTAGCCACTGCGCTTGTGCGCAGCCTTTGATGCTTATAGTGTATAGGGCTATTGCATTTTGCTGTCTATGCCAACCCTTTATTTATAATGTAGCACATTTGTTCATGAATAGGTAACATTATGCATTTTTTTTAGAACATATGGTTCTATTAGTTTTATTGCATCCGTGATTATTTAGCTGCATCATTGCTTTAGGCTTTGATTTATCGTATTATTAAAAAAATTGCCCTGGCGCAATCGAAAGGAGTGGCTGTAGGATCCTTTGCAGGGTCTATAGCTGATAGCCATATGGCTGTTAGAAATTATATTGTTCCGACGGATTTGTCTTTGGACGATCTGAGAAGCATATTTGCACTCACAGACGAAATAATAAAGGATTGCCAGAAATTCCAGGATGTATGCAAAAGCAAAGTGATGGCAAGCCTTTTTTTTGAGCCATCCACTCGCACAAAGTTTTCGTTTGATGCTGCTATGTACCGGCTGGGAGGCAATGTCATTGGCTTTGCAGACCCGAACACAACATCACAGGCGAAAGGCGAGAGCCTGGCTGACACAACGCGAATAATATCAGGATATGCTGATCTAATCACTGTTCGCAGCCCATATGAAGGAGCTGCAAAGCATATGAGCATGTATAGCAGCGTTCCGATTATCAATGCAGGCGATGGGGGGCATGAGCACCCGACCCAGACCCTCACGGACTTGATGGCAATAAGGCATTACAAGCAAACCCTTGACGGGCATGTAATCGGCATCTGTGGCGATTTAAAGTTTGGCCGCACTATTCATTCCCTAATTAGCGCCCTTTCGCGCTACCCAAACAATAAATTTGTGTTTATTTCGCCGCCAGAGCTCCAGCTGCCTGATTATGTAGCCCACAATATAGATCAGTCTATGATACTCAGGCAAACAGACAGCCTTATAAATGAAATCGGGAATGTAGACATTTTATATATGTCCCGTGTCCAAAAGGAGCGCTTTGTCAGCGAAGCAGAATACTTGCGCCTTAGGGACTACTACATTCTTAACGCTGAAAAGATGAAAAGGGCTAAAAAAGATATGGTTGTTATGCACCCCCTGCCAAGGCTAAATGAGATTTCTGCTGAAGTTGACAGCGATGAGCGGGCTATATATTTCGAGCAGGCCAGGTATGGGATGTATGTGCGCATGGCGCTTATAATGAACTTGTTAGATTTAGGCTAAATGGAGGCTGGTTATGATATATGTTGACAGCCTGAATGAAGGCATCGTAATTGACCACATCAGGGCAGGTGCAGGCTTTGACATTTTTTTTCAGCTGGGGCTTGACAAGATCGATTCGGTAGTGCTCCTGATGAGAAATGTCCCAAGCGAAAAAATGGGCCGCAAGGACTTAATAAAGGTAGAGTCAAACTTTGAGCTTAACCTCGATATATTGGGCCTTATTGACCCGAATGTTACGATAAACATTATTCAAGACGGCAAGATAATGAAAAAGTTTAAACTCGAACTGCCTGCTGCCGTTAGCGGCATTTTAAAGTGCAAGAACCCCAGGTGCATTAGCCATCGGGAAGAAATAGCCGATAGCATGTTTTACTTATATGACGAACAGAAGCGATACTACAAATGCGAGTATTGCGACTCAGTGACATGGCTTTGAGCGATATAGCTTTCGTAAATGCAAGGCTGATAGACGCAAAGCGGGACTTCGCAGGATCTATAGAAGTAAGGGGTGGAAAAATCCAAAAAGTAGCAAGAGGCGCTATGCCTGCAGATGGCCTTAAGATCGTTGACCTGAATGGCCTTGCGCTGATGCCGGGATTTATAGACCTGCATGCCCATTTGAGAATTCCTGGCCAAAGCCACAAAGAAGACTTTGGGCACGGCCTGGCTGCAGCTCTTATTGGCGGCTTCACAACAGTCTGCGGCATGGCAAACACAGCGCCGGCAGTGGATACAGCACAGGCTGTTGCAAAAAACAACAAAGACGCAAATAGCCTCAACTTAGCAGGCTATATACAGATAAGCGCTATAGGCCAAAGCCTGGCTGATCGCGTTTTGGTTGACACAAAAGAAATAGGCAAACATACGCCGCTTTTTTCAAATGACGGGATAAACATAGACAGCAGCGCTTTTCTAAAAGAAGCTCTGGCGCGATCAAGGGAAGAAGGCTTTCTCATCCTATTTCACTGCGAGCCTGAGAGCGAGTCAATTGCCAAACACCTGCAGGAATTGTCTGAATGCGGGGGCAGAATGCACTTTTGCCATATAAGCAGGGCGCAAAGCCTCGAAATTATCCAAAAGGCAAAAAACGAAGGCTTGAATGTTACCTGCGAGACAGCCCCGCATTACCTGTATGCATCTGAAAACAGCTATGCTGTTAACCCGCCTATAGGAACTCACGCAGACAGGCTTGCTGTTATTGGCGCTGCAAGAAGCGGCCTTATCGATGCCATAGCAACAGATCATGCACCTCATACAGAAGAGGACAAGGCAAATGGCATGAATGGGATATCCAGCTTTGATTATGCATTTTCGCTTGCCAATACTGTATTCGAGGAAAACAGCATTTCAAAAAGCCGCCTTTCTGAAATGCTCTCAGCATGCCCTGCCAAGCTTATTGGCCTAAACAAGGGCCTGCTCGAGCCTGGAATGGATGCAGACTTTTCTATCGTCGACTTTAGTGCAGAATATCAAATAAACACAAATGATTTTTACTCTAAGTCAAAAAACACCCCTTTTGCAGGCGAGCATGTAAAAGGCAGAACTGAAATGAGCATAATCGGAGGAAATATACGCCATGAGCGCAATAGACAGGCTTTATAGCAGAGCATGTGAAAATTCGCCCGTTTGCGTCGGGCTTGACACAAGCTACAGCTATTTGCCAAATTACCTGAAAGAGGATAACAGGGATTTGTCAGAAAAAATCTTTTTGTTTAACAAAACCGTAATTGACGCAACTTCAGACATAGCCGCTTGCTACAAGCTGCAGAGTGCATATTACGAAGCAATGGGCATTAAGGGCTTAATGGCATATTCCAAAACACTGAGCTACCTGCGGAGCCGCGAGATTCCCTGTATAGCTGATGTCAAGCGCTCAGACATTTCAGCAACAGCTGAAATGTATGCAAAAGCCCACTTTGAAGGGGATTTTGAAGCGGACATTGCAACTCTGAGCCCATACATGGGAAGCGATACTATTGCGCCATTTTACCCTTACCTGGAACAGGGCAAATCGGTGTTTGTGCTTGTCAAAACAACAAACCCTTCAGCATCTGATTTTGAGGATCTGGAGTGCGAAGGCGAACCGCTTTATATGCATGTTGCCAAAGCTGTTTGCCAGTGGGGGGAAGGCTTTATCGGGGAAAGCGGCTTTTCATCAGTCGGGGCTGTTGTTGGAATTAATAGGCCACAAGAGGCGCGCTCGATAAAGAAAGCATTGCCAAGCGCTTTCTTTCTAATGCCCGGATATGGCGCCCAGCAGGGGGAGCTAGACATGCTCACAGAATTCTTCAGCGAAGGCATTTGTGGCGTAATTAATTCATCCCGGGGCATTATCTGCGCGCATATGGCAGAAGGCATAGACAAAGGCTTTGAGCAAAGCATCAGGAATGCAGCTATAACTATGAAGAGGGATATAGACAAATGCACAAGGTAATCTCACAGGAAAACATTGCAGACGGCATCTTCAGAATCACTGTCGATATTATAAATGAAGCGCGGCCTGGCCAGTTCTATATGATTCTGCCGCCAGGAGGCGCCTTTAGCCTAAGAAGGCCGATCAGCGTCCACGACAGCACTGCTTTCACAGCATCGTTCCTCTACCAGGTTAAGGGGAGGGGTACAAAGGCAATTTCGCTTCTAAAAAGCGGTGATGAGCTGGATCTGGTTGGGCCGCTCGGAAATGGCTTTTCGTTTCTTGCCCAAGACAGTGTCTTTGTTGGCGGTGGCCTGGGCATAGCTCCGCTGTTTTACGCTATTAAGGAATTCAAAAGGGCATATCCCGGAAAAACGGCTGCCTGTTACCTTGGATTTTCAGGCGAAGCTTTTTTGACGAAAGAATATGAGGAGATCTCAGACAGCTTTGGCTACATGCAATCAGGGTTCATAACTGATATCGTAGAAGCAGGCAGCAATGCCTACTATGCATGCGGCCCCGAAGCAATGCTGGAAGCTCTGCTGAAAAAAGCAGGACGTGAAGCGCATTATCTCGCCTCATTTGAAGCAAGAATGGGCTGCGGCGTTGGCGCATGCTACTCATGCAGCATCAAAACGGCTTCAGGAAACGTAAGAGTGTGCACTCAAGGGCCAGTGCTTTCAGCCAAGGAGGTTTTTTATGAGCAAGCTTAGCGTGGATTTTTTAGGGCTTTCCTGGAAAAACCCTTTGGCAGCTGCTAGTGGCACATTCGGGTTTGGGGAAAGCTATAAAAGCCTGTTTGATCCAAGCATTATCGGCGCCATCTGCACCAAAGGAATTACGCTTGAGCCAAAAGAGGGAAATAGCGGAATTCGCATCTGGGAAACAGAAAGCGGGCTGTTAAACAGCATAGGGCTTGAGAATCCGGGCATAGACAGCTTTATTTACGACATTTTGCCGGAAATGGGCAATCTGGGCACAATTATCATAGCCAATGTTGGAGGCGATACGGTTGACTCATACCTGCTTGCGCTCGATATTTTAAACAGCGCCGATGATGTTGGCATGATTGAGCTGAATATTTCATGCCCGAATGTTAAAGCCGGTGGAATGGCGTTTGGCGTGCATCCAAAGGATGCTTATTGGATTACGCAGCTTGCCAAGCAGGTAACAGACAAGCCAATGATGGTTAAACTTTCGCCTAATGCATATGATATTACTGAATGCGCTCTCGCTGCGGAAAGCGCCGGCGCAGATGGCATCAGCCTAGTAAACACTTTCCAGGCAATGGCAATAGACATTGCTGCGAGAAAGCCTGTGTTTGATAATGTATATGCAGGTTTGTCAGGGCCTGCCATTAAGCCAATTGCGCTTAGAATGCTGCACCAGACAGCAAAGGCTGTAAGTGTGCCTATTTGCGGTATTGGCGGCATAAGCTCAGCACAGGATGTTATTGAATTTATGATGGCGGGGGCCAGTGTAGTGCAGGTTGGCAGCGCAGTATTTAAGGATCCTTATGTTTACGGGAAAATTTTAGCCGGGCTTGATGAATTTATGGAAAAAGAGGGATTGCATAATATATCTGAAATTGTAGGAGCGGCATTATAGGATGCATCCTAAAATTTTTCATGAATTTAATCATGGTAGAGTTGGGATATTTTCATAAGAATAATATAATATAGAGAGTAAAGAATGCGTAAAAAATATGTGAGGTGAATATTTGATTAATCTATTTTCCGGACCCAATGGCAGCGGCAAAACACAAAAGCTTATTAACCATGCAAATGAAGAGCTTGAGAAAACACAAGGGCTCATTGTTTATATTGACAAGTCTGATAAGCACCGTCTAAGCATAAAGAATGCAATACGCTTTATTGACGCCAAAGAGTTCGGCATAGAAAATGCAGACGCATTTTATGGCTTTATTTGCGGCATACTATCCGGCAATTACGACATAAACCGTATTTACATAGATAATCTATACAGAATCATAAATACTGATTCAGAGGATAGCTTAATGGCGTTTATCGGGAGGCTTGAGCGAATCTCCAGCAAATGCCAAACAGATTTTTACTTTACGCACACAACGGAATCCTCTGCCCAGCTTGTTGAGCTTGTTTATACAAGCTAGCAGCTACTAATATGAGCAAAGTAAGGGCAGTTTTGCATTATGCATGTGAAACTGCTCTTTGTTTTGCAAGAACTGCAAATATCTCGTTTAGCGAAATTCAAAATTGGCAAGGCAGTATATGGATACTGTGCTACAATAAAAGCCAATGCTTTCTGTAAGCAAGCATTGGAAATGTGGAGAAAGCGCAAATGGAGTATTTTGAAGAAGGCTTTGACTGGGATTCATTTCTTGTCCCGTATAGCCAAGCGGTAAGGGAGCTTGCGCTCAAATTCAATCTCTTTAAGAGCCAATGCGAAGAGCAAGACGGCTATTCGCATATACATTACGTAACAGCGAGGCTGAAGTCAGTTAACAGCATAATTGATAAAGCCAAGCGCTACTCTATTCAGCTAAACGAGCTTGGCTTAAAGCTCAATGACATTGCAGGCATTCGCCTTGTTACGAAATTTGAGCACGATGTCGAGGCGCTGGCAAAGCTGATAGAGCTCCGAACTGACATGAGGGCTGTAGTAAAGAAGGACTATTTCAGCGAGCCTAAACAGTCAGGCTATAAAGCAATGCATATTATCGTTGAGTACGACGTTAATACGGTAAATGGTTTTCAAACAGTGTTATGCGAAATACAGCTTAGAACAATAGCTATGGACTTTTGGGCTTCAATAGAGCATTCGCTGAAGTATAAATACAAAGACGAGATGCCTGAGAGCCTTCAATCGCGGCTCGTAGACTCTGCAAATGCAGTTATGGGGCTGGATTATGAGATGGGCAAAATACGCGAAGAAATAGTTGCTGCCCAGAAGATGTACAGCCAAAAGCAGCTCACGGTGGCACGAATAGCGGCTGGGCTAAAGATTCTCAGCAATTCGGGCAATACTGAGCTTTACAGGCAATATGCAGATGACTTTTCGAAGTCAAGGGAAGAAGACAATATCCTTCAGCTTATGCTGCTCGGAAAAGAGCTGGAAAAGGACCTTAGAGAGCTTAACATTGGCACTGGCTTCCTGGTCTAGGCTTCCGGCATTAAAACACTCTAATGAAAGGAGCAGCTGCTTGCTTTGAATACTATAAATATATCGGCACAGCAGGCAGCGCTAGGCAAATGGGATTTATAACAAGCGCTCACATGCTTGCAGATGCGCTGGAAGGCGGCTATGCAGTAGGCGCGTTTAATGTCAACAATATGGAGATTATCCAGGGGATAATTGATGCAGCTATTGAGCAAAAATCACCATTTATTCTCCAAGTATCACAAGGGGCAAGAAAATACGCAGGAATGCCTTATATCATTAAGCTTTGCGAAGCTGCAATGGCAGAAGGGCCGGAAGATATAGTGCTGCACCTGGACCACGGCGAAAGCTTTGAGGTGTGCAGAGAATTTCTTGACAGCGGCTTCATGTCAGTAATGATTGATGCAAGCAGCAGGCCTTATAGCGAAAATATTGCTGAAACAAAAAGAGTGGCTGAATATGCCCATAGCAAAGGCGCTGTAGTGGAAGGCGAGCTGGGCATGCTTTCAGGCATTGAGGATGATGTTAAGGTAGATGAAGCCAGCTCAAAATTTACGGATCCGTCGCAGGCCTGCGAATTTGTCGAAAAAACTGGCGTTGACTCCCTTGCGATAGCAATAGGAACAAGCCATGGAGCGTTTAAGTATTCCGGCGATCCATACCTGGACTTTGCCAGGCTTGAAGAGATTGCTTCGCTGCTTCCAGGATTCCCGCTTGTGCTGCATGGCGCATCAAGCGTTCCTGATGGCATTGTCAGCTTAGCAAACGAATATGGCGGCAAAATCACGGGCTCGAAGGGCGTTCCTGAGGAAATGCTGGCAAAAGCAGCAAGTATGGGCATAGCAAAGATAAATGTTGATACTGACATTCGCCTGGCAGTTACTGCATCAATTAGGAAGTACCTGTACAGCAACCCTGAAGACTTCGATCCCAGAGGGTACTTGCGCGAAGCAAGAGAGGCTGTAAAGGGAATGGTCATGCACAAGATGCAAGCTGTGCTAAACTCAAGCGGCAGAATGCACTGATGCCTTATTTTAAAAATAGGCCGCTGAGGGGTGATCTGTTTGAAGAGCTTATTAACAAAACAAACCAAGCCTACATGGATGACAGCCTTGCAGTTGTGCTAAAAATCCCAACAGCGATTAAGCCTGTAGAGCTTGACAGCGACAAGGGAACAATAACGCTTGCCTACTTTGATCAAAAGAGCACAGTAGACTACATAGGCAATATACAGGGCATACCAGTATGCTTTGAAGCCAAAGAGACAAATAGGCAAAGCCTCCCTCTTTCCAACTTCCATAGCCACCAAATAGAGTTTATGGAAAAATTTACAGCCCAAAACGGCATTGCTTTTGTTCTAGTGCAGTTTAGCATCATTGAGAAGATATTCATGCTTCCATATAGTTCACTTAAAGGCTACTGGGACAGAGCGGAAAATGGGAATGGCAGAAAATCAATACCGCTTGATGCTTTCGAGCATGAAGTCGGCATACAGGGAAGATACCTAGTACACTATTTAGAGCAAGTGGGCGATCTATTGGGATTGCTTAGGAGCAACAATGATTGAAATTTTTTTATCAGGCGAATCGATAACTCTCAGCGAGGGCAGCAAGGTAAGCGACCTTATAGCTTATGCTAAAGAAAGCTTTATCTGTGGCGCTCTTGTAGGCAATGTTGTAAAGAGCCTCAACTATACGCTGGAAGACGGCGATACTGTAAAGCTCATTAGCATCAAGGACGAGGCTGGCTACCGCATATATGAAAGCACGCTGCTTCTTATACTCGGCTATGCCTCAAACGATGTGTTTCCCGGGCGGGAGCTTATGTACTGCCATTCAATTGGCGGCGGAATATACTGCGAATTTACTGATGGCAAACCTATAACCGAATCCGCTCTAGGGCGCTTGGGCCAAAGAATGGAGCAGGCAATAAGAAGCGACTACCCTATATCAAAGGTGAATGTAAGCTTAGATCGCGCCAGGGAGCTTCTAAGCGCTACCGGCTCATTGAGGCTGATAGAGTATGCAAGCTCAGAGACCCTCAATCTATTCGAAATGGATGGCTATTTCGGGCACTACCAGTCCAAGACGCTGCTTAACAGCGGCGCAATTTCCGCCTTTTCCCTTGTGCCATACCCTCCGGGCTTTGTGGTAATGTGCGCTGACAGATCCAACCCGGCACAGCCGCGCAAAATTGTCTGGCAGGACAATATACAGTCAGAGCTCCTGGCATATGAGAAATGGTGCGAAAGGCTGGGAGTTTCCAATGTTGCCAGCTTAAACAAGAAGATAGAAAGCGGCGAGATTACGCACCTAATCACTGTTGCTGAAGCCCGCCATGAGCAGCTCATATCGAAGATGGCTGATGAAATATACAAAGGCAAAGACAAAAAACGGGTAATACTAATTTCAGGGCCATCGTGTTCAGGCAAAACAACAACATCAAAAAGGCTGCGCAGCCATTTGATAGCCCTGGGCCTAAACCCGATTGCAATAAGCCTGGATGATTACTTTGTAAACCGTGATCGCACACCGCTGGACGAAGATGGCAAGCCGGACTATGAGAGCATACATGCTTTGGACATAGAAACGTTTAACAGCAACCTTATAAGCCTGATGGCTGGCGAGAAAGCCAATATACCGCGCTATAGCTTCATTACAGGCATGAGGGAAGCTGAAAGCATGCCACTTGCGCTTGACTCCGGCAGCCCGATTATCATAGAAGGCATACATGGCTTAAATGAGATGCTAACAGCTGATGTGCCAAAAGAAAACAAATATAAGATCTATATAAATGATTTCAACCATATAAACATGGATGAGTCAAACCGTGTCTCAACTTCAGACACCCGCCTATTTAGGCGAATAGTTCGTGATCGCGCTCAAAGGGGCTATGACGCTCTTGCCACAATTGCAATATGGCAATCTGTAAGAAGAGGGGAGGAGCTTAATATATACCCTTACTCCTCAGAAGCGGATTTTGTGTTCAACTCTTCATTGCTGTATGAGATGAGCGTTTTGAAGAAGTACGCAGAGCCGGCGCTTAGCGAAATAGGCAAGGATTCAGAGTATTACCATGAAGCGAGCAGGCTGCTTGAGTACCTGTCATATTTTCTGTCTATAGAAGATGAGAGCGCGATTTACTCCAGCTCGATATTAAGGGAATTTATTGGCGGCAACGTTTTTGAACGGCTTTAAAGCGATGCAATTGCTGGTATAATTAATAGATCAATACAATAAGGAGATAATGTTATGGCAGATTTTTGCCCATATTGCGGCAAGCAGCTAACTGAAGAAGGCGTAATGTTTTGCCCTTTCTGCGGGAAAAGCATGAAAGAGGAAGAGCCTGTTCAAAGCGCCCAAAATTCGCAAAGCGCTTTCCAGCAGGCTCCTCCAGAAACCGAAGAAGCTTACGAGCAGATCTTTTCTGACAAAGAGTCTGCAGAGCGCTATTATGACAGCCTTAATGATCGCTACGGCAGCGGAGAAAGAGAAACAAGCAACCGCGAGTACTTCCGCCCAAACAGCTGGGATAGGGGAGTGTTTCGATCAAACGCTTTGGGAAAACCAAAAAATA
>WRIY01000003.1 GCA_009782515.1 Eubacteriaceae bacterium
CAAGCCTATCTAAGTCCACAGTTGCATAGTTGCGCGACCCAAGAAGCTTCTGTAACAAAAGCATAATCTGGCTTTTGCCAGTGTTGCCTTCTCCATAAAGCAAAAGCCATTTCTTCATTCTATACCCATGTATGTTGGAGAGAGCTACGCCCATGTATTGGAGCAGAAACTTCATAGTTTCTTTGTCACCACCAGTGAGCCGGTGCAGAAATGACATGAACACTGGCGCTCTTTCCAATGCTTCGCCTTTATTTGCATCTTGGCGATACTCGCATGGGAGCTTTATCGTATAAAAACAGCCTTGCTGCGGAATGCTATCCTGGAATGACATCGTCTCAAGGTCGAGAGCGCCATTCTGAAAGATCACATAGCGCTCATTTGCATTAATTGACTCAGGCTCAATGTACTCTTCTGCAAGTGGCTCTTTGTAAAGGAGCTTGTATGTAGAGCTGATGCTGCCGTTCGTTGCTTGGCTTTTGCAATATGGAGTTATCATCCTTCGTATATGTGATTCCATTTCGTTGCCGATTTCGACATGCCAGACAGAGTCATTCTTATTTTTCAGGTACATAAGGCCTTTGCCTTTTTCTGTTCTCATAAGAGCATATTCCACAGGTGAAAGAATCCCTTTTTCGTATATATAACTGGATAGCTCTGATGTATCTAGTTTTACTATTTCCTTGCCAAAGCGATCATAGTTAACAGTAAAATATGGGGGATACTCTTTTCGATCGGCCTCCCTATCTCTATTATTGTTTTCTTTATAGACAAGGCTAGCTGCCTCTTCAACTGTGCTAACATTCCTTTTGGTATGTTTGTCATAGAAATTGCCATTGCATATTTCGATAGCCTTTTGAATCGTTTGGCTTCTATAGCCAGGCCTATCCCATTTGTCGCGGTAGAGGCCTGACTGCTTAAACAGCCTTTCAATTTGAACACCCTCGCCCCCAGAGTAGAAAGCAAGGATGTTGCATAGAGCTAGGTCTGCTTCGCTTTGCGAGCTATATCCATCTATAGAGCCACTCCACAGTGAATTGAACTTTGAGCTATTCTGAGCTCTTGACGCTATTTCAATAAGCTCATTGTCAGATAATAGCTGTCTCTTTGGTTTATCCAGTGCAGTGGAGTGTTGGGGAGAATGAGCAGCATGTGCAGTCTTTGTTGATTGCGAGGGGCGAAGCATATACTTATCAAGCGTGTACTCCATTGCTTTAATAATCATTGCTTCATCGGCTATCATAGTGTTATTATTGAGTGCATACCCAGTTAAGGTGAGATATCTGCTTGTCATGGATGGGCAATAGATTTCAATACTGTTTTCTGGGTTTTTTATGTAATACTTTCTTGTGTCATAAGCGTATTCTGGCGGCACCTGAAAATACAGATGCACTCCAGTCTTGCTTGGCGAAAGTTCAGCATATGTAGAAAACTTATCAATGATATCAGCTGCTGCATCGCCAAGTGTTAGCTTTCCATTTTCGCTATATACAGCACAGTTATCAATGTCAATACCGGCTATAGTGCGAAAAATGCCTAACCCAAGCCCTTCGAACTGGCCATATCTGTTCATAAGCGCCGTGAATGCATTCTCATAGCTAGCGAAAGTAGTTGGATCATTTGCTCGCGCAAGAGCATCGCTCTTAGGGTTTACCGGCGCAGTTTCGCCGACAAATATCACAAGCTTAGAAAAAAACGAGCAGATGGAAGCAATATTGAAGTCAGCTTATGAATTTAACGTGATTAAGGCTGTTGAGCACTTTAAAAAAGCGTGCCTTGAAGTAAACGAGAAAATCGGCAATTACAAAATAGATGCTTAAGTTTCATTTTGCTAAAAGCAGATTCGCATATGAGCTGATGAAAAATACGTTAAGAGTCAGATTATTGTTTTATACAGTAATTATAGAAGTATAATAATTCTATTCAAAAGCTTAAAAAACAACCTTCTGAATAGAATTATACATAAATCTGACGTTATGACATGTTATCGTCCATTCTTATATTTTGTTTATACTGCGTATAATTGTGAAAGGTGAATGTGAAATGGGTGTTAAAAAAGCGGTAGAAATAGCTGTTGCAGCAAAATCTGGCAATAAATGTGCTTATCCTGGGTGTAATGATATTATATTCAACGAAAAGAATATAAGAGTTGGAACATTATGTCACATAGAGGCTCAGTCACCAGCAGGTCCTAGATATAATCCGGACCTAACTAATGAAGAGATGCACGGATATGATAATTTAGTTTTTTTATGCCGAAAACACCATACAGAAAGCGATTATGATTTAGAGAATTACTCTGTCGAGAGACTAAAGACTTGGAAACGAGAACATGAAGCCAACTTTCAATATGATCCATATGTAATCGATGGAACCCATGTGTATAAAACTGATTATGATTTCTTTGCTTATACTGAAGATATTTCAAACAATATACATAGATGTGAAATTCCAGAAGAACACAAGCTTGATATTAATTTAGAGATGTCCTTTACTGATCTGATGGAGAATATTAATGATAATTTTATACTAATGCATAGTATTTTCGATCAATTACAAAAAGATGCGGAAGATTTAAACAATACTACTGTTAATTTGCTGAAAGAGTTGGGTATAAATACTGAAAAGTGGGATAAATTGCCATATTATAATAATCCTCTTAAGTTGTGGAATTGGAGTTATTTGAACTTAGGTTTGCCTAATATAGCCCATAGAATACAGCTTGCTATACAAGCTGCTCAAATCCAATACTTAAGGGAGTTCGTAAAGACCAACCCAACAAATCATGAAATGCAAGATAAATATTTAGATATAATGGAAAATTTTCGTAATTTGGCTGCAAGTCCACATTATTCTGATTAAAAATATGCAAATGCATTCAAGAGATTGTTGAAATGACCGCAATTTGACCGCAACTAGCAGCGTCTGGTAATGCATCCTATAGTCATTTGGACGGGAAAATGCTTTAATAATGTCACTTTTTATATTAGAATAGTGTTAATTCTAATGTTTATTCATTGGTATTTATATTCGAGTCCTCTTATCCGCACCATTTTTTTTTGCCTTATATGCTGATTTACTAAATAATAATCCGCAATTTGACCGCAACCAGTTACTCTTATTAACAATGGATGCAATAAGCTCTGCAGCAATACCCCTACAGCCTGCATTTTTCGGAGGATTCTCAGATTTTTCCGCTTCGGTATCATTGTAATCAAGTCTGCAAGCCAGTTTTCAATAAGGAAACGCCAAGCTTCAAAGTGTTCACGGCAAGCAGGGCATAGCGCGTTTAATATGCTCATGATTTTCGGCATACTGCTCGCAAAATTGCTCACACTTCGGATTTTTTTATTGAACCAACAAGTATATAATACTATTAAAGCAACGAGGAGGATAAATATTGATCACACCAAAAGAAAATTACATGATGATGGTTAACGGCGAAATCCCAGAGTACGTGCCTTCTGGCAATTACCAGGATCGCGTTCAAACTGCGGTTGTCGGGATGCAAGCTATGTTTGGCGGGCCAGGGCCTGGCGGCGGGCCGCCACGTGATGAGTGGGTTGACAACTGGGGCGTGCCTCATGTTGCGGTCAAGGAAGCGGGCAATGCAGGCATCCCTAAACCAGGCGCTTTCATACTCGAGGACATCACAAAGTGGGACAAGGTCGTCAAGGCCCCTGAAGTTCCTGACTTTGACTGGGAAGCAAACGCGAAAACGGAGTTGGAAAACATCGATCGCAAAGAGTCATTGGTCTCCAGCTTCCTTGCCTACATGCCATTCCAGCGGCTAGTGGCTTTTATGGGATTTACCGAAGGCCTATGCGCTCTCTCTGAGGAACCGGAGTCCGTCAAAGAGATGCTCAACTATATTGCGGACTACTATGTTCCATTTGTCGAAAAATTAGCACAGCATTACAAACCAGACGTCATGACAATCTTTGACGATACAGCTTCCAAGTATGCGCCTTTCTTCTCTGTTCAAATGTATCGTGATATCTTTAAGCCTATATATGAGCGGCTTGCCAAACCAATTACTGATATCGGTGGATTCATTGACTTCCACAACTGTGGAAGGTGCGAGGATTTTGTCGGCGACATGATCGATTTCGGCTCAAAGACCTGGAATCCTGCCCAAGTTGATAACGATCTGCTGGCGATCAAAGAGAAATACAAAGGCCAAATCGCTGTTTGCGGCGGCTGGGAGTTTGTGCCGAACCCTGATGAGCCGGTCAGCGAAGAAGAGATCCGCCAATCCGTGCGCGATTCTATTGATAAATACGCGCCAGGCGGCGGCTACGCGTTTGGCGGAGGCGTTCTGGGCACCGCAGACGATGCCGAGCTAACGAGGCAGATCAATGGATGGGTTGCTGACGAGGCATTTAATTACGGCAGCAGCTTCTACAAAACGCACTAGCGCTTATTTCCCTTGCTTAAGCGCTAAAACATAGGGGAGCCGCTGCATAGACGGCTCCCAAAAAAACCAAAGCGCATAACAAATAAGAAATTATTTGTTGATATTTGCTAACCGCGCATACAGGCGCGGTTAGCAAATTTACGGCTCAAATATGTTGCTTTCATTAATCGTTCGCTACACTATTCCTCAGCATAGGCTGTTTCTTTCTTGGGATAAAAAAAGTAAGGAACTATGCATGACACAAAGAGCCCTGATAATCTGATTACATTGCTTGAGACCACATCAGTGCGGTATTCGCTGAAGCCAAGCGACTGGCGAAATTTCCGTTTGCTATGATCGCCCAGGCCAATGATAAAGCCCCGGCCAGCCAATCCCAGCTTAAAATCCATCTGAGCAAGCTTTGTATATACGAACGCGCCAAAAGCATAGAGAAAAACGCAAACAAAATAAGTCCAAAAGGCAGCAGCTTCTTTTTTGTTTTTCTTCAAAAATGCGCCTGCGAAATGCAACCCCAAAAAGCGCACATTTCCTGTAGCCATAGCATTGTTGATCTCCAGGTGGTGCAGTTGCCGAAAATATCCAAGGGCAATGCCGCTCACAAAGCCTAAAACGATGAATGATATGTATGATGGAACAACATACTGCATCAGTAAAGGGTAAATAACAACAGGAACGGCAAACATCGACCAGTTAAAAAAGAATTGCCTAGCCATATTCTTTTGCAGGCTTTGCGTGTGCGCAGCAAAAACAGCTCCAGCAATAAAACCAATAAACAATGAAAAATTATCAAAAAATAAGCCCCAATAGCCTGAAGCGGCATTTATGCCTAGCCATATAACATTGCCTGATTGCGCAGTTATCATTGTGCCCAGATCGTGCGTATTTAACGCGAATGCGTTTAAATAGCCCAATATAAAAATCGATGCAGAAGTCACGAATGAAGCATTAAATGGAGCCTTGCCAATTTCCTTCTCTTCTGTATTCATATATTCACCTTTTATGTTATTTTTAGCCCATTAAGCTGGCCATGAAAATGGAACTGCCAATTTATAAGCAGTTCCATAAGTAAGGCAAACGTCCAGGGCCTAAAGCCATGCAACCTTTCCGTCGTGTATGTCAAAGCGCGCCCCAACGACCAGCGCGTTATGCTTTTTAACAAATTCGTTGTTTTTGATCTTATCGACCATGGCGCTTACGTTTGCATCAATGCAAACGCCAACATCGCCATTGCTTATTTCGACTGATGGCTTGATGTGATCGATGATTTGCTGAATGTTTTGCGGCAATGGCTCGCCTTCACAAGCTGCCTTGACAGCTCCGCAAGCGCTATGGCCAACTACGGCAACAAGCCTGGCGCCAAGCACTTCAACAGCATACTCCATACTGCCAAGAGTTGTAGCGTCTACAATATTGCCGGCGTTGCGAATTACAAAAATGCTTCCCATATCTACATCAAAGTAGATTTCAGGAACGACTCTCGAATCAGAGCAAGTGACAACAACAGCAAATGGCGTTTGGCCTTTTGCGTGAATGCCCCTGGTTTCCCCGGACGCGCTCCTGTTTATGAGGTTGCCGCTCAAATGGCGCTCATTGCCTTCTTTTAGCATTTGAAGGGCTAAAGCGGCATCTTGTATTGATTCGCCAGGCTGGTGTGTTTTCATAATACCCCCTTTGCCTAAGTTTCTGATTAGGCTTCTTTATTTTTATTGTTTTCTATATATAAGCAGATTGCTGCTGCTTAGCAGTTTTTGCTCTGCTTGCCATTGTGAGCTGGATTCTTGTATAATGCAGCCGTAAAGGCAGCAGATGATAAAGCGCGGCTGCGAGGCCAATATATCTAAAAGCGGTTTAGCACATAAATGCTTTGCCCAAAACAAAAGAGAAGCACAATGAACACGCCAAAAATCTGCCCATTGCTGCTTTCCCTTAAATAATTAGCACTAAATTGGTGCAACAGCCTGACATGCAATAACGAGCAGATCACAGCATTAAGCGAGTGGCCAGCATTGCATAGCCAGCTTTTGCTGCATGCATTTTTATTGCATATCGCTGTTAAATGCAAAATGCATTGCTCTAATCCGCTGCAAACATGCATTAGAAGCTGTGATGCTTATGTAAGCGTTTGAACATGCATACTGCTGCGAAATATTGCATATAGCTATTTCCCTGCTATGCTTTTGCCGGGAAAGGGTTGACAAATACCCTTGTTGACAGTTCAGCATCAAGATTCATAAGCAAGCCATTATTGCCGCTGATCAGCTTAAGCTTGTTAAGTATTTCAGTTGCATTTGACTCTTCTTCCACTTGCTCATTAACATACCACATCATAAATTGGTAGCAGGCGTGGTCTGACTCTTGCATTGCTAGCGTAGCAATATTGTTAATGCTCGCTGTTACCTTTTGCTCATGTTCAAGCACCATCTCAAAAATCCTGCCTGCATCTGAAAACACAGCAGGAGGGGTAATGATATCATTAAAATCAGGTGCGGCGCCACGCTCCAGGATGTACTCAAATATGTGCGTCCCGTGCGCCATTTCTTCCTGAGCCTGAACAAACAGCCAGTTAGCCACTCCTTTCAAACCCATAGCATCTGCTGCAGAAGACATGGCTAGATACAAGTATGCTGAATAGTATTCTGCGTTAAACTGATTGCTAAGCGCTTTGGCCAAGTTGCCACTCAACATTTATAGCTCCTCCTCGTAAGGTATTTTTATAGCAAAAACCAATTCATTATGCTCAGCATCGATTGTCAACAAGCAATCATACAGGAAAGCTTCTACTTTTTTTGCATGGTTTCGCTGCACTTATAATACATCATATACTTACTGAAAACTATATCTAATTAGCATTATTTCCAATATAGCCATATGCCTGGCATGCATACATTTTAATTCATTATTCGGATTTGCCGATTGCATAACAGTAGGCATGGCCAGTAAAAGCAGTTGCTGCAGCATAGCAAATATCAAGCTGTTAGATGCCTGGCTGAAATACAAATACTAAATACTATTTAACATTTTGAAGCGAAATGGTAATATTAATGCAAAAAGAGGTAAGCTTATGTGGAATGATCTTGATACTGGCGCATACGAAGGCATGATTGCTGAAACCGTGTCGATAAAAGGATATGGGGGCGATGATGTCCTTGCATATTTTTCGCGCCCTATAGGCGAAGGCCCATACCCTGCTGTGGTGTTAATACCCCACATGCCAGGCTGGGATGAAATGTACAGAGAGATGGCAAGGCGATTTACCCAGCATGGATATATCGCAATATGCCCGGATATCTATTCAAGGATAGGCACTGGCAACCCTGCTGAAATAGCCCGCAAAGCAATGGAGTCAGGCGGAGTGGCTGACGACAGCGTTATGGGCGACACAGAAGGGGCCTTAAATGCAGTTCGATCCCTTCCATATGGCAATGGCAAGGTTGGAGTCATAGGCACATGCTCAGGCGGGCGCCATGCATTTATGGCTGCATGCCGAATTGATGGCTTCAGCGCAGCAGTGGACTGCTGGGGTGGCCGAATAATTGTAGCCCAGGCAGACTTGACTCCAAATGCCCCTGTTTCAGCTATAGATTATGCTCCAAGCCTTTCATGCCCGCTGCTGGGCATATTTGGCGATGAGGATATGAACCCGACGCCAGATATTGTCAACCAATTCGAAGAAGCGCTAAAAGGGCTCGAAAAAGACTATGAATTCCACCGCTATCCCGGCGCAGGCCATGGCTTCTGGTACTACAATGCTGAAATGTACAGGCCAACAGCGGCAATGGATGCGTGGGAGAAAGTTTTCGCATTTTTCGAAAACAATTTGAAGTAGCGCAAGAGGGCATATGTCACCACAAGAGAGCGCCCCTTTCGTTGTAATGGCAAAGCCAATGGGGCCAGTGTGCAACATGAGGTGCAAGTATTGCTATTACCTGGAAACAGAGGGGCTATACAGCAAAGGGCATGCTTATAGAATGCCAGACAGCTTGCTTGAACGCTATATTCAAAGCTATATAGCTTCAAGCCCCGGCCCTATTGTAATTTTCATATGGCATGGAGGCGAGCCAACCCTTGCCGGTATAGAGTTTTATAAGCGGGCAGTTGAGCTGCAAAAGAAATATCTGCCTGAAGGCTGGCAATGCTGGAATAACCTTCAAACGAACGGCCTTGCAATTGACGAAGCGTGGTGCGAATTTTTAGCTGAAAACCGCTTTGATGTTGGCGTAAGCATTGACGGCTCAAAATGGCTCCATGACCTGTACAGACTGGACCCAAATGGAAATGGGACACATAAAAGGGTTCTGAACGCTATTAAGCTGCTTAAAAAATACAATATATTGCCTGACCTTTTGTGCACTGTCACTTCTGATACTGCCAAAAAGCCGCTGGCTGCCTACCAAGCCTTAAAAAGCTTGAAAACAGGTTGGATCCAATTTATACCTATCGTCAGGCATGTAGACGGAGCTATGACAGAGGATTCAGTCACCGGCAAGGAATATGGCGAATTTTTGTGCACAGTGTTTAACGAATGGGCTTGCCATGACATAGGGCAGCTTGAAGTGCAAATCTTTGCCGAGCTGTCAAGGATATTGCAAGGCTATCCCGCAAGCGTGTGCCAGCTTTCTGAAGAATGCGGCAGAGTGCTGGTGCTTGAGCATGACGGGCAAGTATATGCGTGCGATCATTTTGTAAAGGCTGAATACTCGCGAGGGGATATTTTCGAGAGAAGCTTTTCTGAGATCGTTGGCAGCGAAGAGCAAACTGCCTTCGGCAGGGCAAAGAAGGAAATATCGCAAAGGTGCAGCGAATGCAGATGGCTTCATGTATGCCATGGAGGCTGCCCGAAAGATAAATACGAAATGGATGGCGGCCAGAGCCATTACTGGCTATGCGACGGGATAACATCCTTTTTAGACTATGCCGCTGACAAGCTGAAGAGAATTGCCTTAAACAGGCTGATGGGCAAAGATCCGTACCTGATAATGAGGGACATGAAAGCCGATATAAAGGGAACATAGAAAAAGGCACCCTAATTGGATGCCTTTTTTTTGCTACATTGGAGTAAGATCCGTACTCTCGTTTAAATCAAGCACAAACTGTGCCAGTATCTTTACTGCATTTTCCAGGTCTTCAAGCTTTATCGTCTCAACCGGGCTGTGCATATACCTTAGCGGGATCGATATAAGGCCTGCAGCTTTGCCGCCTCTGGCTATCTGAAACGCATTTGCGTCAGTTCCCGTGGCGCCGGGAGCCGCTTCTATCTGGTATGGCGCTCCGGCTTTTTCGGCAGCAGCAACCATTCGGCTGAAAACTTCAGGGTTTATATTTGCGCCTCTGCAAATGAGGGGCCCTTTACCGCATATGGCGGTTCCATACCTCTTTGCGTCCATGTCGGGATAGTCTGAAGCATGGCTGACTTCAGCTGATATGCCGATGTCAGGGTGCTGGCTGTAAGCGATCGTGGCGCCTCCGCGAAGCCCAATCTCTTCCTGGACTGTAGCAACAGCTATCAGATCAACATTCGCCCCACCTGCCTTCTTGACCTCTTCAAGTGTTCTTACAGCAATATAAACGCCAAGTTTGTCGTCAAATGCTCTGCTCACTGCGAAGCCATCGCCAAACTCTTCCAGCTCAGAGTCGAAAGTAATGGGATCGCCTATTGCAATCAGCTCTTTTGCTTTCTCGCCGCCAAAGCCGGTGTCTATGCAAAGCTTGTCAATTGTCGGGACCTTTGGGTCTTCGCCTCTGGTTAAGTGTGGAGGCATTTTGCCGATTATCCCTGTTACAGGCCCGCTCTTTGTTATAATTTTCACTCGGCTTCCGGGCAGTATGCTTGCATCTATGCCCCCGATAGCAGAGAAGCTTACAAAGCCTTCATCAGAAATATAGTGCACTTGCATTCCTATTTCATCCATGTGGCCTGCTATTAGAACTGAAGGCCCTTTTGATTTGCCCTTTAGAATCCCATAAACATTGCCGACAACATCAGTAGAAACGCTGTCTGCTGATGTACTAAGCCGCTCGCGCACGATTCGGGCAGCAGGCTGCTCATAGCCTGATGGTGACGGCGCTTTAATGAGGCTTTTTAAAAAATCAAGGTCTAATTGTTCCATTTTTCACCTGTTAATAGCTCAGTTTTCTTTATTATAGCTTTTTCATATATATAATTACAAACCAAAATACAGCTTGAATGCGCAGCATTCTAAAAGCAGCTGCAGCTTCGCCGGCCAAATTGCATTTGCATAAAAGATTGGAATAAAGTAAAATTTGTATATCGTTAGTATAAAAAACAAATGGCATTTCTAATGAACCAACACAAAGAGGGAGTAGTGTTTATATGAAAAAAATGAAGTTTGCATGCCTATTTGCAGCGCTGATGCTTATGTGTGCATCTGTTCTCGCGTCGTGCACAGGGGGAGGCCCAGGCAACACCGCCTCTGCAGACAATATACTTAAAATGCCCTTTTCTGAAGACCCTGACACTCTTGATCCGCAGAAAACAACGGAATACTATATGGTTCCGCTGAATATTTTCGATCGGCTTGTTGAGGCGGAAACTGTAGCCGGCAAGCCGGAGATTGTATTGGGGCTTGCTGAAAGCTATGAAGTCTCAGAAGACGGCCTTGTTTATACATTTAAGCTAAGGGACGGGGTAAAGTTTCACAACGGCGAAACCTTGACATCCGATGATGTTGTATACACGGTCAACAGGATGATGAGGCCCGAAAATGAAACTCTCAATACTGATTTCTTTGACATGGTGAAGGGGGCGCTTGCTGTATATGAAGGCGAAGCCGATGAGGTAGAAGGCGTAATAGCCCTGGACAGCCTGACAGTTCAGTTCACTCTCGAGTACCCTTTCGGCGCCTTTTTGGCTAACCTGGCTACACCTGCGGGCTCGATTTTTAACAGAAAGCAGTGCGAAGCCGCAGGCAATGACTTTGGCATCGAGCCAAGCCAAACTGTTGGCACGGGCCCTTTTCAAGTAACTGATTGGCAGCTAAACAATAAGCTGTCCCTCACTGCATTCAAAGACTACTGGCGTGGCGCTGCCTCAATTGATGGAGTCGAGTTTATAGTCCTTCCGGATCATGAGACACAGCGCATGTCCTTTGAGAATGGCGAGCTTGACGTTTTTGACGCCTTTTACGCCCCCTCTCAGTTGCCATATTTTCTTGAAAGCAGCAAATGGAAAGGCAATATAGTCTCAGGGCTTGAAGCCGGATTGTACTTTTATCTGTTCAATGTAGAAGCTGAGCCCTACAACATCCCTGGCGTAAGGGAAGCGATTGCATATGCAATCGACAGGCAGCTTATACTTGACACTCTGTTTAACGGAGAGGGCAAGGTCGTTGACTGCATTGTTGTCGAAGGCGTTCTCGGCCACAACCCCGGCTTCCCGAAAATGGAATATAATCCCCAAAAGGCTAAAGAGCTCTTGGCCGAAGCCGGATTCCCTGACGGGCTTGCCTGCGAAATAATAATCACCAATGATGCCAGCAGCTCAGAGCGGGATATGAATGTAGCGATTCAAGGCATGCTAAAAGAGGTAGGCATAGATCTTAGCATTAGGGCGGTTGACATGGCAACTTACTATGATATGCGCGAAAAAGGCCAAACCCCGCTAGAGAGGATGGCTTGGTGGGTTGACTATAACGATCCGGACAATTTCCTGTATACATTCTTTTCGGAGAAAAAGTCAGCACATTATTCTGTCAACTACTTTGATCCTGAAGTGATCTCCCTTCTGGAAGCTGCCCGAAGGGAAGTCGATAATGATGCGCGCCTTAAGATGTATCAAGACGCTGAGGAAATCATCGTGGCAAGAGATCACGTTGCGATCCCGATGTTTCAAGTTACCCATACCTTTGTGCTTTCAGACAGGGTAAAAAACTTCAAAGTCTCATGGAATGGCTGGTCCGACATGCCGCTTTATGAAATCAGCATACAAAATTAATGATAATGCCTGCTTTCAGCCAAGAGCTGCAGAAAGCAGGCAATTGGGCAAAAAATGCTAAAATATATCGTTAGTAGAATTCTTGTTATGGTGCCAATACTGCTTGGCATAGTGCTTGCCATTTTCTTTCTGCTAAACGTGCTTCCGGGCGATCCTGTATCCCTAATGATGAAGGACAAGATTAAGCCGGATGTAATCGACAACCTCAGGGAGCGAATGCGGCTTAACGACCCCTGGTATGTGCGCTTTGCTGTTTATGTGGCAAATGCGCTTAAAGGGGATTTGGGGTATTCGTACCGCTACCACAGGGAAGTCAAGGACCTTATTATGGGGGCTTTCCCCAATACAGTTAAGCTCGCCTTTGCAGCTTTGGCCATTTCCTGGGGCATTGGCATTCCAACGGGCATCATCGCAGCAGTAAGAAAAGGCAAGCTCTCCGATTCTGTGCTTATGACTTTTTCCCTTGCAGGGGTATCTATGCCGATTTTTTGGATTGGCCTATTAATGCAGTACATTTTCGCCTATAAGCTTGGAGCTCTGCCTACATCAGGCTTTAGCACGCTAAAGCACTTAATTTTGCCTGCATTTGTGCTTGGGTGGTCATCATCAGGGGGCATAGCGCGAATGGTGCGCGCCAACATGCTTGAGGTTATGAAGCATGATTACATAAGAACCGCCCGAAGCAAAGGCCTGGGCGAAACACGCGTAGTGTTTGGCCACGCTTTGCGAAATTCAATGCTTCCCGTTGTCACTATGATGGCATCCCAGGTTTCATGGCTTCTCTCGGGTGCTGTTGTTACCGAAAGCATCTTTGCAATACCAGGCCTTGGAAGAATTTCAGTTGACGCAATTACAAACAGGGATATGCCGTTGCTGCAAGGCACCGTCATTTTTACAACAGTGCTGATTATGCTCAGCAACCTTATAGCAGACATAGCATACGGCTTCCTGGACCCGAGGATCAGATACCAATAACCAGGCAGAAAGGAGATGGAAATGCAAAACCAAGAAGAGGCGCTACATGCCGATACTGCTTTATTGCGAATTGCTGCAATGCTTAGAACAGATAAAAAGGCGGCCTTTGGCGCTGTAGTGATTGCTATTTTTATATTAGTGGCTTTGCTTGCAAATGCTGTTTCTCCATATGATCCGTATAAGATCGATTTAGCCAACCGCCTGGGCCCAATGAGCGCAAAGCATCTTGCAGGCACTGACTCTTTTGGCAGAGACGTGCTCTCAAGGATATTCTATGGAGCCAGGATCTCGCTGGTTATCGGGCTTTTGCCAAGCATTATAGCGATACTAATCGGCACTGCGCTTGGCCTTGTTTCAGGGTATTACGGAGGTTTTATTGATTTCATAATAATGCGCCTTGCAGACATTGTGCTTGCGTTTCCTTCTCTGCTGCTGGCTCTTGTCATCATGTATTCCTTGGGGGTAAGCCTGCTTAACCTTTTTATTGCCCTCGCAGTTATCAATTGGGGTGTTACAGCGAGAACAGTGAGAGCCCAAACGCTGTCCCTCAGAGAGAAAGAATTTGTCGAAGCGGCAAGGGCATGCGGCGTAAGCGATTTGGCAATAATGTTTCGGCATATTCTGCCTAATTGCATACCAACTCTGCTGGTTATTCTTACGCTTGACATACCGGAGGCCATCCTCTCAGAAGCCACGCTGTCCTTTCTCGGCGTTGGGGCAGAGCCTCCAACAGCAAGCTGGGGGCTTATGGTTTCTGAAAACAAGCAATTTTTGTTTTCTCAGCCATGGGTCGCTATAGCCCCGGGAATAGCAGTGCTTTTGCTGGTAATATCGTTTAACTTTTTGGGTGACGGCCTTCGTGATGCACTGGACCCGTTTATGAGCGAGTGAGGATGATGCGCAATGCAAAGCGTACTTGAGATAAAAGGGCTGACAACGCACATAAAGACCAAAGCTGGAACGATCGTGCCTGTGAACGGCGTAAGCCTTTCAGTTTTAAAAGGCGAAATAGTAGGCATAGTTGGCGAATCCGGCTGCGGCAAGAGCATGATGGCTATGTCAGTGCTGCAGCTGCTGCCGGCAGCGGGCAAGATAGTTGATGGCCAGGCGCTTTTTGAAGGCGCCGACTTGCTGGGCATGAATAAGCGCCAGATGAGATCGATCAGAGGCGATAAGATCTCTATGGTTTTTCAGGAGCCGATGAGCTCTCTTAACCCAACGATGAAAGTAGGAAAACAGGTTAGCGAATCTTTGATCCTGCATACTAAAGCAAGCAGGGCTGAGGCAAAAGAGCGCACTGTGCAGATATTTCAGGAGGTTGGCATTCCTGATGCACAAAGGCGGTACAACTCTTATCCGCACCAGCTTTCCGGCGGGCTGCGCCAGAGGGTAATGATAGGCTTGGCGCTTGCGCTTAAGCCTGCCCTTATGATTGCCGACGAGCCTACGACTGCACTTGATGTAACAATCGAAGCACAGATACTAAAGCTTATGAAAGGCATGCAAGCGGCCAGCAATACATCAATAATCTTAATAACCCATAATCTCGGCATAATAGCAGAGCTGTGCTCCTATGTATATGTAATGTATGCAGGCCAAATCATGGAGCAAGCTCCTGTATTTGAACTGTTTGCTGAGCCAAAACACCCGTACACACAAGGCCTTTTAAAATCACTGCCAATGCTGGGCGAGCACAGGGAAAAGCTTCATGCAATACCAGGCTCTGTTCCCAATCTGGCCAGCCTGCCGCCCGGCTGCAGCTTCTGCCCAAGATGCGATATAGCAACAAGCGCTTGCTATACTTTGAAGCCTGGCTTGGAAAAAATCTCAGAGGCCAGAAAAGCCAGATGCCTGCTGTACTCGAAAGGCGTTGCGCTATGAGCAATTTGGCGTTTGTAAAAGCGGACAGCCTTGTAAAGGAGTTCTCGATTAAGCCTGAAGGCATCAGCTTTATGCGCGCGGCCAGCGTGCAGGCTGTAAGCGGCGTTTCATTTGAAATCAATCGAGGCGAAACGTTCGCTCTGGTAGGGGAGTCCGGATGCGGCAAATCTACTATTGGGCGGCTGTCTATCGGCCTGCTAAAGCCAACTTCAGGAAGCGTATATATCGATGGCATTGAGCTAGGCAGCCTGTCTGGCAGCGATATGAAAAGAATGCGCAGCAAGATGCAGATAATATTTCAAGACCCATACAGCTCGCTAAATCCCAGAATGAGGGCCCTTGAGATAGTTGCAGAGCCGCTGCTCGCCCATAAGGTTTACAGCAGCAGGGCCCAGGCGATGCAAGAGTCTATGCATCTGCTCGAAATGTGCGGCATCAGCTCCAGCCTTGCATCGCGCTATGCCCACCAGTTCTCAGGAGGGCAGAGGCAGCGCATAGGCATTGCCAGAGCCCTGGCCTTAAGGCCGCAGTATATTGTTTGCGATGAGCCTGTATCAGCGCTGGATGTTTCAATTCAATCGCAAATAATCAACCTTTTAGTTGAGCTTCAGGAAATGCTGCAGCTCTCCTACATGTTCATATCCCATGATTTGTCTGTTGTGCGCTATATTTCAGACAGAGTCTGTGTAATGTTTTTAGGCAAAGTTTGCGAGATCGGAAATACAAATGAAATCTTTGGTTCGCCCAGGCATCCGTATACGAAGCTACTGCTTGAAGCCGTGCCTAAAGCTGATCCAACACAGCGCAAAGACAAGGATGTGCTGCTCGGCGATATGCCCAGCCCGATAAACCCTCCAAGCGGCTGCCGTTTTCATACCAGGTGCCCGTATAAAAAGGGCATTTGCTCAGAGCTTGAGCCAGCCCTTGAGATAAAAGGCGACCGCAGCGTTGCCTGCCATTTCCCTTTTAGCTGAATTGCGCCTTGCTTGCCAATTTAATACAGATCGGAGGACATATATAGATAAATATCAGATAACGACAGCTTATGCTAGAATATTTTTGCGCAATATGTACATTAATACTATATTCATGCAAAAGAGAAAAATTTGTGCAGCAAGGCCAATAGTTGCCTTGAATGCATGTATAATATAGATAGATAGCTGTTGCATATAGCATAGCGTTGCACTAAGGCGCTTAAGCAACTGCCTGCTATCAAGGGCAGCAATTGCTGCAGCTGCGGCCTAAAGGCTGTCTTAGCTTGGCTGAGGAGCAGCGAAAAAAATAAGGAAACCGCGTACCTCTGTTTGCATAGCCAGACGAATTGGCGCGTATATCTGATGAAAAAAGCTTTAATTGCACATACCACAACCAATGCAAATGGCACAGTAGGCAAAACCTCTTTATACAAACAGAACTGCACTGTCAACAGAGCTGCTGGTAAATTAAAATATCGGCTAAAGCCGATAAAACGCTAAATAGCTTTCACTATAAGCCCGCTATATAGGGCACAGTGAAAGCTGATTGTTTTTTAGGATATACTTATGCACTAGGAAATTTGGGCTTCATTATTAAAATATGGCAGCTTTATTATGAGACTGGCATCGAATAATATACTATCAATATGGCAATCAATGATTATAGCGCCTAAATTATAGGCTGGCATCAGATAGCTAGGAAAGGTGCATAATGGAAAACAATACGCAAATGGAAAACAGCCAAGAGCCGCAAAGAGCTGTACTCTTTTCGATAACAGACGATGAGGCTGGCAGATCGCTGGAGGAGCTTAAGCTGCTTTGCGAAGCAGCGGGCATTGAGGCTGTAGCTGTGATGACGCAAAAGCGCAGCTCTGTCGTAGCAGCCACTTACTTTGGCAAAGGCAAAGTTGAGGAATTAGGCGATTTGATTCATGGAATGGAAGCCGATGTCGCTGTATGCGACGATGAGCTTTCGGGAACGCAGCTAAGAAACCTTGAAGACAGGCTTGATTCCAAAGTTATTGACAGAACAATGCTTATACTTGATATTTTCGCCAGCAGGGCAATATCAAAAGAGGGCAAACTGCAGGTTGAGCTGGCCCAACTGACTTATAGAATGCCCAGGCTATCAGGTTTTGGCAAGTCGCTGTCCAGGCTTGGCGGCGGGATTGGGACACGGGGCCCGGGCGAGAAGAAGCTTGAGTCAGACCGGCGGCATATACGCCGCAGAATAATCGACATAAAGCAAGCGCTTAAAGAAGCAGATGAAAACAGGCAGGTGCAGTCTTCCCAAAGGAGCAAAAGCGAGCTGCCAAAAGTTGCGCTTGTAGGCTACACAAATGCAGGGAAATCCGCAATGGCCAATCAGATAATGCGCATTTCTGATAGCGCTGGAATGCCGGTTATTGAGGAAAATAAGCTTTTTGCAACACTGGATGCCTATAGCAGGAGAATCGACTTGGGCGATGGGAAGGTTTTTTTGCTCGTAGATACCGTTGGATTTGTTAGCAAGCTGCCGCATGCGCTAATAAACGCATTTCGGGCAACGCTGGATGAAGCAAAAAATGCCGACCTGCTTATCCACGTAATCGACGCATCTTTTGAAGGCTACAGATTCCAGATAGAAACGGTAGAAAAAACTCTGGAGGAGATTGGAGCATCAGCAAACGAAAGAATTGATGTTTATAACAAGATTGACATTGCAGGCAGGCCTGAATCCTGGCCTGCATCAGAGGCTCTGGCTGTATCGGCCCTTACAGGCGAAAATATCGGCCTTTTGCTTGATGAAGTATCAAGGCGGATATTTGCCGGGGAAATAGAGGCTCGGGTGCTAATCCCATACAGCAGGGGCGATATTGTCTCCAAGCTAAACGAGGAAACAGCTGTTATAAACCAGGAATACCTCCCGGAAGGCACTCTTATAACAACAAAGATTAAGATTGCTGATTTTAATAAGTATAGGGAATACTTGCACGATAGCATTGGCTAGCTTGTAAACAAGGCCAATACTTGGCAAATGGCAAGCACACGAAGAAACATTGACTACGGAGTATTATGAATGGAAAACAAAGCGCCTGAAAAGACGGCACTGATTGATACTAAAACGCTTTTGGCAAAACTTGATGAAAACGGATTATTATTAAGCGCTCCCCTTTGCGACCAAGACTTCGGCTATATCTCATTCAACTCAAATGACATTAGAGATAACACTCTATTTATATGCAAAGGAAGGCACTTTAGGCAAGAGTACCTGCAGCAGGCTTTGGCCAACGGGGCAACCTGCTATGTCAGCGAGGAAAGCATATCGGATGCTGCTCCGGGATTCATAGTCAGCGATGTGCGCAAGGCTACTGCAGTGATAGCAAAAGCAGCATATGGAACTGGCATAAGCGGCCTTAACCTTATCGCAGTGACAGGCTCCAAGGGAAAGACGACTACAACGCGCCTGATATTTGAAGCTCTAAGCCGCTCCAGCCTTGGCAAAGCTGCCTGCACTTCATCAGTAGGGTATTATGATGGCCGCTCAGAAGGCGCCCACCCAAACCACAACACCACAATGGAGTCCCTTGACACTCTCAAGGTAATACGAAATGCCATAGACAATGGCGTTAAGCACATGGTTGTTGAAGCCTCAAGCCAAGCAGCCAAAGATGCCAGGCTGCATGGCATTGATTTTGCCTATGGGATCTTTACAAATATCGACAGCGATCACATATCGCCGTTTGAGCATGCTGACTTTGAGGAATACCTGAGCGCAAAAATACAGCTCATGCAGCAATGCGGCAGTGTTATTGCATTCAAGGATCTGCTGGATGCCTACCCTGTTATCGCTATGGAGCTGAAAGGAAAAAATATCTATACATTCGGCCTGGAAATGCCATGCGATTTTTATGTCGACAGCCTTGAGCAAACTGACTGCGGATATCGCTTCAGCTTATGGGACAATACCAAAGACAGGCCGGTAAGGCATACTTACAGCTTCTCAATATTTGGGGAGTACAACGTCAAGAACGCAGCAGCAGCAGCAGCTTTGTGCCTGCTTTTAGGCGTAAGCGACGAAGCCATCAACGATGGCTTTCAAAATACTCAAGTGGAAGGCAGAAGCGAAATTGTTGAAGGCTACAAATGCCCGATTATCATAGACTATGCCCATAACAGGCTAAGCGCTTCTGAGCTTTTCAAAGCAGTCACAAAAGCTTTTCCGGAAAGAACTGTAAAAACAGTTTTTGGCTGCCCTGGCAACAAGGGCATTAACAGGCGAAAAGAGCTCACAGAAGTGGTTGCGCAATATTCAATTCACTGCTACATAACAAATGAGGATCCGGCAGACGAAGAATTTGCTGATATTGCCAGCCAAATGGTGCGCCACATACCCGAGGGTGTTGGCTACAGCCTTATTGAGGATAGGGAAGAAGCTATAATTGCTGCGCTTGAAAGCGCTGAGCCTAGCGATATTATCGCAATTATAGGCAAAGGCGATGAAAAGACTATCACATACAAAGGGGTATCCAGCCCATACAAAGGCGACATGCAGTCTGTGCTTGACTATATTGGCAGGTATGCAAAAGTAGCAAAATAAATTATTCGAAATTATAAAATGTGCCGCGTTCCTTTCGCGCCTTAATGCAAAGGTTAGCGGTGTGGGCCGGCATTTCTTACAATCATTAGGCGCACTTGCCAGCCTTGAAAAAGCTTGCAAAAGTGCGCTTTTTAGATTCCAGGCGGTGCGGGCGCCAATAAGCGCCCGGCATAACATTTTTTCGTGCTGCTCTTCCAGAAAGCAATATGCCAACTTTTTTCATTTGGAACATTTTAGCATTAGACAAGGCCGAAATGGGGTAAATTGCTCTCAGTGCAGTTGAAATGGCTGTATTAACATTAATTTCATATTAGCAAACCCGTAAATATAAATATTATATAGCTAATAAAATTATTTTTTAAACAGAAGATATATACATGAAATAATCATAGCAAATTGCCTATAATTGCTGTGGAAATTCTTGTGTAAGCTGTACAATATATAAGGTATATAAATATCTGCCTAAAAAGAACCAAAGCAGATTATTATAAAAGCCAAAAAAAGCTATAGATGCTCTAATGTATTCTTAATGGCATAAATGTTTGGAGAATTTTAATGGAAAACAAGGCGCCTATAACAGCACTTATTGATGCAAAAACGATTTCGGACAAGCTTAGCGAAAACGGCTTATTGGTAAGCGCGCCTGCATATGATCAGAGCTTCAGCTATATTTCGTACAACTCAAATGATGTAAAAGAAAACACTTTGTTTATATGCAAAGGCAGGCATTTTAAGCATGAGTACTTAGAGCAGGCACTGGCAAACGGAGCAACATGCTTTGTAAGCGAGCAGGCCTTTTCCGGCGGCGCAAGCGCTTTTATTGTTAACGATGTGCGCAAGGCCGCTGCTGTTATCGCAAAAGCGGCATACGGCGCAGGCATGGGCGATCTTTGCCTGATTGCTGTAACAGGCTCAAAAGGAAAGACGACAACAACGCGGCTTCTGTTTGAAGCGCTAAACCAGGCAAGGCCCGGAAAGGCCGCGTGCACTTCATCAGTAGGCTATAACGATGGCATCGCAGAGGGCGCTCACCCCAACCACAACACAACGATGGAATCTGTTGACACCCTTAAAATTATAAGCCGCGCAATAGATAATGGCGTGGAGAGCATTGTTATTGAGGCGTCCAGCCAAGCCGCAAAAGACGACAGGCTGTACGGCTTAGAGTTCAGCTATGGAATTTTTACAAATATAGACAGTGATCATATTTCGCCATTTGAGCATGCAAACTTTGGCGAGTACCTTGATGCAAAGATTCAGCTTATGCAGCAATGCGACAGCGTGATAGCGTATAAGGATCTGCTGGATCGCTATCCGAAGGTAGCCAATGATCTTGCAAGCAAAAAATTATACACATTCGGGCTTGAAATGCCCTGCGATTTTTATATAGACAGCCTTGAGCAAGCCGGAAGCATTTACAGCTTTGGTATGTGGGACAATACAAAAGAAGCCCCTGAAAGGCATGTATACAGCTTCTCGATTTTTGGCGAGTATAATGTGAAAAATGCAGCTGCAGCAGCGTCATTATGCCTGATTTTAGGCTTAAGCGATGAAGACATTAATAAAGGCTTTCTAAGAACGCAAGTTGAAGGCCGCAGCGAAATTGTCAGCGGCTTTAGATGCCCGGTTATCATTGACTACGCGCACAACAGGCTAAGCGCATCGGAGTTCTTTAGCGCAGTTGAAAAAGCCTATCCCGGCAAAAACATAAAAACAGTATATGGATGCCCCGGAAACAAGGGAGTTAACAGGCGAAAAGAGCTCACTGAAGTAGTTGCCAGGTACTCAAGCTACTGCTATATCACAAACGAAGATCCGGCTGATGAAGAATTCATTGATATAGCGCAGCAGATGATCATCCATATTCCATCAGATGTTGGCTACAGCCTGATAGAGGATAGGGAAGAGGCAATATCTGCAGCTCTGGATGAAGCAAACCCCGGCGATATTATAGCTATCATTGGCAAAGGGGACGAGAAGTCCATCACCTACAAAGGGGTTGCCTATCCGTATAAAGGCGACATACAGTGTGTGCTTGACTATATTGGCAGCTACTCAAAAAGCTAGCAGCGCCAAATAGAGAGCCCGGGAAATAAGGCGGCGCTTAAGCGTTGCCTCTTGTTTTATTGTAGCCCTTCACATATGAATTGTATTTGGCAATATTATAGCGCTCAAGCTCATTCAGGCTTTTATAGCCGCTTCCCTCAAGCGAAATGAGCTTAATAACAAAACGGTGCCTCTTTTTGAAATCATCATATATCTCTTTATTGCCATTTCCAGAAAAATGGCTGCTAACCCTGTCTAGAATTTTGACGCCCTGGCCCACATACCCCATTCTTCTTGTTTTGTTTTTTATAATGTATACGCCAGGGAAGTTATAGGCAGCCTTAAACTTCCTTGACGCTTTCGCATCAAGAAACTTCTTTGCAGAAACCCGCCACGGGTTGGGAAAAAGCTTGTGCAGCTTTTTCCACGCAACAGCATACAGCCATGCTTCATGCATGTTCAGAATCGCTGTTGCGATTAATATAACTGCAAGCGGCAAAAAAACCGGCCTGAACAGTCTATAGAACGGCTCAAAAAAACTGTACAATATGCTAGAGTGATTATTGGTATCCATGTTATGCCTTGCCAAATGATAGCATTATATTCGACATATTCCAATAGGCAGCGACATGCTTAGCAATAAATGATTGGAGAAGCCATGCCATTTGTAAAATCTTTCGGCGACACGATTTACTATAAAATTACCGGATGGGGAAAGCCGCTCGTGCTGCTGCATGGCAACGGAGGAGATCATACAAAATTCGATGCGCTAATAAGCCGGCTTTCAATTCACTGGGAATGCTATGCCTTTGACAGCCCTGCGCATGGCTTAAGCAGTGAGCCGGAGGCGCTGCACTATGATTCAATGATGGAGTCGATAGCCGAAGCGCTTAGAATTGCCGGTCTTGAGAAGCCGGCAGTGCTTGGCTTTAGCGACGGAGCAATAATAGGGTTGATGATGGCAATAAAATACCCGCAGCTTGTATCAGCGCTTATCGCTGCCGGCGCAAACACCATACCGGACGGGGTAAGCCCCAGGTTCAGAAGAATGGCCAAAAGGGATTACAATAGGGCGCCTGAGAGCAAGTTGGCGCTGCTGCTAAACGAGCCGCACATACCGCTCAGCAGCCTTGCTGAAATCAAAGCGCCTACATTGCTGTTAACCGGCTCAAGGGATATTATCCCTTTAGCCCACACTAAAGCCATAGCCAGGCATATCCAGGGCAGCAAGATGGCTGTTTTGAATGGCGAAAGCCACAGCTCCTATATCCATAACGGAAGGGCCCTGCACTATATTGTGCCTTTTCTTGAAAGCCTGAGCTATATTTGATGCAAAAGCAGCAAGCAGTGCAATGAGGCGCTTACTCTTTTCTGCTCAAGCCTAATATGCTGCCTACTATTTCAACTATTTTTGAAGCGGATTCGAGTGCGCCTACGCCAACGTCATCACATGCAAGCCTTCCCTCTTTTGGCCCAATAAACGTATAGCCATGCGCTTTAAGCCTTTCGATATTTTCCTGCACTATTGAATTAAGGTACATGTTGGTATTCATAGCAGGCGCGATATACTTTGGCGTATCTTTTGGTATAGCCATTACCACTGTTGAGAGCATGTCGTCGGCAATGCCGTTGGCGAGCTTTCCAATGATATTTGCAGTCGCCGGGGCAATAAGGCATAAGTCGCAAGCTTGCGCCAGCGATATATGGCGCACATCCGGATAAAAGCTCTCATCAAACATATCAACATAAACTTTGCGCTTTGTCAGGGTCTGTATAGAAAGCGGCGTAACAAGCTGCAGCGCATGCTTTGAAATAATCGTATCTACCTCAGCATCCATGCCTGTCAGCCAGTTGGCAATGTCTATAGCCTTGTATGCAGAAATGCTGCTTGTGACGCCCAATAAAATTCTTGGCATTATTCTCTCTCCTTTGCTTTGTTTACAACACTTTGCGCTATTGCCCGGGCAATAGCCTCCCGGCCCTCAAGCCTTTCCCAATTGCCGTCTGAGGACATGAGATAGCCGGCATGGTTTTGGTAAGTTACTTCGGCTTTATCGTTCGCAAATACAAAATCAGCGCTGTTGTTGTCCATAAGCGTTTTTGCTGCGCTTTGAAGCGCTGCCGGCTCAACGCTGTCCAGCAGCTTGAAGCCAACAAGAACCAACTCCGGTGCCAGCTCCCTGATTCTTGTGATCACTTTTGGCGTTTGTGACAGGCTGAGTATCAGCGTCTCTTCAGATGAGGAGATCTTTGTGCCTTGGTATATTTCGGGTGTTGTATACAATGCCTGCCTTAATGCGGCTTTCGCCTCTTCCAAATTAACCGGCTCTGCATTTGTTAATTGCAGGTATGACTGTGCAGCGCAATCAAGGTTTGTCACAGCAGAAACTTTATAGTCGCTTACTGCCATGCTCAAAATGGCAGCGCTAATACCGCCTTGCATAAGAAGTTTTTCTATCTCGCTTTGGTAGCTGTCTACGTCAGTGATCCTAATCTCGCTTATTCGGCTTGATTCGGGAGGCGAAACTGACAGTTTCCCGCAAATATAGTAGATTGTTTCTATTTCATCATACTTAAGCAGCGCATCTGCAATGCTTACGCCTATCCTTCCGGTTGAGCTGTTTGTTATTGCCCGCACCTCGTCAATGTTTTCGTAGGTGCCTCCTGATGTTAATATAACTTTCACAACTGCCTCCTTTTAATTATTCTGTAAGGCTTATTTAAGTATACCATTTATGGTTGATTGGGGAAGCAACCAAAAATAAACAGCAAACTGTTCCCTTGATTTTTTTTGCTGTCTAAATTGCAATGCTGAAAGAATAAATATATTCTATATGTACATATAAAAGCTGCAAAGGGGCAGACAGGAATTAATGGGTATAAAAATGTCAATGATCCACCCTGATCTAAGGGTGGCTGCGCAGGCAATTAAAATAATGCTGCCGAAATATACAAAAGAAAGCCTTAAATCGCCAGCCCCAATATCCTCAAGGCTTCTTGGGAAGGCAAGCAGCAAGCTTAGCTATGAACAGGTATATATAAAGCGAAAAGACGGAACAAGCCTCAGGCTTTGCGTATATGGCCCGCGCAAAGCAAGCCGGGGCGTGCCGGGGCTGCTATGGCTGCATGGCGGAGGCTATGCCCTTGGCGTTCCGGAGCAAGACGAGCCATTTATCAGGAAATTCATCGAGGCAAGCAAATGCATTGCCGTTGCGCCTGATTATACCCTTTCAGGCACAAAGCCATTCCCGGCTGCATTTGACGATGGCTATGAAGCGCTGCTGTGGCTGTCAAGGAACGGAGAAAAATATGGCATGAATTCCGAGCAGATTTTCGTTGGCGGCGACAGCGCCGGCGGAGGGCTTGCTGCAGCGATATGCCTTTGCGCGCGTGACAGGGGTGAGGTCAGCGTGGCATTTCAAATGCCTTTATACCCGATGCTTGATGATCGGCCAACAGCCTCAAACACTGGCAATGAAGCGCCTGTATGGGACTCAGATGCCAATAGCCTGGCCTGGCAGCAATACCTGGCCGAAGCTTACGAAACAGGCAATGTATCTGCATACGCTGCTCCAGCCAGAGCGCACAGCTATGAAAACCTTCCCCCTGCTGCAACCTTTGTTGGAAGCCTTGATCCATTTCACGATGAAACCATAGCTTACGTTGAGAATCTGCGCGCAAACGGAATCGAGGTTCGATTTAAGGTGTTTGAAGGCTGCTTTCACGCTTTTGACATCTTTGGAAAGTTTACAAAAGTAGGCAAAGAGGCTAACGCTTTTATAATGGATGCATTTAATTATGCGGTTAGCAACTATTTCGCAAAGCAGCCTGGCGCTGCATCAAATAAGCTTGAGTAAAAGGTGGTATTATGCTTTCAGAAAAATATGCAACAGAGGCCATAGAGCTAAGAGAAGCTCTGCATGCCATGCCTGAACCGGCTCTGCACGAGTTTAAGACACAGGCATTTGTTATGGGCTACCTGAAAAGCTTAGGGCTTGACCCACAAGAGTCAGCGGGCACAGGGGCCGTTTGCTATATAGATTTGGCCAAAGCCAGCACGGCAGCTATTAGGGCTGATATGGATGCGCTTCCGCTGAATGAGGAGACGGGGCTGGCTTTCGCCTCACAGCACGCAGGATATGCGCATGCATGCGGCCATGACGCTCATATGGCCATGTCGCTTGCTTATGCAAAAGCAGTAGTTGAGGGCGCTGTATCGCCGGCGCATAATATTCTATTAATGTTTCAGCCGGCTGAAGAAGGCCCTGGCGGCGCTCAGAGAATGATAAGTGAGGGCATTTTGGAGAAATACGCGGTTGGCCGAGCCTACGGCATTCATCTCCACCCGTCATTTCAGATGGGCGGGTTTTACAGCAAGGCCGGAGCGTTTTTTGCTGACAGCGTCGAGCTATACTTTAGCGTTGAGGGCAAAGCTGCCCATGGAGCCCAGCCTGAGAATGGCAAGGATGCGCTGCTTGCAGTGTCGCATTTGGCAATAGCGCTCTCGAGCCTGACAAGCAAGGCGCTCTCGCCGCTTGACAATGGCGTTCTAATGCTTGGGAGGATGGGGGCAGGCGAGCGGCTTAACATAACAGCAGGAACAGCTTTTCTGGAAGGCTCCTTGCGGACATTTTCTGAAGAATCAAAAAAGGCTGTTATTGGCAGAATATATGAAATTTGCGATGGAATCGGGCTGGCATTTGGAGTGAAATGCTCTTTTAGCCCTGTGTATTTCTATCCGTGCCTGATTAACGATGCCGAGATTTTCAGGCAAGGGCAAATTGCTGCAGGCATACAGGAAGCGCCTGTGCAAATGCTGGCAGAAGACTTTGCATACTTTGCGCAAAAAGTGCCAAGCCTTTACGTGCTGCTTGGCATAAATGACGGATCTGAAAGCCATAGCCACGCCTTGCATTCCCCGAAGTTTGACTTTGACCAAAGTGTGCTTGTGAGAGGCGTTGAGCTGTATGATAAGCTGCTCGCAGAGTAAAACAGCAAAGCAGCCTGTTTGCCAGCGCGTTAACGGGATGTGCTGCTTGCTATAGCTGCATCAACATAGATAAAGTGCTTAACGCCTCCATCATCGGTGTTGGCGAGCAAATGCATGGTGCCTGCAGGCTTGTCTACTGAAAAATCATACCGCTCTACAGTGCCGTCTTGCATTGTGAGCACTATCTTTCCGTCATCTGCGTTAGTGTTGCTGACTTGAAAAGTGGTTGTTGATGCATCTGTTTCAGCAGGCGATATAACTTCGCCATCATCATTGACGGTTTCTTCCTTGGTTACTATTTGCTCGATAATAGTGCCTTTGCCGTCTTTGCTAAATGCAATGCGCGTTTTGTTATACGATACAGGCCTTGCGTTGACATACACGCTGTCCAGCTCCCAAGAGCCAACAAGGGCGGAATACGCTTTTTCATGGGCTGTGAATGCCTGGCAGCCCGCAAGCAAAAGCGCGATTATTCCAATAGCAAGCCCGATAGATCTCTTATTCATATTATCCGCCTTTCCATACTTCAGAAATAACTTTTAGTTTTGTGCAAGCTCAATCGACTTTCCAATTATAGCACCGCCCAAGCATGTTTCATTCATGTAAAAAGCTCCCACCTGGCCGGGCGCAACCCCCGCTTGCGGAGCGTCAAAGGCAACGGACACATGATTTGGCTGTATGCGAACGCTCGCAGGGGTTTCAGCCTGCATATAGCGGTGCTTTACAGTGCATCTTACGATTTGGGGGCGCATGGGGTTGACAAAATGAACCTCGCCTGAAGTAAAGCCGGAGCTAAACAGCCTCGGGTTTGCCTCGCCTTCAGCTGCGAAGAGAACATTGCTCTCCAGCTCCTTTGATACAACATACCAGCGCTCGCCTCCGCCTCTGTTGCCAATGCCAAGGCCCTTGCGCTGGCCGATAGTGTAGTACATCAGCCCATTGTGCTCGCCTATCTTTTCTCCGGAGTCAGCATCTATGATATCGCCCTTTTGGGCAGGCAGGTACCTTGACAAAAATTCGCGAAAATTCCTTTCGCCGATAAAGCATATCCCGGTAGAATCCTTCTTGCCGGCTACACTAAGCCCAAGCTTGCCAGCAATTTGCCTCACTTCGCTCTTTTGCATTTCGCCTAGAGGAAAGATTGCTTTGGCAAGCTGCTTCTCAGACAAAAAGCTTAAGAAATAGCTTTGGTCTTTGCGCTCGTCAACTCCCTTTAGCAGGCTGTGGCGCTCTCCGTCAAAGGCGATCCTGGCGTAATGGCCTGTAGCTATTTTCTCAGCGCCCAGGCATGAGTGCGCATAATCCCAAAAAGCTGCAAACTTTATTTCTTTGTTGCACAATACATCAGGATTGGGAGTTCTGCCCATCTTGTATTCATACAGGAAATTTTCGAAAACACGATCCCAGTATTCTTTTTCGAAGCCGACTGAATAAAATGGTATGCCCAGCTTTAGGCATACCGATCTTGCGTCAATATAGTCTTGCTCAGCCGGGCAGCCGGGCTCGTCCCAGTTTTTCATAAATACTGCCGTAACGCTATGGCCGGCTTCTTTTAGCAAATGCGCGGCAACGGCTGAGTCTACGCCGCCGGACACTCCAACTGTTATTTGTGCCATGCTAATTTATGCTAATCAAATTGCTTTCTGCCTGCCTGCGCGGCTGCGCTGTTTTCGACAGGTTTACAAAGTTGTAGTAATAGTTCTTTTCGTCAAGCGCAAGCTTTTCCGCTTTGCGGCATGTAAAGATGATGATCTGGCGGTCTTTTGACTTTTCATACAGGAGGTTGAGAATATTTGACAGCCTCTGATCGTCGTATTGCAGCATGCAGTCATCAAGGAATACAGGGATCGTCTTATCCTTGATTATTAAATCCATTATTGCAAAACGCACACAGAAGTACAGCTGGTCAATTGTTCCGCCTGAGAGCGAGGAAATATCGATAAGCTGGCCAAGCTCCTGATCTTCAACTTTTATCTGCATGTTGTCATTGACCTGGACGCGGGTATACTTTCCTTTAGTTATCTCAGAAATCATATTTGATACATACTCATTGAACGCGTCAGCGAATGTATGCTGTATGTCTTTGCTGAGAAGCTCAATCTTTTCGATTGCGAGAGTATAGCTCTTTAAGTCTGCTTCGAATTCCCCAATCCTGCTCTTTGTTTTTACGATTTCTTCGACTATTTCGTTTAGCTGCCGCACAGAGCTTTCAGTCTGGGCGATGTTGGCGCGCAGCGCAGCTATCTCGCCGCTTATTCTGAGGATCTCGTCTGAGTTTTGCTCAAGGGCAATATCAAGCGATACAGCCTCTGATGAGCTTGGCTCGATTCCATATTCAAGCGCCTTTGCTGCTTCCTGCTGCAGGGCTTTCACAGGCATTCCGGCGAGCAGGTTTTCCATATTCTTTAAGTTGGACTCAAGCCTTGCTTTGGCTACTGCCTTTTCTTTTATGGACATGACAGCGTATTTAAAGCTTTCTATGCTTGGGGCCCCTGCATGGCTGACTATCTGCGAAATTCGCGCTGTCAGTTCGTCAATTTCCTCAGTTACTGAAATAATGCGCTCATTTATGTCATTTAGCGAGCCCATGCTTACTGAGATCTGTGTTTCCATCTCAGTAATGCGGCTGTTGATGTCTTGGGAGCCGGTTAAGTAGTCTACAAGCTCCTTCACGCTCTTGGTGCCGTACTTGCTTCTTATCTGCTCAATGTCCAGCTCGCACATGAGAAGCATATTCATAGTCCTGCTCATCACGGTGTCATATTTCTCAAACTCGTCTTCGATTTTATTTCGGCGCCTGTTTGAGACAGCCCACATCCCGAGCAGGGATATTCCTGCTATTGCGCTTATTATGCCGGCATATAGCAGATAAGTGTGCTCAAGCGGGAAAAACAGTATTATTGCAAACACAGCGATTATGCTGGCGATTGTTCCGCTGAAGCTAAACAGCTTTTGCTGCTTTCTTATCTTTTCATACCGGGATTCTATTGTTGTGTCTTCGTTGGCATTCTTTTCGGCTGTAAGGGCTTCGATCTTTCTTAGCGAATTGTCAAGAATTGCCTTGTCTTCGAGCATGCCGTCAATGGATGAATTTGTAACCGAAGCATTCGCCTGCTCAAGCTGCGTCTCGTAAACGCTGACTGCGCGCTCGATCTCTGTTCTTTGGCTAAGAAGCTCGCTGTGCTGCTTTGTGGCTATTTCCAGCTGTATGTTTGCTTTGTCAAACTCGTTTGCGGCTTCTTCGCTTATTTCTGCGTGTGAATTAATTGCTTCATCAAGCCCTTCATTTTCTGACTGAAGAGCCATATACTTTTCATGCCGCGAGAGCATCTGCGAGAGGCGCAGCTTTTCTTTCAGCTCGCTGGCTTCGCCTTTTTGCTGTTGAGAGGACCTCAGCTCATTTTCAAGCCTGCTTATTTCTATGTAGCGCTGTTTGTTTTCTTCATGCGCTTCCTCAGCGGCAACCCGCTCTTCCTCAAGTTCTGAAAGCCTTAGGGCATCTTTGCCAAGCACTGTTTTCGGGGAGGAGTGGGAACCGATTATTGCAATTTTGCTTTGCAGCTGCTCAATTGCCGCTTTAAGCGAAACGCCTGATGAATGGGTGCCGCTCGTGTCTGCAAACAGATCGCTTATTTCCTTAACCAGCCCCTTGTCTGTAATATTGGATAGCTGGCCAATCGAAACGGTGTTTTTAAACAGCACATTGTTTATTGGTATGTGCTTATTTGCTTTTGGCATTTTGTAGGAGAAGTCGAAATCGAGCATGTCGCTCAGGTCAGCTCCACTGACATCGTCATACAGCTTGATGCTCTCATTGTTTTTGGAGAAGCTTCTCTCAAGGCGGTAGCGCCTGTTATTCTTCTCATAGACAATGACGCCTTTGTAGTCCTGACCATTCCATGGCGTAAATTTCGCATAGTCGAGAGTGTAAAGCTTGTTTTTTGAGTACGGTTTGAAAAATCCGAAAAACATGCCCTCAATAAACTTATGCATAGTCGTCTTTCCAGATTCGTTTCCGCCATATATCAAGTTGAGCCCTGGCTTGAGAGACACCTTCTTATTAATAAACTTGCCAAAAGCTATGAGGTAAAGCTCATTAATTATCATACGTTTTCCTTTAAGCTTCCTTCTTGCCTGTAAAGCAGCGCTTCAAGGCCGGATAAAAGCGCCTTGTACGCGATAGGGTCTTTTGTGGCATCCTGGGTCAAAGAGTATATAAATTTGCCAATTATATTGTCTTTGTTGTCCTGATAAATCTTTTTTATATCGTAATCAGGAACAGTTCGGTCGTAATAGTCAACACTGTAAAAATCATCCATGAAATCATCCATTATCTCAGTGATATCAATTAAAGGATGCTTTATTCCGGTAAATACAAGCCTGTAAACATGCTTTGGCATGCCGTCTCCGCAGGCTTGTCTCACTTGGGACTTAATTAGCTCTTCGTTCATGTCCGAGGTTATCTTTAGCTGAAGCGTTGCAAATTCTCGCCTGTTAGAGACCATAAATGACAGTGAAAGCTTCTTTTCCTCGAAAACGCCAGTAACATACCCATGCCGGCCTTCTTCGCCAAAGTTCAGCGGCTCTGGGCTCCCTGAATAAAAAATGTTGTTCTTCACTTGCGTAGCTTTATGGACATGCCCGAGAGCGGCATAGTCAAAGCCTATCGACGCAAGCATTTCCTCACTGATCGGCAGATAGTCTGAACTGTTTGTAAGATCGCAGTGAAGGCACAAGAGATTAATTCTATCTTTATCAAGCGGCCTAAATGAAAACGGCAGTTCAGCATAACGGTTTTTTTCCCATCCAAACCCATGTACCGAAGTGTTGAGCTCAGGTATGTACACTTCCTCATATTGCCTAAAGATATGCGTATTCTGCGGTAGTTGCACTATATTGTAGTATGATTCCCCGATTAGGGAGTCTGCATCGCCTGGTGCGATAAAAACTCGAGTGCTTGGAATAGAGGATAAGGCATCAATTATGCGCTTAATGTCAGACACACGGGCATATGCCGCTTCAAAAATATCTCCAGGCAAAAGGAGAATGTCAGCATTTTCCTTCTCACAGGTGCTTATAATATTGTGAAATGTATCCCATAACTGTTCGCGATGGGCGTTGGCAATTTCAGATTTTAGCGCTGTGGTTATGAAACCTGAACACAGATGGAAGTCGGCTGCATGTATGAATTTCAAAGCATCACCCCTTCTTTTCAAGCGTTAGAATATTGTATAATATTATAGCGCACTTACGGCGTCTTTTAAAGCATTGAGGCCAAAATGAGCAAAGATACTATATTGATAGTAGATGACGACACTAAAATACAAAGAATACTAAACCTTCAGCTTACCCATAACGGCTATGAAACGCGCCTTGCCCAAACAGGAACCCAGGCGCTTGAGCTTTTCGAGGCAGACAGCTCAATAGGCCTTGTGTTGCTGGATATAATGCTGCCTGAGATCGATGGCATAAGCCTGTGCCATAAATTTAAAAAGATTAATTCGGAAACAAAGATTCTTATTGTCTCAGCAAAAGACAAGTCAAAGGATGTCATTGAGGGCCTGGACTCCGGAGCTGATGACTATATAAAAAAACCGTTTGTTTTTGATGAGCTTCTTGCAAGAATCAGGGCGAACCTCAGAAAACCGGCAAACAGCGCCAGCGTGCCGGTGCTTTCATATAAAGACCTGGAAATAGATGTCAACTCCTTTTCTGTAAAGCGGGGCTCTGATTCAATTGAGCTTTCCCGCACGGAATTTGACCTTTTGCATTATCTCGTGCTTAACAACAACCTTGTGCAAAGCAGGGAGCAAATTCTAGACAGGGTTTGGGGATATGCCTATTACGGCAGCAATAATATAGTTGATGTATATATAAAGTACCTTCGCGACAAGGTCGACAGGAATTACAGCGACAAGCTTATTCAAACAGTAAGGGGAAGAGGCTATGTCGTCCGCTAAAAAAAACCGCGCGCCAATTGCGGCATTTCACCCTGAAAAACTGTACAGGCGCATAAATATATCTTTTAGCGTAATGGCAGTGTCAGTAGTGGCTGTAGGCCTGCTGCTGACACTGCTTGCTTGTATCGTTTGGTTTACTGCATACAACCGCAGCCGGTTTGTTTCGTTTAGCCAAACAGCTTCTGAAATGGCTTTTAGCGCCCTGGCGCGCCAATCAGAGGAGAACGGCCCTGCGCTGTCGCTGCAGGCAGCATTTACGCCGCAATTCAATGCTTACCTCAACGAAAACCGAAGCATCAGCGTGTACCTGCAATACGGCCCTGCCTACAAGACAAACAATGATGATTTTTTGCGCATAATTTCAGACTTCAGATCCCATAGCCAGGATCTGTCCCAGAAGGCTATGCCAACGAGGTTTTCATACAAGCGCGAAACCCACTACTACCTTTCGTTTTCAAAATATATTAATGGCTACATAGCCATTGCATCCTTTGTTGTCAGCATACAGTTTAACTACTTATACGCAGCGATTGTCGCAACAACCATCGGCATCTGCCTCATGTGCGTTATGGGGTTCGTGTTCGGGCTGGGCAGCCTTGTTGCAAGGCGGGCGCTTTCGCCTCTTGCAAGCATTGCAGCATCCGTGCGAAATGTTACAGAGATGAACATGCTTATGCCGTTTGCGCTTGATGAGAGCTCAAGCAGCGAGGTGGATATGCTTTTAATTGAGCTCAACCACATGCTTATCAGGCTTGAAAGCGCATTCGAAGAGCAAAAGCGGTTTGTTTCCGATGTTTCCCATGAGCTGCGCATACCGCTCACTATCATTCAGGGATATATAGACATCCTGACGAGCTGGGGCTTAGATGACAAAAAGCTTGCCAGAGAGTCTCTGTCATCTATCAATGATGAGATACTCAACATGAGGATGCTTGTGGACAAGCTTCTTTTCCTGCAGAATCTTGGCAGCGGAAATATCGAGCTGAACATGAATGAAATTTCTCTTGCCCCATTTGTCAAAAAAATAGCCAGCGAAGCCGAAATGCTCGGCTCCGGCCATAAATTCGTCCAGCAAGGCAGAGGCAGGGATATTGCCATATATGCAGACAGGGTTTTGCTGGAGCAGTCTATGCGCGCTGCTATTGACAATGCTGTCAAATATTCAAATCCCGAGAGCCGCATAACCATCGGCTATGAGCTGGAGCGGGGCAAAGCCGCCCTCTTCGTTCGCGACACAGGCGCCGGCATCCCGAAAGAGCACCTTGGCAAGGTCAAAGAGCGCTTTTACAGAGTAGATCGCGCCAGATCAAAAACTACAGGCGGCAGCGGCCTTGGCCTTTCAATAATAGACGCTTCAATCAAAGCGATGGGCGGGGAATTTGCCATCGATTCCGTCGAGGGCAAAGGCACCAGCGCCAAATTCATCTTTGCTGTATATAAGCAAAAGCAGTAAACAAAAAGCTTGCCTTTCTGAAAATAGAATGTATAATTATGCATAAGCACGCATAATATTTCATAACGCGGGCTACGAGAGGCAATAAATGGATACTAAAAACAGGATCTTTATTGATGGCAGCCAAGGAACAACAGGGCTGCGCATTCATGAAAGGCTGGCCGATTTTGATGGCATTGAGCTATTAGGCTTGTCCGAGGAGGAAAGAAAAGATCCAATTGCACGAAAAAAAATGCTCAACAGCGCAGATATTGCATTTTTATGCTTGCCTGACGATGCTGCAATTGAATCGGTAAGCCTCGTTGAAAACCCGAACACAAGAATCATTGACACTTCAACTGCGCACAGAGTGTCTGAAGAATTCGCATACGGTTTTCCGGAGCTTTCACAAATGCATAAAAACTCAATACGCGACGCGAAAAACACTGCCGTTCCCGGCTGCCATGCAACAGGGTTTCTTGCTCTTGTTTACCCTCTTATTGAAGCAGGCTTTCTTGGCAGCAGCGCAAAACTCACATGCTTTTCGCTCACCGGCTACTCCGGCGGCGGCAAAGCGATGATAGCAGAGTATGAAGATGAAGGCAGAAGCATTGAATATTCATCTCCAAGGCTGTACGCTTTGGCCCAAAAGCACAAACACCTTAATGAAATGCAAAACATTGCAGGGCTCGAATATGCGCCGGTGTTTAACCCGATCGTTTGCGATTTCTATAGCGGAATGGAAGTAGTCGTCCCTATTTTTTCCCAAAGCCTGCAAAAGAAAGCGCATCCAAGGGATCTGCATAGCGCATACGCAGAAAAATACTCAGCCAGCGATTTCTTTGAAGTGATTGAGTTTGGCGCTGAAGATGCCTACATGAGCTCAAATGCCCTTAGCGGCACAGACGGAATACAGATAGCTGTAACCGGAAACGATGAAGCAATCAACCTGATTGCCCGTTTTGACAATCTGGGCAAAGGCGCAAGCGGGGCAGCTATCCAGTGCATGAATATAATGCTCGGCTTAGATGAAAAGAGGGGGCTAAAACTGCAATGGCCAAAATAAAGGAAGTAAGCGGAAGCATATGCGCGCCGGCAGGCTTTAAGGCAGCTGGCATGCATTGCGGCATAAAAAAAGAGAAAAAAGACCTGGCGCTTATTGTAAGCGAGGCGCCGGCATCAGCAGCTGCTGTATATACGACGAACGTCGTTAAGGCAGCGCCGATAACAGTGACTATGGAGCATTTGGCAGACGGCAAGGCAAGAGGCATAATCGCTAACTCCGGCAACGCCAACGCCTGCGTTGTCGGCGGGCAGGAGGCTGCGGAGAAAATGTGCGAGCTTGCTGCAGCACAGCTTGGCCTTTTGGCAGAAGACTTTGCCGTAGCCTCAACAGGGGTTATCGGCCAGTCGCTTGATATCGGGCCGATAGCCTCATCAATAGGCGAGCTGGCAGGCATGCTTTCGCATTCAGCGCAAAGCGCTGCCGAAGCAATAATGACAACCGACACCTTTGACAAGCAAGCCGCATGCGAGATAGAAATAGGCGCAAAAACGGTGAGGATCGGCGGAATAGCAAAAGGTTCGGGCATGATCCACCCAAACATGGCGACGATGCTGGCTTTTATTACTACTGACGCGAATATAGGCCCTGAGCTTCTTAGCGAAATTTTGTCGCAAGACGCGCAGGACAGCTTCAATATGCTAAGCGTAGACGGTGACACTTCAACAAATGATATGTGCGCTGTGCTGGCAAACGGCATGGCAGGCAACGATCCGATACAAAAGGGCAGCGCTGAGGAAGAAGCCTTCAGGCAAGGCCTGGGCTTTGTGACAAAGAAGCTGGCGCGCTTAATCGCTGAGGATGGCGAAGGCGCAACAAAGCTGCTGACTGTGAAAGTCACAGGGGCTGAGAGCAAAGAGCAGGCGAGGGCAATTGCCAAGTCTATAGTCTCCTCCAGCCTGGTTAAAACAGCGATGTTTGGCAACGACGCCAACTGGGGCAGAATCCTTTGCGCAGCAGGCTATGCCGGAGTCAGCTTCCCTGTAGATCGCACAAAGATCTCAATATCCTCAGAGCATGGCAGCGTTGTAGTGGCCCAAAATGGCATGCAGGTCCTATTTGATGAAGCCGAAGCGCTCAAAGCGCTGCAGGCAAAGGAAGTAATAGTTGATTTCTCCCTTGGATCAGGGCAGGAGTCAGCAGAAGCCTGGGGATGCGATCTTAGCTATGACTATGTCAAGATAAACGGATCGTATAGGACTTAAACCAATGGATGTATCAACAAAAAACAGAAGCGAAATATTAATACAGGCTCTGCCTTATATACAAAAGTACTACAACAAGATTGTTGTAGTTAAGTTTGGAGGCAATGCCATGAGCGGGGTAGAGCAAAAAAAGAAGGTTATGAGCGATCTTGTGCTCCTCTCGCTTGTTGGCCTAAAGGTCGTTTTGGTTCACGGCGGAGGCCCTGAAATAACCGAAATGCTAACAAGGCTTGGCAAGGCCTCGGAGTTTGTGGACGGCCTAAGGGTTACCGATGAAGAAAGCGCCCAGGTTGCGCTTATGGTGCTTGCAGGCAGGGTTAACAAGGAGCTTGTCGGCCTTATAGGAAATATCGGCGGCAAAGCTGTTGGCCTTAGCGGCATCGACGGGGCAATGATAGCCTCATCCATGCTTGACCCGAAGCTTGGCTATGTGGGCTCAATTGACAGCGTAAACCCCCAGCTTATCCATGATCTGCTGGATGCAGGCTACATGCCGGTCATATCCTCAATCGGCTATGACAGCGAAGGCAACACATACAACATTAATGCTGACACTGCTGCCGCCGAGATCGCTGCAGCGCTCAGCGCTGAAAGCCTGATTTTAATGACTGACACACCCGGCATATTAATGGACAAAGATGATCCCTCAAGCCTTATCCGTGAAATTACCAGAAGCGGCGCTCTGGGCTTAATAGAAAGCGGAATAGTAGACGGAGGCATGATACCAAAGGCGAAATGCTGCATAAACGCTGTGGAAAAGGGCGTAGAGCGGGTTTTCATAATTGACGGCAGGGTTGATCATGCAATACTAATCGAGCTTCTGACGGATGAAGGCATCGGCACGATGTTTATGAAATGAGAAAGAAATGGAATTAAAAGAAAAATCAAACACATATATAGCCAATACATATGCCCGCAATGATCTGGCAATAACCAGCGGCAAAGGCAGCATAGCCATCGATGAGGGCGGCAAAGAGTATATTGATATGGGAAGCGCCATATCGGTAAATATTTTCGGGTATTCTGACAATTTGCTTGCAGATGCTGTTTACAAGCAGATGAATACTCTAAGCAATGCTTCAAACCTGTTTTATACACAGCCTCAGGCAGAGCTTGCCCAGTGGCTTTGCGAAAGCTCAGGAATGAAAAAAGCTTTCTTTTCAAACTCAGGCGCAGAAGCGAATGAGTGCGCGATAAAAGCTGCAAGAAAGCATTCTTACGATCGTTTTGGCAGCCAAAGCGATCGCAATGTAATTGTCAGCCTAAACAATTCGTTTCATGGCAGAACAATAGCCACTCTTGCTGCAACAGGCCAGCCATCGCTAAGGGAGGGGTTTGGGCCATTCCCTGAAGGGTTTGTTTATATAGACCCGAATGCGACTGACGAGATGCTAAACGCGCTTGACAGCGACAAAGTCTGTGCTGTTATGATTGAGCTTGTTCAGGGCGAAAGCGGCGTGATCCCCCTGGAGCAGGAATTTGTGGCTAAAACAGCAGCCAAGGCCAAAGAGCGCGGGATCCTGCTTATCGTCGATGAGGTGCAAAGCGGAATGGGCCGCACCGGCACTCTCTTTGCTTTTGAGCAGTACAGCATTCAGCCGGATCTTGTTACGCTGGCAAAGGCTTTGGGCGGAGGTTTGCCCATAGGCGCAACGCTGTTTTCGGATGAGGTTAAAGACGCGCTTGCCCCAGGCACCCACGGCTCAACTTTTGGCGGAAATGCTATATGCTGCGCAGCTGCTTTAAGCGTTGTAAGCAGGATTGACAAAAGCCTGCTTGATGAAGTCAGGGAGAAGGGCGCGATTATCAAAAGCGAGCTTAGCGGCATTGACGGCGTTGAGGAAGTCACAGGCCTCGGCATGTTCATTGGCGTCAAGATTAAAAAGCCAGTGGCTGAAGTAATAAAGGCGCTTATTGGCAAAGGAGTCCTGGCGCTTGCTGCACATGAAAAGCTCAGGCTGCTTCCCCCTTTAAATATATCAAAAGAGACATTGAATAAAGCGCTCGGCATTATAAAGGAAACGCTTGCCGAATAGCGTTATTAAGCCAAAAAGCAAAAGCTGGCCAAACAGCTTTTGCTTTTTTTTATAAGATTTTTTACAGGCTGCAAGCCTACCAATCCTTCTTTCTGCCAAAAAACGGGTTGCCTGACGGATTTCCGCTTACAGCTCTGGCAATGCCAACAGCATACATTATAGCAAAGAAGATATAGGCTATCCCTCCAACTGCAGCAAATACTGCCACAGCCCTTGATCTGCTAAACACGCATACAAGAATGCCGCATACATAAAAGGCGGTATACCCAAGCAGCGCCAAAAGAATCGACATAGACTGGTAGGCATGAAAGCGCACATAGCTTGACTCCTTGTTATATAAGCCAAATAGGAACACAGGGCCAATATAAGCCAGAGCAGCAGCGAACCTATTGTTTTCAATGTCGCTTTCGCTAAAATCGCCAAATGCCCGGCCGTAGTCTTCATACATTTCTTCCTGAATAGAATGTTCTATCTTTTCTCCGCAAAATGGGCAATAAGGAGAGCCTTTGTCCAGTTTTTTTCCGCAATGTTTGCAATAAAGCATGATTAAGCCCCTTTCCATCGCATATGGCATAACAGCCATATTTCACTATGCTTATTATACTCCCCAAGTATCAATAACAGCACCATTTGCATACAGATTTGCGCTAGGTAACCTTATTTTGCCTAAGGGGCAAAAAATAAAACAAAGCAGGCGCGAGCCGGGCCAAACTTCCGCCTGCCTTGAAATATGCTGCTATATGGCTTTTCTAAGAAAGCATTTTAGCTATAAACGCGGTTTTCCGGCTTGTCATAGAATGTAGAGCCATACTCATAAAGCTCATCAGCAATCCAGCCGTTTATTTTTTGCATTTCAGGCGATGGGGCAACTCCCATAGCGCACGAATTCGGATTGGAAATTCCGCCAAAGAATATGTAGCCGCCGCCTTTTCCAAGCTTGTTGATATGATCGCGGACTGCCTGGCGCACTTCCTCTTCAGAAGACTCTATTGAAAGGTGAGGGGCATACCATCCGCCGGATATGGTAATCCTGTTGCCGTATGTGCTTTTCAGGAACTCGAAATCATTCTCCGGCTGGGCAGGGTTCCAGTAGCGCACGCCAAAGTCCAGCATGTCGCCGATAAACACATCGCACTTGCCACAGTTATGAAAATCAATAAAGGCTCCGGTGTCTGTTGCAGGCTTTGTGATTCTTGTGTATATTGGCTTGAAGATTTTGCGGTACATATCCACAGAAAAGAAAGGCGCATACCGTGCAGCAGAGTCATCAGCGATAGCCATGACATCAGGCCTGTAATACTTTACTATATTCTCTAAAATCGGCACATACCAGTCAGTCATGAAGTTGAGCAGCTCAATGACTTCCTCTGGCTCCTCATACATATAGATCAAAGCGTCATTAAAGCCTGTCAATGCGACGAGCTGCTCAAACGGCTGCATGCCAATAGAGCAGGACAGCGCGACTTCATCGCGGTTGATGCCTTCAAGCTCTGTTTTCGACATGCTTTCCCAGTCCAGATTAGGCATGTCTGGCTTCTTTATGACTTCGCGCCACTTTGTTATATCCTTAAGCACAGGGTTTGCAACATCCGGAATTCCGGCAAAGCCTGTATCTTCCGGGCCTACAATATAGGTTGCCCCCCAGAAATCCTTCCAGGCCTCTCTTGGCTGCATCCATCTCGGCTTTAAGTCGCTCTGGCCAACCCACATCGTCAATGGGCCGGCCATTGCTGTTGATGGGCCATGGTCCTTATATGGCATAAAGCCGGGTATCCACTCAGGGATCTCGCCTCTGCCAAGCCTCAAATAATTCTCTTTAGCAGTTATTTTAGCCATTCCCGCTAACACCTCCGTTTAATCTGCATTAATCTTAACTTATCCATGCAGCACAATCAACAAAAATGGAAACGGGCAATGTTTGTTATAAAGGCGCATTCATTTACAGCATCCAAAAAAGCTCGCTGTATAAGCGCCGGCCAGCCCGCAATGCAATCAAACTCAGGCGCCAGGCAGCTAAAGGCAATCAGGCGCTTTTGCTATTCGCCTTAGTTGCGAAATGTGCCAAATTCCGTGGCTTTGTGGCTGTACAATAAGGCGAAAGCATAAATAATATTATAGTTGCGCATTATAGTTTACATCTCTGCATAAAAGTGGTTAAATGAGAATAAGATTAACAGATATTTATCAACAATTAATAAAAGTTATGCAAAGGATTTCATTCACATGAAAAGCGCGCGCAAATGCATCTGCTGGCTCACAGTGCTGGCAATGCTGGCAATAAACATATTGAATGTATCGGCTTCTGAAAGCGATACACTGGCTATTGTGCCTGCCGGGTGGTTCCTCAGCACAGGCAGCAGCTACAGCCTTCAAGCCCAAATAAGAACGCCTGACGGCAGCATTGAGACTGTAGTTGAAGGCGTAGAGTGGGCTGTTTTGGGGCAGAGCTCCGCTTTAACAGTTTTTGATGCAGGCAGCCTCATAATAGCAGAAGACGAAACAGCGCCTTTTATTGATGTTATAGCCTATATGCCCGACTGGGGCGATGAGGGCCTTGAAGCAGAAGCTGCACGCTTTTATATAACAGAGAATATGGCGCCCCTGGAAGGCGAACTGATACAAGATGCGCCTTTGCTTACGGTTGCCAGCGTAAGCTCTTCATCATTTATGCTAAAGATTCCCCCTGTAGCCGGAGCAGAAAGCTATGACATATATGTATGCATCGCCGGCAGCAATGAATATAAGCTCCTGGCAAACATGAAGCACCCGGAGGTTTATAGAAAAGTAAGCGGCTTTGAATGCGGCGTTAAGTATTATTTCAAATGCGTCCCCATTGCTTATGCAAATTCTGAAAAAGTTACCGGCCCGCCTTCTAAAATCGTTCAGATAAAAGCAAGGCCGCTTGAGCCTAGGCTGATAAAGGCTTCGAGCACTGCTTTGGGAGGAATAAAGGTATCATGGGAGCCGGTGGATGATAGTGATGGCTATGCCATATACAGAAGAAATACCAAAACCGGGGAAAGCAAGCTGCTTGCAACTGTTGAATCGAAGAGCGCAAAAAGCTTCACTGACAACACTGTTGCATCAAAGACAGCCTATATTTATACCGTGAAATCGTTTAAGAAAACTGCTGATTCCAGAGTTCTCTCAGTTAGCTCAGAGGCTGTAGAGGCTGTTTCAAGATAGAATGCTGCCAGCTGTGGCTGCATTCAAAAAAAGACTATTACATTTTATTTTGCCATAACGAAAAAAAGCGGGGCAGCTTTCACTGCTCCACTTTTAATAATCAGGCTGAAAAAACCTAAATTCTTATTACATCATGCCCATTCCTGCATTAGCATTGTTCATTGGAGGCTCAGGCTCAGGAATTTCTGCTACTGAGGCTTCTGTTGTTATGAACAGTGCTGCTATCGAGCACGCATTTTGAACTGCGCTGCGTACAACCTTGGTTGGGTCGATGATTCCTGCATCAATCATGTTAACATACTCAAAGTTGAGCGCGTCGTATCCAATGCCTTTCTCTTCGCTCATAATGCGGTTGATAATAATCGAGCCGTCAACGCCTGCATTTTCAGCAATTTGGCGTATTGGAGTCTCAATAGCGCGCCGCACCAGCTGTGCGCCTGTCTTTTCATCGCCGTCAAGCAATTCGATTAGAGCTTCCAGGGCATCAATTGTATTTATAAGGGCAACACCGCCGCCTGCGACGATTCCTTCCTCAACAGCTGCTTTAGCTGCATTAAGAGCGTCTTCAACGCGGTATTTAGTCTCTTTGGCTTCTGTCTCTGTAGCTGCGCCAACTTTAACAAGCGCAACACCGCCGCTTACCCTGGCAAGCCTTTCCTGGAGCTTTTCGCGGTCGTAGTCTGAGTCGCTTTCCTCGATCTCCCTTTTAATAAGCCTTGCGCGGTCTTCGACGTCTTTAGGGTTGCCTTTTCCTTCGACAATGATTGAATTGTCCTTGTCAATCTTGATAGACTTTGCCCTTCCGCAGTCAGCAAGGGATGCCATCTTAAGATCCATTCCCATTTGCTCGCTTATGACCTTGCCGCCTGTCATCAATGCTATATCTTCAAGCATGGCCCTTCTTCTGTCGCCAAAGCCGGGAGCTTTAACCCCTACAGCATTTATGGTTCCTTTTAGCTTGTTCAGAACAAGCATTGAGAGAGCTCCGCCATCAATATCTTCTGCAATAATTAGAAGAGGCGCGTTTGTTTGGGCTGCTTCCTGAACAACCGGCAGTATTTCTTCCATGTTGGAAATCTTCTTGTCAGTTATAAGAATATAAGGATTCTCATAGTAGACTTCCATCTTGTCTGTATCTGTCACAAAATATGCTGAAATGTATCCGCGGTCAAACTGCATGCCTTCGGTGAACTGCAGCTCGATCTTCATGCTTTTGCCTTCTTCAATGGTGATTACGCCGTCGTTGCCGACTTTGTCCATGGCTGCAGAAATGATATCGCCAATCTCAGGGCTGTTTGAAGAAATGGCAGCAAGCTGGGATATAGCAATTTTATCTTCAACAGGCTTGCTCATGCTCTCCAGCTCATCAACAACACAGTTCGCAGCTTTCTCAATGCCTTTCTTAAGGATCATGGGATTGGCGCCTGCTGTGATATTCTTAACGCCTTCCATTATTATGGATTGTGCCAGAATTGTCGCAGTTGTTGTTCCGTCACCGGCTACATCATTTGTCTTGGTTGCAACTTCCCTTACCAGTATTGCTCCCATATGCTCAAATGGATCTGCCAGGTCTATTTCCTTTGCTATTGTCACGCCGTCATTCGTTATGATCGGCAGGCCAAATTTTTTGTATAATACTACATTGCGGCCTCTTGGGCCAATAGTTACCTTAACAGCATTAGCTAGCTTGTTGACTCCCTTTATGAGTGCGTCACGCGCTTCGGTGCCGTACTTAAGCTCCTTTGCCATGCTTGTCCTCCTTTTTCATGCCTGTGGCTTATTCTAAAATTGCTAAAATGTCATCTTGCTTGACAATCAGGTATTCTTCTGAGCCTATCTTTATTTCAGTTCCAGAGTACTTGCTGTATATTACGCTATCGCCAACTTTCACGTCCATTTCGATTCTCTTTCCGTCTTCAACAGCTCCAGGTCCAACTGCAACCACTATTGCTTCCAGCGGTTTTTCCTGTTCAGTCTCCGGCATATACAGCCCGCTTTCAGTCTGCATCTCGGCTTCTTTTTGCCTGAGCACAACTCTGTCGCCAAGTGGCTTTAAATTCATATGTCCTCCTTATTGCCTATTGCACGTTTTACTAGCACTCATCCAAATCGAGTGCTAAAGGCATTTTACCATAATAACCTTTTTTGTCAATCTCAAATGACAAATTTTTTTTTCCGGCAAGGCCGGCTTATTTAATGCCTATAACGAAAGTATTGACAAAAATTCCTCTGCCTAACAGGCTGAAATCGCAATTTTAAATGAAAATGCCGCACTGTTGCTGCATTGGCAAGCTATTATGCCGCCCCAAATAAAAAAATAGCATGGCGGCTATGCGCGAGCGCAGCAGCAAGCATTTAAGCACTTATATTTTCATGAATATTGTATGTAGCCTAAAACAATGCTGCCCAGTTATGCTATAGTTTTAATCGAAAGGTTAGGGTTCAATGATAAAAGCAACTACTATCCTGGCTGTTAAGGCAAAAGGGGAAATAGCCATTGGCGGAGACGGCCAGGTCACGCTTAACGAATCAACTGTTATGAAGCATACAGCGCAAAAGGTGCGCTATTTATACAACAACAAAGTCGCTGTAGGCTTTGCAGGAAGCGTTGCAGACTCTTTTACGCTCTCAGAGCGCTTCGAAGCCAAGTTGGAGCAATATAGCGGAAGTCTGCAGCGCTCAGCGATCGAGCTCGCAAAAGACTGGAGATCTGACACCGTGCTGCGAAAGCTTGATGCGCTTTTGCTGGCATGCGATTCTGAGAGCATCTTAATTATCTCCGGAAGCGGGGAAGTAATAGAGCCGGATGATGGCGTTGCCTCAATAGGCTCAGGAAGCATGTATGCCATGGCTGCAGCCAGGGCCCTTGTGCGCCATACTGTAATGCCGGCATCGGATGTAGTGCGGGAGGCTATGGGCATCGCAGCAGAGATATGCGTATTTACGAACAATAACTTAAAAATAATCACAATGCCGAATGAGGCTAAGGCATAGGGGAGAGGCAGCAATGTTAGAGCTAACTCCGTCAACCATTGTAGCGGAGCTTGACAAGTATATAATTGGCCAGCAAGAGGCAAAGAAAAGCGTAGCTGTGGCGCTGCGCAACCGCTATCGGAGAAAACTGCTTTCTGATGAAATGAAAGCAGAGGTAACGCCAAAAAATATTATATTGGTAGGGCCTACTGGCGTTGGGAAAACGGAAATTGCCAGGAGGCTGGCCAAACTTGTGGATGCCCCGTTTATTAAGGTTGAGGTAACAAAATTTACTGAAGTAGGCTATGTTGGCAAGGATGTTGAGTCGATGGTGCGCGATTTGGTAAACACCTCAATCAGGCTGGTAAAAGAGCGCGAAACGGAAAGGCTCGCCCCACAGATAAGCGCGCTGGTAGAAGAAAAGCTTCTGGATATTATAGCGCCGATGCCTAAAGAGCCGAGTGCATATGATATTTATTTCAGAGGGAGCCAGGCGCAAAGCAAGCCAACTGCAGCTGAATCCGGCAATGCCGATCTGCAAAGAAGGCGCGAGCAGCTTAAAACCGATCTGGCCCAGGGAAGGCTTGAAGATTTTATAGTGGAGCTTACTGTAGAGGAGCAGCCATCGCTTAGCCTTGGCTCTATGCTGGAAGGCGGCGGCGATGAGATTAACATGAACGTTTCCAGCATGCTCGGCAGCCTGTTTCCAAAGCAAAAGAAAAAGAGGAAAATGCCAGTTTCGCAGGCGCGAGCTTTTCTGACAAACGATGAAAGCCAAAAGCTTCTTGATCTGGACGCTATAACTGAAGAAGGCTTAAGGGCAGCTGAAGAGGAAGGCATTATATTTTTAGACGAGATAGACAAGATTGTATCAGCCGGCAAAGCAAGCAGCGGGCCTGACGTATCCAGAGAAGGGGTGCAGCGCGATATTTTGCCGATAGTCGAAGGCTGCACTGTAAACACTAAGTACGGGCAAGTGAAGACAGACTATATGCTCTTTATAGGCGCAGGCGCATTTCACTCAACGAAGCCTTCTGATCTTATACCGGAGCTGCAAGGGCGCTTTCCAATCCGTGTGAAGCTTGACAGCCTTACACAGGATGATTTCAAAAAAATCCTGACCCAGCCCCAAAATGCTATAATAAAGCAATATACGCAGCTTTTGGCAACTGAAGGCATTGAGCTGTCAATTGACAGCGGCGCTATAGATCAGATTGCCAAAATTGCTTTTATCGAGAATGAAACTAGTGAAAACATTGGGGCAAGAAGGCTGTTTTCAGTTATGGAAAAGCTGCTGGAGGAGATCTCGTTTATAGCGCCGGAATATGAAGAAAGCGAGTTCTGTGTAACGAAAGAGTATGTGGAAAGCGTGTTTAAGAGCGAAAAGGAAGGCATAATCAGAGACACAGCAAAATATATTATATGATTGCAAGCAGCCAAAACCTGTGATAAAATAATTTTTTGAGCGCTGAAAATAAAAAACACGCATTTTCAAGCCGGACTGGTGGGGTTATGCCCTTTACCCGGCAAAAGCGAAAAATGCGGAGGAAAAACCAGGAGGAAACAAATGAGCTATATCTCAATGAAATCCCTGCTTGAGGCAGGAGTCCAATTTGGGCACCAGACACGGCGCTGGAACCCGAAGATGAAAAAGTATATCTATACAGAGCGCAACGGCATCTACATTATCGATCTGCAAAAGACAGTCGGAAAGGTAGATGAGGCGTGCGACTTTATTCGCACTGTCGCCGAGGAAAAGAAGGGCATACTTTTTGTAGGCACAAAGAAACAGGCCCAGGAAGCTATTGAGAACGAAGCTAAAAGAGCAAATGTGCATTATGTCACACAAAGATGGCTCGGCGGTACGCTCACAAACTTCAAGACGATTTCCCTAAGGATCGACAGGCTCCACAGGCTGTATGAAATGGAGTCAGACGGCACTTTTGATGTATTGCCCAAAAAGGAAGTCCTTTCGCTCAAAGCTGAAAGAGACAAGCTGGAAAAGTTTCTTGGCGGAATTAAGGAAATGAAGGAGCTTCCGGGAGCGATATTCGTAATAGATCCAAAAAAAGAGAGAATCGCTGTGCTTGAAGCGAGAAAGCTAGGGATACCAATAATTGCGGTTGTAGACACAAACTGCGATCCGGATGACGTAGACTATGTAATTCCGGGCAATGACGATGCTATAAGGGCAGTAGCCCTTCTAACAAATACAATTGCAAATGCAATAATCGAAGGCAAGCAAGGCGAGTCGTTCTTTGATGAAAGCAGCGAAGAGGGCGAGGATGCCGAGCCGGAGGCTGAAGGCGAAACGGAGCTTGACAGCGGCGATTTTGCTGAAGATGAATTTGCTATTGATGCAAACTAAAAGGCAGGGGATTTTTATATGACAACAGCCGAACAGATCAGAGAGTTACGCGAAAAAACTGGCGCAGGCATGATGGACTGCAAAAGGGCACTAACAGAATCAGATGGAGACATGGACAAAGCCATAAAGTGGCTGCGCGAAAAAGGCCTTGCTTCAGCAGGCAAGAAATCATCAAGGATTACTGCTGAAGGCACAGTGGGCTCCTATATTCATATGAACGGCAAAATCGGAGTTTTGGTTGAAGTAAACTGCGAAACTGACTTTGTCGCCAGAACCGACAACTTTACTGCATTTGTGAAAAACATCGCAATGCAGATAGCTGCAGCCAACCCTTCATATGTTTCCAGGGAGCAAGTGCCTGAAACTGTGCTCGAAAATGAAAAAGAGGTATTTATCGCCCAAGCAATAAACGAAGGGAAATCGCAGGATATTGCTGAGAAGATGGTTGCCGGCAGAATTGAGAAATTTTATAAGGAAAACTGCTTGCTTGAACAGGAATATGTAAAAAACACAAGCCAAACAGTTGGCGATCTGCTTAAGGAAACCGTATCGGTTATTGGCGAAAATATCATAATACGCCGCTTTGCGCGCTACCAAATGGGAGAAGGGCTAGACAAGAGAAGCGAAAACTTCGCAGAGGAGATTGCAAAGCAAATATCAAAAGTCCAATAAAGCGCTCATAGCGCTTTTTATATAGGCAGGAGGCATATGAAAGCAGTTTACAAAAGAGTGTTAATAAAGCTTTCTGGCGAAGCGCTTGCCAGCGGCAAGGGCTTCGGGCTGCACCAAGAGACTGTTGATGAGGTTAGCAGGCAAATCTGCATGGTCGCCTCAGACGGGGTAGAAACAGCAATTGTAGTTGGCGGAGGCAATATCTGGAGAGGCCGAAGCGGCGAGGGCATGGACCGGGTGACAGCTGACTATATGGGCATGCTCGCAACAACGATAAATGCCCTTGCGCTGCAAGACTCTATTGAGAGGCAAGGACATGAAGTCAGGGTGCAGTCTGCAATAGCAATGCAGGAAATATGCGAGCCTTATATCCGCAGGAGAGCAGTAAGGCATCTTGAAAAGGGAAGAGTCGTTGTATTTGCAGCTGGCATCGGAAGCCCATATTTTTCCACAGATACTGCTGCAGCCTTAAGGGCTATTGAAATTGAGGCAGAGATTATTCTCTCAGCCAAAAACGTTGACGGGGTCTACTCAGACGATCCGAACCTTAACCCAAACGCGATAAAATATGACACCCTCAGCTATGAGGAAGTTATAAAGGGATCATTAAGGGCAATAGACGCTACAGCTGCCACGCTATGCAGAGACAATAATCTTCCGCTGCTGGTTTTTTCGCTGGCTAAGCCATCAAACATATTCGATGCTGTCTGCGGAATAAATGTTGGCACATACATTAGCAATAGCTAAGCCAAAATCGTCTAAAGCCTGTGTGCTAACGCGGTTAGCTTATTTTTGCCATGTGTGTTATGCTATTTACCACGAGGAGGGCGCGCAACTGTTTGCGCATTTGGATATATGATTAAAGAAACTACAGACAAAGCTGAGCAGAAGATGCAAAAGACATATGAAGCTTTGCAATACGATTTGTCCACGCTAAAGGCAGGCAGGGCAAACCCGAAGATGCTTGACAAGATATACGTGGACTACTACGGCAACAGCACGCAGCTTAGCCAGATAGCGTCCATAACAGCCCCTGAGCCGAGAATACTGCTCGTTGCCCCATGGGACGCAACCCAGCTTGTTGCTGTTGAAAAAGCAATTCTGGCATCGGATCTCGGCCTTAACCCCGCCAATGATGGCAAGCAGCTGAGAATTCAAATACCCCAGCTTACAGAGGAGCGGCGCAAGGAGCTTGTAAAGCTCATTCAAAAGATTGGCGAAGACGCCAAGGTTGCAATGAGAAATATAAGAAGAAGCGCTATTGATGAGCTAAAGAAGTCAGAAAAGTCTAAGGAAATAACTGAAGACGAGCAAAAATCAGGTGAAAAGGACGTGCAAAAAACACTTGATGACTTTATCAAGCAGATCGACGATCTTATTAAGGACAAGGAAAAAGAAGTCACTACTGTATAAAATAGGCAGCACTTTGCCCCATTGCCATGCCATCCATAAAAGCTTCCCGCTTTGCGGGGAGCTTTAAAGCAATATGTGGCAAACAGCCGGAAAACAAGCAGCATGCAATTTACAATAACTGATATCACATGGGAAAGGCTGTACCTGTCTTTTTCAATAAAAGCAATTTTTTTTGAAGGCATAGAGTTTGCATTGTTCGAAATAGAGCACAAGTCTGGCGAAATAATCTATCTAAAGCGCATAAGTGTTCCTATAAACGCTGAATACAGCAATGGGCATTACCATATGCGCTTGAATCTGGCAATTGCAGGAGACGAAAAAAGAAGCTTTCTGGAAAACGGGCATTACTGCCTTAGGGCAAATGAAAGCGGGCAATGGGCTGAATGCATAGCCGGCAGCAGTGTTATTGCTTCTCTTGCAGATCTTTGCCGAATCTTTAGCTATGCGAAAGGCCAAGCCTATACTTTTAGCTTCGCGCTGGCCGGAGAAGGCATGCAGCTTGTAATGCATTCAGCCTTCATGTCAGAAAACAGCAAATGGAGGAAGCGCCACAGGCCAAAAGCCAAAAGCGCCTTTGCCCTTGCGCGCAACTTCGCAGCTGACGGGGCAAAGCTTTTCTTTAACATATATTACAAAATTCTGCATTTCTTCGCCAGGGGCAGCAAAAACGCCCTTCTTATGAGCGAGCGCCACAACTCTCTCACAGGCAACCTAAAAGCAATCGACGATAAAATTAGGGAAGTTGGAATCAGCAATTCCTATCGCATATCATATTCGCTGCGCGAAGCAGGCGAGCTTGACCGCAGCGTGCTGTTTCGCATAAAACAGGCAGCGCTGCTTGCTAAGCAGCAAGTTATCTTTGTAGACGATGTGTGCCCGACATTTACATGGCTAAAGCTTGCTCAGGATGTGTGCCTTGTACAGGTCTGGCATTCCGGAGGGGGCTTTAAAGCGGTAGGCTATGCCCGCTTTGGCAAAAGCGGCTCCCCGCACCCTGCTTTATGCTTTCATAGGCACTACACGTATGCCCTTTGCGGCTCTGAGGCCCTTGTTGATGTATTCCAGGAAATGTTTGGCATAAACAGGGAAGCACTGCTTCCATTTGGCATACCAAGAATCGACGGCCTTTTTAGCGAGGGCAGGCAGGATGAGGCTATTGATCGCATTTACAAAGCATATCCGCAAGCAAGGGGAAAGAAAGCCTATTTATACTGCCCAACCTTTAGAGGGCAAGGCCAGCTAAGCGCTTACTTTGATTTTTCAGTGCTGGATCTAAACAGGCTATACAGCTATCTTGAAAGCTCAGACAGCATCTTCATGGTTAGGATGCACCCTTTTGTCAAAGACCGCCTGCCAGAGCCGGATGCCTACAAAGGCCGTATATTTGATGTGTCAGGCTATCCGGACATAAACGATCTGTTCCATGCAAGCGATGTGCTTATAACTGATTACTCTTCAGCTTACTATGAGTTTGCCCTCCTGCGAAAGCCCATGCTTTTTTATTGCTTTGATCAGGTTGTTTATGAACAAACCAGAGGTTTTTACCAATCAGTTGAGCAAAGCGCGCCTGGCAAGGTTGTTGAAAGCTTTGACGGGCTGCTTGCTGCAATGCAAAGCAATGATTACGAAAACTTTAAAATTGATGGCTTCATACAGCGTAATATGGGTTATTATGAAGGGAATGCAGCGTTTATGCTTCTTGAGCATATTTTTGGGCAGAATATTGCCAAAGGCAGATAGTGGAGGCGAGATATGATAATAAGCAATTTGAGCAAGATACTAAAGAAAAAGCAGATCACTTATGAACAGCTCTTTAATGATGTTGAAATAAGCCTGCTTACCCTAATCGACGTGTACTGTGGCAGCTTGCCGCGAGACGCGGAGGACTGGGACTTTGAATGGGATGAATTAGAAGAGCTTGAAGAGTATTTAGGGACTTCGCATGACAAGCTATTCGAAGACATGCCTGTGGATCCTTACGTTACAAGGCTGGAGTTCTCTCACAGTTTTACAGAGTTTTTTGCATTTGTGAGAATTGCTCAGGATGAAGGCAGCGTATTTGGCGTTAAAATGTATGGCGATATAGACTATAAGCCTTATGGATATGAATACAGCGATTTGCCTACCAGTGTTGTTGTTGATATAAACATGGATGATGATGAGACTAATTCAGAGCTCCTCTACGAAGTTCTCAGAGGCTTAAAGCCAGTGCAAAAAAGGTGTTTTGTTGACGAAATACAATTTACAATCACCGATCACGTTGCAGAATTCGATGCAGTAAATATGGTAAATATCGAATTCAAGTGGAAAGGCGAAATAGGCAAGCTGCTTAAGAATTTTTCCAAGCCATCCAAAGCAGACATTGAGTTTTTTGAGTTTGTTGCAACTAAAGCCGATAGCTTAGGCGATGATGAAACTGATTTTTCGCAATACCCAATCCACTCAAGAAATGAATTGGCACTTAGCTTGCGCGATTATGATGAAGGCGACGATGGCGATGAGGATGATGATGATGTCGTTTATGATGATGGCGATTTTGGGTTGGCCATGTTTGGCAATATCTTCGAATCATTTCTGGAGTCATTGCTTGAGGGCGGCATCGATTTCGATGATGATGGCGAGCCCGATGGCGATGAGTGCGACTAAACGAGTTTTTGGAATTCCTTCGCAAGTTTTTCAATAGCGTTTTTTTCAATGCGGGAAACATATGAACGAGATATGTTAAGCATCGTAGCTATTTGAATTTGCGTATAGCGATCATGGCCATCAAGGCCGTAGCGCATTTTAAGTATCATTCGCTCTCTCGGGGTGAGCGTGCTTAAGATAAGTCGGTTAAGCTTGATGGTCTCCAGGCTGAGATTGACGATTTCGCTTATATCGCCTTCTTCAGATTGAACGACATCAAGCAAAGATATGTTGTTGCCTTCTTCATCTGATCCAATGACATCCTCAAGAAATACATTTGATGAAAGCTTGTTTTCGTTTCTGATTGCCATAAGGATCTCATTGTCAATGCATTTGGCAACATAGCTAGCAAACTTGCTCCCTTTCTCAAGATCGAAAGTGTTTATGCCCTTTATCAGCCCGATCGTGCCAATAGACAGCAAATCCTCCTGCGATATTGGGCATGTAGAGTACTTTTTGGTTATGTGGGCTACTAGCCTTAAATTATGGTATATCAGCTTTTGCCTTGCCTCTTCATCTTTATCGCGCTTAATGCGTATTAGGCAGTCAGTTTCATCTTCCTTTGAGAGCTTTTCAAGAAATACGTTTAGCGGGGCAAAGTATCCCAGAAAGAACATGATTTCCTGGTGCACTTTGAGTATCTGCATAAAAGTAAACATAAAAAACAGCTCCTTCCTGTGCTATCAATATATGCACGGAATGGAGCCTTATTGCTAGTACACCACGATATAAATATTGTGGTTTCAGTCAAAATACTCTAGGACAAATTCATATCTGCTCAGCTCTTTTTTTAATTCCTGGGCATTCGGCAGATAAGATTCTACCATCTCCCAAAAAAGCTTCGAGTGGTTTTTATGTATCGTGTGGCAAAGCTCATGGATAATGATGTAGTCAATCAAATGCTCAGGGCACATTATCAGCATCCAGGTTAGGTTTATCGAATCATCTGATGAGCATGAGCCCCATCTTCGCTTTGCCGATGTAACCTTCAGCTTTTTGTATTTTAAGCCAGTTTCCAAGCTTATCTTCTCGAGCCGGTTTGCAAGGTGCAATTTAGCTTCCTGCTTGAGCAACTGTTTGAGCTCATCAAGCTGCGGGTTTGCCGTTGGCAAATATATATTTCCTGATTGTATTCTTGCAATTCCGCTGCAGGGGGTTATTATTTTATGCTCACGCCCTAGAAAGCATACGCTTTCGCCATTTTTTGCCTCTAGCTTCACGAAGCGCTCGCTTTTTTCCCGCTGCTCCTCAATCTTCCTGTTTATCCACTCAGAATTCTTAGTCGCTAAGTCGTCTATTTTTGATCTCGTTGTCCCTGAGGGTGCACGTATTATTACTTCGCCACTGCGCATAACGCTGATACTCAGTGTTTTTCTGCTGGAATATACGATGCTTGTAATTGGACCTGTGCTGGCAGCACTTTGCATAAGCCCTCCCATAGCGCTTCGGAAAGTGCAGCATAAGGCCCAAAAGCTGGTTTTATATGTAAAGCGCTTTGCTGGATCCTTGAACTTGCCTTCCGGTAAACAAAGGTATTATACTACCAATCGAGTAAGCCACAAAGAAAATGAAGCGCATTAAAACTAGCAGTTTAAGCTAACTTAGGGATAAACAGATTACTGAATTGATCTTTGGGCATACTTCCAAAAGCACTTCTTTTCATGCGTTTTTTGGCGTGTTTTTTATGCGCTGGCAGCTGCCTATATCGCTGCAAAAGCTTTGCCATGCTCTGGGGGCGCAGTAACCTTATGCGCATTTATATACACAAACCCAATCATATCAGCCCCGACATGCGCGCCAATAATAGGGCCCAGCAGATCAATGTCAATGCTGGAAAATTGATCTAAATCCAGCAGATCCAACACATCATGCAATCCCTCTTCGAAATCAGAATGCACGCAATAAAGCGTTTGGCCTGGCTCAGTGCAGTTTTCAGTTATAATGTCAGCAACTCTCGCCCTTGCGCGCTTTGTCCCTCTGGCTTTTTCTATTACTGCCAGGGATCCTTGGGGCATAATGGCAAGCAGAGGCTTAATGTTCAGGGTGCTGGCTACAGAATATGCCGTTTTGCTCAAGCGGCCGCTTCTATACAGATTTCCAAGATCGCTTACTGAGAACAAAGCGTCTGAATGGGCTGTCTGGTAGCAAAGAAATTGGGCAATGTCTTCAAAGCTTGATCCATTTTCGACCATTTCATATGCTTCGAGCACTGGCCCGCCTATGCCTTTTGAAGCTGACAGGGTGTCTATTACGGCGATCTTTATATCAGGGAATTCCTCTTTCATATCATCTTTGGCCCTTCTTGCTGCTTCTATAGCATTTGTGAGGCCTGATGACAATGTCGTGCATACTATGTCCCGGCCCATTCGGGCATATTTTATAAAAGCTTCTTTATACTGAAGATAAGTTACTTGAGAGGTATGATATACTGTTCCGCTGCGCATAGAAGCATACATGCTTAATAAGTCGATCTCTTCAAAATTATATTCATTGCCTTTATTGTCAATTAGTGGCTGGCCAAGAACGCAAATATCTTTTCCGTTCAGGTTGCGTTCTGATAAATCCGATCCTATGTCAGTGATTAGCTGTACTTTGCTCATCGCTTGATACCTTCATTTTTTTATATAACTTATGATATACAATTACTCTTAGAGTTCCATTAGAGTTTTCAGCGTTGGCAAAGCTTGTTGCGATATAAAAAGCGATAGCGCATGCAATTATAATTTTTATTGCTTTTGCGTTCCTTTTTGCAGTAATTCAAAAAATAGCCAAATAAAAAAGCGCCTCCGCGAATTCGGAGGCGCAAGCGCAAACTGCGCTATTGTGCTTTGTCATAGCGTTTCTTAAATCTGCCAACTCGCCCGCCAGTGTCAACAAGCTTTTGCTTTCCGGTATAGAATGGATGGCATTGGCTGCAGACATCCACTCTTATCGCGTCTCTTGTTGAGCCAGTTTCGAATGAATTGCCACAAGCGCATGTGACTTTGCATTTTGTATAATTCGGATGGATATCCGCCTTCATGTTAACTCACCTCATAAAATTATAAAGTAACTTATATATTATCAACTCTCAGCGCTAATTTGTCAAGTAATTCTTTAGGCAGTATTCGATGAAAGCCTTATTGCTGGGCGTTCTTCTCATTTGCTGGATTATGCTGTCAATAAAGGTATTTGGCCCTGCAGCAGCAAAAGCTTTTCTCAGGCCATACTGTGCCGCAATAACGGCTTCTGTCAAGAGCAAATCTTCTCTTCTTGTTCCAGATTTGGGTATATTTACAGCAGGGTAAATGCGGCTTTCTGCAATGCTTCTTTCCAGGTGGCACTCCATATTGCCGGTTCCCTTGAATTCCTCAAATATCATATCATCCATGCGGCTGCCTGTTTCAACAAGCGCTGTTGCAATGATCGTGAGGGATCCGCCATTTTCAATATTTCTGGCTGCGCCAAAAAACTTCTTTGGAAAATACAGGCTTTCAGGGTCAAGGCCTCCGGAAAGGGTTCTGCCCGAAGGCGGGACAACCAGGTTGCTTGCGCGCGCCAGGCGGGTAATAGAGTCGACTAGCACTACAACATCTGATCCGGACTCAACGAGCCTTTTGCCTCTTTCAAGCACCATCTCAGCTGCTTTTATATGGTTGTATGGCTTTTGGTCAAAGGTTGAATAAATGACGTCGCAGTCAATCGATCGCTGCATGTCTGTAACTTCCTCAGGCCGCTCCCCGATAAGCAAAATGATGAGCTTTACATCAGGGTGGTTTTGCCTTACTGCGGCGCCTATTTGTTTTAGCAGTATAGTTTTGCCTGCTTTTGGCGATGAGACGATCATGCCCCTCTGGCCCTTGCCGATTGGAGCGAAAATATCCAGGATGCGCGTGGACAGTACGTCCGGGGATGTCTCAAGGCGAAGCCTCTCGTCCGGGAAAACTGCAACCAGCTTTTCGAAGTCTTGCCTGTTTACATTTACTTCAGGCATTTTGCCATTGATCTTCTCAACATACAAAAGGGCGTCATAGCGCTCATTTTCGCCTGAAATCCTAATTCTGCCTTGGACAAGATCGCCTGTAGCAAGTTTGTACTTTCTTATCTGGGAAGGGGAGACATAGATGTCGCTTTCTCCGGCCATATAGTTATTGGTCCTTAAAAAGCCGAACCCGTCAGGGTTTGTTTCCAGCACGCCTGAGTGCGACTGCGCATATACAGACATGTCTTTTGCAACATCCAGCGACATTATCTGCTTTTCTTCATTTAAAATTGATTCTGTTGTCTTTCCGTTTACTTCTTCGATGAACAGCATAGCATAGAATTTTTCGCCTTCTTTCGGCTCCCTGACTTTGCCGCTTATTTCATCGCCGCTCATTAGGCGAAATTTCTGCACTTGAGAGGCTGAGACATATACATATTCATCGGGAGAAGACATATCCGGTGTTTTTAAGAAGCCAAAGCCTTCCGGCAGCACTTGCACAACGCCTCTCATTTCAGTGCTTCCGCTGATAGAATCTTTCAATTTTGAATATTTTTTGTCATTTGTTGCTAATGTATCGTTTATTAATGCTATTAGATCTTGCTTAGTGATTCTGCCAGTTTTCTCAATTCCTAAGCTTTTTGCTTCTGCTTTTAGTTCAGAAAAGGTCATATTGACCAGATTGTCGGTGCTCATTAATCCTCCGATGCTGAGATATGTTTTTTACAAGCCTTCAGGCTTAATTTAATTGTGCCATGCAGGCGTGGCATTTGGCACAGCAGTTTCATTTTAGTGTATGCAACAGATTCGAGATTGCTTAAGCAACTGCCTTGTGCATAAAATGCGCAAATGTGCAGCATGCAGCTAAATGCCGTTTAGCGCAAAATTGGCAGCATCCAAGCCTGTTTATTGCCGGTTGATCAAAGCATCTATGTCATGTTCATGGTTTTTATTCACAATGCCTTTGCTGTATGATAAGTTTATATATTTCCTGCTATTGTGCTTGTGCTTTGATATCGAAAGGGGCACGAATCTGTAGGGCTGGTTGCGATAGGATTTCATGTTTCGCTATTTATTGGCAGAGCTATGTTGCTGCATAAAGCTTGAGTGTTATGCGGAAATCATAATATAATAGTAAAATCTGGTTAGTAACGTTATTATCCATATAATGGAATTTTCAGCTAAACGAGATATAAAAGTCTATACGAATCCAAAGCTGCGTTATTGTTCAGTAAAAGGCTATATGAAGCGCTTATCGCTTTATATTAACAAATAGGCATTTGTATGTAAATACTCAAATGAAGAAAATGCGCATGATTGGCATAGCGCGAGCGGGGCGTGCCAAGCGATACAGGCAAAACGCTGTAGCGCATTGGAGGTTGCATTGGCTAAAGCTAAGATATTCACTCTTAAAACACAAGACGAAACAAGCGTTGCCATTGCCGCTGCTGCTGAAATAATAAGGAGCGCTGGCATAGTCGCTTTCCCTACCGAAACAGTTTATGGGCTGGGTGCTGATGCATGCTCAAGCGAAGCGTGCGAAAAAATATTCGCTGCAAAGGGAAGGCCCTCAGACAACCCCTTAATAGTGCATCTAGCTTTTAGGGAACAGCTTAGCTGCTACAGTGAAAACATACCAAGCAAAGCATTGGAGCTTGCACGCGTATTTATGCCCGGGCCGCTAACGCTGGTGCTTAAGTCAAACGGCAAAATATCTGATCTGGCAACAGCAGGCCTTGCTACGGTTGCTTTAAGGGTCCCGTCAAATGAAATAGCCCATAAGCTGCTTGAGGCATCAAACCGCCCGATAGCTGCGCCAAGCGCCAATATATCCGGCAAGCCATCGCCGACAAAGGAAAGCCATGTAATCGATGATATGGCAGACAGGGCAGATGCCATACTGCTTGGGGGCGACTGCGAAGTAGGAATTGAGTCAACAGTCCTGGACTGCACAACAGAGCCGTTTACGATCTTAAGGCCGGGAATCATCAGCCTTGAGCAGATAAATGAGGTGGCAGAGGCGACTCTGTCAAGCGCGCTTGAAGGCGCGCCCAGATCGCCCGGCATGAAGTATGCCCATTATAAGCCTGATGCTTTTGTTATTGCAGTTGATATGGGCTTTGGCCGGGCAAAGAGCTTCTTTGAAGACATCTCAAAATCAGAGCCTGATGCTGCGCTTGCTGTTTACGATGGGGTTTTGCCGCCCGGGGATGCGAATGCATTTTCGCTAGGCAGCTACAGCGACAGCGCAGGGGCGGCAAAAGCGCTTTACAGCATTTTTCGCGAGTGTGACAAGCTAGGCTATAATAAAATATATGTTATGTGCCCTCCGCCTGAAGGGATTGGAAACGCTGTGCGCAACCGGTTGATAAAGGCGTCTGGAGAGCTTATAGCGGATGATGGTGGCAGCTGATGCAAAAAATCCTCTTTGTTTGCGCTGGCAATACATGCCGAAGCCCGATGGCTGAAGCGATATTTAACCGGTATGCGCATATGGAAGGCATTAGCCAGCATTATCACGCATCTTCGGCAGGGCTGTTCGCTTATGAAGGCCAAAAAGCCTCTGTTGAAGCGATTCGCGCTTTGCAGCGGCATGGCATGGATCTGCCTGGCCATGAATCCAAGAATATTTCTGCATATAATCTTGATGAATTCGACTTAATTATTGCAATGACGGAACAGATATTATCTGATATAATGTTGGAGAATCCAACCCAAGCTGACAAATTACGCACTCTATGCCAGTGGGGCTTCGATGACGATAGCCTTTCTCTAGACATAAGTGACCCTTTCGGAGGCTCTGAGAGCGAATATGAAAGAGTTTTCGAGGATCTTGACTACTTTCTTGGGTCTGCTGTCGCTAGGCTAAAACGAGAGGTCGAGTATTGAAACTAATTATAGGAAGCGATCATGGCGGCTTTGCACTCAAAGAGTCTTTGCTTGCGCACTTTCTTGAGCAAGGCTGCGATATCGCAAACATGGGCTGTTTTAGCGAGGAGAGCGTTGACTACCCTCTGTATGCGTTCAAAGTGGCACAAGCAGTGGCAGCAGGCGAAAAAGACTTTGGCATCTTAGTATGCACAACAGGCATAGGAATGTCTATTGCTGCAAACAAGGTTAAAGGGGCCAGGGCTGCATTGTGCTCAAATGAGCTTGCAGCACGCCTGTCAAGAAACCACAATAACGCAAACATCCTGGTTTTAGGCGCACGGTTTGTTGATTCTGCAAACGCAAAAAGGATAGCAGGAATTTTCCTGGAAAGCAGCTTTGACGGTGGCCGCCATGACAGAAGGGTAGGCATGATCGATAATTACCAAACATTTTTCGATACGGAGGGGCAATAATTTATGCTGATGCTGTTTGACCATCCTCTTATTCAGCACAAACTTGGGGTACTAAGGGATGAGGGTACAAGCCACAAGCTCTTTAGAGAGCTTGTTTGCGAAATATCTACCCTTATGGGGTATGAAGCAACCCGAGACATGGAGCTAGTTGACATTCAGATTAAAACGCCAATGGAAGAGGCAAGCGCAAAAAAGCTTGCTGACAGCGATGCCGTATTAGTTCCAATTTTGAGGGCCGGGCTTGGAATGGTGGATGGCTTGCTTAGCATTCTGCCAAATGCACGAGTAGGCCATATTGGCCTATACCGCGACCACGCAACTTGTGAGCCGATTGCCTATTACTGCAATATACCTGACAACATTGCAGATGCAGCATGTTTCGTGCTTGATCCAATGCTTGCAACCGGTGGGTCGGCAATAGCTGCTATTGAGCAGCTGAAAAGCCGAGGCGCTAAAAAGATTAAGTATTTGTGCTTAATTGCAGCGCCTGAAGGAATTAGGGCGCTTTCAAGCGCGCATGGGGATGTCTATATTTATGCTGCGGCTGTTGACCGCTGCCTCAACGAGTCTGGGTATATATTGCCCGGTCTTGGGGATGCCGGAGACAGGCTGTTTGCAACAATATAGCACAAAGGGGAAAGGAGCAGCATGCTGAGGTGAACTCAGATGATAGCATACGAAGATGAATAGGCCTTCATGGGACGAGTATTTTGTAGCTTTGCTGGATGTAGTAAAAACGCGCTCAACTTGCTTGAGGCGCCAAGTAGCTGCAGTGATTGTAAAAGACAAGCAGATTATCTCAACCGGGTATAATGGCGCGCCAAAAGGCGTTGAGCATTGTGAGCAAGTTGGCTGTTTGAGGGAGAAGCTTAATATTGCTTCAGGAGAGAGGCACGAGCTTTGCAGAGGCATACACGCTGAACAAAATGCCATTGTTCAGGCTGCTTTGCATGGTGCATCGCTTGAAGGCGCAGAGATATACATAACCCACTCTCCGTGCATACTGTGCAGCAAAATGCTTATTAATGCTGGCATAAAAAAAATAACTTTTGCTGGCGAATACCCTGATTCTTTGGCATTAGAGCTGCTAAAAGAAGCTGGTGTTGAAACAGTAAAGCACTCAAAATGAGAGCTTGAGAAATTTTGGCACATTTTCAATGCTGTCCGCAAAAGAGAATGAACAAACAACGTCTAGGGGCAATTTTTACAGTTTTGGCACAGAACGAATGGATTACTGCGCCGCAACTTGCAAAAATGATGCGAGTGACCACCAGAACCATATGGCGAGATATTGATGTGCTCAACAAGGCAGGAGTGCCGATTGTTACTCACAGAGGAGTTGGAGGAGGCATATCATTGCCGCCTGATTTTAAGAATATAGCAGCGCTGGCCGGCTATGAGGCATTCATCGAGAGTATGCTTAACGATCTGGCCAATAGCGAAAACGTAGTTGATGACGAAATTGCAAGCTTTGAAGGGGCATCAGGCTGAATCATTGCTTGATTGGCGCAGTGCATGCTGCGCTTTTTTATTTTATGCCCTTGGCTTTAGCCTGACAAGAGAGCAGGCCTGCCCCACACAGCGCGTAAAGGCTCATCTGGCAAAACGGCCTTATAAGCCGCTCTCCCCAAAAGCTCCTGTGTGGCGTGCGGGACGGGATTGCAAAATTGGCCATATATGCGCTTCTTCCAAATTGTTTGCAAATACACCTTGAGGCAGGCTATTTTTCATGGTAGAATACTTGCTAAACGCTTGGCTGCTTTTTACGCACATAAAGCGCCGTAGGAGGGGCAAATGCCAGTAAATATACCAGACAACCTGCCTGCTGCAGTAACTCTTGCCAATGAGAATATATTTGTAATGACTCGCCAACGAGCGGAAACGCAGGATATTAGGCCGCTTAGGATAGCAATACTAAACCTTATGCCTACCAAAATCCAGACAGAAACCCAGCTTTTGAGGCTTATCGGCAATTCAGCGCTTCAAGTTGATATAACTCTGATGCATATGGGTTCGCATGTTTCAAAAAATACTGCTGAAACGCATCTGGAAGAGTTTTATACCGCATTCCAAGATACAAAGAAGAAAAAATTCGATGGAATGATAATAACGGGGGCGCCAGTTGAGCAAATGCCTTATGAGGAAGTCGACTATTGGGAAGAGCTCTCAGAGGTAATGGATATTGTGAGGGAAAATGTCACTTCAACAATGTTTATTTGCTGGGGTGCCCAAGCAGCTTTGTACCATTACTATGGTGTCGGCAAAAAGCCGCTTAGCGAAAAATGTTTCGGGGTATTCAGCCATAAAGTCAATGACAGCAAGAGCAAGCTGATGAGAGGGTTTGATGATGTGTTTTATGCTCCCCATTCAAGGCATACAACAATTGACAGAAGCGATATTGCCAAATTCGGCCTTTTGTCAATATTAGCTGAAAGCGATGAGTCCGGTGTGTATATCATTGAGGAAAAAGGCGGCAAGGCTGTCTTTGTGATGGGGCATTCAGAATATGATGGCGAAACATTAAAAAACGAGTATGAAAGAGATTTGGCTAAAGGCCTGCCAATCAAAATGCCGAGCAATTATTTCATTAATGACGATCCTTCACAAGGCATTGCAGTGCGCTGGCGCGCGCATTCCAACCTTTTATTCACAAATTGGCTAAATTATTATGTTTATCAAGAAACTCCCTATGTATGGGAGTAAATATTCAAACCATTAATTGTCTGTATAGCGCAATGCTATGCAGGCTTTTTTGCATTTGCGCCGGATAGCCTTTGGCTTATATACACCGCATATTTATAGCATTTAATTATGGCGTTTGCTGCATATTGCCATAAATTATGAGGTGCAGCCCATCGACAAAGATATCATCGCTTGTGCTTTCTGAATCCTGAGCCCTAAAAAGGCTTGCAATATCATCGCTAAGCTTAGCGCTTTCGGATCCCGCTCCGTGTTTGTCGGCTTGCTCCTCAATAACATATCCAAATGTATAATAAATAACAGTGCGCACAATGCATTGCGCCATGCTTGTTTCAACGTGTGCGCTATATAAAGAAACGAGCGAATACTGCATAAGCCTGGCTAAAGTAATAGCAGGGTAAAGATGCGCACCCGCAACTACCCGCCCTCCATCCGGATAGGCCAGCATTGCTTTGCGCAGAAGCAAAATATGCTTGATCAGCCAGTCTTGCCATGGCTGCCTTGCTTCTCTGGGCTCAAAATCCCCCATGCCTTTGCGCAGAATAAATTCAGCCATATAATCTACAAGCACGGCTTTATTCTTAAAATGCCAGTAAATCGCCGGATTTTTAACATTTAGCTTTGATGCTATATTGCGCATTGATAAAGCGTCGTAACCGTTTTCGGACAAGAGTTCCAGTGCAGTTTCAATTATTTCCTGTTGTTTCCCGCTTAGTTCCAAATCATATTGCATATATTTTTTGCCTTTTGCTTCATTATAGCATGAACTCTTTAGCAGTGCTAAATAATTTTGAAATAACCCTTGACACACTCTCCTCAGCAATGGTAAAGTAAAAGTGCAATTTAGCACTGCTAAGGAAAGATGCGAAAAAGACAAGGCATATTGTTCCAGGTTATCGATTCATAAAGCGCGCACGAGCAATGCTTGCCACAGCAAAACGCTTTATGGCAAAAAGGCGCAATGCGCCTCTGAAAGCATAAATGCGCATCGAAAGCGATAGCTAAATCCAGTGGAGGTGAATAATGATCGCCAATTCAAATGAGCAAATGAGCGCAATAGTCAACGCGCGTATTTTCGATGGCGTAAATATTATCAGCGGCAGCAATCGCGCTGTGCTGATTAAAGGCAGATACATAGAGGCTGTAACTGATAAACTGCCTGAAAAAACACGCATTATTGACGCAAAGGGGGCTACGCTGATTCCAGGCCTAATTGATTCCCACGTGCACACTGATATTGGCGGCTTATGCGATGCTTTAAAATTCGGGGTAACGACTGAGCTTGAGATGATGGGGCGCTGGACAAAAAAACAACGCGAACAAATAGCTGGCCGAGATGATATTGCTGATTTGCGCTCTCCCGGAATGGGCGCAACGCCAAAAGGGGGGCACCCAACTGAATATGCATCTCAAAGCTTGCTGAACCGCTTGTTTGTCCGCTACCTATTCCCGTTCGTGCAAACACCCCGACAAGCGGTTAAATTCGTAAACAAACAGATTTCCAGTGGAGCTGACTATATAAAAATATTCATCGAAGACGGAAGCTGCATTGGCTACCCTGGGCTTGCGGAATTAGATGATGCGACGATAAGAGCAGCAATAGACGAAGCGCACAGGCACAATAAGCTCACAATCGCGCATGTAACAACGGCTGATGCAACACACAGGGCTATCAGCGCCGGAATTGATGGGCTTGGCCATCTTTTTTTCGACTGCAATTCGAATCCAGCGCTTATTGAGCGAATTGCAAAGTCCGGTGTGTTTGTCATACCTACCACCGTAACTCTTTCGAGCGCGTTCGGCAACACTGCTGCAGATTTGGCTGCTGACAGCCGTGTATCTTCAAAGCTGAGCAAGGAATGGCTTAGCTCCCTCTCCCGCAGCATGAATGTCTACCCGAAGGGAAAACTCGAAAACGCCTTCGCAGCTATAAAAGCTCTCCACAGCTGTGGCGTAGACATCCTGGCTGGCTCTGATGTGTCGGAGCCAACACCGGAGCTGGGCGGCCTGGCACATGGCGCGAGCCTTCACCATGAATTGCAGTTACTGGCCGCAGCTGGCCTTAAGCCCATTGAGGCTTTGCGATGCGCTGCTTTCACGCCTGCGAAAAGGTTTGCTCTAAGCGATCGCGGAAGCATATCTGCCGGCAAATTGGCTGACCTTGTATTAATAGAAGGAAATCCAATGGACTGTATTTCAGATACACTGTCTATTCGAACAGTCTGGCGCCATGGCGCCGTGCTGCAAGCGCAATGAAAAAATGCGCTATTTTTAATAGCGCGCTTGTTCTCGTTGCCGATAATTTTACTCTGTTTGTGGTTATATGCTGTTTTCAGCCTGTACACTCAGCCTTCTAATGCCGAAGGCATTTGACAGCGCTTTGCCGCCAAGTTATACAGCCATTGCGTCAAGCGCTTTGGCCAGGGCGCTTATAATGTCGCTTATGTTTTCTATGCCAATAGAGAGCCGTATAGTTCCAGCAGAAATGCCTGAGCTTTCCAGCTCCTCTGGCGTCATTTGTGAGTGGGTTGTAGAGGCAGGGTGTATCACCAGGGATTTCGAATCTGCGACATTCGCCAGGTTTGAAAAAAGCTCCAAGTTGTCGATAAACACCCTCGCGCTTTCGAATCCGCCTTTGATCACAAAGGTAAAGATAGAGCCGCCCCCATTTGGGAAATACTTCTTATACAGGCTATGGTCTCTGTTAAGAGGCAGGCATGGGTGGTTTACTTTTTCAACAGCCGGATGGCCCGCCAGGAACTGTGCTGCCTTCTCTGCGTTTTCTGCATGCCTTTGCACCCGCAGCGGCAAAGTTTGAAGGCCCTGCAAAAGCATGAAGGAGTTCATTGGGCTAATGACTGCGCCAGTATCGCGCATATAAGCTGTGCGCAGCTTGGCAATATAAGCCTCGTTTCCGGCTATTTCAGTAAAGATGGCGCCATGATAGCTATCGTTGGGCTCTGAAAGGCCGGGAAACTTCCCGCTTGCTGCCCAATCGAACTTTCCGGCATCCACAACGATCCCTCCCATGGCTACGCCGTGGCCGCCTATAAATTTAGTAGCTGAGTGGATTATTATGTCGCAGCCATATTCAATAGGCCTAAACAGCACCGGGGTTGCAAAAGTGCTGTCGATTATAACAGGAAGGCCATGGCTGTGCGCTATTTCTACGATCTGCTCAAAGTCTAAAATTGTGCAGTTGGGGTTGCCCATAGATTCAATAAATACAGCCTTCGTATTATCCTGAATTGCTGATTCAAAGTTAGCCGGATCGCTTCCATCAACAAAAGTGCATGAGATCCCAATATCTTCAAAAGTATGGGCAAACAGGTTGTAGCTGCCTCCATATATAGCAACATCAGAAACGATATGATCGCCGGCGCCAGCGATATTAAGTATTGCTCCGGTAACAGCGGCAGCACCTGATGCAAAGGCGAGAGCGGCAACGCCACCCTCAAGCGCTGCAACCCTTTTTTCAAAGACGTCAGTGGTAGGGTTTCCAAGCCTTGTATATATATAGCCGTCTTCTTCAAGGGCAAATCTTTTCACTGCGGTATCAAAGCTGTCAAATACATAGGATGTGCTCATATATATCGGAACTGCTCTTGCGCCTGTCGCTGTGTCCGGCGCTTCCTGGCCAGCATGCAGGGCTATGGTCTCGATTTTGTAGCCGTTATTGTTGTCCATTATTAGTCTCCCAGAATTGCCTGCCAAATCTTGAGCCGAAAGGAAGATACTGTGTTTCTTATTGACAGGCATAAATTATTATGCTAGAATATGCTCACGGGTGAAACCGTAAATTATAAACAATACAAAGCGATGGTAAAGCGGTGAAAAACACCGTTTTACTGTTTTTTGGGCTTTGATGTTTTTAGTTTCATCCGGTTTCGCATGAATCGTACAATTGAAAGTGTCAGTGTAGCTGGCATGAGCGATATTGTGCACGCAAGCAAAGGCACAATAACAAGGTTTTCGTGTATAGTGAAAGGCTCGTATAGTATTGATACTGAAACTACATTATATACAAGCGAAAATAACAGGGCATAAATAATGCTGATAAAAAAAACGTCAATTCTCACATCGAAGCGTATGCCTACAAATATAACGACAGACAGCGCCATAAGAGCAGAATAAGCAAAGACAAGCATTAGCTTCATTGTCTCAGACGAAGTAATGGCATAAAGCAGCCAAATAATTGCAGAAAACGCCAGAGCTATTCTTCCCGGCGCTGTGTTCCAGGTCTCGACTTCGCCTACCGGCATATGGGCTTTCTTGTCTTTTGCAGGCTTTAGCGGCGTTTCAACTTTTCTAACGCTCGTTTGGTATGTACGCTCATTTTTCGTAAAATAGCCTACAGCAGGTATGCTCAGATCATACCTTTCGCGCTTTCCCGGATCGGACAGAGTGTCGTAAGCAACATTAACATCCTGCATAATCTTTTCAGCATAGTTTTTGTCGCCCTTGTATATGTCAGGGTGAAATTTTTTTGCAAGGCCTTTATAAGCAGTTCTTATTTCATCTTGGGAAGCGCTTCGCTTAACGCCAAGAGTTTTATAGTAATCCATTCTTAGCCCTCATTAATGAAATTATAGCACAAATAGAAAATTTCTGCACATTTCATATTCTAGTGCAAATTTTGATCGCTACAATCCTCGCAGCTTAATCGAAAAGCATCTAGAACTTACCCCCATGGCCACCTCTGTCGCTCGAGCTTGAGCTAGAGCTTGATGAGCGTGAGGATCTGTCGTCGTCAGAATCCCTCTTTACCCTTGATGTCGTTGAGTAAAGGTAGATATCATTTGAATGTGTAACCTTGAAGCTGTTCTTAACAATATAATCGCTGGCATACCTGTTTTCTCTCGCTGTATTCATGGAAACTCTCATTACTGATGTTATTATCAGCGCTATGCCCACGCTTGCTATAAGAATATACCAGAAATAGTCTCGAATGGTTTTTGGAGCCTCATAATGCTCATACCCGTTGCTCTGGCTGTTATTGCCCGGGTACAGTATTTCGTTTCTGCAGAGCTCAGCAAACAGCTTAAAGCAGCTGTAGGCGTCACCATTTTGCAGGTGCGGCATGCATTGGTTCCAAATTCTATCGATCGCCCTATCATCGATTATTTCATTGCCAGTGCCGTTTGTTACAATATACCAGTCGCGTTCACCCATGTTGATGAACAGCATAACGCCATTGCGCCTCTCGCTAATGCCATACTCGTACTGATCGTACATATTGTTTGCATAATCCCTAACAGTGCCGGTTATTGACATAACAGTCACAACTGAAATATCTACCTGCGTTTCTTCAGCGTATGAAAGAAATAAACTATTAAGCGATTCTGCTTCGCTTGTGGTGAGCAGGTTTGCCCTGTCGACTACATGCGGAATAGATGCGTTAGGCCCGCTTGAGCCATATACGCTTGTCATTAGCAATAAAACTAATGCCACAATAGCGGATGCAGCAGCTAAGTTTTTTTTCATTTGGTAAAGTCACTCAGGAGGCAGCCATTGCTCAATTTGATGTGATACAGCTGCCTCTCCCTTTGTTTAGTTGCAGTATGGCTTTTTGTTGGCTTGCTTCAAAGGCTGTATACATAGCAAGCCCCAATATGGCAGACAGCATGCCTTTTTCATATTAGCAATGAGGCAACAAACGTTGCAATAGCTGTGAATGCTGCACTCAGCCCGATTAGAAACATTAAGTATCTTGCATTATCTATTGGAAGCTTTCCAACAAACTTGCCTGTTTGCCCATTCATGGCATAATGGAAGTCTTCGCCATTATATTTAACGCTGAGCATCCACACCGGAAGAAGCGCATACCTTGTCTGTGCCTGTTGAAGCTGAACAGATGATGACTCTTCAGTAACGCCGCTGTATCCAGAGCATGTCGATGCCAATTGCTGAATTGTTGAGCGCGTTATCCGCTCATTTGCTTTCGGCTGGCACTCTTCAACATCCTCATCATATCTGTCAGCAAAGTAGCCAGATAGATATGATGTCTTAAATTCCTTTATATCTACATACCTATATGGCTCAATGGCTTGCATGTATGCATCATCTGCTTGCTTTGAAGCATCTACCGGCACATCTTCAAAGGAAATGTTGCCCGAGCGTTTCAAGGCATAATGCCTTGTTTCAGTGTAGCGGTAATTTTTATCAGACCAGGATCTTGATGTTGTACCCCTAAATGTGGCATTAGCCTTTGCACTGCAGCCAAACAGCCAGAAGGGCACATAAATGCCCTTGATCTCGCTAATGGTGTTTTGGGACTTAAACATTGGCGGCAAAAGGGGTTTATTTGAGAAGAATTTTTCAAATGCCTCTGTTGCCTGCTTTTTGTTAAGCTTAAAGGGGATAATGCAGTCAGGCTTAAGCATGCCGGATATATTTTTTGTATATATAGCCGGATTGCCGCAAAAAGGGCAGCTCGAGGCTGCTGTGGTTGCCTGTGTGACAATTTCTCCTCCGCAAGAAGGGCAGCTATAGGCCACAAGCTCTTCTAGCTCGCTTTCAAGCCACTCATTTTCATTGTCTTCCTCAGGCCAGTCAAACGAATCTTTTTCATCGCCCTCCATATATGAGTTCATTGCCTCAACATCAAACTCATTGCCGCAGGAATCACAAAATAGCTTCTGTCGTGATGAATCAAATCTTAGCGCTGCGCCGCAGCTTGGGCATTTATATTCAACAACAGCCATTAAACACCCCTTTAGCTATTTGTTGCGAATGGTTTGCCGCACTCAGGGCAGAACTTTGGCGGCGCTTGCCCTTCAGGCAGCTCCCAACCGCAGCTTTCGCACTTAAGCGCAACAATCTCAGGTTTTGGCTCTCCGCATTCCGCGCAGAATTTGCCTGTATTGGATGTATTGCAGCGAGGGCATTCCCAAGTTCCAGCCGCAGCTGGCTTTGGCTTTCCGCAGGCTTTGCAGAAGTTGCCGGTATTGGCCTCTCCGCAGCTGCAAATCCATTCTCCAGCTTTTGTGGCTTCCTGGGCTTTTTGCGCATTAGCCATTTCAAACAGGTTGGAAGCGTTTGCGCCGCCGGAGCTTTGTGCCATGTTTAGGCCAACAAACCCTGACATAGCCCCGCCTTCGTTCTCTGCTGCTTTCTTCATCGCATCAGCTTGGGCTTCAATGAGTGTAGCGCCGGCCAGGCCCGGATCTCTAAGCGCAGAGCTCTTTTGAAGCTGCTTGATCATATCTTCATCCTCTTTTGGCGCTGTAATGGAATTTATGCTCAAAGATGAAATAGCCAAACCTCTTGAATCGCTCCATTTTGGAGAAAGAATTTCGCTTAAGGCCTGTGTTAGCTCAAATGTTTGTCCGGGAAGCGAACTATAGCGGATGCCCTGATCAGACAGCTTGGCAAATGCAGGCTGCAGCGCCGTAAGCATTTCTGCCCTAAGCGTGCTCTCTATTTGCGAAGTTGTAAATTCATTCTCAAAATTGCCGCACACATTTTTGTAAAAAAGCATAGGGTCGATTAGCCGATAAGAAAACTCGCCGTTTAAACGAAGCGATATATCAACATCAAGGTTTATGTTTCTGTCAACAACCCTAAATGGTATTGGATTTTGGGTCCCGTATTTATTGCCGTATACTTCTTTTGTGTTAAAGAAATATATCCTTTGGTCTTTGCCTGGCTCTCCGCCAAATCCGATCCTTTGGCCGATTGACTGGAATGTGCCCAAAATTCCCTTGCCCAGCCCTCCGTAAAATATGCTGGGCTCAGAGGATGTGTCGTATAAGAATTCGCCAGCCTCTGCGCATAAGTCAACTATGGCACCTTGGTCAACAATCATCATGCACTGGCCTTCATTGACTGCTACGATTGAGCCATTTGAAATAATGTTTTCGCTTCCTCTTTTATTCGAAGAGCGCTTTCCGGCCCGTTTTTGGCCTTTCGTTGCCAAAACGTTTGCCGGCATCGAAGTGCAGTAGAAATAGTCGCGCCATTCGTCAGCAAGAGTTCCGCCAATTGCTCCTGCTACAGCTTTAATTAGTCCCATTTTGCATCCCTACTATGCATAGGCTTGTGCCTATGCAAACTCTTTCTTGTTTTTTCTTGTTTATTGTTAATTCGAAATACCTGTCTTTTTTCTTTCATCCGAAACTGCAAAGGCATTGCCTTTTGCTTTTTATATAGCCATAGATCGCTTGCACTGCTTTTGTTGCTCTTTAGCCGCATGGGCAGCATATATATTGGTGCCTACTTATGTAGTTTAGCAAATGAAGCTGTTTGAAACCAGTGGTTTGTATAGCAATTGTGCTGCAAGCATTTTATGGCAGTTTTTGAAATGTCTAGAGCTTTTCTGATATTTATGAAGCGCTTTTTGCTGCATAAAATATGGCACGAAAAACTTTGAAAATGCATGCCATTTGCATATAAGCCCATTAGCTCTATACGCCAAAATCATTAATTATTATGAAACCGGGCAGTGTTTGCCTTTTATTGTTCAGCTTATTGATGTATTGTGGTTAGGTGCGCTATTTATATTCGAAAAATGTGCACATTATAATTGTTATAAAGGAGCACTTAAAATGGTTATATTGCAATTAAAAGGCTTGGGGTCAATAAAGATAGAGACTGACAGCGCTTCAGCGCCAATAACAGTAGCCAACTTTGAAAAGCTGGTCTCAGAAGGGTTCTACGATGGCTTGACTTTTCACAGGGTAATAAAAGGGTTCATGGTGCAAGGCGGCGATCCGAAAGGCGATGGCACCGGCGGGGCGGCAGGCAATATAAAAGGGGAGTTTTCAAGCAACGGCGTGGACAACCCTATACAGCACTTGCGTGGCGCTATATCAATGGCTCGCTCTTCAGATCCGAACTCAGCAAGCTCACAGTTTTTTATTGTGCATGAAAATGCGCCGCACCTTGATGGCTCATATGCCGCTTTTGGCAGGGTTGTCAGTGGAATAGAGGTTGTTGACCGAATAGCTGAGGCAGCTACAGGAATTGCAGACAAGCCGCTTGAGCCAATCGTTATTGAGAAAGCGTTTATAGAAGAATAAGAATAATAGCAGGCGCTTAAGGCGCGCATTCAGCACAAGGCTTTAAATGCCTGTATAACAAACCCTATAATTGTTAATAAAAAAAGTAGGCAAATGCAATTGGATAAAAAGGCTTATCTTTTTGCAACGCTCAAAAGATTGGGGGCACTATGGGCAAACTTACAGGAAAAACCGCAATTGTTACCGGCGCCAGCTCAGGAATGGGCAAAGAGATATCTATGCTGTTTGCAGAGGAAGGTGCAAATGTCATAGCATTTGCAAGAAGAAAAGAGCGCCTTGACGAGCTTGCAGGCGAAGCTTATGAAAAAGGGCATTTAATACTCCCGTTCGTAGGCGATGTTTCAAAGCCGGATGACATCGACGGGGCTGTTCATGCTGCGCTTAGCGAGTACAACAGCATTGACATCCTGGTTAACAATGCAGGCATAATGGACGGCTTCGTGCCATTGGGCGACCTCGAAGATGAGCTATGGGACAGGATAATCGAGGTAAACTTAACAGCGCCTATGAGATTTGCGCGCAGAGCAATTGTCGAGATGCTAAAGCAGGGTTCAGGCAATATAATAAATGTTGCTTCGCTTGGCGGCCTATTTGGGGCGCGTGGAGGCGTTTCATATGTGGTTGCCAAACACGGCCTTGTTGGGCTGACAAAAAATACGGGTTTTATGTATGCTGACAAGGGCATAAGATGCAATGCTATATGCCCGGGCGGCGTTGATACCGAAATTGGCGCCGGAAGCAGCAGCCCAAGCGAGCTTGGGTATAAAAAAATATCAAGCGGCATGGGCGCAATGCCAAGAACAGGCAGCCCCTCTGAAATAGCATCGGTGGCGCTATTTCTTGCTTCAAGCGATTCCGCTTTCATAAATGGCACAACTATTGCTGTTGATGGCGGCTGGTCTGCCTACTAAGGCTACAGCCAAAACAGCCTTGTTGCCATCACTGGCAGCAAGCTGTTTTGGCGCTTTTTTATATGCTTTTTGCGCAGTGCCAGGCATTTCTTTTTGTGGTTGAATTTATCATAGCCAAATAGCATGGCTGGGAGGCGAAAATGGACAGCGATTACTTTGAAAACACAAACATAAGGCTTCTCAAGCTGAGCGCCTTGGGCGATCCGCTTGAGAACATAGCTAAAACAATAGACTTTGAGGCTTTTAGGCCACTGCTTAACTCTGTTTTCGGGTTTGTTCCCGGAAGGAATGGATATCCTGGCTATGATTTTATTATGGTTCTGAAAATAATCGTTTTGCAGCATCTGTACAGCATCCCTGATGATCAAATAGAATTTGAGCTATATGATCGCCTGAGCTTTGCGCGCTTCATCGGGCTTAGCCAAAATGGCAATGCGCCAAGCGAAACAGAAATGCTTTTGTATCGGGAGCTGCTGCAAAACAGCGGGAGCCAAAGAGAAATTCTTGGCAGAATCGACGTGATGCTTGAGGCTAGCCCTGCTGAGCAGAAAAAAGGGGACGCCGTCGAAGGCTATGCTGATGATAAGCCATCTGAACAGCCTTCACCCCAAAGCAAGGCCGTAGAGCTTGAGCGCTGCGCATGCTATGATGAAAAATTGGGATGCGAAGCAGCAAGATCAGTTGCGCCAAAAGGTTGGCGATCCAGTGGCGGCGCTTACTGGATCATGCAAAGCGGAGCATATCCAGCTACTATAGATTTTCATATAATTTCGCCTGACAGCAGCGCTCGGGTTGGGTATGTGTCTCCAATGTCCTATGTGTCATCTGATCCAGGCAATATGGTGTTTGAGGGGCAATGGGATTCAGCGACTGTTGCTATTGTTAAAAACTGCCAAAGTGCAGAGATGTATGCCTACAACTATTTCAAGGAATACACAGGCTTTGATGCAAAGATCGTTGATGTAGCATACCCTGAAGGCAGCTTGGCAGAAACGCTAAAGCAGTATTTGCATGGCAGGGAGCAGGAAATGCAAAGCTACCACATGCAGTGTGCTCCGATGCTCGCTGCCCAGAATGCCCAAATGGAATATGAGCTTGGCCTTGACTGCGCCATTCTTACGCTTAGCTTTGCATTCGAAGGCGAGCCTTATAAGGCCAGGGTGCTTGCCAGCATATGCTCATCACTCTTAACAAATACCCAGCATCTGCCATTAGTCGGGGCTGTCAGCAAACAGACGCTCAATTGGGATACTTCGCCTCTTGGGTTCAACTACTGCTTTGCAAGGGAGAAAGAGTTTGAAAAATACGAGTTCGCTGCAGATATATTCTTTGCAAACAAGATCATCAACGAGCAGTGGGCAAACGCAGTGAAGCATTCTTCGAGCCGAATATTCAGCCAGCAGATGGAATGGACAATGCAGAGGCTGCAAAGCCAGCAGCAGCACATGCAAAAGATTGGCGCTGAATATGTAGCGCAAAGCTCCCGAAGCTATGATAGCGCCTCATCAGTATTCAATCGCGCATCTGAAGCTAACAGCAGAGTAATGGATGGCTGGACCAATGTAATTACAGACAGGGAGTACTACGAAGGCCCCGATGGAGGGCCTGTGCTGCTGGACAGCAGATACTCCCATACATATGCTGATGGCAAGGGCAGCTTTATACAATCCGAGAGCATGCTCAACTTGCCAAGCGAATGGTCTGAAGTTGCCAGCAAGGGCCCTATGTGGCCTTAGGCCACCCCTGCCATCTGCTGCTGAGCTCTTTTTTCCTGCCAAACAAACAACAAACGCTTTATCCCGGCAAGTATCAGCGCATGCAGCTCTGCTGCACTGGTTTCGCGCACGCCTGCGCCTGCTTATAGGCAAGGGGCTTAGCGGCTCTGCCTAAAATCATTCAAATGCCGCCAGACATGCGAGTATTTGTTGCATTTTGAAAAGTTAATGCAGTATAATGCATATATATGGAATGTAAGTTCAATTAAAACATAGATATTGTTTGAATTTCACTATTATTTCTTACTTTATGTGTAGGAAATAGCGTAATTACGAACTTATATGCCATAAATGATGTCTTATAGGTAGATGCAATGAAAGTAGTGCTTCAGAATCTAACAAAAATCTATCCAAGCAGAAATAAAAAAACCGATAGCGATGTCATTGCTGTAAATGATTTTTCTTTCGAAATTGCAAGCGGGGACCTTGTGGGCCTGCTCGGGCCATCCGGATGCGGCAAGAGCACAGCGCTTAATCTTATTTGCGGCTTGCAGTCGCCAACAAGCGGAAGCATTTTTTTCGATGAGGACGATGTAACTGCTGTGCCGCCCGAACGAAGGGGTGTTGGTGTTGTATTCCAAAATTATGCGCTTTACCCGCATCTCACTGTTAAGGAAAACATCCTCTTTCCGCTGCAAAATTTAAAAGGGCCCGATAAAATCCCAAAGCAGGATATGCTTAATCGGGCTAATGAGGTAGCCGGGCTGGTTCAGATTGCCGGATTGATGGAGCGCAAGCCAAGCGAGCTGTCAGGCGGCCAGCAGCAGCGCGTGGCAATTGCTCGCGCTTTAGTAAAAATGCCGCGCATTCTGCTCCTAGACGAGCCTTTTTCCAACCTAGACGCAAGGCTGAGGCTGCAGACGCGGGAAGAGCTAAGGCGGATACAAAGGCAGACACAGATTACTACAGTTTTTGTCACGCATGACCAGGAAGAGGCAATGAGCATCTCTGACACTATCATTGTCATGAGAGACGGCAAGATTGAGCAGATAGGCAAGCCCCAGCAGGTCTATGACAACCCGGCAAACCTGTTTGTAGCAAGCTTTCTTGGAACGCCGCCAATCAATGTTTTCGAGGGCCATGTGGCAAACGGATCTGCATACATCGGCAACGAGGCTGTGATTAGCGGCATCAACGCTGAAAACCAGCAGGTATACATTGGAATTAGGCCGGAAGGGTTCATCCTTAACAGGCAAGGCCCGTTGAAGTGCGAGCTTAGCCGTGTTGAAGCAATGGGGCGCGACATAAGCATTGTCTCAAAGCACAGCGCATCAGCCAGCTCCATCGTTCGATCAATCTGTTCAGAGAGCGATATAAGCTTTGAGTCTGAACAAGTATGCTTTTCGCTAAAGCCGGAAAAAGTTTTTTTGTTTAGCAAAGAAACAGAAGAACGCATAACCAGCGCATAGAAGGTGCAAATGGAAAAAAACAATAACAAAGGATGGCTATACCTGCTGCCAGCAATCGCCTTTTTAGGCCTCTTTATGGTATATCCTCTAATTGATGTCTCAATATACTCCATTGAAGAAGGCTACAATTCGGCTTCCCAGTCTTTTTTTGGCGTAGGGCTATATAATTATTCTTACGTATTGCATGATCCCTACTTCTTGCAGGCCCTGAAGAATACTTTCATATTAGTTGCTATTACTGTGCCTGTTTCTACGAGCATAGCTCTGCTTATATCACTTGGCCTTAATTCAATCACGAAGCTTAAAGTGATGTACCAAACGATATTTTTTTTGCCCTATGTTACCAACACCCTTGCAGTAGGGCTGGTATTTATGATCTTATTCAACAAAACGGCTTACACAGACGGTTTTGCCAATCTCATTATTAATTATTTTGGCGGAAGCTCTGTTGATTTTATTAATGGCCCATATTGGGCAAAAATGTTCGTTTTGTGTTTTTATACGGTTTGGGTTGTTATGCCGTTTAAGGTGCTTACGCTAACAAGCGCACTCGCTTCTGTGAACCAGCAATATTACGATGCTGCGAAAATCGATTCTGCATCCAAGCTGCGCACATTCACCAAGATCACATTGCCAATGATTTCGCCTATTGTTTTCTATCTGGTCATAACTGGATTTATAGGCGCTTTTAAGGCATATGGCGATGCTGTTGCCTTATTTGGCACCGATCTGAATGCAGCGGAAATGAACACGATAGTGGGATATATATGCGACATGCTTTATGGCAACAGCGGGGGCTACCCTTCATATGCATCTGCCGGCGCTATAATCCTATTTGTTATCGTTCTAACAATAACATGCCTTAACTTGCTTATAAGCAAAAAGCATGTCTACTACTAAAGAGGTCTATATTTATGGCAAACCAATCTAGTTTCGAGAAGCTTAATAAAACTGCAAATGCGAAAAAAAAGGCTGCGAATGCTATCATATATGCTTTGCTGTCTTTTTGGGCTGTTATGATACTGTTTCCCTTTTACTGGATGCTGCTTACTTCAATAAAGAGCTACAGCTCTTACAACTCTGAGTTCAAGCCAATGCTATATACGCTTAAGCCGACAATAGACAACTATAAATTGGCATTTACAGCTGTGCCGCTTAGCAGGTATTTTATGAACACTCTGATATTTACCATATCTGCTACGTCATTGATGCTTGCAATAACAGTATTTTCTGCATATGCATTTGCCAAGCTGAACTTTAAAGGCAAAAGCTTTGCTTTCACTTTATTTTTAGCGCTGATGATGATACCAAACGAACTCGTTATAGTTACAAACTTCGTGACAATAACGAATCTTGGCATGCGAAACACATACCTTGGATTGGTGCTGCCTTCAATAGCATCGGTCTTTTATATCTACCTTTTAAAAGAAAACTTTGAGCAGATCCCTGCCGAGCTGTACTACGCAGCCAAGGTCGACGGCACAAGCGACCTTGCGTATTTATTTAAAGTAATGATTCCTATATGCAAGCCAACAATATTCACTATTGCAATCCTAAAGGCTATAGAGTGCTGGAATTCATATGTATGGCCGAGGCTGATAACTGACGATGCCAATTACTTCGTTGTTTCAAATGGCATACAGGAAATACGCGAAAACGGGTTTGGGCGCGAAAATATTCCTGCTATGATGGCTGCTGTGGTAGTAATCTCTGTTCCACTGATAATTCTTTATTTTATTTTCCGCAAAAGCATCATGGAGGGCGTTGCGCATGGAGGGACAAAAGGATGATCAAAGTGTTAAAGCCCTATTTCGCTGCTATGCTGCTGGCATTGTTTGTTACGGCGGTAACTGGCTGCCATGGCTCTAAGGGCATGAGAGCTTTTGAAATGCCTGATGAATTCGATGATGCTTCAAGCTATGAAATTACTTTTTGGGCAAAAAACGACACGAATAAGGCTCAGACTGATATTTACAAAAAAGCGATTGCTGATTTTGAGTCACTCTACCCGAATATTACCGTAAACTTGCGGCTGTATACAGACTATAGCAGAATTTACAATGATGTTATTACGAATATCACTACCAATACAACGCCGAATGTCTGCATTACCTATCCGGACCATATAGCAACATACCTGACAGGAACTAATATTGTTGTGCCGTTAGACAGCTTGCTTGAGAATGGCAGATACGGGCTTGCCGGCAGCGATATAAAATTCGGCTCGCCTGCAAAGGATGAATTAGTCGCACAGTTTTTTAATGAATGCTCTTTTAATGGCCATTATTATGCATTGCCATACATGCGCTCTACTGAGGCATGCTATATTAACAAGACATATGTTGAAGCATTGGGCTACACTCTGCCAGAGGCCTTAACTTGGGATTTTGTTTGGGAAGTCGCAGATGCTGCAATGGCAAAAGGCGATGACGGCCTTTTCTTATTAAACGGACAAAAGGTCATGATCCCATTTATATATAAATCCACAGACAATATGATGATCACGCAGCTAAAGCAAAAGGATGCTGGCTACTCTACGCTTTCAGGAGATATTGAGCTATTTAACGATACAACAGCCGGGCTTTTGGCTACAATAGCTGATCATACAAAGCTTGGCGCTTTTTCAACGTTTAAGATATCTGGCTATCCAGCCAACTACCTGAATGCAGGCCAGTGCATCTTTGCTATAGATTCTACTGCCGGCGCAACATGGATGGGGCCGGAAGCGCCGCTGCTCGATATCAGCAAAGACAAGCTGGTGGATTTCGAAACAGAGCTTATGGCTATTCCCCAATTCGATCCGCTTAACCCGAAGATGATATCCCAAGGGCCATCTGTTTGCATTATGAACAAAGAAAATCCTCAGGAAGTGCTTGCTTCTTGGATATTCACCCAATACCTTCTTACTAACGATGTGCAGATTGCTTATTCCAGAACTGAAGGCTACTTGCCTGTGACAACGAAGGCGCTTCACTCTGATGCTTACCAAAGCTACTTATCAAGAAGCGGTGAAAACAATGATGATTTTTACAGCATAAAGATAAGCGCTTCAAAGCTGCTGCTTGACAATCTGGATAATACTTTTGTTACGCCGGTGTTCAATGGCTCAGCTTCTGTGCGAGACTCTGCCGGGCAGCTAATCGAGAATGTAGTAAAGTCTGTTAGAAGAAAAGAAACTGTTGATGGCGCATATATACAGAGATCTTTTTCCGATGTAAGGGCTCTCTACCGGCTAGACCAGATTGGAAGCAATTCATTAAATGCCTCAAGCAGCAAGGATTTAGGCCCGTTGCCTAATACTGCGAGAATCTTCTTGTCAGTGCTGGCTATTGCCTGGATTTTAATGGCTGTTTATATTATTGCAAACGCTTTAGCCGTTAAAGGCCGGAAAGTCGCTAAGGCAAAAAAATAGTAGGCAACATTTGCCGGGCTATGGCCTAATCCGAAAAGACATAGGTTAGTGAAGTAGGTAGGGTGCCCCGCCATATGTATATTGCATATCTTAGGCAGCTTGCCGATTTCCTGTGATGCTGCGTTTTCGTTCCGGCTTTGCCTTTCGGTTAGGCAGGCTGCTTCCTGCGCTGTCTTGCGTCTTGCGGCCCATCTATGCGCACCATACGGAATAAAGGTGGCTCTTTTGCTTTTGGGGGCAAATGGGAACGGTTTTTTATTCATTGTAGCTTTTGCAAATTCTGCAAAAATATCGGATAGTTATAATAAAACTTCGGAGCGTTGATGTTTAGCTTTTGGCCAGAATCAAAAACGCTTCTAACAATATATGTGAGGTCGTATGTGTTGTTATGAAGTCGCATTATTCTCCGTTGCAGGGTATTTTTCGCAAACATTCTTTTCATTGCCACCCCCGCAATTTTTGGCGGTATCTTAAACATTGATATATCTTTTTTGTAATTATTCAAATCAACTCCTCTTGCTCCAACAATTTCTAATGCTTCACGAATCACAATGACTGTTTCAGATAATATTTTAGCGCTGTTCATAAAAGAGTCAGCGGCTTTACCAGCATCTGCCATATCAGTAATGTCGGCATATTTTACTGCCGTTGATATTACCGCCGCATTTATGGCCATGTGAACCCATATCCATTCAAGCATATCGTAAGGAGATTCTATTTTTATGTTTGCAGAACTAAACGCCGCGGCAATATCTGAATAATTTGATATGTTTGAGTTATTGTTGCTTTCAAGAACAATGTGGTCGAACAAAACGCAATCGATTAAATTATCGTCTATGCTACCACCTGCTACGGGATAGCCAAGTATATAAGAGTAGCCGCTCATTTGCTTGTCAATTTGATCTTTTGTTTCCCAGATACCGCTTAACAAAACAAGAGTTCCTTCGATATTGTTTTCATAAAGCGTTTGAATCGCCGCTTCCAATTTCCCTGCCGATAGACTCAGAAGAATAAAATCGTATTTACTGTTTGGCTGAGCTAAATTTATTAAATAGTAATCTGTTTTATGAACACCCTTTGGGGTTTCCCGCCCGTCAAGTATTTTAACCTCAATCTTTGAGCTGATTGAATCTCTTTTGCTTTCTCTAATAAAATGTTCGACATGATGCCCCGCTTTTTGTAAAGCATAAGCGTAAGTTGTGCCGATAACACCAAGGCCTAAAACTAAAACTTTCACAAGTGCTGCTCCTTTTTATTAACTAAATTTTTTATGAATAGGCCAAACTGCTCGTCTATTGTCTCAGATGAAATCTGGCCGCTTACTGCGAATATACTCAAGCCTTCCAATAAAACAATCATGCAATTCGCATATTTTTCTGCATCATTCGGGAGTATCCCTGTAATTTCTTTTCTTTCAATTCCGTAAAGCAGCGTTTGAGAGACTAATGATAAAGCAGCAGTATAGTTTTGTTCTAAAACATAGCTCATAGTATCTCTATGGAATATAAAAAACTCATACATAGCTAATCTTATTGTTTTTTCAATATTCAATAATTCTTTTTTTTGCAACTGTAAAAACATTTCAAGTATTTTTACTGCATTAGTTCCTTTCTCCATGTGTTTGCCTAAAAAAGCGTAATCGCTTTCATTTTCTGATGATATGATCTCCATAAAAATCTCTTTAGTTGATGAAAAATATCTATAAACCCCTCCGCGGCTCATTTCACATTCCTCAACAATATCTTTCATAGTTACAGAAGTAAAACCCTTGCGCATAAAAACAAGAGCGGCTTTTTCCAAGATATATTTTTTTCGAACAGTGCCCTTTGACATGAGTGCCAATACATCATTCCCTCTTTCATTTTAAAAAAGCGACAAGCATGTCGCTTGATTCATTATACGACAGGTATGTCGCTTTTATTAATTGGTTAAAAATAATCTTAGTAACTTTTCTGTAGGAGGTGAGAACAACGCAGCCTCACCACCTGTCTCATCTAATGAATTGGATATATTCACATTAGCTATATGTTGAAAACCTGCAATTCTGCATAGTTACCAAGTGCTTGTCGCCTTCGAGGAAAAATGTACCGGGATATAGTGTGCACAGTATTCAAGCATTCAGAGGCAACGAGAAAGATAGGCAATAAAAAACTTCACCTAAATAATAAAATATTGAATATAGCTGGAATTGCCAAATATGTTTTTATATGATTTCTGCTTAAGTTTACCGAAAGTCTATCGCTATGCGGAGCAGTGTTTCTGCCCATCGCGATTAGCCGCTTTTCCAGGTATGTGCTCATAAATAGGAGCATTGCGCTTTTGTTTTGCCAACCAAAACGAATACAGTAAGCACTGTTGCATTAATAAAGCGTTTTTGGCGCGCAATGCGCGTTGGCTTTAGCAATCCGCCAAGGTTTTCAGATGGCACGATCGCTTGCTTAGACAGAAATTTTATGCACATACGAAATTCTGATTTTTAGCCATTTTATACTGTTTTTCGATGCTAAGACAAGCATTTTGTATGAAGTGTTTTGTTAGATATTGATTTTTCATAACAAAAAGGATATATAATATATACAAACTTAAATAAAGTTAAAGAGGAGAAACATGAAAAAGTTATTAGCATTACTTATGGCACTTACACTGTTGGTTGCCTTTGCCGGCTGCAACACTGGCACAAAAGAAGAAGAAAAAGTTGAAGATGACGACAATCAGCCGGCACAAGTCATGACTCATGCAGAATACATAGCAGCAGAGCTGGATTCTGAAGTCGTAGTCGAAACCTACATACAAGCAAAACAGGCATGGTGGGACAACCAGGCTATTTTCTACACCCAGGATGAAGATGGCGCCTATTTACTTTACAATATGCCATGCACTGAAGAAGAGTTTGCACAGCTTGTTCCTGGAACCAAAGTCAGGATAAAGGGTATAAAAACTGAGTGGATGGGCGAAGTTGAAATAATTGAGGCAACTTATGAAATCCTTGAAGGAAACTTCATAGCGACAGCTAAAGATGTTACAGAGCTTTTAGGGACTGAAACATTAATCAACCACCAAAATGAGTTTGTATCGTTTAAAGGCCTGACGATTGAAGCTGCTGGCCAGGATGATAATGGCGATGATGTTGCGTTCCTTTACAAATGGGATGGATCAGGCGTAGACAGCGATGATTTGTACTTTAATGTATCGTATAACGGCGAAACCTATACATTCACCGTCAGAGCATATCTGACAGATAAAGACACTGATGTTTACGCTGCTGTCAAGGCGCTTAATATTGGCGACACCGTTGACATGGAAGGATACCTGTATTGGTATGAGGGAGTAAACCCGCACATAACATCTGTAACCGCTGCTAATTAGGAGCTTAATAAATAGCATGCCAAAAAAGCCGCATCTGTGCGGCTTTTTGCTTTTTATCATCAGGCATAGTACTAAAGCCAGGTGAAGTGCATGCCGACAGCGAATATGCTGCTTAGCGAAAAAACTTTTATGCGCATAGTAAAATTAAGGAACAGTGAAGCTGTTTTTCATGCCATAATAAGAAAAGAAAAGTAAGGCCCAGTATTTCTGTGAAAGGTGGCTAAGGCTAAAAGCATGTTCAAGCAATGCTTTGAAAATTATTAAGCCATTGGAGGGTATTATGCAAATTAACCATATTACTACAAAAAAAAGTGGCAAGCCCACTAAGATATCGGCAATTGAATGCCTTGCAGTTAGCGTTTTGTGCGCAATGCTTGCGCTAATCGCTTCGTGCAGCAATAATAATGCAGAGCAGCCAAACAAAGCCGACACAGGCTCTACTGTAATAGACAGGCGTGATTCACTTGCTCTGCCTGTACCTGAAATTGTTGAAGTGCTAGAGCTTCCAGATGCTCTTGCTGAGTATAGGCCAGAGCATACTATTGCGCCAATAGTCCCGTCGTCTGTAATGAGAAGCTTTAGATACATTCATGCTGAGGACAATTTGCCGCATTTCATATATGTAAATAACAGTGAGCCTGTCAGCTTGCCTGCCCAAGCGAAATATCACCATGCTGTTATGAATTGGGCCTTTGAAAGCGATGATTTTTCGACTAGCTGCTTTTTGCTCTATGATGATGAGTTTAACATCGCTATTCTGCATCTGGATGGAACGATTGCTTCTAATGAATTTGTTTACAAGCTTGCTGATGATGGCGAAGATGGAATCTATGTCATGTCACAAGGAGGCTACATAAAAGCTTATACTGAAATAGACGGCGCGCGAAAATACGGCGTGTTATCAATAGAGACAGGTGAGCCGGCAACTGATTTTGAATATGACAATATAATGTTCTACGATCGTTTCATTGCTGCCCATACTGGTGATAATGTAACCCTGCTAAGCTATGATGGCGATGCTTTGCGATCTTTTGAAAATGCAATAGTGCACTTTACCACTAGCGGAATCTATTTAATGGGAGATAAAGTACCCGACGGCAAAAGCGAATATATACTTAACCATGATACTGGCGCTGTTTATCAAGCAGTTCAAGAGATTGAATTCTTCTTGCCCTACGATAATTTTGATGTAGTAACCGGGCCAGACAACCTTAAGTCTGTTTATAGCAAATCGGGCCAGCATCTTTATTCGCTGCATTGCTACAACCACTATGACAAAGGCGATTTCATGCTCATGGAAGAAATAAGCAGTGGAGCGAGCGGTAGAAATTTCGGAGATCGAATAGCGCTTGTCCGAATAGAAAGTGATGGCACTATTTATTCAACGCCAGAAGCAACTGCAATCCACCACATCCTATTCCTGGAATGGGATGGTGAGGCTTACACCGTAATTGGCTACAGTGGCGCTACTGCTAACAGTGATATACTTCGCATACGTGTGTCTGGAGCAGGCGAGGTTTTAGCTGAAGAGATAATTGATACTGAAGAAGCCTATGCAGGCAGATTTGATAGCTCAACAAACAATATCAGGTTCAAAGACTCCCAAGTAGCGTATTTCGATAACGAAGGCAACGAAGTGATTGCTTTTGGCAAGTATGAAAATTTGGATAAGTTTGGGCCATTCGTTATAGCGCAAAACGGGTTTGGCAGCAACCCAAAAATCGATATTTATAATTCAAAAGGCGAGCTTCTAGTTGAGGACGCGTACTTCTGCATTCCAGCTAAGCAATATGGTTTGCCTAGTGACGAGGAAATGATCGTCTACAAAGACAGCAAGGACTGTGGATGGCTTACAGCAGACGGAGCCTATACGCCTATACCAAATACCCTGGAGGTTGTTAGGGTTGTAAGGGAAACGGGCATGTAGCTGTTTAGCATGTATGGCATAGAAATATAGCCGTCTGCTTGGCAGGTTCATAAGGGCAGTTCAAGCGAAAAGGAATGGCTTGAGTTTATTGAGCCATCTTTTCGTTTGGCGCTGTGTTTTATTTTGCATGAAATGCCAGTTTAACATTTCATTTCTTAATGAATATTCCAGTTGCGGTCAAATTGAGGTCAAAAGCGGTTACTGGACAGCATCAAGGGTGTATAAGCACTTCCAGAAATGGTCAAAAGTTGAAATGGGCGAATTGTCTGCTCCATCAAGAGCCGAGTTTGAGCAGGAAGTGAAGTCGGTTTACCATATTGGAGTTGGCGAAAAAGCGATAAAGCACACCATGGGAGGCGACTACTATCCATTCAACATAGATGCAACTCTAACTTCAGCTGATAGGCAAGAGGAAGTAAACCAGTTTGGCTAGAGCAAGCAAATGGCATATCAGGATAACAGAGCTCTAAAGCAGCAATGGACTCAACAGCAAACGGAATTCGACATCGAGAGCAGAGAATCATGCCAAGAAAAAGAAAAGCGCCTAACGGGATGGGCTCAATTCGCAAAAGAGCTGACGGGCGGTGGGAAGGCCAATATACTGCAGGCTTTAACTATAGCAATGGGAAACTGATAAGAAAATCAGTATATGGCAAGTCACAGGCTGAGGTAGCAAAGAAGCTGGCAGAAAAGCTTGCTGAGGTTGACGGCAACATCGAGATGAATACCGAAATAGATCCAAGCAAAACCTCAGTCGGTGAATGGCTTAATTTATGGGTTGACGAATATTGTGTTCACTTGAAGCCTCTTACTTTAGTTAGCTATAGGTCAATAATAAGGAACTACCTGGAGCCTGGCTTGGGCAAACTGATGCTCGGCAAACTTTCCAATATCCGGATCCAAAAGCTATACAACAGCATCGATGTCAGCTCAAAAACACTGAAGAACATACATGGGGTTCTGCATAAAGCCCTAAAACAAGCTGTTGCTATCGGATGCCTCAAAAACAATCCCAGCGACGGCTGCATCTTGCCAAAATTGGAAGCTAAAGAGATTGAGCTTCTAGACTCTTCAGGGATAGCACTCGTTTTGAAAGCAATAGAAGGGAATGAGCATGAAAACGAGTTGATTACAGCCTTATTCAGTGGGCTAAGGATTTCAGAGCTAATAGCTCTAAGCTGGGACTGTATTGATTTTGAGAAGGGTGAGATAACGGTGTATCGCCAATTGCTTAGGATAAAAGAGCCGGGAACATCTGTCCGCTATGAGTTTGGGCCGACTAAAAACAGCAAGAAACGGATTGTTGCAGCTTCGCCATTTGTTCTCGGCGTGCTCGAAAAGCAAATGCAAAAAATAGAGCAGATGGCTACTAAGGCAGACAGCGCATGGCACAATAAAGACAACCTTGTATTCACTGATGCAACGGGATCACACAAGACACAGCCAGCATTATACAAGCAAGTCAAGAAAACAGCTGCGGAAATCGGGCAGCCTGGGCTGCACTTTCATTCTTTAAGGCATTCGTTTGCAACAGCCTCAATCTTCGCTGGTGACGACATAAAATCAGTGTCTTCTAACCTAGGGCATTCAACTATATCAATCACTTTGAATACATATGGCCACTATACCGACGAAGCTCGCAGAAAATCAGCTATGTTGATGCAAAGCTATATAGAGTCATCGCTGAAAAGCGGCAATGAGGAACATGATGAACACTGACAAAAGCTCACGACAAGGTCATTTTTTAAGTTATAGAGAAAGAGATAAAACTCAGCGTTCCCTCTTTCTCTTAACATTGAAAACTATTGTGTTATTGAATATTATATAGTTGCATGATTATATGACAGATTTCCTGGAAAGTCAGATACACATGAGTAGCAAAGCAATAATTCTATCAGTAATGAAGCACTTCAAACCGTTTCACTATTAGGTAGAAATACTCCAGTTGCGGATAAAAGACACTTTTCATCAAAAAAACAACGTTTTTAAGCCAAAAAAATGGAGCGGGTGAAGGGAATCGAACCCTCGTAACCGGCTTGGGAAGCCGATGCTCTGCCATTGAGCTACACCCGCATTTGACTAATATACTATCACAGACTGCAAAATGTTACAACAAAAAGCGATGAAGCAAACGAATAAGAATGCAATCGCAGCCCATAGCGCCCGCAGCTTCCTGAAGCGCCGTTTGGCTGCTAAAAAAAAGCGTTTAATTATGCGAGCCCTAAACTGTAAAGGCAAACTGCCAAAGGCAATGGCAATCCAAGCTGCCGCTAATATTCCAAATCGGCAACTGTGAGAACAAAAGCGAGTATTATTATTAAAATTGAAGTGGGAATTAGAATGAATGAACAAGCAAAAAAAGCAACAGAGCTCTTTTTAGGCGGATTGTATTGCTCACAAGCTGTATTGGGTGCATTCTGTGAGAAATACGAGCTAGATGCAAGCCTTGCCAATAGGATTTCATTTGGGCTCAATAGCGGCTGCAGGTGCGCTGATGTGTGCGGGGCGGTCTCAGGCGCTTTATTAGTCGTTGGCCTGAAATATGGAGACAACAGATCAATAGGAAATAAGAGCATCGAAGAGTATATAAGAATTTTCAAAGAAAAATACGGCAGCATAATTTGCCGTGATTTATTGGGCTGTGATATTTCTACGCCTGATGGAAACGAGCAGGCGATAGCAAAAAACTTGTATAAGACTCGATGCGTGGAAATTGTCGCAAGCTCAGCTGAAATTCTTGCCGGCTTAGATTTTTAACCTGGCATTTTTTATACAGCAGGCGGTCCGAAAGCGCATGCGCCTGTTAAGCGCAAGGCAGTGAACCGTAAGGCGAACCCAGGCGCAGTAACATTAAAGCCCGATCGCTGGCAGCAAGAGGCTAGCTGCCTACAATTCATCCCTCCGCTTAACGCTCATAGCGCTTGAAGCGGGGGGGAATTCTTGCCGATCTTGTTAAAATAACTGCTTGGCATAATGAAGCGCTTTTATATACGATGCTTCATTATTGACATAGCCGGTCTGGCTGTAGGAAGAGAGCAGCAGGCTTTTGTATTCTCCGTATGAAAATCGCTCGTCAAGCAATATGGCAACCCCTTTGTCAAATTCCGTTCGAATGACTCTTCCTATTGCCTGAAGCGCTTTATTCATCCCGCTATACAAATATGCATAGGCAAACCCGTCTTTTCCCTGGCTGTTAAAGAAAGCTTTCATTGACTCCTGCTCGTCTGAAACCATTGGTATGGCAACTCCGCAGACAACCACGCATGAGAGCTTTTCGCCACTGAGGTCAAGGCCTTCAGAAAAAATGCCTCCGCTCAAAGCAAACGCTGCGACATGGGCGCCAGCTTCAAAACAGGAAATAAAATCGAGCCTTTCGCTTTCCGGCATGCTTCGGGGCTGCAGCACGACTTCAGAAGACGGGAATTTGGCACTGTATTCATTGTGCACTGCTGCCATAAAATCATATGACGGAAAAAATGCTATGAGGTTGCCTGGCAGCATCTCAAAAGCAGTATGAATTCTGTCTGCAATATGCGTATAATATCTGCTTCTTTTTCTATATATAGTTGAAATGCTTGTATCGCATACTACTGCAAAGTTTTTATTGTCGAATACAGGCGGCGCTTTTAGCAAATAGTCATCTTTGCTGCCGCCAAGCATTTCGCAGTAAAATGGCAATGGAGCCAAAGTAGCCGAAAAAAACATCGCAGATCCTACCAGTTTCAGTGAAGCTGCCAGATACTCTTTGGCATCAGCGCAAAATAGCTTTAAAGAGCTGTTTTCTTCGGCAATCACAGTGTGCGATATGCCTTTCATTTCATATATCCTCGTAAACCTCTTTGCGGCAAAGAACATCTCTTGAACGCATTCAAACCCCTGCATGCCAGCATCAAACCCCTCTATTGAGAGTTCCTCTGTGAAAGTTTTAAGCGAATCGGCCAGCTTGCCAACATATGCTTCCCTGGCTTCGCCTTCAGATCCTATTGCTTGCCTAAACCTTACATGGACGCTGTTTAGCGCTTTCTTTGACTTAAGCCGTTGCTTAACAGCCTTCTTAGCTTCAATGATGGCCTTTTTGTCTATTGAAGCAGAATACATTTCCCTTGATCTGGCCAGTAGATTATGCGCTTCATCAATCAGCAGCATATTTTTGGTTTTGCGCTCAGTCAGAAAGCTCAGCCTGGCAAAAGGATCGAAAAAATAGTTATAGTCACAGATAATGATATCTGACCATTTTGCGATGCTCAGTGACAGCTCAAAAGGGCATAGCCTGTGCTCTATGGCAATATCCCTTATTTCATTCGGATCCAGGATCCGGGGATTCTTTATTGATTCTATTAAAACATTGCCAACCCTCTCATAATGGCCATCAGCATATATGCATTCATCAGGGCTGCACTGTGCCCCTTCGCTTAAGCAGCACTTCTCTTTTGCGCTCAGGGTTACTGCAAGGCAGCTTAGGCCGTTTTCTGCTAGCAGCCGAAGTGTGCTAAGCGCTGGCAGCATTTGCGTAGTCTTTGAAGTCAGGTAAACGGCCTTTGCTGATATGTCGCCTTTCAAATGGGGGAGCGATGCTGTAAAGGCATTTATAGTTTTTCCTGTGCCGGTAGGCGCGCACAAAAAAAGATTTTTTCCCTCAGCCTGAGCCTGGGCAATAGCTTGAATTATTTCAGCTTGCTTCAATCGGTATTCGAAAGGAAAGCGCATGCTTTCCACAGACTCGTCCCTTTCAAGCATTTGATCAAGCTTTGCTGAAACAAGCACAGCGAATTTTGAGCAAAGCGCGCAAAAATGTTCATATAATTCAGCTTTTGAGAGCTGATAGCTAAAAATCGAGCTGGCAGCTTCGCTAATGCTGTAGTAGTGTATTTGCACCTTTATAGAGCTAAGGCTGTTTTTTTCGCAGTACAGGTATGCATAAACCTTAGCTTGCGCCAAATGTTCGGCAAGAGGCGCATGAATCTCATCGCACTTCATGTATGTAGACTTTATTTCTTCAATAATCGGATCGCTTTTGTAATTTAGCACGCCATCGGCCCTGCCGGATACAACCAGGCGTATCCCGCTGCCCTCAAACGATCCGCTCAAATGGTGCTCACGCAAGGCGCTGCCTGTATAGTGGCTTTGGATGAGCTGGTGCGCTTCAATGCCTTCAACGAGCCTGCTTGCAAAAGAATTTGCCCGAAAGTCAATGCTTGTTGCTTCTGAGGCAGTATCAGCTAAGGCTGTGACTGCAATTTTATATTCAAACATTCTAGTGGCCTCGGTATAAGTATAAGCCATGTTGCATGCTTGAAGAGCAAATAATTTTGGAAACTAAAATATTTTGGGCTTGCCCTGCATATCAGATCATAGCAGGCATTTTACTGTGCAAGCGAGGAGGAATTGGTATGGGGGCAACAATTAGCCTATGTATGATTGTTAAGGATGAAGAAAAAGTATTGGCCCGCTGCCTTAGCTCTATTAAGGGCGGAGTTGATGAAATTATAATTGTTGATACAGGCTCAACAGACTCGACAAAGAGAATAGCAAGGGAATTTACTGACAAGGTATATGATTTCGAATGGATTGATGATTTTTCTGCAGCCAGAAACTACTCGTTCAGCCTGGCTACAATGGACTACCAAATGTGGCTTGATGCAGATGATGTTGTAGAGCCTGAAGAGCTTTCAAAGATGCTAGCCTTAAAAGAGAGCTTGGGCCCTGAAATAGAGCTGGTGACAATGAGATACCATACTAGCTATGACAGCCAAGGCAAGCCTGTGCTAACAAGCACCAGGGAACGCTGGCTAAAGCGCAGCAAAGGCTACACATGGAACGATCCCATCCATGAGTACATATATATGAGCGGCAATATTTTGCATTCGGAAATCGCAATATCGCATAGGCGCCCGGCGCGCCCTGCAGACAGAAAAGACCGCAATATTGCTATATATGAAAAGCAGTTGGCCCAAGGCAAGGAGCTTTCGCCAAGAAGCCAATACTACTACGCAAGGGAGCTCTTTGATCATAAGCGCTACGAAGAATCGATTGAATATTTCAATATATTTCTAGATGGGGGCAAAGGCTGGTTTGAGGACAACATTGCAGCCTGTTTTACGCTAAGCCGGTGCTTTAATGAGCTAGGCAAAAAGGAAAAGACGCTGCAAGTGCTAACCCGCAGCTTTGAATTTGACACTCCACGGGCTGAAATATGCTGCCAGCTGGGGTATTACTTCAAAGAAAAGGAAAAATATGCCCAGGCGATATACTGGTTCGAACTGGCTCTGACTCTCGTCAAAAAATCGCTGGGGTTTGTTCTAAATGACTATTGGGACTATATTCCAAATATAGAGCTGTGCCTATGCTACAACTCTATTGGCAATACCCAAAAAGCATATGAGCACCATAAAAAATCAGCAATAGCAAAACCAGGCGATCCAAGCGTAGCGTTCAATGAAGATTATTTTAAGAGGGTTATGGGCGAAGCCTATGAAGGCTAGCACAAAATACTTGCCAAACTGCTCTGGCGGCTGGCCGGCGAAAGCGTTTAGCAGCAGTGGCCTGTCCCTTGGCAAGAATGCCATTGAGCAGCGGCTTTGGCGTTTCAATATGAAAATTTCTTGTGGTTTGCGTTAAAAAAAGCGCATTATTGCAGGCGGCATGCATATTATTAGCTTAGGAGATTGCAGCATTTATGTGCAAAGCCTATATCGCTAAATTATGGGCGTTTGGCGAATTATGCCGAAATGTTATGCATACCACAGCTTTTTTTGTCAAATACGCAAAAAAAGTTGGACACAGTTTACAAGCGAGCAAAAAAAAAGAAAAATTGAGTTGAAGAATTTAAATTTCTTACAATTGGTGATTGACTTTGAATTATCTACGTGCTAAACTGTGCACGTATCAGTTACAGGCATTTAAGCTCGCTTAATTGTGGTCACCTGAACGATAAAGGCTGCAACTATGCGGGTTTTGTTTGTGATAAGGGTAATATTTGTAAGGAGGCTCTTCATGCAGGGTACGGTAAAATGGTTCAACGCGGATAAAGGCTACGGGTTTATCCAAAACGACGACGGGAGCGACGATGTATTTGTACACTTCTCATCCATAATGACAGAAGGCTACAAAACGCTGTCGGAAGGCCAGAGGGTGTCATTTGATATAGAACAGGATCCAAGGAACACTAACAAGGTTAGAGCCGTCAGTGTAATTCCACTGTAAATATCAAAAACAATTTGAAAAACCGGCATTTTTGTCGGTTTTTCTTTGGTTGTGCGTGATGCCTGATTTTTGCATCTTAATTATTGTATGTTATAATGTTTTCAAGCAAAAGGCACTGCAATCGCAAAAAATGAGCAAAGTAAAGTTGCTGCGAACAATAGAACCCATAGAAAAAATGCCCGGCCTGGCAAGGCAGCTCTGTGGGCTTTGGGCAAATTAGGCAATTCAAAAATATGAACGAAAAAATATTAGTTGTAGACGATGAAGTCAATATCTGCGAGCTCTTAAAGCTCGAATTAAAGCTGGAAGGCTATTTGTGCGACACAGCATATGATGGAATAGCTGCACTGGACAAGTTCGAGTCATTTGAGCCCGATTTGATAATACTGGATTTGATGCTGCCTGGAATGAGCGGTTATGAAGTGTGCGAAAAAATGCGCGAAATTCGAAACGTTCCAGTAATAATGCTTACTGCAAAAACTGAAGTAGACGATAAAATACTGGGGCTGAAAACTGGCGCAGACGACTACATGACCAAACCTTTCGATACAGGCGAGCTTTTAGCGAGAATAGAAGCGCTGCTGCGCAGATATTCATCCATTGAAAAGCAAAAGGAGCAATTGGTGCTAAAAAATGGAAGCTTGACATTAGTGCCTGAAAGCCAGTCAGCTTACATTAACAGCAGCCAGCTGCACCTGACTGCTACCGAGTATGATATTCTTAAACTTTTCGCACTTTCAAAAAACAAAGCCTTTTCAAGAGAGCAGATAGCCAAAACGCTGGGCCTTGACTTTCAGCTTGACACACGGGCAATAGACATGCATATACAGCGCTTAAGAAAAAAACTGGCAGAGTTCACAGAGGAGCGCTTTATCGAAACAGTGTTTGGCATTGGCTATAAGATGAAAGATTATGAACAAAGTGAGCTTTAAAGCGAAAGTAATAGCGGCGAATACAATCGTTCTTGCCGCTATTATTATTGCAGTATGCTTTTTCGTCGTAAATGGCATATATGGCCTGTCATATGACATGCACGAAAAATCCCTGAAGTCGCATGCATATGCTATTAACAATGTAATTTACCAAACAATAATGGCAAACGAAGGCGCAATTGCAGCAGAGCTCTCATCACATGCGACAAGCTTGGCAGAGACGGTTTTCAGCAAGTACAACATAACTTGCTTTATATATGATACCGAGGCCGGATTTCTGGCCTCCAGCGAAACTGACTTCCCTGAAGCGCTGCTCTCGCCAAAAGCAAAATCTGCTGTAGCAGGCAAGTATGAAGGCGTATATGCTCTAAAGCACAACGGAATAAACCATATAGCGGTGTTTGCGCCACTGGCAGATGCCCAGGCGGAAAATTACGGCATGATAGCCCTTTTGTGGCCTATGCGCCAGGAAATGAAAACTACAAGCCGGGTTATTACAGTCTTCGCCATCATAGGTGTGTTTTTTGCCATTATTTCGGTTTTAGTCTATAACTCTGCCTACAAGGTGCTGTTTAAGCCTTTTCGCGAGCTGGGAAATGATATAGCAAGCTTTCCCAAAGATGGCTCAAAATTCGCTTTGCGCGATGTTTACAGCAAAGAGGATGAGCTGCAGGGAATAATCGCTGGCGTCAATGGCCTTATCGAGCACGCTAACGAGCGCTCGGCACATGCAAGCAGTATAAAATTCAGCTTCGTGGCTGGAATTTCAGCACTGCAGGATGCTGTTGTTGCTATTAATCTGCTTGGAGAGCCGATGGTTACAAATGATAAGTTTTCACAATATTTTCCAAGCGATACTGACTACTTTGCAGTAGTTTCCTATATAGATGAAGCAATAAAGAAAGCGCATGCCGGAAACGAGCCTATCGACACAGAATTTGAGCTTGATGAGCGAAACTTTCTTGCTACAGCATGCCCGGTGCCCGGCATCCCGAACAGCTCAATAGCTGTAATCAAGGATGTAACGTCAATAAAAAAAATGGAGCAGGCACAGCGAAAGTTCATTTCCAGCATATCCCACGAGCTTAGAACTCCATTAACTACAATAAAAGGCTATATTGATCTTCTTGAGCGAAGGGGCACAGGCGATCCTGAAGTAACAAGCAAAGCGCTTGCCACTACCAGCAGCGAAATTGCAAGGCTGCTAAGGCTTGTCGATGAGCTGCTTAACCTGGACAGCTATAGCAGCATGGAGTTCGATTTGATATTTTCCAATATAGCGCCTGATGAGCTAATCGCAGAAGCAGTAGCGCAAATGAACATGGCTTCAGAGGAAACCGGAATTTTGGTTCATTACAACAGAATAAGCCTTCCAAACATAAAAGGCGATCGGGACAGGCTCAAGCAAGTGTTTCTTAATATCATTGACAACGCTGTAAAGTATTCAGATCCCGGCAATGCTGTCAGGGTAATAGCCTCATTTGATGCAGAATTTTTAGAAGTCGCAGTGCGCGATTATGGCGTTGGAATACCAAGCAACATGCAGGAGAAGGTGTTCGACACGTTTTATAGAGTTGAAGAAGACCGCAGCAGGCTTAGAGGAGGCGTCGGGCTGGGCCTTTCGATTGTCAGAAATATCGTTCGCAGGCACAATGGCTCTGTGTCAATAGAGAGCTTGCCGGACCAGGGCACTCTTGTCACCCTTAAGCTTCCATTAGCGATAAAGAAGGAGGGCTCCGAAGATGCTGCAAGCTGAAAGAAAGCGCATCTTGGCAGCAATAGCTGCTTTGTTGGCGCTGTTGCCATCGTGTGCGCCTATGTTTATCAAAAGCGAAGCCTATAAAGGCATAGCCGGCTCCGGCAAAAAAGCAGCGAACGGAAACCTTATTGAGAGCCCGCTTGAAGACATGTTTCTAGGCACTGCAATGTGCTATGACTCGATGCAGGATAGGGCAATAATAGCTTTGCCAGGCACCTCGTCTTTTGAGCTGTATGAATACAATAATGGCGATCTTTATGCCTTAAACCAGCAAAGCTCCTTGTTCCAATCTATTCGCATGCACGAAAACAGCGTCTACTTTACGGAAAAAAACCTGCAAATGGACAAAACTATTCTAGCGCGCCTGATTGGCGACACAAAAACCTACATATGCCAAGTGGGCATAAATGAGTCGATACATTTCGCGCTCAGTGAGCAAGGCACGCTAGTGTACTCTTATTGCGATTCAGGGGCATATAGCATCATTTTGTCCAGAGGCGGCCGGGATGAAACCGTTAAGGTTTTGCCCAGTGCATTTGAAGTCAGAAGAGTCGCTTACTCAGAGCATAGCAAATCAATTTTCATAATGGCAAACATTCTTGAAGCCCAGGGCAAAATGTCTACCCAGCTTTTCAGGATTCCTGATGATGGCAGCAGCATTTCTTCGATTGGCGCAGTAGCTGATTTTGTGCTGCCCGAACCCTATACATGCATATATTACACGAAAGCCTCCCCTACGGGAGAGGATATTATATATAAGTACGCTATAGATACCGGCAAATCGGCCCAAATGTATACAGAATCCATAGAGCGTTTTTCTATAAGCGAGTCAGGAAGGTACATAGCATTTGTGACAAGGGCAAGCGATGCTAAGCCAACGCCAAGCCTGTATGTTGAGAACCTTGAAACAGGCGCAAAAGGCCTGTTGGCCAACGACGCCTATGTTGTAAGCCGAATATACTGGCTTAGCGATGACAGAGGAATCCTATTTACGCAAACCGAAAACTCTGCCGATTCGATGGAGACCCAATACACAACAAAAAGAATACTAATCGAAGAGCCAAGCCAAAACGGGGGCAAACGATAATGCGCGCAGTCATACAGCGTGTAAACCATGCCAGCGTAAAAGTGCAAGGGGAAATTGTTGGCCAGATAGGAACCGGGCTCCTCACGTTTATCGGATTTACTGACGGCGACAGCCTTGAGCAAGGCGAAGCGCTGCTTAACAAGATCAGCAATATGCGAATATTTGAGGATGCCAATGGCAAAATGAACCTGTCCCTTAGGGATGTTAATGGCCAAATGCTTATTGTCTCACAATTTACTTTATATGCCCAAACCCGCAAAAGCGGTAGACGGCCATCATTTTCAGATGCTATGGAAAGCAGCAAAGCCGGTGAACTGTATAGCAATCTATTGGCAAAAGCGCGCGAACTGGGCATTTGCGCCCAAAGCGGCGTCTACGCAGCCAACATGCAAGTTAGCTTGGAAAATGACGGGCCGGTTACGATTATCCTTGAGGCATAGCTGCCGATGCATTCAAAGCATTATATATAGACCAGCCAAATTTTGAAAGGGGCGTGTTAGCTGCGCCATAAACTAAATGAATGAATATAAAGGCATTTGTTCTAGGCGCTCTGCAAACGAATTGCTATGTCGCCTACAGCGCAAGCGAGGCTGCCATAATTGATCCTGCAGAGTATTCAGAAGAAATAATGGGCTTTATAAATGAAAGCCGGCTTACTGTCAGATGGATAATCCTTACCCATGCCCATTACGATCATGTTGGAGGCGCCAAGAGCTTCAAAGATTCATGTGGCGCTGTTCTGGCAATGAGCGAAAATGACATCCCTGTGCTTGGCAGTTCCGGCATGCTTGATTCAAGCTATCTGGAAAATGAAATTGGCTTCTTTATTAGCGATGGCAGCCAATTTGAGATAGGCGACGAAAAGCTGGCAGCGATTCACACGCCCGGCCATTCCCCTGGCTCAGTGTCGCTATATGCCCAAGGCTTGCTGTTTTCCGGAGACACTCTCTTTGAGCGCAGCATTGGAAGGACAGATCTGTATTTAGGAAGCTTTTCTGAGATTGAAAAATCGATAAAGAAGCTTTATAGCCTTCAAGGCGCTACGATTGTTTACCCGGGCCATGGCGGCACTACAACAATTGGCAGCGAAAAACTAAACAACCCCTTTGTAAGGGGCTAAGCTATGAGCCCAATTACAAGCTTGGGAACAATTCGCCCAAGCCAAACAATGCTCGATGAAGCCTTGGCGCTATACAGCGGATCGAAAGAGCTCAGCATACAAATCGAGATTGAGCCCTCCTACGCACAGGCATCATGCAATGGCAAGTCTGCAAGAGTTCCTGTGCGTGAGCGCAGCCCGCAAAAGAGCGCGAAGTACGCGCTATACTGCCTGCTTGCTGCACTTTACGGCTATGGGCAAAGCTGGGGCTGCCTTACAGGCGTTAAGCCGCTGAAAAAATACTCAGAGCTTGCTAAGCTTGGAATGGCTGAAAGCGATATAGCGCTTTTTTTTAGCAATACCTACGGAACTTCGCAGCCAAAGATTGATCTCTTAAAAGCATCATATGAAGTGCAGCAGTCAATGGCTTTGCCAAGCAGCTGCGTTTATATAAACATTCCATTATGCCCTGCAAAGTGCAGTTACTGCTCGTTTCCATCAAAGACAGCAGTGCCCCATGGAAGCGAGTGCGAATTATACGCCCAATCGCTTATAGCAGAAATTCATGCGATCATGCCATATTTCACCCAGGATTCAAAAGAAGCTGCCTGCCTTTATATCGGCGGAGGCACGCCGGCAATGCTCTCAGCATCCCAGACAGCAAAGGTCCTTGACGCTCTGTACTCCTACAGCCCAAAGTTCAAAGAGGCAACTTTCGAAGCAGGAAGAAGCGATCTGGCAACTGTAGAAAAGCTTGAGCTGCTCAAAGAATATGGCTTCACCCGGCTATGCATAAACCCCCAGACATTTAACGAGCCAACTCTAAGGCAAATGAACCGCGATATTTCAAACGAGTCGTTTTTTCAGGCATTTGGACTTGCCAAGGAGCTGGGCTTCACGCTGAATAGTGATTTAATACTCGGCTTTCCCAATGAAAGCGCGCGTGAATGCGATAGCGCTATAGATAAGCTGATTGGCCTTGAAGCTGAAAACATCACACTGCATGCCTTGTGCAAGAAGCGCACCTCAAGCATGGATAAATATGAAGCCATGTCTGCCTCATGGGATGTGTCTGCCTTTCAGGACTTTGCGCGCGAAAAGCTTGGCCTAAGCGGTTACCGGCCTTACTATTTGTATAAGCAAAAGGATTCTGCCAATGCAGCTGAGAACGTTGGCTATTCAAAGCCGGGCTTTGAATGCGCCTACAACACAGCCATGATGGGCGAAGTGTGCGATATTATTGGCCTTGGGGCCAATGCAACAACAAATATAGTGAGAAATGATGGCACACTCGCTAAAATATACAATATAAAGGATTTTATTTTATATAATAATAGGATCGAAGAAATTTGCGCTGCAAAGATAAAAAAGATAGAGTATGAACGAGAATCTAAGACTGAAAATTGAAAATATCCCCAAAAAGCCTGGCGTCTACATAATGTATAACTCTGCAGGCGATGTTATTTATGTAGGCAAAGCCAAGGTGCTTTTTAGCCGCGTCAGAAGCTATTTCAATTCGCCTTCAGGCCATACAGACAAGGTAAGCCATATGGTTAAAAACGTAGAAGGCATTGACTATATTATATGCGACACAGAATCCGAAGCCCTGCTTCTTGAATGCAACCTTATAAAGGAGCACAAGCCGTATTATAATGTAATGCTAAAAGATGGCAAAAGCTTCCCGTTTATTGCGCTTAGCACATCAGAAGAGTACCCGCGGCTATACACAACACGAAAGCGAACAGGGCCCAAAGGCAAGTTTTTTGGCCCATACTATAATGCAACATCGGCAAAAATCGTAGTTGAGGCTGCAAACCGCATCTACCCTTTGCAGAAGTGCAGCAAAAAGACAGCTTACGGCACGAAAGTAGGCAAGCCGTGCCTATACTACCACATAGGCCAGTGCCTTGGCTGCTGCAGCGGAAATGTAGAGCATGCAGAGTATAAAAAAATAGTCGCTAAGGCAGAAAAAGCATTCTCTGCAAGAAACTTTATAATAGAGGATCTAAAAGCAGCGATGGCAGCTGAAGCTGAAACTCTAAACTTCGAAGCTGCGGCTGTTTACAAAGACGCTTTTGAACATGCCCAGGCACTGCTTGGCGAAGGCCAAAAGGTAGCTAAGCCGTCAGGCGAAGACATGGATATAGTGGCTATTGCCCATGAAGGCAGGGAAGCGGTTGTCCAGGTCTTTCGGTTTCGCGATGGGAAGATGGTTGCGCCAGAGCTTGAGCGCATGAGCATGAAAGGCGGGGCTGAGGGCGCAGACGAGATTTCTGCCTCCTTTTTGCTCCAGTTTTATGAGGCGCCTCTAACAATTCCTCCAACAATACTGCTTGAGAGCGTGCCGAGTGACAAAACGGCAATACAAGCTGCGCTCTCAGAGCGCAGAGGGGGCTCAGTGCTGCTAAAATCGCCACAAAAGGGCGAGAAGAGAAGGCTGCTTGAGCTTGCCTCGTCCAATGCGCAAATGAATATTGAAATGACGCGCACCAAAGCTGAAAACCAGCTTAAGAAGAGCCAGGGCGCTCTTAGGGAGCTTGCCAGTGCATCAGGGGCGGCCTCAGAGCTTGTGAGGATCGAAGCCTATGACATTTCAAACATTTCCTCAGCATATAACGTTGGCGCAATGGTAGTGTTTGAAAACGGCAAAAAGGCTCCAAAAGCATACAGGCATTTTAGGATAAAAAGCGTTGAGGGGCAAAATGACTATGCCAGCATTTCCGAGGTAGTGCTGCGCCGGCTAAACAGGGCAAAAAATGAATTGGACACGAAAGCAGAAAATCCAAAGTTCCTGCCGCTGCCGCAGCTTATGCTCATTGATGGAGGCAGAAACCAAATGCTTGCTGCAAAGCGCATCGTCAGCCTGTTTGGCTATGACATTGCAGTGTGCGGCCTTGCAAAAGACTCGCGCCATTCCCTTAAGGCGCTCGTATGCGATGAAGAAGTCGAAATACCGCTTGACAAGCTCAAAATGTCTGGAAGCCTTTTGTATGAAATAAGCGAGGAGGTGCACAGAAGCGCTATTTCCTACCATAAGGGCCTGAGAAGCGCTGATATGACAGCCAGCGAGCTTACTGAGATAGAAGGAATAGGGGCTAAAAGGGCAATTGAGCTTTTGAAAAGCTTTGGCTCAATAGAGGCAATCAGCGAAGCCGGCTTGCAGGCTTTGCTGGACGTAAAGGCCATGAACAAAAAGAGCGCCGAAGCAGTGTATGCGCATTTTCACAGCTGAGTGCCGCGCGCTTGCGCCTTGGCGCTTGAGATGCACGATGCCATGGAAACGACCCTTTCCACTGCTGATGCCATATAATACAGCTCGGAGAGGCGAATGGATCTGTATGGCGCAGCGCTTTCAAGCTCAGTGATCCCGATGACTGAAATGTCTCCGGCATACGAACCGATAGATTTCGTCGCTGACGCTGCAATAACGCCCTTATCTTCGAAGAGGATGTCGCCAAGGCCTAAATCGTGGGAATATCCGGCATCGATAGTGAGAACAATGCTGTTTGGGTAGCGCGCCCTGATGATGTCCTGCGTGTAAGCAAGGTTTTCCTTGTGCACAGGCTTGTCCACTGTCCCAAATACCGGCGCGCTGATGCTTGCAGCCAGGGCGCTGCCGCATATAGGGCCAAAGCAGTCGCTTAGCACCCTGTCGCTGCCAATGCATAAAAGAACAAAATCGCTTTTAATGCTGCCGGCAATAGCCTGTGCGAATTCAAGTTCAACTGCAGCGTTTCCGAAGCGTTTTTTTGGCAGAAGCAATGCTGATTGGTTGTCCATGAAAGTATAATAGAATGTATGGCGCGAATATTTTGTCGCCATACCAAGTAGGCAAAAAGCTATGTTTATAGATAGAATAACAATAAATGTAAAATCCGGAAAAGGCGGTGATGGAGCCGTCTCTTTCCGAAGGGAAAAGTACGTGCCCAATGGAGGGCCTGATGGGGGAGATGGAGGAAAAGGCGGAAGCATAATACTTGAAAGCGACTCAAGCCTTAACAGCCTAAGCCAATTTCGCTATAAGCGCGCCTTCACAGCCCTGGGCGGGGACAATGGTTCAAAAAACAACAGAAGCGGCAAAGACGCCGGCGATCTTGTTATAAAGCTTCCTGTTGGAACAGTAGTGTTTGACGGGTCTACAGGCGAAATGCTGGCTGATTTTACGGAACACGGGCAGCAAAAGGTTGCCTGCAGGGGTGGCAGAGGCGGAAAAGGCAACGCCAGGTTCGCAAATTCGCGCCGGCAATCGCCTAAGTTCGCCAAGCCAGGCGATGATCCTGAGGAGAGGCAGCTTTTGCTTGAGCTTAAGATTATTGCTGATGTTGGCCTTATAGGCTTTCCCAACGCCGGAAAGTCAACGCTTCTGGCTGCAGTTACTAACGCCAAGCCGAAAATTGCTGACTACCGCTTTACAACACTGACGCCGAATCTGGGAGTGGCCTCATATAAAAACTCTGAAGAGTTTGTGATAGCAGACATCCCCGGCCTTATCGAAGGCGCAAGCGCTGGCGCAGGGCTCGGGCTTGAATTCCTGCGCCATATTGAGCGAACCCGGCTACTGCTGCACCTTGTTGACTTGTCAAGCTATGAAGGGCCTGTAATGGATCGCTTTCATGCTATCAATGCAGAGCTGGCAAGCTATTCGCAAACAATCGCAGAGCGGCCCATGGCAGTATGCCTGACAAAAACAGACTTAATAAGCGATTCGGCCTATATAAGCGATTTGGAAAGCAGCTTTGCTGAAATGGGCTATGAGTGCTTTGCGATTAGCTCAGCTACAGGCTCCGGCATCCCCGAACTGTTAGGCTACATTGCAAAAACGCTGCCCACAATTCCAAAGCAGCTGCCTCTGCTTGGCCAAAGCGATCTGATCATTCACCGCGTTGATACATCAGACGAATACAGCGTGGAGTTTGAAGACGGCATATGGCGCCTTGAAGGCGAAATGCCAAGAAGGCTTCTGATGACTGTTAACCTTGATGACTATGAATCAAGCCAGTACTTCCAGCGCGTATTAAAAAACAAGGGCGTGTTTGACTATCTGGAGGAGCTGGGCATTCAGGACGGGGACACCTTGGAGATAATGGGGTATCAATTTGACTATTACAAATGAGCAGCGGCCTCTTAAGCTTGGCATTCTCGGCGGCACTTTTGACCCTCCGCATAAATCGCATGTCGAGCTGTGCCGCTATGCTTCGGATTCCCTTGGCCTTGATGGCATTGTCGTTGTTCCAACAGGAAGCCACCCTTTTAAGTCCGGCGAGACCGACAAGTCAGATCGCTACAATATGGCGATGCTTGCGTTCGATGGAATGAAAGGCTACAGCGTTTCTGACATTGAAATTGCCAGGGAAGGCATGAGCTATACAATCGACACGCTAACTGAGCTTTCCCGCATCTGGCCCGGTGTAGAGTTCTACTTTATCATTGGCTCGGATATACTTAGGGAAGCGCATTTGTGGAGAGATTTTTTGGCTGTCTCGAAGCTTACAAGGTTTATATGCTGCCCAAGGGCAGGTGACAGCCGTGAAATGATACTGCTCACAGCTGAAAAGCTGAGCAGAAATTTTTATTCCAAGATTATAGTGCTCGACACCCTTATGCCTGAAGGCCTTTCATCGACGCAAGCAAGAAAAGGCATCATGGAATACAGGGATGAGCTTGATGAGAAAGTTTGGGAATACATAAACCAGAAAGGCCTATACGGACAGCGTAACCAATGATTGCTGAAACAGAAATAATAAATACCCTGAAAGCAACACTCAGCCATGAACGATTCATTCACTCTATCTCAACTTCAAAGACTGCTGCATCGTATGCGAAAATGCTAAAGGCCGACGAAGAGAAGGCATATATTGCCGGCCTGGTGCATGACTGCGCGAAATATCTGCCTAGTAGCGAGCTTTTAAGGCAATCAGAGCTTGCAGGAATAGCAATTGACAGCATACAGCGCATCGCCCCCTCCCTTCTGCATGGCAGCCTTGGCGCTGTTTATGCAAAAGAGAGATTTCAAATAGATGATGAGGAAGTTCTCTCAGCAATAAGCTGGCATACAACAGGCAAAGCGGCAATGACTGATCTTGAAAAGATAATCTTCCTTGCTGACTTGACTGAAGAGGGCAGAGACGCTGAATTCGACGACTCAGCGCTTATAAGGCAGACTGCCGCGCATGATTTTGACAAAGCTATGCTAATGGCCTTTGACGGGGTGATTCGCGCAGTGCTTGACAAAGGGGGCCTGCTTCACTTCAGCACAGTAGAAGCGCGCAACGGCATGCTATTGGCATAGTCCCTACAACGCGCCTGCTAGGGACAATTGGCCTATGCTACGCAGCGCAGCAATTAGGCAAAAGGGATTGCTATGAAGCAGCGTTTGGCGATCACTGCCAGTGGCTTTGAGGGCTGGCGCTCATTTGTTCATGCCTTCAGATGGAAAAGAGATCATGCTAGCAATAATTAATTCGGTATCAAAAAGCTATGGCTCAAACACAATACTAAAAAACGTCAGCGCCAGCGTTGATGAGGGTGCCCGCATCGGCCTAATAGGCAGCAATGGCGCAGGCAAAAGCACGCTAGCAGCAATAATATGCAGCCTTGTGCCTATAGATGAAGGATCCGTATGGCTTAGGGAAGGCGCAAAAGCCGTATATTTAGCCCAAGACACAGGCCTTAGCGGCAGTATGGGCCTTTACAGCGCTGTGCTTGCCGGGTTTGCTGAGCTGGAAGCCAAGCAGGAAGGCCTTGATCAAATCATTGCCCGGATGTCAAGCGAAACGGATGTTGCCAAGCTTGAAAAGCTGTCAGCAAGGTTCAGTGCACTGCTTGAGGAGTTTGAAAATAACAGCGGGTTTTACTATAAAGAGCTTGCTGCTTCCTCCCTAAAAGGGCTGGGTTTTTTAGAAAGCGATTTTAGCACGCCAATAAGCAATCTTAGCGGCGGGCAAAAAATGAGGGCTGCGCTGGCAAAGGCCCTCTTGTCAAAGCCTGCGCTTCTTGTTTTGGACGAGCCGACAAACTACCTGGATGCTGAAAGCATGCTGTGGCTTGAGGGGGCGCTTAATAATTTTACAGGCGCTTATATAGCGATTTCCCACGACCGCTACTTTCTTGACAAAGCGGCAAGAGCCATTTGGCTTATTGAAGGCGGAGTTTTAAAAACCTACAAAGGAAACTATTCGCAAAGCCTGGCGCTAAGAAACGAAGAGGAAAGCGCACAAGCAAAAGCGTACCGCCTTGCAGTTGAAGAAATTAAAAGGCAAAAAGCGATAATAGCAAAACTAAAAAGCTTTAACAGAGAAAAATCCGTTCGGGCTGCGGAAAGCCGCGAAAAGAAGCTGGCCAAGATGGATATGCCAGAGCAGCCAAAGGCAGCATCGATTGCGAAGGTGGCTTTGGCAAGGGCAGGCAACTCCTCGCCAACGCCATTAAGGCTCAAAGATATTTGCATTGGCTATAGCAAAGACAAGCCACTCATACAAGGCTTGAGCCTTGAAGCAAAAGCAGGCCAAAAGATTGGCATTGCCGGAAGGAACGCAACAGGCAAGACGACTCTTTTCAAGACGATTATGGGCATGCTCGAGCCTCTATCAGGCTCTGTTGAGCTAAATGGCCCCAAAGACAATATAATGTATCTCAGCCAGGAGCATGAGGGCCTTGACCTGAGCGCTACGGCGCTTGAGGAGCTTGAGCGCTTCAGCGGAAGGAACCAAGCTGAAATACGAAACATTCTGGCAAGCTTGGAGCTGACAGGGGAAGAGGGCCTAAAGAGGATATCAGAAATGAGCGGTGGCGAAAGGGCGAGAGTTGACATTGCAAAGCTGATGCTCTCCAGCCATGGGATTCTTCTGCTTGACGAGCCCACCAACCATTTGGACATCGCTCTTAGAGAGGTCTTTGAGAGCGCGATAATAAGCTATGAAGGTGCAGCCCTAATAATTTCGCATGACAGGTATTTGCTCAATAAAGTTGCCAATAGAATGGTTTTTTTGAGGGATGGCAAGCCGAGCATTTATAACTTAGGCTATGAAGAGGCATTCGCAGAGTTTACGGACTCCCAGAAGCCTTCAGGCGATCCGGTTTCGGCAGGGGAGGGCAGAAACCAGGAAAGGCCGCCAAAGCAAAAAAATTCAGCCAGCAAGAATGAAATCTATCGGGCTGAAAAGAGAATAGCAGAACTCGACACCCTGCTCGAAGAAGCCCAAAGCAGTATTAGCCAGCTTGAGTCAGAGCTCGGCACTGCTGAGCTGTATAAAGACCATTCGCTCGCGCAGCAGCGCCTTGCCAAGCTTGACAGCCTTAAAAGCTGCTATGGCGAGCTCGAAGAGGAATGGCTTTCACTTTCATACTTTCTGGAAGGGGCAAAAAACGATGCATGAGAAGGCAAGCTGCCCGGTATTCAGGCTTATAGGGACAGTTCCAGGCTTTCCAGGCTAAAAGGCGATGCAAGCTCGCTTATCTGTGATGCCATGGTATTAAATGCTTCATACAAAACAGGCACCGGGTAGCCTTCAGGCATTATCTTTTCGAAAGCGTCTATATCCCCTTTTAGCTCTTCAAGGATTTCAACCTCTTGCAGGTAATCCATGCCATGCTCGCTTAAAAAGCTTTCAATGTAGAGCAAGTCTTCCTCAGCCCTTACATCAGCAGACAGGTATTGCCGAAATCTTATAGAGACAAGCTCATCGCCAAATGCATCAACGCTGAGCGAAAACACTCTCGCTGTAGCAAGGTCGGTATAAACAGCGCCATAGTTCATATTATTGTATATAGCTATTGGCCCACTGTATTCTTTAGTCATAGAATTAATTAGCTCCTCTGCAAGCTTTTTATAGTCCGCTGCCCATTCTGAGCGAAGAGCTGATGCTCCGTCAAAGCTTGCTTTTTGCTTTCGAATGAGATCTTGGTTCAGGGTTTTGCGATCTGACTTTAGCATCTCGATGGCTATAGTATTGTCTGTTTGCTCTTCAGAGCGCTTCTCGCCGATATCATTATAGTAATCGAAGTCAACTGAATTAATGACGCCACCGGAAACATTCAGCTTAAGAACCGGCGCGTAGCCAGATTTCGGTTCATAGTATGCATAGTGGGCTATATACTCTCCATCTTTGTAGCTGGCAGCCAGCTCGCCGACTTGTATAGCTCCGTATTCATCTTTTATTTGGGGCTTTGTGCAGGAAAGCATAACAGACAGGCCCGCCAAAAGCGCCGCGCAAACAGCCTTTTTATATGCGCTGCGAAAATTGCATTGCCGAATTGTAGCTGCTGCTTTAGCGATCATAATGCATCCAGCAAGCGCAAATTGCATTATTATAAAATATGCGCTTCCTTTCACCAAAAATCAAAGCGTTTTGAATCGATGGCAATCGTTGCTGTTTATACTCCGCCATTCAAAGCTTTGCTCAAAATATGTAAGTATGTACAGCCATATTGTATCATGTTATAATCTATATTGCGAATTCAGAGCATTAATTGTTTATGCCTGAGAAAAGCAATAATATAGAAATGGCAGGAACCATGCAGTTTTCATACAAAACAGTCGGGACATGCTCCAGCAGAATTAATTTCACCATTGAAGACGGAATTGTAAAAGGCGTTACATTTTACCAAGGCTGTGACGGCAACTTGCAGGGCATCGGGCGCCTTGTAGAAGGGAAGCCGGCTGAGGAAGTAATTGAGCTTTTGTCAGGAATAAAATGTGGCTACAAGCCTACATCATGCCCCGACCAGCTTGCGCGCTCGCTGCGGCAGGCGCTGTCCTCAAAGCATGCAGAGGCGAGCGCTGAGCAGCTCTAGCTATAGCGACTCCTTTACCGTTGAATACATAACAACGAAGGTTTCTGTGGGGCCAAAGATTTGAGTCCTCTCCAGAAGCTGTGCCAGATGCTCTGTGTCATTCACAAAAGCTTTAATTATCAGGGAATGCTGGCCTGTAACATAATAAAACTCGCTTATCTCCGGCGAGTTTTCTGCAAATTGCTGGAATTCGCCGTATTGCTTCGCCGGTATGTCCAAGTTGATAAATACGGTTATGGCATGCCCGAGCTTTTTGCGATCGATAATCGCTCGGTAACCGGTTATAACCCCATTGTTTTCAAGCCGCTTAACGCGCTCTGATGCTGCAGGCGCTGACAGCCCCAGCTCTGAAGCCAGCTCTTTCATTGTAATGCGGCCATTTATGCTTAACAGCTCAATTATTTTTTTATCCTGCTCGTCCAAAATATTACCTGCTTTTGCTGTCTCATGCAGCTAGGAAAATTATAGCATGTGAATTGGGATATGCAATATGCCATAGATTCGCAGCAGCTGCTGTTAAACGCAGCTCTGAACCGCGCAAAAAAATAAAATGGCATTCGCGGGCAATAAAGCTGAGGCATTTCCTGCGCTTGCACTGAAATGCTTATAATCGTTAGAAAACACAGTAGAAATCGATTAAATACAATAAAATATAGATTATGGTTTCATTTATCTTGTTCATGAAAATAAAATTTGTTACAATATAACCGGAAATTTTTATATAAATTCATACAATGGGATATACTCAAGAGGAGTGCAATGGCAAATCTGGAAATATTTATGCTAGGAAAGTTCATGGTTGTCGCTGAAGGCCAAGACGTTATACAGTACCTTGGCAGCTCAAAGAAAAAGATAGAGCTACTGGCATATTTAATACTAAATAAAGATAAGAATATTACAGCTTTTGATCTATATGAAATGCTTTGGCCAAATGACGAAAACTCAAATCCAGAAAGCTCGCTTAAGACTTTAATCAGTCGCCTGCGCTCTAACTTAGCTGCTTTTGACATGCGCAATGCCATTGTAACCAAAAGAGGGTTTTACTCATGGAACGACGATCTTGGCGCAAAAATTGACGTGTTTACATTTGAGAGCCTCTGCATGGAGCTTCAAATGGCAACAGCGCTGACAAATGACATTGAGGAAAAGTTTCAAAAGGCAATGCAGCTCTACCAGGGCGATTTGCTTCCAAACTCCAGCCTTGATTCATGGGTCGTGCCCAAGAGCATGTATTACCATAATGTCTATTTGGAAATAGTGCAAAAGTATGTCCAGTTGCTCGTCAATGACAACCGCCATTCTGATGTTGTCAATGTATGCCGAAAGGGCCTTGATATTGACGCTTTTGACTCATCGCTAAACCTGTCGTTAATGTCATCGCTTTTGAAAATGGGCAAAGGAAAGGAAGCTTTGGCCCAATATAACTGCACCACAGGCTTGCATTATACATATCTGGGAATGAACCCTTCAGATGAAATCCTGGATTTTTATAAAAACCTTATTCGCATAGAGCACGCGTCAGGATCAGATATTGATGTCATTCGCAAGGAGCTTTGGGAAGAAGACGACGGAGAAGGCGCCTTCATTTGCGAGTACGCTATCTTCAAAGATATTTACAAGCTGAACATGCGCAACCTCAAGCGCCTTGGAACATCGATGTTTATTGCTCTTATATCTATTGACGCGATGGACAAAAAAGCGCCTGACTTTATTATGCTGGACAAGATTATGACGATACTTGGCGATACGCTGAGAGATAATTTGAGGCGTGGCGACACAGTTTCGCGATACTCCCCATACCAGTTCGCTGTGCTGCTTCCGACTGTAAACCACACAAACGGGCAAAGCGTGCTTGAGAGAGTTAAAAGAGAGTTTTACAAAAAATGCTCAACTTCCCAGTTTGTGCTCAACTATAAGCTAAAGCCAATAAATATGGAAGAATAATTCTTCTTGCCTTAAAGCCGCATTCTGTGGTTTCGGGGCTTTTTTTTTGCAATCTGAACAGCTTTGTGCCTTAAGTGCAATATCACAGCATGCTCCGGCAGGCTTCATGTTATAATGATTTAGCTTGCGGCTGCGAAAAAGCGCATGCATTGGCAAAAGCATTAAAGCAGCCATAGCCGGCATACAATAATAAGCATAAAAAGGGCATAAAATGGGAATTCGAATTATTAGCGACACAACATCGTATATTGAACAAACTCTTATTCATGAGCTAAATATCCAGCTAGTACCGTTAAGCGTCAACTTTCCGGATGAGTCATTTCAGGAAGATCAGGTAAATTACGATTACTTCTATAACAAAATCACCCGAGACAACGTTATACCAACTTCTTCGCAGCCGTCCTCCGGAGAATTATCAGCTATCTTTAGAGAGATAGCCCAAGCAGGCGACGACATTGTTGCTATTTTTCTCTCATCTGCTATGAGCGGCACTTACGGGAATGCCTGCATTTCAAAAACAGAGATTTTAGATGAATTTCCAGATGCAAAGATTGAAATAATTGATTCCTTCACAAATTGCATGGCTTTAGGGATAATTGTTCTGGAAGCCGCCCGGGCAGCACGCGCCAATGCAGCCTTTGATGAGGTAGTTCGCCTGGCGATCGAAACAAGGAATAAAGTAGAGTTTTACTTCACCCCTAAAACTTTAGACTTTCTAAGAAAAGGGGGCCGTATTGGCACAGCGTCTGCTTTGCTCGGAAGCGTGCTGAATATAAACCCCATTTTGACAGTCGACATGAGCAAAGGGATGACGCATCTTCAGGCAAGGGTGCTTGGGCCAAGCAGAGCTTTAGCGAAAATATTTGATTTTATGGCTAAAGACTGCGAAGAGTATGGTATAAAGGCAATATATGTGCACCACATTAATGCACAGGAAAAAGCTCTTGAAGCAAAGAGCCAGCTTGAGAGCTTATACCAGGGCATTCCTATCAACATGTGCAGCATAGGGCCTGTTATTGGCCTTCATGTGGGGCCGGGGACAATTGGCGTTGTTTATTGCACTGATAAGCCAAAGCACAATCTAGGCTAAATCTGCAAAGCTGCCGCCAAAGATGCGTGAGCATAGCATAACCGCAGGTATGCGAACGGCCGCATTTGCTCAGCATTTCGCATTGGCAAAAAAAAAGCGCGCTCTTTGGGAGTGAAGCTTCCCTGGCGGCGAGCAGGCCAATAAAGCAAACAGCCATTAAGGCAAACAGCGCCATGCAGCGATCAGCCCAAAGCCCGCGTGGAGCTTTTTTATTGCAGTTAGCTTTCTATGCGTTCGCTGTCTGCTTCGCTGCCGGGATCATCATTTTCATTAATGCCATTTTGGCCTTCAGGCTCATCTATAGGCGCATTCGCATTAATTATCGCGGCCTTAGCGCCCGCCGGCGGATTTGTTGCCAACACTGGTTCCGCCTGGCTTCTTAATTGGCTCAGGCTTGCAATAATCCCATCGAAGCCATATAGCAGCGTAGCGACGATTGTTAGCGGCCCGGCGAACACCATAGCTGCTGTAGAAAGCGACCCGAAGTTATAGTACTCCCTTACGTCCTCCTCATCTATGCCTTGCTCTATAAAGCTCTTTATCATTTTTTCGTTCTGTTGGTATAAAAGTCCATATATGATAAGAATAGATACTGATACAATAACTGCGCTGTAAAAAAACCAAGTTTTTTTCATATTTCCTCCAAATTTATATATTAGAATCATTCTACATTATTGTTTTAAGATAAAATAGTGAAATGTAGTAAATATAGCTAATGCCAGTGTTGCATGGATTCAATTTTTATCACAAAAGGCTTGACTATATCCAATGAATTTAGTACGATATCAAAAAAACGGGGAGAACGATATATGGCTATTGGAAAAGAAATGCCAATAATGGATTGTGTTGTTAAGTTTCCAGAAACAATAGATGTTTTTGAAGAGTTTGGTATGGGTTGCCTTGGATGCGCAGCTGCCAACTTTGAGTCAATTGAAGAAGGCGCTCTGGCACATGGCATGAACGTAGAAGCTCTCATGATAGCGCTGAACGCTGTCGTTGCAGCTTAATATAAATTATTGTGTAGTGCAGCAAGCCGCGCTTATTTGCGGCTTTTTTCAATTTGGCCGAGCCGGTGCAGCTCTGCCATGCGCAAAAAAGCAGGCATGCGATCGGGAGTGAAGCGAGTTTATGCATGCAATAATAATTCATGCTTTGGATGTGATCTAAAATGCATTTTGGGGCGCCTCGCATAAAATGATTCCTTGAAAAATCGCTGGCAGGCGCTTTTAAATAATACTTGAAAAATGGGCCCAACTGCTTTATGGCCAGGCCTTTTGCCGCGGATCAGCTTCGTGCGCCTTTTTGCTGTTTAAGCCAGAAGCATGCCACAGATGAAAAATGCCGCACCGGCAGCAAGGCCGTAAATTATTTCCTTGTGCCTGATATGCTCCCTGATCTCTGGCAGCAACTCCATAAAGGCAATGAATAGCAGCATGCCGCAGCTTGACGACAATAGCGCGCATGCAAGCAATGTCCCTTCAAGCTCAAGTTTTAAAAGGTGCACAACAAGCCCTCCAGCAAAGGGGGAGAAAGCAACGCCGAAAATATACATGGCAAATTGGAATGCGCTGTCCTTCTTTCCATAAAACGATGATCCTACCATCATGCCAATTGGTATATTGTGAAGGCCTACAGATATGCACATTAGCACGCCCATAGAAATATTTGAAGAGTAAACAGCATATACCCCTGCACCTTCAACGAGGTTATGTATGATAATTGCAATAGAAGTTATAATGCCAATGTGAGTAAGCTTTTCATCTTCACTGTGGTGCTTATGCCCCGGCATCATCAGATCAAGCAGCTTTAGGGCGCCTATGCCCAGGGCTGTGAAAGCTACTGGAAAAGCTATGCCAAGTACTGTCCCTGAAATTTGCTGCATTGAAATCTCAAATGCTTCCGGTAAAATCTCAAAAAATACAAGCAGAAGCATAACCACAAATGCTGCGCCCATCGTGAAATTCACAATTTTGCTGCTGTTTTTCGTAATAAATACAGCTGCTGCGCCCATGAGCACAAATGCTCCAAGGAATAATGTTGCTATTAATGCCGTTGTATTCAATATTCACCTCTTATATCGCTGCAATAATACTATAATATTCACTGGCGCACGAATCTGTCACAAAAAAATGCTAGTCTTTCAAGCTTATTGAGCGCATCATCCGGTTAATTATTTCATTGTTTGATGTGCTGATAGTGTTTTCCTGAGAAAACACGAAAACATAGCCATTTTTCTTGGCGATAAAGCCAATAATCCTATACTCGAAAGCAGTCCCATTGGCATTGCCGCTTATTGCATACTCTTTTGCAGCTTGCCCTGATATCGTTGAGTCCGATTGGCTGAGGACTTTTACGTCTGTAATATAAGACCCCTCAGGCTGCCCGATGACTTCTTCCATATATTCAGAAAGGCTTGAGCCATTTAAATACCTGTTTACAGAAACAGAAGCCTTAAGCTCATTATTATCTGAATAAAAGATATATGAGTCCGGCTCGCGAATCGAATACCAGCTGTTTGGGCGCTTAAACGCGATATCAGGAAGCTTTGTTTCTTCCCTGTCAAATGAAGAGCAAGAAGCGATGAGCGTTAAAAGAGCCAATAAAACTGCACAAACTGCCTTTCTTTGCCAACTATATGCCAAGAGGCTATCCTCCATACCGTATAATGCTTTAGTTATTGTTTGCATTTTTAATGCAAGCGCAGCTTCACTCAGGCTTATTGCCTGCTAAAACGCATGCATGCAAAATGCATAAGCCATGCAAAACATCGATGCCAATACACAAAGGCCAAAGCTGATGTTTGCCGCATTTTCACCAGTGCAGCAATTATGCTGTGCTGCCTGCTGTTTTGCCGGCTATGGCCGATGCTTATTGCTAAGCTTCGCATTTGTTTCTGGCTTCAGTTCCCCTTATTATACCATTGTTTATTAGCTTAGAACTCCTCCTGAATATGATAAAGCATGAGGCACGCTATGAATTTTAATCTGGCAATTGCGCGCGCTATAAGCTTGCAGCCTTTTTTTCTGCCTAAGCGCATAATCTATTTAGTGAGGCGCGCAGCATGCCTTGCATATTCAAAAATTTGGCGCAATCAATGGCATTGCCAGCCACAAATAACAATGATCCGGCTGCTGCAAAGGCCTTATATATTTGTGCCCGCGCCTGCAATATAATGCTTTACGTAAGCAGTATTGTTTCATATTGCAGGGTAAATATGCTAAATTATTGTTATACGAAAAAACGGAGGAGCGTGCATCCCCACCTGCTGTTTGAGTAAAAAACACAGGAACAACACGCGCTAAACAATGAAAGTTCTTATACTAACTGGCATGCTTGCCAGTGGAAAGAGCATCGCTTTGCGCGTCCTGCAAGATCTGGGCTATTACTGCATAGACAACTTGCCGCCAAACTTGATTCAGCACTTTATAGATATCGTTAACAGCTCAAACCCCTCTATCCAAAAAATTGCAATTGTAGTTGACGCAAGAGGAGAGGTATTTTTTAGCCATCTTGACGATATGCTATTATATCTAAAAAGTTTAGGCAACTGCGACATTGTCTTTATGGATGCCGATGATGAAATCCTTATTCAGCGCTACAAGCTTCAGCGAAGGCGCCATTTGATCGCTGGCGAAGAGCGCATTGAGGAGACAATCAAGCGGGAGCGGGGCATGCTCAAGCCTCTAAGGGAAATATCAAGCTATATAATTGACACATCGCGCACAACAGACGATATGCTTCGCGAGAAGCTGATAAAGCTGTTTAGCGCGAATGAGCAGGCAGGCGAGCTGACTCTGATAATAACAAGCTTTGGGTTTAAGTATGGGATACTTAAAGACGGCGATATCATTATGGATGTGCGTTTCCTGCCAAATCCGTACTATATCGAAGACATGCGCGAGAGAAGCGGCCTTGACAGCGATGTAAGCGATTATGTCCTTGCATCTGAGATGGCAGAAGGCTTTGTCTCTCGTTTTGAAGAACTAATAATGTATCTTGTTGATGGCTATAAACAAGAAGGAAAAAAACAATTGGTAATAGGCATAGGCTGCTCTGGAGGCTTTCACCGCTCGCCAGCATTAGCCGAAGAAATTGCGAAACGCCTCAAAGAAAGCGGCTATCTAGTAATTATTGACCACAGAGACATAGGGGCAGACAATCATGGGAACTGAAGCGCTTGAAGGCAAGAATATCGTATTAATAGGCGGAGGAACAGGGAGCTCTGTCTTTTTGCGCACACTAAAGAAATATACACACAACATAACATCAATCGTAACCGTCGCAGATGATGGAGGAAGCTCAGGATCAATTCGCGACTCTTTTGATATGGTAGCTCCAGGCGACATTCGCAGCTGCATTGTTGCCTTGGCTGATGATGAAAGCATCATGGCATCCCTTATGGATATGCGATTTAGCGAGAAAAGCTTTCATAAACATAGCTTTGGCAATATTATGCTGGCAGCAATGAACAAGCTTACCGGCAACTTTCCTTTGGCAGTGGAAAAGGTAAGCGAGGTGCTGGCTATAAAGGGAAGGGTCCTGCCGGTCACCACAGCAAATGTGGCACTAAAAGCATACGTCTCAGATGGGAGCGTAGTGATGGGAGAGTCCCTTATACCTATCCATTGCGAAATGACTGGAGCGCGAATAATAAAAGTGGAGCTTAGCCCCAGCAATGCAGAGATTTATGCCGGCTGCCAGGAGGCAATAGCAAATGCCGATATAATCGTTATATGCCCGGGAAGCCTTTATACATCCATTATTCCCAACTTCCTTGTGCAAGGGATGTGCGATGCAATCAGTGAAAGCTCTGCTATGAAATATTGGATAATGAATATCATGACCCAGCCTGGCGAAACCGATGGCTATAGCATGTCTGATCATGTAAAGGCGTTTGAGAAGCACTGTGGCAAGCTGGCAGAGCACATTATATATTCCAGCAGCAGCATACATGAATCTGCACTTGAACGATACAGGCTTGATCATGCTGCGCCAGTGAGAGCAAAGATAGAAGCAAGCATGCAAAATTCTTACGAATGGCATGGGATTGATACAGCAACAGTGACAAACGAAGGCCTTATTCGCCACGACAGCGACATCGTTTGGAATTTCATTGCCAGCCATGCTCAGATGGATAAGCGCTATATCGTGTAAGGCATTATAGCGGGCAATAAAAAAGGGCTGCCAGCTCTTGGCAGCTCTTTTTGGGGTTCTGTTAAACAGCGGCTTCAGCTTTCGCCTTGTCGTAAGCAATGTTCTCGTCAAGATAAAGCTTAGCTTCAGCATCGTCTATCTTGTAGAGCAGCGCTGTCATTATAGCTGTAATCGCAAAGCATACTGCAGGCAGGCCGCCCAGCAGGAGCATATACTTGCGCGTGAATTCAGTTGTTACTTCCATGTTTGGAGAGAAGCCAATCATGTCAAGGCCGTACAAGCCAATGGATCCGCCGATGAAGGTTGATATCTTCATTGGGATGTTAACAAGAGAGTTTGTAACTGTTCTGTTGTCAACTTTTGTCTTCCAGTAGCCATAGTTGCCAACGTCAATGATATAGCTTGCAGAGAATCCTGTATAAAGCGACATCGCAAAGCCGTTTAAGCATGTAAAGGCGATAAAGGCATAAATGCTTGTATGGCCAAAGAATGCTATGAGCAGCTGGGCAACGCATGCAACGCCTGTTCCTGCGATGCGGGCTTTCTTTCTGCCGAGCGAGGTTCCTACCCTAGGTCCAAATGTTGATGAAACCAAGTTCCATAAGGTGCTTATAAGCATAACATTTGCCTGCATAACAAGCGTTGGGTCGTTTTGGATGTATAGGTAGTAGTAAACCGAAATTGACATTGGTGACATCATTCCGATAAACGCAAACACAGCTGAGAGCAAGTATATAAGAAGCTGGTCATTTGCGCCAATGGCTTTAATCATGTCAGCAACTTTTATCTGGTTTGTCTGTGTAGCAGCGCCGGTGCGCATATGCGGCCCGTCATACTGTTTGGCCAAGCTTTGCAGGATTCCAATAGAAATAAGGTATAAAGATCCATAAACTGCAGCCATTGTTATGTATGCATTCCGTGGCTCCAGGATGCCTAAGAGCCAGTTGCGCACGCGCACAGTTGTCAGCGATGAAAACACTTGAACAATTGTTGTGACCCTGTAGCCTGTGAGGACAAGCTTGTTTCTGTCTTCGAGGGATGGGCCTGCCAGGAATGCAAGCACCGCGTATTGGGTTGTGCTTACAAAGCTAAGCAGCGTATTTGTTAATAAGTATGCTACTATAATTACGAGAGATCTTACAAAGAAAGGTATTTCCAGCGGGAAGAATGTTAAAACGACGCCTGCATAAATAAAGTACCTTGGCACGCCTAGCCATGGAATGTACTTGCCAGACTTGAACTTTGCATTCTCGATTATGCTGCCTACCATAAAAGTTACGAAAAAGTCGATTATTCTAGCTACTAGCAAGATTGTAGCCAGCGATGTGGGGGTAAGCATAAGTACATTGGTGTTAAATAATGTCTGGTATTGAAGCGTTGCCATCGCCAGAACATTCATTGCGCCATATGAAGAATACTTCCATAAGTTCGAATTCGACAATGGCTCCCGTTCTTGGGCTGTCGCCATATTATTGGCCTCCTTAATTTTTTTGGTGCTTTTTAGACATCGAATGAAATAAAACTTTATTAAATTTTGTATTTCAAAATGATTATCTTTTATTAGACATAAAATATTTGTCGAAAATTGCGTTCAATATTTCATTTCGATTGTATTTTCACCCAATTATTCATCCAATATTTGTAATTTTTTGAGACAAGAAACTATATTTTTTGAATATTCTACAATCCCATACAGGTTATAAAACGGGAAACTCAGCTAATAGCGCATGTGAAAGCAGAAAGCGCCAAGCACGCCATTTGGAAATAATCGTTTTTGCTTATATAAAATTATGCTATCTTATATATAAAAAGCCATATCAGGCAATAACGGGCTAATGGCAATTGCGTTCAAACGAATGATGCTGCCAAATATTCAAATTCTGCCTTGGCAGTCTGGCATATTCATTTTCTATTAATAATGAAGGAAGACATTCAGATAGCAATATGCTTGCTTGTTGGAAAATAGCTGCAGCGCATAATAAGGCAAGCTTACAGCGAAATGCGCTCTAAGCCTGCCAGTCGGTACAGGCAGGCTTGCACTTAGCAACTGCGCTGAAAATAAAAGTAAGGTGAAACATGCAAATAGCAGTCAACAATTTATCTTTTGCATATCCGGGCCGAAGCGATCCTGTTTTTTCGAAAGCAAGCTTTTCTTTCGATACATCCTGGAAGCTCGGACTTATAGGGCGAAACGGCAGGGGCAAGACAACTCTATTAAAAATTCTCTCAGGAGAGCTTGAAGGCTATGGCGGGAGCATAACAGGGAATGCATCATTTGAGTACTTTCCATATCCTGTTGATAATGAAGCATTAAGCCTCAGCTGCCTGGATGCCCTAAGGCGCTCAGGCTGCGAAGCTGAGGAATGGGAGCTTATATGGGAGTTTAGCCTAATAGGCCTGAGGGGCAGCGCGCTTGAGAACCCTTACAGCTCACTTAGCTTGGGAGAGCAGGCAAAAGCGCTGCTATGCGCCCTTTTTTTGAAAAGCGGGAGCTTTATGCTAATCGATGAGCCGACCAACCACCTCGATTTGCAGTCCAGGGAGCATGTAGGCAAATACCTTGCATCGAAAGAGGGCTTTATTCTTGCATCGCATGACAGAAGCCTGCTGGACAGCTCGGTTGATCATATACTGTCTATCAACAAAACCACTATTGAGCTGCAAAAGGGAAACTTTGGCTCATGGCAGCAGAACCGGGAGAATATGGACAATTACGACATAGCGCTAAACAAAGCGCTTAAGTCGGAAATAAAGCGGCTGGAGGCAGCATCAAGGCAAACAGCCGGCTGGGCAGGGGTTGTTGAAAGCAGGCGCTATGGATCCGGTCTGGACAGAGGCTATGTCGGGCATAAATCCGCAAAGATGATGAAAAGGTCCAAAGTTGTCCAAAAGAGGCAGGCAAACGCGATAGCGCAAAAGGAAAGCCTGCTTAAGGATGTAGAGCAAAACCAATCGCTGCTCATGTTTCCGCTGCGCTTTCACTCTGATCTGCTTATTAGCGCCAATGAGGCGGGCATGAATTACAGCGGCACTGCAGGCGTGCAAAAAACTTCATTTGAAATCAGGCGCGACGAAAGATTAGCCGTTATTGGCAGCAACGGCTCTGGAAAATCTACAATTCTAAAACTTGCCTGCGGCATACTGCAACCAAGCGAAGGCCGGATAAGCATTGCTAAAAACTTGAAAATATCGTATGTGCCCCAGGGCACTTCGCATTTGAAAGGCACGCTTTCAGAGTGGGCTGCTGCTCAAGCAATTGATCTGACGGTTTTTCTTACAAACCTTGATAAGCTTGGCGTAAATAACTTGAGCCTTGCAATAGAGCTTGAGGGCTTAAGCGAGGGAGAGAAGAAAAAGGCGCTCATTGCTGCAAGCCTCTCAACTTCTGCGCATCTTTATATATGGGATGAGCCCCTGAACTACCTTGACATATACACCCGCATACAAATCGAAAACGCCATACTGGCCGCTGAGCCGGCAATGCTTGTCGTTGAGCATGACAAAGAGTTTATCGAAAGCATAGCAACCAGCTCGCTTAGCCTCAGCTAGAGCGATTTATTGCGCTAAAGGCAAGGATTTGCGCTATAATCTATAGGCAACTGCATTATTTATGCAAGCTATAAGAAATATATAGAAAGGCGCGCCGACAATCCAATAATAAGGCGCATATCAAATCAATGATTGTATTTATCGTTAACTGCGGAAGCTCATCCCTGAAATTCCAGTTATTCGACATGCACGAGCAAAAAGCTCTGGCAACCGGCCTTGCTGACAGAATAGGCATTGAGCCGAGCGCGTTTAGGTTTGAGCCGGAAGGCAAAGACACGATAAAGCTTGAGCTGCCCATCCCTGACCATGCAAGCGCATTCAGCCTGGCTGTACAGTATTTAACCGATCCTACGCACGGCGTAATATCATCAATTAATGAGATAGATGCTGTCGGGCACCGTGTAGTGCATGGCGGAAATAAGTTTGTGGAGAGCGCGCTTATTGACGAGAGCGTAATTGATGCTATCAAAAGCTTCATTCCCTTAGGCCCTTTGCACAACCCTGCTAACCTGACAGGCATACAGGAAGCAACAAAGCTAATGCCGAATACTCCCCAGGTTGCATGCTTTGATACAGCTTTTCACCAAAGCATGCCAGAGTATGCTTATGTATACCCTATCCCTTATGAGCTATATGAAGAGTACAAAATAAGAAAATATGGCTTTCACGGCACAAGCCATCGCTTTATCACAGCAAAAGCAATCGAAATGCTTGGCAATCCGGCCCATAGCAAGATTGTCACATGCCATTTGGGGAACGGATCAAGCTGCGCTGCCGTGCTGGACGGAAAGAGCATGGATACAACAATGGGGCTGACGCCGCTGGAAGGGCTGGCCATGGGGACACGCTCAGGCTCAATAGATCCGGCGATAGTAAAATTCCTGCATGACAACGCAAACATGAGCATCGACGAAATCGACTCAATGCTTAACAAAAAATCCGGAGCTCTGGGAATAAGCGGGTTTTCAAATGACTTCCGCGACATAGAGTCAGCTGCAAATGAAGGCAATGAGCGTGCAAGGCTTGCTTTGGATATTTTCTTCTACAGAGTGCGCCTTTCAATCGGATCATATGCCGCAGCGCTCGGCGGGCTGGATGCAATAGTGTTTACAGCAGGAATAGGCGAAAACTCATCAACAGGAAGAGAAGCAATCCTAAAGGGTCTGGAATTCCTTGGCGTGAGCATTGATGCACAGAAAAATCTTATTAGGGGCGAGGCTATAGACATTTCTATGCCGGATGCTTCATGCAGAGTGCTTGTAATACCAACAAATGAAGAGCTGATGATTGCCCAGGATACAGAAGAAATAGTGCTGGCAGCAAAAAAATAGCAGATTTTTAGCAGTTGGCGCTTGCAGCAATATTAAACAATATATGCTAAAAAAATAAGCTTCTAATGCATAATTGCTGGCTTATTCAATTTTCACTTGACACACCAGGTGCAGTTATATATAATATTTTAGCATAAACTAATGGAGCAGCTTCAAGCATATGCAAGCATGCTTCTGGAGGTAACGACTATGGCTGTGCCAAAAAGAAAACAATCAAAATCCCGCAGGGATAAAAGGCGGGCTAACTATAAGCTTAGCATGCCAGCCATTTCGATATGCCCTGAATGCGGAGCTGTGAAACAGCCACACCGCGTATGCTTGGCATGCGGAACTTATAATGGCAGGAAAGTAATAGAGACAGCTAACAACTGATTATTCGAGGGCTGCCATGGCAGCCTTTTCTTCTATGTTGATATATTTAAAATTGTATAGGAAAGCAGCATGCCAATATACGTTGATGCAATGGGAGGCGATCACGCACCATCTGAGATAGCCAGTGGAGCACTCCTGGCATTAAGCATGGTGAGCGAGCCAATTGCCCTTATCGGAAAAGCTGAGGCAATCAGCCAGGAGCTTAAAAAGCTTGGGGCAGAAGGCTTGTTTGAGGTTGTCAGCTGCAGCGAGTCTATTGAAATGGATGAGGACCCTGCAGCAGCGGTAAGAAGAAAGAAAGATTCAAGCATAGTCATTGGGTGCCAGCTTGCCCGGGAAAATGAAGGCTCGGCTTTTGTCTCAGCAGGCTCAACAGGAGCCCTGCTGGCAGCAGGCCTTATGTATATCAAGCGAATTCCCGGAGTGCAAAGGGCTGCTTTGGCTACGGTTTTGCCGATAAAAAAGCCTGTGATGCTCCTGGACATAGGCGCAAATGCCGACTGCAAGCCCGAATACCTTGTACAATTTGCAAAAATGGGCATAATCTATATGCAGTCGCTTTTCGGCATCGCCAGCCCAAGCGTCGGGCTAATGAGCATCGGCACGGAAGATACAAAAGGCAGCGCATTTACCAAGCAATGCTTTGCCGAGCTAAAGCAGCTGGGCCCAAGCTTTGCCGGAAATATCGAGCCTACAAGCCTGTTTGAGCCAACGAGCTGTGATATTGCAGTTAGCGACGGCTTTACCGGAAATATAGTGCTAAAGACGATAGAAGGCGCTATGGCGCATTCTATGTCAGCTCTTTATCCGGCAATTGCTGCAACTGGCAATAGCGGGGCCGAAGCCATTTTTGAGCAGGCAAGATCCTCGCTTGACCCTACATCAGTTGGCGGGGCGCCATTCCTGGGAATAGAAGGCTGCCTGATAAAAGCCCATGGCTCCAGCCGCGCGCAAGCGATATCAAACGCTATACGCCAGGCTTCAAGCTTTTTGGGCAACAATGCGCTTGAAAAAATAAAGGCAGAAATTATATAAGCAAAAATAAGTTCATGGCAAACCAGCTTTTTATGAAAAGAGGTATATGCTACAGGCATTAGCCGGCATAGCAAAGCGCTAATGGTATATGAAAAAATAAAAGAGATCATCGTAGCCCAGTTTCAAGTTGATCCTGACAAAATCCAGCTTGAGACATATTTCGCCGAGGATCTTGAAGCTGACTCTATTGATGTTATGGAGCTTGTCAATACGTTCGAAGAAGAGTTTAACAAGGAAATAACAGACGAAGAGCTTGGCTCGATTAAGCAAGTCAAGGATGTTGTGAGGTATTTCGAAGGGCATTGAATAGTAAACCTGATTTTAGTGAATTGGAAGAGCTCCTTCGCTATCACTTTAAGGACAGCGATCTGCTAAGAAAAGCTTTAACCCACCCTTCAGCTGTCAACGAGACAAAAGCTGAAAGCAACCAAAGGCTTGAGTTCTTAGGGGATGCAGTATTGCAGCTGGCTATCAGCGCAAACATTTATGAAGCCCATCCTGATCTTAACGAGGGGTCTTTGTCAAAAATCCGCTCAATGATAGTGTGCGCCGACTCATTATACATTGGCGCAAATGGAATCTCGCTTTCTGATTTTTTAATACTTGGAAAAGGCGAAGAGCTTAACGGCGGCCGCAGCAAGAAGAACATTTTAGCAGACTCATTCGAAAGCGTCATCGGCGCAATCTTCCTGGATGGCGGATTTGATGCAGCAGAAGAATTCATAATATACTCTTTATCAGACATCATATCCCAAGCTTCAGACGGATCGCTAACCTATGACTACAAAACTACGCTGCAAGAGTATGCGCAAGCCCTTGATGCAGGCGAGCTTGAGTACGAGCTTGTAAGGATCGAAGGGCCGGAGCATGAGCAGATCTTTTACTCTCGCGCAGTGCTGGGCAACCGCGCGTTTGGCGAAGCTTTCGGGCACAACCGAAAGCATAGCGAACAAAATGCTGCTGAGCTTGCGCTTCGCGAGCTTAAGGTTATTGACTGAATAAATATGAAAAAGAAAGCGCTGGTGCGCTGTGATTCTAAAGAAAGTAGAAATTTTCGGCTTTAAATCGTTTGCAAACCTTTGCACAATATCTTTTTTATATCCCATAACAGCTATTGTCGGGCCTAATGGCAGCGGCAAAAGCAACTTTGTTGACGCTATAAGATGGGCTTTGGGCGAGCAAAGGCCCACAGCTCTGCGGGCTTCAAAGATGGAGGATGTAATCTTTGCAGGCAGCTCTGAGATGAAGCCTCTTGGCTACGCTCAAGTGAGCCTTTTTTTTGATAACGAAAACAGGGTTCTGCCTGTGGATTTTGCTGAAGTCAAGATCTCGCGCAGGATATACCGCTCAGGGGAAAGCGAGTACTTTATTAATGGAGCAGAAGCCCGCCTAAGGGATGTGTCAGAGCTTTTTTATGACACAGGCTTAGCCCGCGAAGGCTACTCGATAATAGGCCAGGGCAAGATCGAAGAGCTGGCTACAGCTTCAGCAGCAGAAAGAAGGCTTTTAATTGAAGAAGCTGTTGGAATTGTGCGCTATAAAATGCGCAAAGCTGAATCTGAAAAAAAGCTTGGGCTTGCCCAAGCCAATCTTTACAGGATTGATGACATTATATCTGAGCTTAACAGCCGCCTGCCTTCCCTAAAGCGCCAAGCAGAAAAGGCGCAATCCTACCTCGGCCTGCGAAGCGAGCTAAAGGATCTTGAGATCAGCGTTTTCGTCAGGAGAATTGATGAGCTCACTGAGCACAGGGAGCAAATAAGCCACAATAAAGATGCTATTGACACGAGCATAAGGGCGATACAAAGCCAGAAGGAATACTACGAAGGCCGCCTGGAAAGCCAAAAGAGCGCAATGGAGCATTTTGAAGGCGATGCAGCGCTGGCTGAGAGCAGCCGCATCGAAGCAATAAGCCATTATGAAGAAGCCAGAAATGCGCTTCGATCGCTTCAGGAAAAGGAGCTTGCGCTTAAAATTTCGGTCTCAGAGCTGGAAAGCGAAGCAGAAGAGTATGAGTCAAGCCTCAAGGCAGCTTTATCAGAAAGCAAGGCAGCAGCTGTTGATCTTGCCAACGCGCAAAAAAGGGCCAGCGATGCTGAGAGCGCATGGCTAAGCTCATCAGAAAGCCAGCCGTCTATAGCCAAGTGGGAAGCAGCCCAAGAGGCCAAAGGCAGGCTTGAAGGGTACAGGTATGTCTTAAGCAGGCTTAATGAAGAAAAAGAGCTGCTTGAAGCAGCAGCGGCAAAACCTGGCCAAAGCAGCATCGCAGAAGCTGAAGCAGAGCTTGAGGCAGCGAAAAAATCGCTTAATCTGGCAAGATACAAAGCAGCTGATGCGAAAAACCGCGCTGATGCCGCCATGCAAAAGGCAATATCAGCAAAAGCAGCGCACGAGTCTGCAGCAGCAAGCGTTAGGGCCATACTTTCAAGGCCGCTTAACAGGGTAATACAGTACGCTGAGTCTGAACCCTCCCTAAAGGGAATAATACATGGCGCCGCCGGGGACTTGATTGAGCCCAAGGACGGCTATAGCCTGGCTGTCTCGGCTGCGCTTGGCGCAACTTACAACTACCTCGTGTGCGAAAGCAAAGAGGGTGCTTCGCTTATTATTGAAAAAATGAAGTCTGCCCAATGGGGCAGGGCAACATTTCTTCCCCTGGATATAATTAGTGCCCACACAGAGCATTTTAATATATCCCATAAAGGCTTTATCGGAAATGCAGCCAGCCTTGCCCTCTACAAAACCGAGCATGAAAGCGCAGCAAGCTTTCTGCTAGGGAGAACTGCAGTTGCAGACACTCTTAAAAGCGCTCTTGACATCGCCGGCATGCTTGGCTACAGATTTAAAGTTGTCTCGCTTGACGGAAGCGTCGTTTTGCAGGGAGGCGCAATAACAGGAGGCAGCAGCTCGGCGTCGGCAGGCATGAGCAGAGCGCGTGAGCTTGCATTGGCAAGGGAGCGCGAAAAAGAGGCAGCAGCTGCGTTGGAGCAGCTTGAGCTTGAAAGGCAGAGGGCAGCATCCAGCATAGCAGATCTTGAAAATGGCGCTGAGCTTGCACTTGAAGCTTACACTGAAAAGCTGGCCCGGCACCAAAGCGCATTTAGTGCATATGAAGCGATTAATTTAGAGGCTGGCAAAGCTTTAAGCCAGCTCGCCCAAAACCAGTCGCGAAGAAGCGAGATAGAGCGCATGGCTGCACAAGACGAAGCCCTGGTAGGCTCAATGCCGGAATTATATACAAGCCAAACCCTTTCGTTTCGCGCAAGCGAAGCAGAAATAGCTTATGTTAAAGCCTCTGAGGAGCTTGAGCGCTATAAAGAGAGGGTGGCATATTGCAATTCTTCAGCTGCTTCGGTTGAAAATGCCCTGAAAAGCAAGCGGGAGCGCGTAAAAGCAGCAATCGAAAGCTTAAGCAGCATAAATGACGACATCGAGCATGCAAAGCAGATGCAAAGCATGCATGAGGCCTCAAAAGACAGCTTGACTGAAGCCAGCGGCAAAGCTTCCGGCAGCCGGCAGCAAGCATACCAAGCTTACATGGATGCCAATGAAAAATTGCTTGAGCTGGCTAAGCAGGAAGCTGGCGCCCTCGAAAAAGCGTATAGGCTTGAAAGCGATTTGGCACAGAACGCACAAGAAGCAAGAACCCTCAAGCTTTCAATGATAGAGCAATATTCGGTAACATATGCCGTTGCTGCATCCTATAGCACAAGCGGCAGCCTGGAAGAGGAAAAGGGCAAAATAGACAGCATAAAGGCATCGATAGCCAGGCTGGGCTCGATTAACCCAAACGCTCCTGAGGAGCTCTCTGAGCTGAATGAAAGGCTGAGCGGGCTTATTGCCCAACGGGACGATATCGAGAAATCCATGTCTGAGCTTACATTGCTCATTAGCGATGTGGCAAAAAACATGGCCAAGCGCTTTGCCGAGTCATTTGCCAAAATACAGGACGAATTTGCTAAAACATTCACATCGCTGTTCCAGGGGGGAAGTGCAAGCCTTGAGCTCACTGATCCGCATGATCTCGAAAACAGCGGGGTTGACATTATCGCATCCCCTCCAAACACTAAGCCAAAGTCAATAGCCCTTTTGTCCGGAGGCGAAAAGGCCCTTTGCTCAATCGCGCTGCTCATGGCAATCCTGCGCTTGAAGCCTTCGCCCTTTTGCATTCTGGACGAGATAGACGCTGCGCTTGACGAAACAAATGTAGCCAGGTTTTCAGCTTACTTAAGGGAAATTTCAGATGAAAACCAATTTGTTGTGATAACCCATAAGCGAAAGACGATGCAGGCTGTGGACGCCTTATATGGCGCTGGCATGGATCTTAACGGGACAAGCATGGTTGTTTCTATGAGCCTTGCAGATCTTGAGGCAATAGGCTTTGCCTGATTTAGCGCTGCAGGCATGCTGTATTTCTTTCAGCATGTTGACTTTAGGCGCCCGCAAAGGTATTGTTACTGGAGCAGCGCGCAACAAGCAGCTAAAAAATACTATTGCTTAAGAGAGGTGCCAGAATGCGCGATAAATGGGTCCCAGGGTTCTTAAAGACAAAGAAAGCGCTTTCAGACAGAATAAAGGAAGCTTTTACAGGAAAAATCGATGAGGATCTTTACGAAGAGCTTATAGAATCGCTGGTTATTGCTGATGTGCCGTTTGCTCTGGCAGAATCTATAATTGAAGATGCAAAGCATACGCTTAGCCGCAGCTCAAAAGGGGATGAGCAGTCAGTCAAAGATGCTGTCAAGCAAAGCGTTCTTGGCATGCTTGCGAATGCAGCACGGCCTGTAGAAGTAAGCTTTCCTGCAATAATCCTTGTTTCAGGCGTCAATGGCGTAGGAAAGACTACCAGCATTGCAAAGCTTGCATACCATTACAAGGAAATGGGCAAAAGCGTTCTGCTGGCAGCCGCAGACACTTTTCGGGCCGCCGCCAGCGAGCAGCTCCAAATATGGGCTGAGAGGGTAGGCGTGCCGATTATTTCAAGCCAGTCCGGCCAAGATGCCGCAGGCATCGTTTTTGACGCTGTTACAGCCGCCAAGGCCCGAAACAGCGATCTTCTTATATGCGATACAGCAGGAAGGCTGCACAATAAAAAGAACCTCATCAGCGAGCTTGAAAAAATATACAGGGTCCTAAACAGAAACAAAGAGGGCTATAGCCTTTACTCCCTGCTTGTGCTGGATGCCATGAGTGGGCAAAACACTATGTCGCAGCTGGAAAGCTTTGCTGAGGCGCAGGAATTGTCCGGAATAATTCTTACAAAAACTGACAGCTCAGCTAAAGGCGGGATATTAATTCCAATAGCACTGAATGCAAATGCCCCTGTCTGGTTTGTTGGGACTGGAGAAGGGCTTACCGATCTGGAGCCTTTTGACGCAGTAAAATTTGTTGATGCGATCTTGTAGCATTTTGCCCTAATCATGCTATAATGCTATAAATAATGATGTAATGATAAAGACGTTTTAACAGGCAAGTGCATCAAAGAGAGAGGCTGTATGCTGTAAATGCCTTATGCCGGCCGTTAAAAAAACCACTTTGGAACACGCAGCGATTAAGCTTGCGCGCTTGGCAGCGTTAACGCCCTCAAGAGAGCCGCAAGGTTAAGTTGGGTGGAACCGCGCTTAAAATCGTCCCTTTTTTTAAGGGAATATTTTTTTTGGAGGATTGCTTTATGGCAATTATAGATATTTCAGGACAAGAAGTTGAATACGAAGAAGGCTCAAGCTACTTTGATATAGCGCTGGGCCTTGATGCATCGCAAGCAAGGTCGTTTGCCTCGGTAGAATCCGGCAGCGAAATACTTGATCTTCGCGATGCGCCAAATAATGCAAGCCAAGCCAGATTTCTCTCCTTTGGCGATGAGGGCGGGGCTATGGCATTTTGGCACACTACCTCCCATCTCATGGCACAGGCTGTAAAAAGGCTTTACCCGGATGCAAAGCTGGCTATCGGCCCTGCGATTGCCAGCGGTTTTTACTATGATTTTGACATTAGTGAGCAGCTAACGCCCGAAAGCCTGGACGAAATAGAAGCTGAAATGAAAAAGATCATCAGGGAAAACCCCAGGATCGAGCGCTTTTTCCTTAGCAGGGATGAGGCGCTAAAAAAGATGCAAGAGCTTGGGGAGCCTTATAAAGTGGAGCTGATTTCAGACATTGCACATGATGAGGCTATAAGCTTTTACTCCCAGGGCGAGTTTACTGATCTGTGCGCAGGGCCCCATCTTTTAAGCTTTTCAGCTATAAAGGCATTTAAGCTGACCAGTATAGCAGGGGCGTATTGGCGGGGCGATGAGTCAAACAAGATGCTTCAAAGGATATATGGCATAAGCTTCCCGACTAAAGAAGCCCTCGCAGAGCATTTAGGACAGCTCGAGGAGGCAAGAAAGCGCGACCATAGAAAATTGGGCAGGGAAATGGACCTTTTCAGCCTTCACGACGAAGCTCCAGGCTTTCCATTCTTCCATCCAAAAGGGCTTGCCATACGAAATGAGCTTGAAGCCTATTGGCGCGAAGAGCACAAAAAGCGCGGCTACGAAGAGGTTCGCACCCCTATAATCCTTGATGCCGATTTATGGAGAAGAAGCGGGCATTGGGATCATTACAAGGACAATATGTACTTTACCGAAATAGACGAAAAAGAGTTTGCCATCAAGCCTATGAACTGTCCGGGCTCCATGCTTTTATTTAAAAGAAAGCTGCACTCATACAGGGATCTGCCGCTTCGCTATGCTGAAATGGGCCTGGTGCACAGGCACGAAAAGAGTGGCGCGCTGCATGGCCTGATGAGGGTAAGGTGCTTTACCCAAGACGATGCGCATATCTTCATTTCGCATAGCCAGATACTTGAGGAAGTTTCATCGATAATAGGCTTTATCGATGATGTGTACTCTCTTTTCGGCTTTTCATACCATGTCGAGCTTTCAACAAGGCCGGAAAGCTCTATGGGTTCTGATGAGCAATGGGAAGAGGCAACAGAGAGCCTGAGGCAAGCTCTCGATCATGTCGGGCTTGACTATAAAATAAACGAAGGCGATGGCGCGTTTTACGGCCCCAAAATAGATTTCCACCTTCGTGACAGCTTGGGCAGGACATGGCAGTGCGGCACAGTCCAGCTCGATTTCCAAATGCCTGAGCTTTTTGACTGCACTTATATTGGCCCTGATGGGGAGAAGGCCCGCCCATGCGTTGTGCATAGGGTTTTGTATGGCTCAATTGAGCGCTTTATTGCTATTCTCATAGAGCATTATGCAGGCGAATTCCCGCTATGGCTTGCGCCTGTGCAAGCAGTGTTTATGACAGTCAGCGAAGAGTACGCAGAGTATGCGCGTAAGGCCATGGCGGAGTTTGAAAGCCTGGGGATTCGCTGCGAGCTTGATACCCGAAACGAAAAGCTTGGCTATAAAATAAGGGAGGCTGAGCTTTCGAAGGCGCCGTATATGATTGTTATCGGCAGCAAGGAAATGGAAAGCGAAGCTGTTTCAATAAGATCCAAGAAGAGAGGCGATTTAGGGCAACACTCACCGCAGGAGGCTGCACAAATGCTTTCTGAAGAGATTAAGTCAAAGTCTATTCCTGAATAGATCCAAGCGCTTTTAACGCAATCCGCAAGAATTCTCCCGTTTCTAACGCCAAAGGCGTTAAGCGGCGAGATGAATTGCGCTTGTTTCGAAACATTGGCGCTCTCCACAAGCGCGGAGCTCACCGCGAAAGCGGTGCGAAAAAGTGGCTGCGGAGCGCGCCGCCGCTGTTTCTCTTTTCTTTTCTGCATAAACATGGTATAATTTAGCATAAAAC
>WRIY01000004.1 GCA_009782515.1 Eubacteriaceae bacterium
ACATAGCAGAGATCGAGCTAAGCGCGCTAAGCAAGCAGTGCCTGAAAGAGCGATCTGTTTGCATGGAGGCGCTAAACGAGCAGCCTGCCGCTTGGGAGGCTAGCAAGAACGCAAACCAGAAGGGTGTTGGCTGGCATTTCACAACAGGCGATGCCAGAGAGAAGCTTAAGAGGCTGTACCCAATTGTGCTCTGATTTATACAGCATTTAAGATTGTCGGAGTACTAGTGCAACAGTAAATCCCATTTCTCCCCGCAAGTTGTTGGACCTAACAGATGATACCTATCTCCTTAAAGCATCGTTGTCAAGGGGTAGGGAGCTTTATCCGAAGAGGATGCTCATAGCGCTTGTTGTATTGCAATTCTATTTGCTCATAGCCACCATAGACTGGGGTTAATGCGATGGCCGCACCATCACCCAGCTTGTTGCGCTTCCTGGCGGCGGCAAGCCGAAGGGCTATGCGGTTTTATGCAGATAGTTTTTCTCTTTCAAAGGGCAAGGGAAAAGGGAGGCAGCGAGGATCGAACTAAGCATTGCAAAAGGCTGCAAGCTGGCATCCGCGGACATAGCGAACAAGCAGCAAGCATTTCGGCCAAAGCCGGCACTTCGGCCTGAAGGCCTCAGCGATCAAGTGCGGCATGGCAAGCAGCTGCTTGCCTATTCGAACATTCTGCACCGTGTAAAAATTAGCGCGTTAAGGAATATAAGCGCTTTAATATTCGTGGTGCCTAAGCGCGCTTACAGCCCCCCAAATCGCCTTTAGCCTAATTGAGCATAAAGCATTTAAATACGGGGAAAGCGCCTAGCTGCTAAAGCCGGAACTTGTGCCGGGCGCGCAATAAATGCTGCCAATTGTGCTAACATTAATAATGCGCTCTGGCTGGCATAGGCAAGTGAAGCATAAAAGGTTTTAAAGCACCGTAGCTGCGATGATAGCATACAGGCTTTTAATAGCATTCAAAGCGCAATAGCGCTATGCCCGGCAATCGCAAAGAGCCGGGCCCAACCCCTGGAAAGCGCAAGGAATTTTTATGAAAATACATAAGTACTCGATGAGCGCGCTAATGTCGCTGCGCAGCAAAATGAACGAAGGCATCTTGAGCCTTTTGCCTGAGGTTTTTATTCGGGGTATAACCCTGCTGGCGCTAATTAATCTTTGGAAAGCGGCTATGCAATCTGCCTCAGACTTGGAAATAGGAATAAGCCAAATGCTTTCTTATACATATGCCAGCGCAATTCTTTCAGACATGCTTGTTGTTAAAACACAGGCTTCGGGCTGGCTGTCAGAAGGCGTATTGCTAAGGCTGTATACCCGGCCGCTTGCATTGCTCAGCCAGCTTGTTGCCGAAACGATAGGCGGGTGGGCTGCATCGCTTGCTTTGTTTTCGCTGCCAATGGCGCTGGCAGCGCCATTGTTTGGCATAAGCTTAAAGCCTGCTTCGCCATTTTTTTTCGTAAGCCTGATTTTATGCGTTTCGCTGGGCTTTGCAGTAGACGCTCTTTTTTCATGCCTGTCGATCAAGCTGGGGCATATGAATTGGCTTGTAGGGCGCATTCGCCAAGCTATAGCAGCATTGCTCTCTGGAAGTGTTGTGCCAATAAAGATGCTGCCATTTGGCATGGGCGAGTACATGCGCTTCCAGCCGTTCGCCAGCTTGGGCGGAGCCACTCTATCGATATTTGTTGGCTCATCAGATACAGCCCAAACGATAATGCTGCAAATAGCATGGAATTTGATTATATGGCCAATTGCGCTTTTGGCGCTTAAAAAATCACAAGAAGGAATTGTCAGCTATGGAGGCTAAAACATCGCTTAAGCAATTTCTCAGGCTGCTATATATGTCAGCCAAGATGGATTTGGCATGGCTGCTGCGTGACAGCAAATATGCATTGATCTGCATGGTTGTTGACATTGCTGACAATATCGCAGCAATTTCTACGGTGCTTCTTATTGCCGGCCGAATTGGAAGCATAGGCAGCATGGGCTTTGATGAAGCTTTGTTCATGATGTCATACTCATCTTTGCTAAACAGCCTTTACATCATGCTTGGAGCCGGAAACAACATTATAATAAGCAGGGTTATCGGCCGAGGCCAGCTGGATCACATGCTTATTCAGCCTCTGCCCTTAATAACCCAACTGGCTACATCCGGTTTTGCGCCTTTCAGCGGGTTTGGCAACTTCATTGTTGGCATAGCGCTTATGAGTGCATCCATACATAGAATTGGCATGAGCATAACATCTTTATGGCTGCTCTCACTGCTTATATATCTAATAGCTTCATTGGCCATTATAGCAAGCATGTCTTATCTTTCGGCAATAATGGCATTTTATGCGCCAGTTGCAGCAGAGGAAATCTCAAGCACAGCAATTGACGATGCATGGCCGCTCAGCGCATTCCCGCTTTCGGGAATGCCAGCAATTATCCAAGTTGCTCTATTGACTGTATTTCCCTATGGCCTTATATCCTGGTTTCCATCCATGTGCCTGTTGGGAAAGCCGCCACTGGGATTGTCATCGTACTACCCTGTTGCAGTAGCCTTTGTTCTCTCAAATGCTGCGGGATATATGTTCAAAAAGGCCATGAACTACTATACCATGAAAGGCTCAAACCGATATGTCCCACACGGATTTCGCCGTTAGCGTAGAAGGCGCAAGCAAGATATTCATTCAGCGCCAGCGCTCAAAAAATTTGCTGAGCAGCCTGTTAAGGCCGGAGAAGAAAGAAATAAAAGCGCTAGACAATGTTTCGTTTAGCATCGCTAAAGGGGAGTTTGCCGCGTATGCAGGGCCAAACGGGGCAGGCAAGAGCACGACAATGAAAATACTGGCTGGCATGCTTCAGCCTACACAAGGCAGTGTAAGCATACTTGGCATGAACCCTGCAAAAGACAGAATTGCAATAATGCGAAAGCTTGGCATACTGCTTGCAAACCGCACAGAGCTTTGGTGGGACCACCCAATATCGCAAAGCTTTGAGTGGAAGAAAGCAGTTTGGGATATTCCAAGCAATATATACAAGCAAAACCTGGAGATGGCTTCAGAGCTTCTCGGCATAGGAAGCCTGCTTGGCGCTTTCGCAAGAGAGCTCTCTCTCGGCCAGCGCATGAGAGCTGATCTTGCAATGATGCTCTTGCACTCGCCGGAGGTTATTCTTTTGGATGAGCCAACAATAGGCCTTGACATTGTTGCAAAGCGCCAGATGATAGATTTTCTAAAGCTAATAAACAAGGAGAAGGCTGCAACGATATTTGTCACAAGCCATGACATGGACGATCTCGAGGAAATGGCGCAGCGTGTGCTCATGCTTTCAGATGGCAAGATTGCATATGACGGCAGCTTTGAGGGCCTTCGGGCGATTACAGGCAGCCCCACGCGCCTGACCGTTGCAATGGAAGCCGGATTTTCTCTTTGCCTGGATGGGGCAGAGCTTGTAAGCGTGGAAAACAATGTATATGTGTTTGGGCTTGATGCTGAAAAGCTGCCGATAAATTCTTTAATGCAGCAGCTCTCAAACGCCCATGGCGTAAAGGATGTTGAGATAAGAAAAGCCCCTATTGAGCAAGTTATTGCCGGACTGTATGCAGAGTGGGAGTGAAGCCTGATTGCTTTTGTTATAAAGGCATGGCGATTCACGTTGCCCATGTTGAGAAAGAAGCTGCTGTTTTATAAGCTTTGTGCTGCTTATGACTCGGCATCGCTGCTTACGCTGCAGCCATGCTCCTGGGCTGCTTTCTTATGCAATGCTTTATAGCAATGCGCCTGCATTTAGGCGGGCTTATGCAGGCGCAGCTCAAAAAAGGGATTATGGCTGAAGTGCATTTTCAATAGCCTTTAAATACGCTTTTGTCGTTACTGTTGCCCCTGAAACAGCGTCAATGCGCGTATCTTGGGCTTGTATAACGCGCCTGAAAGTCTCATCAGAGCAATGTGTTATATTTGCCCCAAATACGTCCTTGATTATTTCAATGCCTGTTATGGCGCCGTTGTCAACATGCACCCTCAGTGTATTTGCCCATCGTTTATAGCTGTACTCGCCTATGTATGCCCCGTTGTCCATGGCTGCCAAATCTATTCCGTTGATTGGCACTTTAGCTCCTGCAGAAAGCCCATTTGTTGCTAGTGCAAAAGCTGCTAAAAGAACAGCGGCAGCAACAAGCAGAATTGTTTTAAGAGGCTTTTTCATATTATAAACTCCTTTGCAAAGGCCTCGATCTTTTCGCTCGATATTGTGTTTGTATATGAAGACTGTTTGGAAGCAGCTTTCATAATAGCTCTTTCAAGCATGCCGCATTTGCCGGGATCGAAAATCCCTCCTAAAAAAGCTGTTGATACTGCTGCGCTTAGAGCATCTTTCGGGAAATTGGCTTCAAAAGCCTGCTGTGCCTGTGGCTGATTGAGCCCCGAAAGGAAAAAGCCCAGCTTTTTTGAATACAGCTCACTTGAATGCTCCTTTATAAAAGATTTGGCTTCTTTGCGTATAGAGCCTGCATATAAAGATGAGCCGATTATTACGCTGTCAAACAAGCCCAAATCGGGCGTGGCCCCTTTGCCTAGCTGCGACACTTGCGCATTATCCAAATGTAAAGCTATTTCTTTTGCAATCGCCTCTGTGGCACCATGTTTGCTGGCATAAAGCACCAATGTATTCACGCTTTTAACCCCCTTATAATTAATTCCACCTGGCAGTTTATCAAGCTCGCCTTTTGCTCCTCAGTAACGCCCTTTTCGATATTTAGCCTGGCTATCAGCCCAAAGACAGCGCTTATTATTGCCTGAGCGGCGAGCTCAGCATCAATTGGCCGAAATAAGCCGCTTATTATGCCTTTCTCAATATCAGCTGCCAGGTGCGCCAGGGCCGGCCTGATTTTTTGGCTGCCTTTTGCGAGAATGGAAGTAAAAGCAAGCACTTTTTGCGAAGCGCTTTGCATAATGCTGTTGTATTCAGACGGCATTCTTAACGCGTTTTCAATATAGCTGGTAAGCGACGTTTGAATTGCTTCATCTGCTGGCATGGCGGTGTCAGAAGGCGTGATCGCTTGAATGATTTCATTGTAGCGATCTCTTAGCACGCTCTCGATTATCTCGTCTTTGCTGCTAAAGTAATGATAAATAATGCCAGCTGAATAATCCATTTCCCTGGCAATAGACCTCACAGAAAGCGCTTCCACACCCACATCTGATATTATGCGGGCTGCTGCCTTCAATATTCGGTTTCGGATTTCATGCGAATGCTTTTGCTGCCTGGCTTTAGACATTTCATTTCCTGAACGCAGTTTATTTATTGAACACTGTTCAATTATAGCGCATTAGGCTTTCATTTGGCAAGCCTGCATCAAAAAAGGTCGGCATTCATAGAAATGGTATTTATATTGCTTGATTTGTAATTATTTACATATAAAGTTGCCCTTATTTCTACCATTTCAGGAAGTAGCATATTCTCGCATAAAAAAACGAAAAGTTGCATTTCATCACATATTCATCACATAATTAAATTATAATCTGATCATGAGTTGCGAATAGTCAAGACTCATAATTCTCTTCAATTCCTTATACAGAGTGTCGCCTCTTACTAACCATATGTAAGGGGTGCTGCTCATTTTTTGGCATTTTTAGCGCTTTGCACTTCTGGAAAAATTCGCTAGGCTGAAAAATATGGCGCATTGCTGCCGTCGGCCCGCATCAGCAGCAAAGCCAAAGGCCTAATTAGAATCGCTCAACGCCCACAACTTCAGCATCAGCAGTTTTTTCGATATATCTGATAATTTCTTCCAGCGAATTTTGCGCATGAGACGCTTCGCCTGACACAACACTGATGCCCAATGTTAGCTGCCTTATGGAAGCGAGTGTGCCAACCTCGGAAATCGAGGCATTGAATCGATTGCGGGCCTTTTCAATGACACTCCTGCTTACGCTTCTCTTGTCCTTAAGCGATTTAGTGTTTGGTACATATAAGCTAAGTTTTGCAGAAAATACATACATTCTTTATTCATCTCTCTGTTATCGATAATAATTCTTAAATAAATAATTTAATTAAACAAAATGCGACACTATTTGATATAATTGTCATATGGAACGAAAACTTGTAAAACCAGCGCGCTTGGCATACGCGATATATTTCATTGCAGTAATCGCATCGCTAATAGAAACGTTTCTGCTGCTTCTGCCCGGCAAAGCCAGCTCTTTTTTGTGCCCTGGCGCCCTAATTGGCTCTATTGCCGTAATATTGGCTTCCCAGGCGCCCGGCTATGCCTCTTCCTTTTCAGGCTCGAGGGCAGCGTGCATAAAGTGGTTTGCAATAAGCTCGGCTTGCCTGATAATAGGCTATTGCCTGGAATTGCTGCTTAATAAAGCTACAGGCTATTACCCAAGCCTGAGTTTGCGGTTAAATATTCAAAATACTCTTAAAATTGTGCCTACGCTTTCAGTAGGCTTTTATCTTGTTTCGATAATAGGCGATATCGCATGCTGCATATGGGAAGAAGGGATTTTTAGAGGCGCTTCGCTAAGGCTATTTAAAGCCTCAAGTGGAAGCTTCTGGCTCGGAGCTTTTCACTCATCCGCTCTGTATGCCGTATGGAAGGCTATAATCGCAGCGCTTACATATACTCACCAAACCACATCATCAACAAATGCCTTGCAGGCATTTGTAAAAGCATTTGTTGTTGCCTTTGCAGCAGGGGCTGTTTTGTGCATAGTATCTGAGTTAGACGGGACGCAAAGCTCAATGGCTGCGCATTTGTGCTATTGCATTAGCGCGAGGTTTATTCATGTTCATACATATACCGGAGTAAATGAGCTGCCTGTGCTGCGCTATGGCTTAGCGCTGATTGTTTTTGCGATTTATTCGGTGTCCGTTCTTATTCCTGTCCAGGAGGGGCCTTAGGCGGGCGCCTTTTTTTCATTGCTTCGTACTCAAGGGCTTCTTCAGCTTTGATTGCATCCAATTTAGCGTGCAGGATATATACAGCCTGCTTTTCTATTTCACTCGCAAAGCTGTCCAGCACCCCGTAAGGGATACCTGTGTATGTTCTTGCAAACGCGCAAAGGCGGCCTATGTCTTTTTCGATCGGGCCGTATTCTTCTTGCTCAAAGTCTATGCCCCATACGCTGCCTTCAAAAAAAATAAAGTTTCTGCCGTTTACATCACCCCTGATTTCGCTTGTCTGATCATGGCCAACAGCGCCGTAAAACTGCTTAAGCCAATTAACAATGAGCTGCGCCTGATGAAAGGGAGGCTCGCTTGCGCTCTCAAGAAAGTCAGGCAATGTAATGCCGTCAATGAACTCCATAGCGATCAAAGCATCTTGCACGCTGATGACTCTCGGCACCCTAAGGCCTGCATTTCGGAGCATTTCCAGCTTTCCTGCCTCAAGAATGGCTTTTTCCTCTGATTGCGCGTGCTTATATATTATCCCTGAATCCAGGGTAACTTTGTTGCGCTTAGACTGAAATATCAAGTTTCTCCCCGCCCATGCGCCCGACAAGCTTGATTAAAGCCCCAGGGCGCTATATATATTTGGATTTAGCAGCAATGCAGCTTTCGGAGCATCAGCCGGTATATTCGATGCAATGCCTAAGCCGATTTTCACAGGTGCGCGCTATGAAGCCAAAATATTTGCAGCTCTTTGGCATATTCTATGGCATTGTTGGCATTAACAGCAATAAAGCCGTCCCAACGAGCTGCTTACAGCCTATCACAGCAAAGCTTCACGGCAAGGCTTATATAACGAAAATGAAAAAATTTATAGATGCCAGGCGCTGCATGCACGAAGCAACCCCCATGGATTTGCCCATGGGGATTGCTCTGTGAAGCTTTAGCAGGCATGGCCTATAAATTTCATAATTGTTGCTTAATTGCCGAAAAGCTTTCAACTGCGCCGCTGATGCCTGAGGCGTGTACGCCTGCTTCGGTTATGCTTAAAACAGCATCGCTTGATGCATTGGCTCTTGAGCCTCCTGTCAGGCTTAGCGCATACATATCAGCCTGCTGCATGCCAAGTTTTCCTGCAAGATCATTTATTGTTATATTGCCTCCATTTTTTTCAATAATATTTTCAAGGCTAGCAAAAGATGCCCGACCTATCTGAAATGACTCTATGCGCTTAACCATCATGCCTTCAGGCAGGTTAGGCCCAACATACATTGGCAGCATTTCTTCTTCTCCGCTGATCACAATGTATTGCTGCTCAAAAGTCTCTTTCTTTTCTGATCTCTTCCAGCCATCGAAAGCATCAATGTATATAAAGCTATATTCTTCATCAGCTGCATATTTGCTGATTAAGCTTGAGATCTTAAAAGCTTCATTAGCCTGGCCGCCATGGTCATAGGGCTCTTTGGCGATGCCGGGCTCTAAAGCGACGGCCTCAAGAAAATAGCAGGACAATGCTTGCGCACGCTCTGTTTCGCTGGCGCCGAGCAGCTCAATTTTTGAGAGAAACTTGCACCAGTATGCAGCCCGCTCATCAGGGATAATGGTTCTGGGCCATTCGGGCGAGCCATTCACCTCATATGCAATGTAAATATCGCGATCCTGCATCATGGAGTCCGGGATGCTTACAGAGTATCCATCTGTTGCTTCGGCATAAAGCGAAATAAAGTCTTTTTGCGAAACGCCAAAAGAATTCAGCACTTCCTCCAGGAGAGCAGCTTTTGCATTAACCTCATTCGTTTCGCCCGAAGAGCTCACAGAGGTGGCTGTAACTTCGTGCATGGGGAATTCTGTTCTCAGCTGGTGTCCGGTAAGCTCTATGCCCCCCTGGCCCAAGCCCGAAAAGACAATCACCGCATCGTTTGATGAAGCCTCTTTTGGAGTGTAGCCCAGCTTTTGCAGGTCTCCGCCGGCTTGTTCAACAGCATCTGCTGCAGCTTCAAGAATAGCCTGGGATGTTATTGTTGCGCCGGATATCGCATCAATGCCAAGCGCCTGCATTTGAACAATTGCTTCAAACATTGGCTGAATAACCTCAGCCGCATATTCTGCAGTCTCGTTATGTGAAATAGCCTCAAAGCCGAAAATATCTCCGTGGCCGGAGACAGTAAGGCTTATTTCCACCTGCCCGCCATAGCCTGTGCCAATGCCAGTGTACTTGCCCGCTTTAAGGCCAAGGCTCTTTTTGGTGCAAGCGCACAGGCCAAACAGCAACGCAATTAAAACGGCATACGCCGCTAATCGCTTTTTGTATGGGTTCATGCCGGCCTAATTGACCACGAGCTTTTCCAGGTCTTTAATAAATTGGTTGCCGGACCCGGTTTTTGGGCTAAGCCTGATAGGCTGGCCTCCTTCGTATGGCACGCCATCAAGCAGGTAGCTTATAAGCGTGTCATCTGCCATTGCAACTTCAACAGGTATTTCTGATGAATATCCGTCAGCTGCAACTGCCTCAACGCTTTGCGCCGGCTCGGCCCCTGCCAGCGCCAAAACATCCTTTAGCAAAATGCCTGTGTATGTGCTGGTCGTTGACTCCCCATTTTTATTCGTTATTGTCATCTCAACGCTGTGCTCAGTAAGCAAAGCGCACTCAGCGGCAGTAATGGCAATCTCCTGGCCGTTTGCCTGCACTATTATAGACCACTCTGTGCTGGGCAGGCTTGCCTCGCCTTCGCCTTGCTGTGTTTGGCTGCTTTGATCCGCGTCTTCTTCTTTTTCGTCCTCTTTATTTTGGGTTGGAGCGCTGGAGCACCCTGCAAATAGTAGGAGAAATGATAGTGCAAGAACCAAAAATGTGGTTATTGCCTTCTTGTTTTTCATTGTTTCACCTCTTGTCTGCTGCATAAATTAAGCGTGTGGGCGAAGCCCACACGCTTAAAAAAACCCTTAAGCAATGAACTTCTTCTCGATCATGGAAAGAAATACAGTTTCCCGTAAAACTCATTGGCCAGCAGCCATAGCGCTATGCCTTAGGCTGGTAGGCTCGAAGTTTGCTATTTATATCCTAGGGAACGTCTTCCCTTATAGTGTTGAGTGGTTAATTGCGTTCTTTGCAGTTATGCGCCGGGCGCTCCGGGGAACTGCGGCGCCGGGTAGAGCTCGGCGATTGCTTCATCGAAACCGCCCAGGTGCTCAAGAGTCTGCCTTAGCGGGACTCCATCGCCATCCCATCCAATAGCGTTAAAGAAGTTGTCAGCAAGCTTTTCAACATCGATAACATTGCCGGCGATTGGGCCTTCAGTTGGCGGAGGCGCTGCGGTAAAGCGCGGCGAAAGCGTGAAGTCTTTTCTTCTCAAGCCTTCCCTGACATTGAACAGGGCTCGCATGTTATACATTCTCATGCCCAGATCAATAGAGTCAGCTTTTGAATAGTTAAACCCTGTCACAGCGTTTATCAGATCAAGCAATCCTCCGGGAGGGGTGCACATGCCGCCAAAGAGGCAGTAGCCTGAGCTGTTGGTAAGCTCAGTGTCAGCAACGCCCAGCTTGTCCTGGTGGCCGGTTGATGAATAGTCTATGCCGCCAGCAGGAACTTGCACTCCCATGCCGATTCCGCCTTTGACGTGCCTGCCAGGCGTAGGATCATACTTATATGTCCTGGAAAGGCCGTAGCCAAGCCGTGAATCGTGCTGAGGCTCCTCAATGCCCGATGCCACTACCAGGAACTCTTCGCCTTTTCCGAAATGCTTTGCAGCAGCTTGTGTGCCTTTGGCAAGTATTGCTCCGACTCCTTCGCCTTTTCCTATCTTTTCAGTCAGCGCAATGATGGCATCGGCATTGCCCCATTTTAGGTCAATGCCATCTAAATCGTCCAAGGTTAGGGCGCCTTCATTGTAGGCTTCCATTGCCCAGGCGACTATTGATCCGGCTGAAATGGTGTCAAGGCCGTATGCATTGCATATTTCATTGCAGATAAAGATGCATTCTGCATCTGTGTTGAGCAGCATTGAGCCAAATGAGGCCATTGTCTCGTACTCCGGCCTCGGGGCGTGCGAGAGGTCCCATCCGCGCGTTCCTTCTGTATAGTTATGGAAAGCTCCACACCCAAGCGGGCAGTTGGCGCATGAGTACTTCGCTGTTTTAAACTTGTCAATGCCAATAGACGAAATAGCCATTGAAGCTTCCTGGCCTGCATAGTCTACAACCCCTGCGCCACTCCAGTTCTTAATGCCTGAGTCGCCATTCTGCGTAGAGTTGTTGTATAGCATGCCTGTTCCGAAGGTGCCAAAGCCGTCAGCCATCATCTTGCCGGGGCCTTTCATGAATTCGGAAATAGCGCGGTTGCATTCAGTCAGCTTTGCTGAATCTGCAACTTCAACTGAAAGGCTTCCGGATACAACAATGGCTTTTAGTTTTTTGGAGCCCATGACAGCGCCGGTGCCGCCTCTGCCTGCAGCCCTGTGCCCATCATTCATTACAGCAGCAACGTTTGAAAGGCTCTCGCCAGCAGGGCCTACAAGGGCGACGTTGATCTTGTCGCCATGGATTTTTTTGAAGTACTCTTCTGTTTCCTCTGTCTTTAGCCCCCAGGCTTCAGTAGCATCCAGTATTTGGGCTTTTCCCTCATCTATAAAGATATATACAGGGGTTTCTGAAATCCCGTTTACAAAGACAGCGTCAAATCCGGCATGCTTAAGCGCCGGCCCAAAGAACCCTCCGGAGTTGGCGTCATTCCATCCGCCAGTTACCGGGGATTTTGATACGACAGTATACCGCCCTGAAAAAAATGCCCTGGTTCCGGTGAGCGGCCCGGTGACGATCCCGAACATGCTTTCCTCTGCGAACGCATCGCAGTCTTTTGGCATGTTTTCGTACAGTACCTTTGCCCCTAACGATGGCCCGCCCAGGAAATTCCTGGCGTCGCTTTCGCTTAAAGGCCTGTCCTCAAGCGTCCTCTCAGACAGGTTGGCAAAGAGCATCTTGCCCATATAGCCAAACATAAAATTGCTCCTTTCCTGATCTTTTGTTGCTGTGGGCTATTGCTTGCCACTTAAATGAATATTGTCCATTAAAGAGGCCTTATGCAGCTTTTTGTTATTAACGACAATTTTATTTTAGCATAAATGGCTAGTAATTCACGGCTCAATTAGCAAAATCAAGTGCTATTAATTCAATATTCCAGCGCGCTTATTAGGCGCATGAGCTAAGAAATGGAATGCACTCTGTTGAATAGATAATTGATAAGTTTCAAATAATAGCTTCTGTAAGGAGAAATTTTATATGAAAAACAATAGCAATAAGCCAAGGCGGAACTCATCCTTTTTCTCATCATCCACCAGGCGCACAAGCAGCTCTATGCCGACTGAGCCAATCTCTCTAAGCGACCCGGAATCCATGCTTTATGTTCCAGGCCACAACCCGGCAGTCCAGTTGCCAGTTGAGAGGCTCATAGACCCTTCACAGCTTTCAAAGCATTCAAGATCTACACAGCAAAAAATCAACCAGTCACTGTCATCAGGCTCAAGGCAAGGCGTTTCCGGCTCAAGCATTTCCGGATCAAGCGTTTCAAGATCAGGCGTTTCCGGATCAAGCTTCTCAGGATCGTCCAGAAGCTCAAGCCCATCTTATGGCTCAAGCAGCTCAAGCAGCTCGAGCTCCTCGAGATCAGGCAGAGGATCAAGCTCTTCCAAGCCAGGCAGCAGGAAAAGCCCCTACTAAACTAAATACAATGCACAAAAGCAAAATTGCTGGCTTTTGCCGCTGTCTGCAATTCATATGTGGCCATGCAGCATAAGCAAAAGGCAAAAAGCGCAAACATCAGCGCTTTTTGCCTTTTTTGGCTATGAAAAGCTTAGTTTTTGTATTTTGGCTATGCGCCAGCGCCAAACAGGAATGCTGTCGGGCCATTGCCATTGCTGTTTGCATTTTTCGCAGCGCTTTTAGATATGAGCTCTTCTATGCTCTCTGCTATTTCTTCTGCTGAGTAAGTTTGCCCAAAAGCGTGCTCTGCAAGGAAAGCTATCTTCTCCGGGCTGTCTCCGCAGCTGGCAAAGCAGTGCAAAATGAAGTCGCGCAGGTAGCCAATCTCCGGCTCATCTGCATTCTCATGCCCGAAAGCCATTATTGCTTCGATGGATTCCCTTACAGCGCTGATTGGGTGCATTTTTGCATGAAGCCCAAGAAGCATTCTGACCACGCTCTTAGGCAGCGAGCAGTTAACGCTGTAGTGGCACTTAATGCCGCGTTTGCCAATTGCGCTGTCGCTAAGGTCTTCTGTCCCGACGATAATGGCGCTGTGCTCCCGCGCAATGCAATTAATCGCATATTCCTCTGCCCATGCGAGCGCATTTGCATATTCTGCGGCGCTGTCGTTTCCAATAGCTTCCACTCCCGCTTGCGCAAGAAGCGAAACGTCAGCGTGATGGGTGCTGCAGCCTAGCGCGTCAGCAAGGTTTTTTACGCTTAAATAGCTGTCGCTGGCCAGATCGCTTCCCAATGCATTAACTGCAAGGACAGCATCCTTTCGATACTTTCCGAGAATGTCTGACGCTTCGCAGGCAGCAATAAGCGCCAGAGCCGACCCTTCAGCGCTGTTAAGGCTTACCAGCATCTTCTCTGCGCCTTTTAGCTCAAACTTGCCTGCGAGCCCATGGGCCTGAATCAGGCTGGCCATTTTAAGCGCATCTTCCGGGTTTGGCTGGCCGTGTTGGGCTAAATAGGGGTGGGTGCTAATGTGCCTGGCCAGGCCCGTTTGCATAGGGGCTACAGAAGTGCTGATTCGAATGCTGCCGGGCTCGCTTGAATATGAGCATTTTAGCCTGGCAGTATCCAGGCGCTTTATATCGATGTCAGCATATATTATCTGTTCGCTGCTAAAAGCAGCGTTTTCTGAAAGCATCTCAGCATTCTCGGCGATTATGCTGTATCCGGATGGCAGCAGGCTGGCATCAGTGCTTTCCTCAAGGCCGCTTGAGCTTATATATGCGCTTATGGTCCGGCCTGAATGAAGGCAAACGCTGTTTTTCCATCTCTCTTGCATGCCGACAACAGCCGGCACTGTGCAAGGGTTCGCAATGATCACAGCGCCCATTTTAGACAGAGCCGCTGATTCAGGCGATGCGCTTAGCAGGCTGTTTCCCACTTCAATGCCGCAAAGTGCGCCTTTTATCGAGAAGAGAAGCTCTCTGCCGAAGAAAAAGCCCTTGTCTGTTTGGCATGCCGGCTCCATATATTCGCTGAAAGCACAGGATCGCTCCACTTCATAAGCGCTTGGCACGATCCCTTTTACCTTGCCGTCTGACAGAAAAGCGGCTGCGTTGTAAAGCCTGTCCAAGTGGCGGTAAGCAAGCCCGACTACCAGTGCGCAGTTGATCTCGCTGGTTGCTTCAGCAAGCAAAAGCAGCGCTCTTTGCGTTTCGCTGAAAATCTCATCATTAGCAGCGCCCATGCCCGGGGATATCGCTCCGCTTAAAGACAGCTCCGGAAATACGGCAAGGCTGGCGCCTTCAGATGAGGCAAGGATGTAGGAGCGCATTATGCGCTTTGCGTTGCCAAGGGGATCTTTGTGCTTAGTGCCTATTCGTGCAGCAGCAACTCTTATGTATGATTCATAGGGCTGAAAATTTGCCATGGGTGCCTCTCATTTTATGCAGTTGGAACAGTAGGCAGCTTTTTAAGAAAAAGGCGCCTAATTGGCGCTTTATTCGGCTATCATATACGGCAAGGCCACATTCTCTCTGCCTAGATCGGTAATTAGCGATGTCTTGTTGAGCGTAAAGAGCTTATAAAGCTCGTTAGCGCCATACTTCTCTTTGAAGTCAAGCTCCTCTTTGTAGATCGGCATAACAAGGTAGAAGTGTATTGAGAAATCATCCCTTAAAACAAGCGGGCTGAAACTCTTTGAAGGCTCGCTCAACAGAGCAGCGCACATCCCTGCCCCGTTCACAAACGGCAGCATTTCTTCTCCGTTTGCAATAGTGTGGCCCCGCCCGAGCCAAGTGCGGTTCTCATGCGGGAATCTTCCAACGCCTCTAAGCAGCTTTATTGGCCAAAAGCTGTCATAAGGCACTTCATTGCCTTCCTGCTGAAAATCCCAATCTGATGGCAGCAGCATGTACAGCTCTGCGCGCTTCATATCAGTGTAAGGTGCAGGCACATGCATTGCATAGTCGCTCATGCCGCATGTATATAATACGAAATACGGGTTTTTCTTAGTTGGCTCGAGTACGCAGACATCTATATGCAGGCTGTCTGATTCCTCAATAAAGGCATAGCTTTCGCCGTTCGGGAAATGCCATTCAAAGTGCCCTGAGATCTCGCGCGAATAGTGGCTGTTTGGCTCCTCTGCCTTTGCATACTCGTTGGTTATGTAAGTTCCATAGCTGAGTGAATCCAGCCTTTGCGCAGGCCTGATTCCTCGATTATCATCATCCATCATAGGCTTCGCCTTTCTTGTCTATTGTTAGGCTGTCTGATAATCAATATTTTACCTTCATGTTAGGCTATATAAATGGTATTTATGCCCATTTAATATTAGATTAATCCATAATTGCCTAAATTTCCAAGCTAAAAACAGCGAGATTTCGATATTGCAAAACTTTATACTCGCGTTATATAAATTTAAGGCAGAAAAAATCCGAAAATAATATAAAGAAGCAAAAATAGTATTATGCTGTCGCGGAAATATGCAGTAAACTGCTGCATTTTGAAGAAACTTTAAATTCTCATAATGCCAATAAAATAAGCCCCCGCTCCCCGCGAGGGCTAAGCCGGGAAATATCCTAGAACATTGGCACAACTGAGCCTTTGTACTTTTCTTTGATGAATTCCTTGCAGTCGTCAGAGCGCAGCGCTTGTATTAGCGCTAATACGGCTTCGTTTTCCTCATTGCCTTCTTTTACGCAAAGAATATTTGCATACTTTTGCGCAGCTTCTGATTCGGACGACTCAAACGCTATTGAGTCATCTGTGGCTGAAAGGCCGCCCTGAAGCGCAAAGTTGCCGTTAATTACTGCGGCGTCAACGTCAGGCAATGCCAGCGGCAGGGTCGCAGCTTCTGCTTCTATGAATTCAAAATTCTTTGGATTCTCAGCAATGTCCTGAATAGTCGCATTAAGGCCGATTCCTTCCTTGAGCTTGATAAGCCCGTTAACTTCAAGAACTGCAAGCGCCCTGGCTTCATTGGTTGTGTCATTGGGCAAAGCTATCTGCGCCCCGTCAGGAAGCGAATCAAGGGTAATGCCCTTGTCTTTTCCAGGGTAAAGGCACATTGGCTCGTAATGGACGCTGCAAACGCTCACGATGTGAGTGCCGTTCTCAGCATTGAACTCGTCCAAGTAAGGCTGGTGCTGAAAAAAGTTTGCATCAAGCGATCCGTCTTCAACAGCAACGTTGGGCTGCACATAATCCGAGAATTCAATAACTTCAAGGCCTATGCCGCTCTGGGCCATAATCGGAATGAGAAATTCAAGAATTTCAGCATGCGGGCTTGATGACGCCCCGATTGTCAATGTAGCTACAATTTCCTCTTCCTCGGCCCCGCCACCGCCGCCTCCGCTTTGGCTGTTGTTGCCGCCTGTGCATGATGCAAACGAAATAACCAAAGCAAGCGCCAAAAATAGTAATAGTGCTTTTTTCATTTTTCCCCCTTTTCGTGCTTTATATTGCTATGTTCTCGCCCGTTTGTCGATGTAGCGCGCAAGGCGCATGCCTATTTCCTGAAAAGCCTGCACAATCACTACAAGCAGCGTTACAGTTACAAGCATCACATCGCTACGATAGCGGTAATAGCCATAGTTTATAGCTATAGTGCCCAGCCCGCCCCCCCCGACAAAGCCGCTCATTGCCGAATACGCCAGGATGGTCGTTATCGATATTGCAGCCCCGAGCACAAGTGACGGGCGCGCTTCAACAAGCATTACAGAAAAAATAATTCTCGCGTCAGAAGCCCCCATAGCCTGGGCCGCCTCAATAGCGCCGGGATCTACCTCCTTTAGCGAGCCTTCTACCATGCGGGCTATAAAGGGGGCAGCACCAACAACAAGAGGCACAACAGTTGCCTTTGATCCCAGGGTTGTTCCAACTATTAACCTTGTAAAAGGCATAATTGCCACGAGCAATATGACGAAAGGGACGCTTCTGACAATGTTTATCAAAACACCCAGAATTCTGTTAACAATCCTCATTTCCCTAAGGCCGCCTTTGTCAGTTGCAACAAGCGCAATGCCGAGTGGCAAGCCTATTGCATATGCCATTAAGGTTGAGGCAACTGTCATGTATAGCGACTCTGCAATCCCTTTTGAAAGCAGCGGCCACAGCTTGGCGAGCTTTTCAAGAGCTTCCATTACAGCTCCTCAAACGAAATGCTCTTTTGCCCCAAAAAGCTCTTCAGCTTTTCTTCGCTGCCTTCATCGCTTTGAAGCGAAAAGAGAACATTTCCTGATCCTTCGTAAAGCACCGACAGGCCTATGCCTTCAATAGTGCACGCCTCGCCAATAATATCTTTTGCAGCTTCTTGCGAGCCTGCAAACGCCCTGATGCTGAGCATCGCGCGAGGCTTGTCTTCAGAAGCCATCAGCAGCTTTTTTGCACCCTGGCTTTTGGGGTAGTCGAAAAGCTGGCCGGTATAGCCTGACTCAACAATTCTGCTGTTTTCCATAATTGCAGTTTTGGAGCATATGCTCCGGGCTACATGCAGCTGGTGGGTTATCAAAACGATAGTTATGCCCATATCAGTATTAATATCTGAGAGCAGGCTTAGGATTGATTCAGTTGAGCTGGGGTCAAGCGCGCTTGTAGCCTCATCGCACAGCAGCACTTTGGGCTCGGTTGCAAGAGCCCTGGCTATTGCGACCCTTTGCTTTTGGCCGCCTGAAAGCTGGCTGGGGTAGGCGGCTGCCTTTTCCGGAATGCCAACCCTTTCGAGCAGCATATGCGCCCTCTTTTTGCTCTCCTGCTTTTTATACCCTGCGATGGATAAAGGCAGCATAATATTTTCAAGCGCTGAACGCTGCATCATCAGGTTAAACTGCTGAAAAATCATGCCGATTGATCTTCGGGCTGCAAGCAGCTTTTTGCGGCTGAGCGCTGTGAGCTCCTCGCCCCCTACAAAGACCTGGCCCTGGCTGGGCCTCTCCAGCATGTTGATAAGGCGGACAAGCGTCGACTTGCCGGCGCCGGAAAAGCCGATTATGCCATATATTTCGCCTTTTGCTATATCAAGGCTGACATCTTTTACGGCATCAATTGTGCCACTTCGCGTTTTGTATGTTTTTGTGACATTTTTAAGCTGAATCATTGGCTCGCCGAATATTCCTGAAATTTCTTAGCTTTCTTAGGCGCTACACGCCTTTTAGTATATATTAACGCAAAAACCTATCTTATTGCACACGAATCTTTGCTGGAGAGCGCAAAAAGCAACTATCCAGTTAATGCCAGATGCCCTGGCTTGGCCAATTAGCAGCCGCACTCTTATCGCAAAAAAAGCATTTTAGTGCTATAATGTCAGCAAAACTGTACGATATGCCAAGTAAATAGCTTTGCAATGGAGGATATAGTGGGAGAAATCACACCAAAAGAGAACTATTTAAGGCTTTCAAGAGGCGAATTGCCAGACTACCTTCCAATGGGGTTTGTTCAAGGCGTCCCGTCCAGCTCAAATGTTGGCTTTGCTGATCTTTTTGTTGTAAAAGGCGCCACTGCATTTGGGGTTGGCAAGCCAGCTGTGCCCCCGATGACGGAATGGACAGACAAATGGGGCATTCCTTATGTAGCCAATGAAGAGACAAACTTTGCGGCTCTTCCAAAGCCGGGGGCATTCCTGCTTGATGATGTGCGCAAGTGGGACAAAGTCGTTAAGCACCCTGAGATGCCCGAGAGAATCGACTGGGAAGCCATGGCAGCTGAGGCAACTGCCCATGTGGACCGCAGCGTCACTGCTGTGAATGCGCTCTTTAGCGGGCAAACGCCTTTCCAGACTTTTGTCGCCTTTATGGGCTTTACTGAAGGCCTTATTGCCCTTTATGAAGAGCCTGAAGCGTGTGAGGAGATGATCAACTATATAGCTGACTTTTATATGCCAATAGCTGAGAAAAGCATTGAATATATTAAGCCGGACATATTGACAATTTCTGATGACACTGCATCAAGGCAAGGCCCGTTCTTCTCAATGGACATATACCGCAGAATATTTAAGCCTGTATACGAAAGATGGGCCAAACCGGCAACAGACATGGGATTGCCGATCACATTCCATAACTGCGGCCGCTGCGAAGACCAGCTTGAAGACCTTTATGAGATAGGCGTGCGCTATTGGAACCCTGCTGAGGCAGTCAATGATCTCGTTGAAGTGAAGCGCAAGTTTAACAACAGAATGGTTATTAGCGGAGGATGGTCATTCTCGCCCACGCCTGATATAAGCGAAACCGATGTTCGCGAGCATGTTAGGGCGACAATAGACAGGCTTGCGCCGGGAGGAGGCTATATCTTTTCTGGAGGCCTTTACATGGTAGGCAACAGGGAGTTTACCCCTGAGATAATCCAAAAGATAAATGGCTGGATTTCAGACGAAGCTTACAGCTACGGGAAAGATTTTTACAAGTAGGCAATAAAATAAAGGCGCCTGGGGCTTTAAGCTGCCGGCGCCTTGCTTTCTTCATTTTTTGTTGCTATGCCGCCGTGGGCTGTAGCAATTATATCGCAAGAGCTTAATATTCCGCTTTCAACAATGCCATTAAGCGACTCAACGCTTTGGCTGTGGCTCATATCCATAAGGCGCGCAAACGGCCTGGGCTTGCCGTCTTTTAAAAGCATAAGATCCCCTACAAAAATCCATTTTTTGTTTAAGAGATAGCAGCATGATCCCGGCGTGTGGCCAACAGCGGGCACTATTTCGATGGTGTCATTTCCAACCGTTACGGGCTTAGAGTTATGGATCTGAAAGTATTTCTTTACGCTGTTTTTCATAAAGAGCCTTCTAGCCACCTTGCCGGTAGCCAGTGCAACTTCCTTTTCATACATATGGACTTCTGCATTTGGGAACGCAGCCAGCCCTCCAGCGTGATCATAGTCTGAGTGGGTCAAAAACACATGCAGTACCTGCTGCGGGTCAAGGCCAAGCGATTTCATGCCTCTGGCTGCAGCTGCCGGGTTCATGCCACTGTCAAACGCAATCAGGCCATAGCCGCTCTCATAAACATAAAAGCTCACCATAAGCGTGCGAATTGCATATAACCTGTCAGCAATTTTTGAGGTTGCAGCCGGCCTGAACAAAACAGCAGTAAATGCCAAAAATGTAGCCATGCCTAAAAACGCGCCGCTTACGAGGCCTTTAAATAAATCCATACTTTTCTTAGCGCTAGCCGCTTTGGCTGTGCTTACTCGCCGCTCTCGCTTTGCTCTTTCTTCTTTTTATTGTTTATTGCAAAAAACGCGCCACCTCCAACCACTGCTACAAGCGCTAGCCCTCCATACAAAAAGAGGTTTGTTGTGTCGCCGGTTAACGGCGATAGGCTGGCAGCAAAAGCTTGGGCAGGAAATGCCAATATAACGATACCCATAAGTAGTGAACTAAATTTTGCTTTCATCAGTATTTCAGCTTGCGGCATTTGCTTGCAGAGCCGCACTCCTTTGATATTTGTTGGTATTTTATGCGCAAAGTATTGCTTATAGGCCGCTACAGCGCAAATGGCACAAAAGTGCCAAATTCCATAGCGCAAGCCATAGAAGAGCGCTGGTATATGCAGCCAGTTCAGCGTTTTTATAATTTTATCATTCTAATCGATCGATAACAACAGTATTCGGTATCATATTGGCATAAATACTGGTATCAGTATAAAAAAAGAGAAGGCATCAGCCTTCCTTTAAATAGATGCAGCGCATGCGAAATATTATCTCATAGATTCAAACATCTTGCGGCTTTCGATATAGATAGTCTCTGAGAACTGCGCAGGGGCAAAGAATCCGGCGAATACTGGTTTTTGTGCATAATCAGGGCCATACTTGGCGACGAATGCCTTTGCTGCGTCAACCTCAGTGTTGGGGTCTTCGTAAGACTCGCCGAAACCGATAGGCGGCAGGCCTGTCTCCATGCCGATTACAAAGTTTCCGCCATATTGCTCATAGATCATTTCTTTATTGTTCATAGGCTGCCCTGACCATGAGTCAACGCCGGCAGCAATATATGCAGGTACAAGCTTTTCATTCTTGCCGCATGAATGCTGATCATAGAAGATGCCCTCATCATGGCAATGGTCAACAACCTGCTTGATGTATGGAACAAGCATCTCCATAGCAGTGCTTAGCGAAAAGAAAGGAGAGTTCTGGCTGCCCCAGTCATCGTGGAAGCTTATGCAGTCAGCTTTAAAGTATTTCACATAATTCGAGATCATTTTTTTGTACATGTCAACAAGCGCCTGGAACAATCCGTGAAGGGCAGTCTTTTGATCCTCGTCAATAAGCGCTACGGCTGCTTCTGAAAAGTCCATAAAAGATATGAGCCTTTCAAACATTCCGGTTAAGATAGTAATTGACATCCATCTGTCAGGGTCTAGGCGATCCTTGTTTGCCTCAGCAGAAAGCTCCCATGGCCATTTGTCAACGTCAGGGAATTGTATTACTTTCTCCCAGTCATTAGCATCGGCCAGCGTTGGCGCGCCGGGCATAACCATCGAGCCTCCGGCCTGGGGAACGTAGATCCAGTCAATTGAATGCCTGTCTTTTCCGCCCACCTGCTCTTCCGGAGCTAAGGGGTTGGCCTCGAAAACAAAGTTTCTTGCAATGTTGTCAGGGTCAATTCTTGGTGTAAGCATAGTAGAGTCAGTGCCGACCGGAATCCAAACAGGCAGCTTGCGGCTGTACACAAGCTTGTAGTTCTCTTTCGGGCTTATCGGAGTTTCATATTTTTTTTGCGGCGGCATGAATGGAAACATTGGCGGGTACGTGTCAGTCGTTTCTACTTCAGACATGCTGAATGGATATTGAGCCATAAAATCCTCCTGGACTATAAATTTATTGCATTTTTTTTTGCTGCATATGCATAAGCAGCTGCGCCCATAAGCGCTTTCAGAGATAGTTTAAGCGCTTACTGCATGTATTATAGCAAAATGGAAGCGCTTGATCACATTTATCATAAAATTAGTGAAATGTATGAGCTTTTCAGTTGCAGCGATATTTGCTATTATAGGTACTAAGCCAATACTAGAGATATGTGGTGAGCAGGATGTTTTGCGATGCAGCAGTTAAAATGATAAAAAGCGCACCGCCAGCGTGCGGCGTTTACTACTTTTTCAACAAACTTGGCACGATTGTATATATCGGAAAATCAAAAAGCCTAAAAAACAGGCTGGCTTCCCATTTGCAAAGCGCAAAGAGCCCGGCAGCAGGATACTCTAAGCAGCAATCGCTCTACCAGGAAGCCTGTTTTGCCGCATACGAGCCCTGCGAGTCTGAAACGGCCGCGCTGCTGCGGGAATGCGAGCAGATAAAGCGCTACAGGCCGCGCTACAACTCACAGCTCGCAAGCGACAGAAAGTATCCGTTCATATACATCTCAGACGGGGAGTATCCCCAGATAGCGCTCGCATACGAAAAAAACAAGGCTGGCAGGTATTTTGGGAGCTTTTATTCAGAATTCGACGCTAACCATGCCATCACATTGCTTAATGAAACGCTCGGCACTGCTTTCTGCCAAAGAAGCTTTGAAAAGCCCAGTGCCGCTTGCCTGAGCTACCACATAGGAAAGTGCCTGGGCCCATGCGAGGCCTACATCAGCAGCCAAGGATATAGCCGCGCTGTCAACGAGGCTATTGATATACTCTCAGGCAAAGCGGCTTCATATATAAACAAGGCAACCAGCGACATGCTTGAGCATTCCGAACGCGAAGAATATGCCCTTGCAGCAGAATGCCGCGACAAAGCGGCAAAGCTGATGCGCCTTGAGGCAAGAGCAGAAAAGCTGAATACAGACATAGCCTCCGGCTCGTTTGCCATATTCTTTAGAGCCTACCATGAAGAGGCTTTTACAGCATTCCGGCTGGAAGGCGGGAAGGTAACAGCAGCTATGCGCTTTAGCGCCAATAAGCCTCCAGGCAAAGCCGAGTTCCTTGAGTTTCTAAGCTGCAGGGGGGATAGCTTTGCCGAAGGCCTGGCGAAAATGATTTTGGAAATACATGCTGACAAATACTTTGTAAGGCTGCCTGATGCCGGCGATGCTGCTATAGCAGAGCTCTTGGAGCATAAGGCAAGCGCGTACCTCGGAATGCAAGAGGAAGAAACAGTACAACATGCGGGGGGCAATAATGGATGAGAAACTGCAAGGGGCTATATTTGAGCTGGATGGAGCGCTCCTTGATACAATAGACGGCGTAACACAAGCGCTAAACCTGCTTTTGGCAGAGGAGGGGCTTGCCGAAACGAGCGTTTCGGCTGTGAGGGCCATTATAGGGCAAGGCCCGAATGAAGAGCTTAAGCTGGCTTTGCCGAACCTGCCTGAGGGCGAAGCTGCAAAGAAGCTGTTTAGCTACAACCTGCACTACAGCAGCGTTATGATGCAAAAAACAAAGCCATATGAAGGCATTGTGGATTTGCTCAGGCAGCTAAACGCAAAACAGATCCCGATTGCTGTTGTTACAACAAAGAAAAATGAGTATGCTCAGATGCTCATCAATTACTTTTATCCGGATATTTTCTTTTATTCTGTGATAGGGGCGCAGGATGGCGTGCCTGGCATGCCAGACCCGACAAGCGCAAAGTTTGCGCTGCAAATGATGCACATAAAGACGGGCGAGGCGCTTTTTGCTGCAAGCAGCCCGATCGGGGCACAAACAGGGAAGAGCGCAGGGATCTTAACGGCTGGCACGGCTTGGGGATATTCATCAAGCAAGGAGCTAAAGGCAGCAGGCGCCGGCATAATTTTGAAAAAGCCGCTGGACGCGCTTAAGTATTTTTGATATTTGGCGCGCTTTTGGGGCCCTTAAGCATTAGCTGGCTGCTGGCAGCCTCAATTGCGCGCTCCGGCAGCGAGTAGCATACAAGCAGCATGCCGCTTTTTGCAGATATTTCGCTTGCCTGGCCAATAAATGAATTTGACACCCCCAGAGGGTAGATATTTGAGAGCATTGAGTCATCAAGGCTGTATTTTAGGCCTTTTATAGTTACCCCATATGCTGCAGGCGAATAGCTTAGGACAGATATTGTGCCGCAGAACGCTTCATCAAAGGAGATAGCGCTATCCTGAATGCATGTGGCTATTTGCTCGCTTGAGTACAAAAAACCTGCACAGTGGTGCTGGCACAGGTATGCCAGCAGCTGTATATTCGCCAATGTATGATCAAGCCGCCCGCCTGTTCCGCCGAATATATGAAACTCGGCATATCCATAAGCCATGCCATACTTGACAGCTGCCAGCATGTCTGTTTCATCTTTTTCAACCGGCAGCTTTATCGCCTGAACCTCGCTGGGCGTGTACCCAAGGGAATCGAAATCGCCTATAACAGCGTCTATGTGAATGCCATTCGCGAGCGCAAACTTGTAGCCGCCATCAGCGGCTATTGACAAATCGCCTTGGGATGGCTGCGCTATGTAGCTTATATGCTCTCCCGCGCCATATATAATGCACTTTTTACCCATATTCATGCCCGCTCTTAATTATAATTGCCTTTAAAGCTTCGGCCGCATTGCTCGTGCAAAAAAGCTTGCCTGCACGCAAATTTGCCAATTTGCGCGATTTCCTTAGCAATCGCCTGATTATGCCATAAGATATATATAACTGCTGATAGCAGGCAGCCAAAGAATAAGCAAATATTAATAGCCTTAATATGCATATTATACTTGAGTGCTCGAAAACTAGCTATATAATAATACTTTTTGCATGAAAGTAGGATAACAAATGGACACACAAGCGACAAGGATTCTGGAAATGTTCTTTGTAGATTTGCCTCGGCTGACGATAATCGGCAAAGAGGTGGATGTTAGCGTAAAAGAGCGCTTGGATGGAGTCCCTTTTCAATTGCTTGAATCTGAAAAGAGCAGCCTCGACAAGAGTTTTAGAGGTTATGAAAGATATATGTATTGCAACACTTACTTCGCCCTCAGAGGGGACCGCAGGGGCGAGGGCGCTATGAGCTATATGATCGGAAAAGTCTTTAAAAAGCCTATAGGCGTGCCGAATGAGCAATACCAAGCCAAAGAATTTGGCAACTGCAGGGCAGCTGAAGGGCTTATTAAAGCAGATATATCAAACAGAAAAGTGATATCAACCGATGCCCACAAGCTCATTTCAGCAAAGCTCAACACCGAATACTCTGATGAGTATGCCCTTATGAACCCTATATGGACAATGGAAATGTACACTCCTGACTATTTTCAGGATGTGTCCTATCGAAAGCATGCTGTAATTGCATACTTTGTGCCTGTTGTCGGCACAAGCGCGGGCCAGGCAATTTAGCAAATCTGTTTAAGGGGCTGTATGCTCGATTTGATTGCAGCAGCCCTTTTTTATTTCCCCAAATGGCAGCGAAAAAACGCTTATGCGGCTAAATGCGCATTGCTGCTAAACGCCGATAAAGCGGTATTTTTTCCTTCGCTGCTTTATGAGCTCGTCTATGTTTAGCGACATCAAGGCGCTCAGCTCTTCTTCAAGTGCAAGCTTCAGCTTGCCAAAAACAAACTTGGGGTCGCTTGGCGCGCCTCCCTCAGGCTCTTCGACAATGCGATCGGCAATTCCAAAGTGCTCAAGATCCTCGCTTATCAGCTTCATAAGCTCGCAAGCCTCATCCCGCCGCTTTGAGTCCTTCCAAAGTATAGAGGCAAACCCCTCAGGGGAGAGTATTGAAAATATCGCATTCTCCATCATTAAAATGCGATCAGAAACCGCTATTGCCAGAGCCCCCCCTGATCCCCCTTCGCCTGTGAAAACGGCAATAATAGGCACTCTAAGGCTGCTAAGCATGAATATGCAGCGTGCTATTGCCTCTCCCTGGCCGCGCATCTCCGCCTCAACCCCCGGATATGCGCCGGGAGTGTCGATAAATGTTATTATCGGCCTTTTAAACTTCTCTGCCTGAAGCGCTGCCCTTTGAAACTTCCTGTAGCCTTCAGGGTTGGCCATGCCAAAGTTGCACTCTATGCTTTCAGCAAGAGTGGCCGCTTTGATATTGCCGGCAACAGTAACAGGGATGTTGCCAAACCTTGCAATGCCGCAAAGCATAGATTTGTCATCGCCATACAGCCTGTCGCCATGTGTTTCAAAGAAGTCTTCAAACAGGGCTGAAATATAGTCTCTTATTTTTGGCCGCTGCGCCTCGCGAGCCAGCGCCACCCTTTCAACAGGGGAATGCTTTGTTAAATTTTTTTCCATTTGTTTGTTTCTCTCTTGAGCTCAGCGCTAAAGCCCCGGCCTGCCTTGGTGCAGGCTTAAGAGCTGGGCAAGCGTTGCTTTCATGCTCTTTCTGTCAATTATTGCATCGATAAAGCCATGCTCCAGCAAGAACTCTGATCTTTGGAAGCCTTCCGGAAGCGCCGCTTTTATCGTTTGCTCTATTACCCTTGGGCCGGCAAATCCGATAAGCGCGCCCGGCTCAGCAAGTATAATGTCGCCAAGCGATGCAAAGCTGGCAGTTACGCCGCCTGTTGTCGGATGGGTGAGGTATGAGATGTAAAAGCCGCCTTTGTCAGAAAACTGCTTGATTGCTGAGGCTGTCTTTGCCATCTGCATGAGGGAAAAGATGCCTTCCTGCATCCTTGCCCCGCCGCTTGCAGAAAAGATAATTAGCGGCAGCATATGCCTTTCAGCGTACTCTACCGAAAGAGTTATCTTCTCGCCTACTGCAGTGCCCATGCTGCCCATTAAAAACCCGCTGTCAAGCACAGCGCAAACAGCTTTTATTGCGCCGATATAGCCCACAGCTGCCAGGCATGCTTCGTTTATGCCGGCTTTGCTTTTAACAGACTCAAGCTTTTGCTCATAGCCTGGAAAGCTGATAGGGTTAACCGCGCTTATTTTTTCGAAAAGCTGCTCATAGCTGCCATCAAAAACCATCTCCAGGCGCTTGCTTGCCGATATCGGCAAGTGAAAGCCGCACTTATGGCAAGAATGCATCTCATCTTCAAGATCCTTTAAAGCAATGCCGCAATTCGGGCACTCATCCTCTTTTGGCAAGGCTCCGCCGGCATAGCTCTTCGCTTTTTCGCTGAGCTCAGCAATTCTTCTCTGCCTTTGAATAAAAACATTGCTTTCTTGCATTTTATTTTCACCTTATATCAGCATCCCGTTGCCGGCTGCCTCAATAAAGCCCTCCAAGTTTCTGTCAATAAAGCCAGTGTCATATGTATTCGATATAAAATCCGGATGGCACAAAACCATGTACAGCAGGCCAAGGTTTGTCCTGACCCCGCTTACATGCGTTTCAGCCAGTGCACGCTTCATGCGCATTATTGCCTGCCCCCTGGTGTTTGCGCATACGATAATCTTTGCTGCAAGCGAGTCATAAAAGGGGTTTATTTCGCACCCGCTGTACAAAGCCGAGTCAACCCTGACACCGGGGCCTCCGGGAAAGTGCAAAAAATCCACCCTTCCGGGGCTTGGGGCAAAATTATTGGCCGGATCCTCGGCGTTAAGCCTGCATTCTATTGAATGCCCGAGCAGCTGCAGCTTCTTTTGGGTAAATGACAGCTTTGAGCCGGAAGCAATCCTTATCTGCTCTTTTACTATATCAATGCCGCTAATCATTTCCGTTACAGGGTGCTCTACCTGCAGCCTGGTGTTCATTTCTATAAAGTAATAGCCACCTGCCTGGTCCAGCACAAATTCAACCGTGCCGGCATTTACGTAGCCTACAGCTGCTGCTGCCTTTGCAGCAACAGCGTTTATTTCGGCCCTTAATTCTTCCGAAACAGATTTTGCCGGCGCCTCTTCGATAATCTTCTGGTGCTTTCGCTGTATTGAGCACTCCCTCTCTCCCAAAGTGGCAATATTGCCATAGTTGTCGCACATTACCTGGACTTCAATGTGCCTGGCGTGCTCAATTAGCTTTTCTATATACAAGCTGCCGTCGCCAAAGCATGCCATCGCCTCGGCTGAGGCAATCGGAAATGCCTCCCGCAGCTCTTCTTCGTTTTTTGCAACTCTCATGCCTTTCCCGCCGCCGCCGCTAACAGCCTTGACAATTACGGGATAGCCTATTTTGGATGAAATGCTGACAGCTTCGTCCACGCTGCCAACAGGCCCGTCTGAGCCGGGTATAACCGGTATGCCATTGCCCTTCATTAGGGCCTTTGCTTCGGATTTGTTGCCCATCCTGTCTATCGTATCGCCCTCAGGCCCTACGAAAATAAGGCCTTCAGATCGCGCAAAGCGTGCAAAATCCCCGATTTCAGACAAAAACCCATACCCGGGATGGACTGCGTCAGCCCCTGACATGCGGGCTGCTGATGCGATTGCCTCCATGTTTAAATAGCTGTCCCTGGCAGCAGCCGGCCCAATGCACACTGCCTCTGTTGCCATGTTTGCGAACAGGGCATCCTTGTCAGCAGAAGAATAGACAGCTACGCTTTCAATGCCCATCTCTGCGCAAGCCCGAACAACCCTGAGGGCTATCTCGCCCCTGTTTGCGATTAAAAGCTTTTTAATCATCAGTTCTCTCAATGCTAAACAGCGGCATGTCAAATTCGACCAGCTCGCTGTCGCCAACAAGCACGTTTATGATCTTGCCGCTGTATGGCGATTTGATGTCGGAAAACATCTTCATAGCCTCAATTCTGCAAAGCACATCGCCTTCGAGCACGATGCTTCCTTCGCTGACAAAAGGGATCCCGTCAGAGTCTTTCAAATAGATAGTGCCAATAGCCGGCGACGGGACGCTGGCATAGTTTTTAGCTACAACATCCATGGGGGGCGCCAGCCCCGGGTGGGCTGCGCTGGCCGCTGCAGGCTTTTGGCTTTCTTCTCTTTTTATTGTAAATTTATAGTCTGCACCTTGGTACTCAAAGTATGTGAGGCGCATTTCCTGCATCAATGATGCCACTTTTTGTATGTTGTCAAAGTCCACAGCTTTCTCTTGCCTTCCTTATAGAATAGACATGTTTCGATAGCAAAACGTAAATTGTATTATAAATTGATTATAGCCTTGATATAAAGATTTGACAAATAAAAAAATAAAATTCATCGATATTATATAATAATACAGTTAACATCGGCTGAATAGCACAGTGAAATGCTGCGATTGTATTAAAAAAGTAATTCAGTAACATTTTTTCGCGATGAAATATAATTACCTAATATTGCATAAAAAAATAAATATGCCCATTTATTTCGTGGATATCGATCTCAAGAGGTGAGGCCAAAAAAGCTAGTTGGCTACTATGCCCCTCCTGCAGGGCAAGCGCCATGGCCGCTGAGGCCCCCACCAGCATTAATCAGGCATGCATTATATGGAAGTGCTTGATGTAAGATTAATAGATACTGCTTTGCCTATTATTAAAGAGCTAATGATTTAGGGCAGAGCAGTTTTAACGTGGCTAAAAACGAATATGAACATCATTTGTATTTTCGAAATCTATTGTTATGCGATCACTAATGTTTGTTTTTTCACTAAGGCCAGATGGACTGGTGCACGCTAAAAATAAACACAGGCAAATGCATATCGTGTGAAATGTTCTTTTATGCATAATATCTCCTTTTTTCTTGTACATAAATTATAATAATAAAAATTTTTATTTCAAAGGTGAAAAAGACAAATTGAAGAAAATATTTCCTGCTCTATTCCTAATCCTGTTTATTCCATCTGATCTCAGATTTATTCAGCTTTGATCACGTTTTGATGAGCCAGAAGAATTTTGAGGCTACTTCTGCAATAATCTTGGCAACCAGTATATGAGCCGATATTTGCTTGTTCATGTCTATCAAGCAACAGTAACATTTTTTCGCGATGAAATATAATTGCCTAATATTGCATAATAAAATAAATATGCCCATAAATTGCGTGGATATCGAACCCAAGAGGTAGGCTATAAAAGCTAGTCAAGCACATACACATCAAGATTTCTAAGCCCAAAAGCATTGCACTCCCTATTGCTCTCAAAGTACAAATCGATGTCTACCCTGCCTGCCATCATTGAAGTGCCGGTGTCTGTAGCTATCGCATAGCCATATATAAAGCTTCCGTCAGAGGATCTAATATACAGCCTGCTTCCATACGGGATTTTAGCTGAGTCTACTGCGACTGTGCCGCAATACAGCCCCAGCCCCCCAGCCCCCCTGCCAGAGCTGGCTGAGTAAGCAGTGCAGACTGCGCCGGCTATTTTGCGCTTATAGCTTGTAGGAATGCCGTCTGCGCCAAGCTCAACGCCATACAGGCGGTCTATTGACGAAACCGCCTTGCCGGTAAAAATGTCATCGTTTGGGCTGTCAAACGGATGGATAACGGCCTTTAGGCCGCTTATCGCCTCGCTTGACCTTTCGCCATCAGAATACTCCACTGTAAGCTCAGCGTCATAAATCCTGGATGGGCTGCGCACAAAAGCCTCAGCCGCTTCCTGGCTTAATGAGGCGATATAGCCTTGCTCCTGGCTTTGTGGCACTTCCATGCGCCAATTTTCTGTTTTATATTCAATGCGCTCTATAGCAATTTGCATATCGCGCTCAAGGCTGTCGCCTGTGCTGTGGCTGATTCTGTCGTCCTTGCCGAGCTCAATGCCTAGGGCCTCAAGCGCATCCCCGACGCTCCCGCTGTCAAAAGAGCCGGTGTGAATATCATGATCACAGGCAATGCTGACAGGAAAGCTTCTGTCTATGTAAATGCCCTCTCTCATAAAGCTGCTCGTTACGCTCAGCTCGCAGTTTTCATCAGTTGCTATGCCTGAAGCTTCGATTATCGCAGCAGTTGGCATTGCCCTGGTGAGCAGTTTCTTTTCGAACCCGTTTGAGTCGGCAATCGAGACAATTTTTAGTTGCGTTGCAGAGTAAAATGCAAAAAAGCAAAGGCATGCGGCAAAAAAAGCTATGAGATATTTCCTTTTAGCGCGACTATTTTTATCCATATGAATATTTTAGCAGGATTTGCTTTCGCAGCTAATGCATTTTCCCAACAGAATTTGCGCGTGCTTGCCCAGGAGAGCATATTCGGCATGTTATTCCCAAAGCCTGTTGACTCCATTGGCATTTAGATATACAATTATCTGGCACTCAACAGCATCGAGTGCTAATAATTATTAATCCTTCGAAAGGAACTGCTCTATTGAACCCACAAAAATTTACGCAAAGAAGCCTTGAAGCGATTCAAGATGCCCAAACAGCCGCATTGGCTGCAAGCCATGCGCAACTAGAGCAGCAGCATATAATATGCGCACTTGCTGCGCAGGAAAACGGCTTTGTGCCACTAGTTTTAGAGAAATGCGGAGTAGACAGCGCCGCTTTTGCAATAGCTGCCAAACAGGCCCAAAACTCTGTGCCAAAGCTGAGCGGCCCCGGCAGGCCGGCAGGCCTGTACGTATCAGCCCAGGCAGAGCGCTCGCTTGCTTCAGCAGAGATCGAAGCCTCCAATATGAAAGACGAATTCGTGTCAGTCGAGCATATACTGCTTGCACTGCTTGATCACCCAAACCAGCCGCTTGCCAAGCTTTTTGCCCAATTTGAGCTGACAAGGGCCAAAGCTATGTCTGCAATACTCTCGCTGAGGGGCACTTCCCGCGCTGCAAGCGACAACCCCGAGGGCACTTATGCCGCTCTTGAAAGGTATGGAATTGATCTTGTCAGCCAAGCCCGCCTTCAGCAGCTGGATCCGGTAATCGGTCGGGACGAGGAGATACGAAATGCCATTCGCATTCTTTCCCGCAAAACCAAGAACAACCCTGTACTCATCGGAGAGCCCGGGGTTGGGAAAACAGCTATTGTTGAGGGCCTGGCACAGCGCATAGTGAGGGGCGATGTGCCCTCATCGCTTAAAGACAAATCAATATTCGCCCTTGACATTGGCTTGCTGGTAGCCGGAGCCAAATACCGGGGGGAATTTGAAGAGCGCCTGAACGCTGTGCTTTCAGAGATAAAGCAAAGCTCCGGCCAGATTCTGCTGTTTATCGACGAGCTGCACAATATAGTAGGCGCAGGCAGGGCAGAAGGCTCAATGGATGCCGGAAACATCCTCAAGCCAATGCTTGCAAGAGGCGAGCTTCACTGCATCGGCGCTACAACTTATGATGAGTACAGAAACTATATCGAAAAAGACGCTGCGCTTGAAAGGCGCTTTCAGCCTGTTATGGTCAGCGAGCCAAGTGTAGAGGATACAATATCAATCCTTAGGGGAATTAAGGAAAGGTATGAGGTTTTCCATGGCGTCAAGATTCAGGACCAGGCAATTATAGCCGCTGCAAAGCTTTCAGACCGCTACATAGGCGATCGCTTTTTGCCTGACAAGGCAATAGACCTTATCGACGAAGCCTGCGCAATGATCAGAACAGAAATGGAGTCAATGCCCCAGGAGATAGACTCTATTGGCAGGAAGGTAATGCAGCTGGAGATTGAGCAGGCTGCGCTGGAAAATGAAAGCGACCCTGTAACTGCCGAGAAGCTCAAGGGCCTTCAAAAGCAGCTTGCAGGCTACCGCGAAGAATACGCTGTCATGAAGGCGAAATGGGAATCAGAAAAAGGCGCTGTTGGAAAAGTACAAAAGCTCCGCGAAGACATTGAAAAGGCAAACTCTGACATACAGATAGCTGAGAGGGACTATGACTTAAGCGAAGCCGCCAGGCTAAAGTATGGCCTTTTGCCGGAGCTGGAAGCCACCCTCAAAGACGAGGAAGCCGCTTTGGAAAAACTGCTCAAAAGCGACAGCCTGATAAAAGACACTATCACTGAAGACGAAATAGCGCGCATAATCTCGCGCTGGACAGGCATCCCTGCTGCCAGGCTTATTGAAAGCGAAAGGGAAAAGCTGCTTTCCCTGGGCAATCAGATACATAGGAGGCTTGTAGGCCAGGACGAAGCGGTTACCAAGGTCAGCGAGGCTATATTGCGCTCAAGGGCCGGCATTCGCGATGAGGGGCGGCCCATAGGATCGTTTATGTTCCTTGGCCCTACCGGGGTAGGAAAGACAGAGCTTGCCAAAGCGCTGGCAGAGTGCCTGTTTGACGATGAAAAGCACATGGTGCGAATAGATATGAGCGAATACATGGAGCGCCACTCTGTCTCGCGCCTTATCGGCGCGCCTCCGGGCTATATCGGGTATGACGAAGGCGGCCAGCTCACTGAGGCAGTAAGGAGAAGGCCCTACAGCGTCGTGCTCTTTGATGAGATCGAAAAAGCGCATAACGACGTATACAGCCTGCTTTTGCAGGTGCTTGACGACGGGCGCCTGACTGACTCCCAGGGAAGGACAGTGAGCTTTAGGAATGCGATAATAATTTTGTCGTCAAACCTTGGATCTGAATACCTTCTGGGCGGGCTGACGCTGGAAGCTGAGGCAGCAGTGAGCAACCTGCTTCACAGCGAATTCAGGCCTGAGTTTCTGAACCGCCTTGATGAAATAGTCCTGTTCACATCGCTTGGCAAAGAGGAAATCAACCGCATAATTGATCTTGAAACTGCCAGGCTGAGAAAGCGGGTTGAAGATCGGCAGCTGGACATTTACATAAGCGATTCCGCAAGGCGCCACATTCTGGAAAACGGGTATGACCCTGTATTTGGCGCAAGGCCCCTCAAGCGCTTTATGCAGCGCTATATTGAGACGCCTATTGCGCGGCTGCTTGTTTCTGAGGATGTTAAGCCAAATACAACGATAGAAATCGAGTATTCGCCTGAGAGCGGAATCACAGCAGCCATCAGGGAAAACTCAGGCATTTCATTTGAAGAGTAAATGGGCGCTTTCCCGACATGCGCAATAGCGATAAAGCATTGCTGCAATCGCATGGCGTGATTATAATTAATTTGGCCCGGCAAAATTTTCAAAGCAGGATTACTATGGCTAAAACCCAAAAACTTGCAGGTAGCTCTCTAATGCTGGCAGCGATAATTGTACTCTCGGCAATCGAAAATTCGTTTCCGCCAGTCCCGTTTGCCCCTCCGGGCGCAAGGCTGGGCCTTAGCAACGTTTTGCTGATGTACAGCCTGTTTTTTGTCGGCAAGCGCTATGCAGCGTCGCTTGCGCTGCTTAAGGCAGCGTTTGCCTTTATTGCAAGAGGGCCGACAGCCGGCATTATGAGCGCAGCAGGCGGAATGCTAAGCATTGGCCTTATGGCTTTGAGCCTTGCAGCTTCAAAGGGCAGCGCTTCTTATTTGGCTGTTTCCATTATCGGGGCTGTTTCCCATAATATTGGCCAGATGGCTGTGGCAAGCATTATCTCAGGCACAAACCTCATCGTTTTTTACCTGCCCCAGATAATAATTGCCGGCTCTGCCTTCGGGTTTTGCACTGCCGTGCTGCTGGCTCGAACAGCGCCATATTTTGAGAATGTTCGCAGCAGGGGTGAACGCCTGTGAAGCGCGCAATTGTTCTGGCTATAGCCGCCTTGTGCATAATATGCGCCTCATGCAGCGAAACCCTGCAAAAAAGCCAGTCGATCTTTTATGGAATGTTTGATACGCAGATAACTGTAACCGCGTATACGAAAACCGAGAATGAATTCAGCAGGCTGTTAAAAATATTCTCCTACGAGATGGGATGGCTTAATGATGATTTCAATATCTACGAGTCCAAAAGCGGCAAGGGCATTAAGACAATAAATGCCTCAGCTGGAATCGCACCGGTAAAAGCAAGCGATGAAGTACTTGAGCTGTTGGCTTTTGGCCTTATGGCATACGAAGCTTCGCATGGCGCAATCAACATGGCAATAGGCCCTGTTACTGCGCTCTGGCATGATGCCAGGCAGGCAGCAGGCAATGATCAGCCTGTACAAATCCCCAGCCAGGAAGCTTTATCGCAAGCTGCCGCCCTTACCGATCTCGGCTTTCTAAAGATAGAGGGAGACATGGTTTTCCTAGAAAAAGCTGGCATGAGCCTTGATGTTGGCGCCATCGCAAAGGGCTATGCAGTCCAAAAAGTGGCAGAAAAGCTAATTGATGAAGGCTTCGACTGCTTTCTTATCGATGCAGGCGGAAATGTCATGGCAGTCGGGGCACCGCCTAATGGCCTTTGGAAAATTGCGCTGCGCAACCCTGATCTAAAAAGCTCTGAGCCTTTTTATGACATTTTGAACGTTTCTGGCGTCGCTTGCGTAACAAGCGGAAATTATGAGCGCCAATTTGAAGCCGGCGGGTTCTGGTATGGCCATATAATAGATCCCGATACGCTGCAGCCAGCCCAGACATATGCCAGCACAACAGTGATATGCGAGTCTTCAGCGGATGCTGATTTTCTTTCAACTGCGCTTTTCATATTGCCTATAAATGAAGGCAAAGCGCTTGCTAGCCTTTATAATGCCCAGGCTATCTGGATTATGCCTGATGGGTCGTGCGAAACTACGGATGGCTATTCAGCCATGAGCGAAAACTATTAAAGAGGAAATTATTTTTGTCCATTTCAGCATATGCTGCAATGGCGATTCGTAACAAAACCGATTGACTTTTGATCTATTATGATGTAAATGTTGTATCAGAAGATTAAATATCGATTTTTCTATTTAAATGCTTTCTTAATATTCATATCTTGGGAAAGCTCTGGAATGGAGGGCTTTATTGGATACAAAAATGCTTGCTTACATTGCTAAGAGGCTGCTTTTTTCTGTTTTTACTTTATTCTTAATTGTTACAATAACATTTTTTTTAATGCACGCAATACCTTCAAGCCCCTTTATTGGAGGAAAAGCTCTAACTCCGACAGTCATGAAACAGCTTGAAATGAAATTTGGCCTGGATAAGCCGCTTGGAGAACAGTACATTATATACCTAAAAAATACAGCCCGCTTAGACTTTGGAATGTCAACATTCCATAAAGGCAGGAAGGTAATTGATCTCATTACAATTACTTTTAAGGTGTCAGCAAAGATTGGATTGATCGCAGCAGCAATTGCCCTGGCAAGCGGAATCTTGCTCGGCTCCCTGGCTGCCCTAAAAAAAGATACAATTGTTGACAGGCTCATAATCGTTCTAACCACTGCCTTAGTTTCACTGCCAAATTTTCTTGTAGCCATAATGATGCTATGGGTCTTTTCTGTGATGCTGCATTGGCTTCCCCCGAGAGCCGGCGCTCCCGGTGGCCTTGTAATGCCGATCGTGTCGCTTGCGCTTTACCCGGCAGCGTATGTAACCCGCCTTATGCGATCATCTGTGCTCGATGTGCTCACACAAGACTACATCAGGACAGCGTCAGCCAAGGGGCTTAGCACATCAAAAGTTCTGCTTAAGCATGCTGTTAAGAATGCAATAATACCCATAATTACATACGCAGGCCCGATGATTGCCTACATCACCACTGGAAGCTTCGTTGTCGAGCAAATATTTAGCATTGGCGGCCTTGGCAACTTTTTCGTTCGAGCCATTCAAAATTCAGACTATACAATGATCATGGGTTCCACAATATATCTTTCGATAGTAATGCTGTCAATGACGCTGTTATGCGACATTTTATATAAGGTTGTCGACAAGCGCATAGACTTTTCGTGAAGGGAAACTATGGAAAACTCAAATAATACCCAAAAAGCAACGCTGCATACCGATCTAAGCATGTTTGAGCTAGCAACGGATGAAGAAAAAGCGCAGTCAGTTCTATTAAGGGAGAGCACAACGTTTTTTAAAGACGGGATGCGAAGGTTTATTGGCAACAAGGTTTCAATTACCGCGCTTATAGTTTTTGCTGCAATAGCGCTCATTGCAATAATTGTGCCTGTCTTCTACCCGTATGACTATGAAACCACGAGTGCAAGCGCAAAAAGTATTTCATCTATTTATACTAAACCTATGGAGTATTCAAAACGCGAGCAGGAAGCAATAAACGCCGGCATAAAAGTATTTCCGCATATTTTTGGAACAGACGAGCTCGGGCGCGACTATGCCGCAAGAGTAATATACGGAACAAGAATCTCGCTTATGGTTGGAGCAGTAGCAGCTTTTATTGTTGTTGTTATTGGAATTATTTACGGATCTATATCCGGATACTTAGGCGGAAGGGCTGATCTTTTCATGATGAGGATTGTAGATGTTGTCTACTCCCTTCCTGACATGCTGGTAATAATCCTTCTCAGCGTTAGCTTGAAAGACATCATTTTAAACGGCAAGCTGGCAGGCACATGGGTTACAAAGTTTGGGCCAGGCCTGGTCAGTATTTTTATAGTCTTTGGTTTGCTTTATTGGGTCGGAATGGCAAGGCTGGTAAGAGGCCAGGTGCTGGCACTAAAAGAAAGGGAATTTGTGCTTGCAGCAAGGGCTTTTGGTGCAAAGCCTATGTGGATAATACGAAAGCATATGATACCAAACAGCCTATCTGTAATCTTTATTTCTGCTGCTCTCCAAGTTCCCTCTGCAATATTTACAGAAAGCTTTTTAAGCTTTTTGGGCCTTGGAGTAGCAATTCCAATGCCAAGCCTTGGCTCTCTGGCATCAAGCTCTCTGGGGCAGATCGCAGCGCGCCCATACATGATTGTAATACCGGCAACTGCTATCTTTGGAATAATACTTACCCTAAATCTTGTCGGCAATGGCCTAAGGGATGCATTTGACCCGACGCAAAGGGAAGGTGGCAGGTAATGGATAGCATTTTACTAAAAGTTGAAAACCTTCAAACATCCTTTCTTGTAAAGTCTGGAGAAGTGAAGGCTGCCAATGAAATCTCATTCACACTAAAAAAAGGCGAGGCCTTGGGCATAGTTGGAGAGTCAGGCTCAGGCAAAAGCGTCACAGCTTATTCAATTCTGCAGATTCTCCAAAACCCCGGCAAAATAGTTGGAGGCAGCATTGCCCTTAACGGGCAGGAGCTTGTCAACTCAGGCGAATCTGTAATGTCACGCATACGCGGCAATAAGATCAGCATGATCTTTCAAGATCCAATGACAAGCCTGAACCCTGTCTTTACTGTCGGCAACCAGCTTACTGAGGCAATTATGCTTCATACAAAGCGACGAAAAGCACAGGCCAGAGAGCGCTCAGTTGAGCTTTTGCGCCTTGTTGGGATAAATGAGCCCAAAAGAAGGGTTAAGCAATACCCTCATGAGCTCTCAGGCGGCATGCGCCAAAGGGCGATGATCGCAATGGCGATAGCTTGCGAGCCGGATATTTTAATTGCCGACGAGCCAACCACCGCGCTTGATGTCACAGTGCAGGCGCAAATACTGGAGCTCATGAAAAGCCTTCAAGAACAGCTTGGAATGGCGATAATAATGATCACCCATGACCTTGGCGTCATAGCCGGCATGTGCGAGCGGGTAATCGTGATGTATGCAGGCAGAATTGTTGAAAGCGGCACAGTCGATGAGATTTTTTATGCTCCGGCGCATGAATACACCAAAGGGCTCCTAAAGTCAATCCCAAGCATCAGTGATGAAAGGCAGCGGCTCATCCCGATAGCAGGATCACCGGTTGACATGCTTAGCCTGCCGAAAGGCTGCGCTTTTGCCCCCAGATGTGATTGCGCAATGAAAATTTGCCTGGCCAGCCAGCCTGCACAGAGCCGTATAAGCGAAACCCACAGCGCGAGCTGCTGGATGAATGAGAAAGGAAGGCTTGAAAATGCCTAACTCTGAGCCTTTGCTCAAGGTCAATGGCCTTAAGCAGCACTTTAAAATAAATACAGGCTTGTTTCGCTCAACGCTCCTGAAAGCTGTTGATGGCATAACTTTTGACATCGCCAGAGGGGAGACGCTTGGGCTTGTTGGCGAATCAGGCTGCGGAAAAACCACTGCAGGCAGAACAATCCTTCATTTGTATAGGCCAACAGCAGGCGAAGTTATATTTGACGGCGTAAGAATTGATACACCCCAGAAAGTAATGGACATGCGCTCAAAAGCGCAAATGGTCTTTCAGGACCCCTATTCATCCCTTGATCCAAGGATGACTGTGCAGGACACTATCAGAGAGCCGCTTGACATTCAAAAGACGTACCCAACAAGAAAAGAAAGAGATGATCGCGTAAAGGAGCTGATGGCAGCAGTCGAGCTCTCAAGCGAGCAGGCAACACGCTATCCCCATGAATTCTCAGGCGGGCAGCGCCAGAGAATAGGAATAGCAAGAGCCCTTGCTGTAAATCCAACGTTCATTGTCTGCGATGAGCCTGTATCAGCCCTTGATGTTTCAATCCAGGCCCAAATAATAAACATGTTTGAAGATTTGCAGGAAACATATAGCCTTACGTATCTGTTTATTGCACATGACCTGTCTATCGTCAAACATATATCAAAGCGCATAGCTGTTATGTACCTCGGAAAAATTATTGAGCTGGCTACATCTGGCGAGCTCTACAAAATGCCTCTCCACCCTTACACAAAGTCACTTTTGTCAGCTGTGCCGATAGTAGACCCAAATGCAGAAAAACAGCGCAAAAGGATCGTACTGGAAGGTGATGTGCCAAGCCCGATAAACATGCCTGAAGGCTGCTCTTTTCAAAGCCGCTGCCCGATTTGCACGGATCGCTGCAGGCAGGAAGAGCCTGATCTTAGGGAAATGTCAGATGGGCATTATTGTGCTTGCTGGAATGTGCAATGAATTATAGATTCATTGACATAAATTTTGGCTTTTGGTAAGATCACATTAATAAATGCTTAACAAATGTTAAGAGGAGGAAATATGAACAGAAAAAGGATTTTTGCCGCTTTAGCGGCAGCGATGCTGCTATTCAGCTTTGCTGCATGCACCGGCGGCGGAGGTGGCGGTGGCGGCAGCGTATCAAGCGGAGGCGACCAGGAAATTACTCTAACTTTGGGCTCAGATCCTAGAACGCTCGATCCGGCGCTTAGCTCCTCAGTCGATGGCGCTACATACCTGAACACTGTCTTCGAAGGCCTTTATTCCTATGAAGAAAGCGCGAGCGGCAAGCTTGTAATTGTGCCTGGCTGCGCTGAGGCGGTTGTTCAGCCAACAGAAATTGATGACGGCAAGTTTGAGTATGTCATAACGCTTAAAGAAGGGCTTTTGTGGTCTGATGGAGAGCCAATGAAAGCATCGGATTTTGTGTATGCCTGGAATAGGGCTGCCAATCCTGCAACAGAAGCAGACTACCAGTATATCTTTGATGTTATCGACGGCTATGATGAGGAAAACCCAAATCTAAACATTGCAGCCGATGACGAAGCAAGAACCATAACGGTAGTTACATCAGCCTATATTGCCTACTTCGACCAGCTGATGGCATTTCCAACTTACTTCCCAGTTAGAAAAGACTTTGTTGAGGCAGACCCGGATGGATGGTCGCTCAGCCCTGAAACCTACATTACAAACGGGCCATTTAAGCTGGCAGAATACAGCATTGATGATCTTAGCCTTGTTTTTGTTAAAAATGATAACTATTGGGACAAAGATGCTGTAAAGCTGAACAAGCTTACTTTTGGCCTAAGCGACCAGGATGACGCCAACTTTGCAGCATATGAAGAAGGAACCTATATAATGCTAGAGCCAGTTCCTGTCTCACAGCTCAAAATTCTCAAAGAAACAAGGCTGAATGTTGACTATTTTATAAGAGACTATATTGGGACGTATTTTATCGACTTTAATGTCAATGCCAGCCTGAAGCCGGGGCTTTCTACTGCAGGCACTGACGCTGCAGCTTGGGAAGGCTGGACACACGCCCAAAATGCAAAAACCAGGGAAGCGCTTTCCCTAATCATTGACCGCGCCTACATTACTGACGAGGTGATCGGCGCTGGACAAGTGCCTGCAAATGGATTCATCCCTGCAGGAATGGCTGATGGCAACGGAAAAGATTTTCGCTCGAATGCCCCTGAATGGTGGAGCGTGACTGATGTAGAAGGAAATAGGGCTAAGGCAATGGAAATCTTTGAAGAGCTTGGCTACACCCAAGACGATGAGGGCAAGCTTACTAATTTCCCGACTTTCGTTTATTCAACAAATGACAATTCAGGAAATATTGCAATAGCTGAAGCAATCCAGAGCATGTGGAAAGATTTCGGCATCGAGGCAAGCATTGACAAAATGGAATGGGGTGTTTACCAAACAGCAATGACAAACGGAGACTTTACTCTTGGCAGAATGGGATGGATTGCCGACTATGACGATCCAATCAACTTCCTTGAAATATTCTCTACAGCTTCCGGCAACAACCACCCGCAGCTAGGCAGAAGCGGAAGCATTGGCCTTGGCTCTGTTTATGGGCCTGATGCAGACCAGACTTGGGATGAGTATTACCAAACAGACCTGTATAAAATAAAGACAGAGTCCGACATGGCAGCGCGCGCTGATGCGCTTTATGCTGCAGAAGCGAAGCTAATGGAAAGTATGCCTGTGGTTCCGATATATTTCTATACAAGGCCATCCCTGGCCAAGCCTGAGCTTAAGGGCGTTTTGTTTACACCGCTTGGCTTCACATTATTTAAAAATGGCTACGTAGAAAAGTAGGCATTTTTCAGCGCTAATCGGGCTGGCTTAAATCTTAATTGATTTAGCCGGCTCTTTTTTATTACAGGCGTATTTGCTGCGTCTCCCATGGATTGGCATCTCTGCCCAAAACATGAAATGCCCAGCATTTCTGCGCTCTGCTTTTGGCAGGGCCGTCCCGATTAAAAATTTGCGTTGGCGCTTGCTGCAAGAGCGGCAGCGGGCTTGCTATTTATTAATTTATTATTAATTCCATTATTTCATCAGCCAAAGCAAAGAAGCGCGGCATATGCAAAAATCACCTTTTTATCGCATTGCCTCCATATTTTAAAACAAACCTTAAACGGCTTGATTAAAAAAAAGCTTGCAATAGCCCCATTTGTAGGATACACTATTAAGGTTGTGGAATTGCAGACGACCGTTCGGCACTTGTCCTTGGCGCATGAGCAGCCAAGGCAAGCGTTAGACATAGCCAGCACATGCTTGGCAGTCTATGGCAGGCCATTCCGCTTACAAGGTGGAACACCCGGCACGTAGCCCGAGCAAATCTGCTGCCTAACGGAGGTTTTTAAATGGCGAACCAAAAAATGAGAATAAAGCTTAAAGCATTTGACCATGTAGTCATGGACCAGTCAGCTGAGAAAATCGTTTCTACAGCAAAAAGAAGCGGCGCCGAAGTAACCGGCCCAATTCCGCTTCCAACCCACAAAGAAATAGTCACAATACTTAGGGCAGTCCACAAATACAAAGACTCCCGTGAGCAATTCGAAACGCGCACCCACAAGCGCCTTATCGAAATCAAAGACCCAACTCCAGAAACAATAAACGCCCTCATGCACCTAGACTTGCCTGCCGGCGTTGATGTTGAGATAAAATAGGCCGTATGCGGCTACATTCAAGGCTGCCTATCCTGCAGCCCTCTGGTGGAGGAAAATGAAAAAAGCAATTATTGCTAGAAAAGTAGGGATGACGCAAATCTTTTCAGAAGATGGCACAATACTCCCGGTAACAGTTCTTGAGGCCGGGCCGTGCCAGGTAGTACAGGTAAAAAACCGTGAAAAAGATGGCTATGAATCCGTACAGCTGTCCTTTGGGCAGATAAAGGATAAAAACGTAACCCAGCCTATGAGGGGCCATTACGAAAAAGCCAATGCTGTGCCACAAAGAGTCTTAAAGGAATTTCGCCTTGAAGACAGCGCCTCATACAATGTAGGCGACACAGTCTCATCGTCCGCCTTTGAAGTAGGCGATCGCGTAGACGTATCGGGAACCAGCAAAGGCAAAGGCTTCCAAGGCACTATCAAAAGGCATGGCATGAGCCGCGGACCGATGTCGCACGGCTCAAAATACCATAGGGCTGTCGGCTCTATGGGAGGCTCATCTGATCCCAGCCGTGTTTTTAAGGGCAAAAAGCTCCCGGGGCAAATGGGAAACGTAAAGAAGACAGTACAGAACCTTTCAGTCGTCAAAGTTGACGAAGGCAAGAACTTAATACTAGTTAAGGGCTCCGTCCCGGGCAGAAACGGGACAATAGTCACCATTGCCGATACTGTAAAGCGGTAAGCTATTCAAAGGAGAAAAACCGAAATGAGAGCTGATGTTTTTAACATGAACGGAGAGGTGGTTGGTGATGTGGAGCTTAGCGACGAAATCTTCGGCATTGAGCCGAATGAATACGTCGTCCATGAAGCAGTTGTAGCCTACCTTTCCAACCAAAGGCAGGGGACTCAGTCTGCGAAAACACGTGCAGAAGTGTCCGGCGGCGGAAGAAAGCCATGGCGCCAGAAAGGAACAGGCCGCGCGAGGGTAGGCTCCTCGCGTAACCCCATCTGGCGGCATGGCGGCGTTGCCTTTCCCCCTAAGCCAAGGAAATATACTAAAAAGATAAATAGAAAAGCCAAGCGCCTTGCGCTGAAATCAGCCTTTTCATCAAAAGCAAGCGAAGGCAGCCTATTCATCGTTGACAAGCTAGAGTTTGAAGCACCCAAGACCAAAGCCATGATAGCCGTGCTTGAGAGCCTGAACGCGCCAAAGCCACTAGTCGTTATTGAGGGCAAAAACCTTAATGTAGAAAAGAGCGTCTCAAACATTCCAAATGCGAGCTGCTTGACAGTGGGCACAATGAACGTTTATGAAATTCTAAAGCACAATAGCCTGATTTTGACCCTTGGGGCGCTTGAAAGAATTACGGAGGTCTATAGCTGATGGACACATACGACATCTTAGTTAGGCCGATTATCACAGAGCGATCTATAGCAGACGCTGAAAAAAAGAAGTATACATTCGAAGTAAACAGAAAAGCAAATAAATACCAAATAAAAGACGCTGTCCAAGACGCCTTCAAAGTCAAGGTTGTAAAGGTTAACACCATGAACATGAGGGGCAAGAAAAAAAGGCAAGGCCGCACTGAAGGCTATACTCCCGCATGGAAGAAAGCAATAGTTACCTTGTCGCAAGATAGCGATGAAATTAAGCTATTTAACACCTGATTAGGAGCCTTTCAATGGGAATAAGAAAATATAAGCCAACAAGCCCTGGCGTTCGCGGCATGACAGTGCTTACCTTTGATGAGATAGACAAGGACGCGAAGCCGGAAAAGAAGCTGCTAGCCAAAAAGCACAACAAAGGCGGCCGCAACAATACAGGCCGCATCACCGTGCGCCACCAGGGCGGCGGAGCAAAGCAAAAATACAGAATAATTGACTTCAAGCGCAACAAAGACGGCATGAAGGCAACAGTCAGATCAATACAATACGATCCAAACCGCACAGCCAACATCGCCCTCATCGAGTATGAGGACAGCGAGAGGCGGTATATTATTGCGCCTAACGGCTTAAAGAAAGGCGATGTTGTCATGAGCGGGCCGGATGTTGACATCCGCGTAGGCAATGCGCTTCCGCTTGAAAATATACCAACCGGAACGCTGCTGCACAATATAGAGCTTAAAGCAGGAAAAGGCGCACAGCTGGCCAGAAGCGCCGGAGCATACGTGCAGCTTATGGCAAAAGAGGGCAACTATGCAACTATCAGGCTTCCTTCAGGAGAAATGCGCCTGGTAAGAAAAGAGTGCCGTGCCACAGTCGGCCAGGTAGGAAACCTCGACAGCGCAAACGTCAATATTGGAAAAGCCGGAAGAAAGCGCCATATGAACGTCCGCCCGACAGTAAGGGGCTCGGCGATGAACCCTGTTGACCACCCCCATGGCGGAGGCGAAGGCAAAGCGCCAATCGGAAGGCCCGGCCCTGTAACCCCTTGGGGCAAGCCAACGCTCGGCTACAAAACCAGAAAGAAAAACAAACAGTCTGATAAGTATATCGTCAGAAGAAGAACTAAGTAGGAGCGAGTTTAATGAGCAGATCCACAAAAAAAGGGCCATATGTTGATGCTAAGCTGCTAAAGCGGATAGAAGACATGAATGCTTCCAACGAAAAAAAGGTGCTGAAGACCTGGTCGCGGGACTGCACTATCTTTCCGCAAATGGTCAGCCACACTATAGCCGTTCACGATGGCCGCAAGCATGTGCCTGTTTTCATAACAGAGGACATGGTTGGCCACAAACTCGGCGAGTTTGCCCCAACCAGGACTTTCCGCGGGCATGCCGGCGAAAAGCGCTCAGGCGGCAGATAAAAAGCGGAGGATTCAAATGCAATCAAGAGCGACAGCTAAATATGTACGAGTTTCATCTATTAAGGCGAAAAGGGTAGCGGATCTTATTCGCGGCAAAAACATCCATGACGCGATTAATATTTGCAGGCTAACTAACAACAAGCCTTCAAGGGCATTTGAGAAAGTGCTTCACTCTGCCCTTGCCAATGCCCAAAACAACCAGTACCTAGATGGCGATGATATGTTTGTCCTCGAAGCCCACGCCAACCAAGGCCCGACCATGAAAAGAATGAAGGCGAAATCCAGAGGCCGAGGCACTATCTATCACAAGCGGAGCTCACACCTGAGCGTCGTATTGGAAGAAAGAAATTAGGAGGCAGTTTTGGGTCAAAAAGTCAGCCCGCACGGTCTTAGAGTTGGAGTAATCAAAGATTGGTCTTCAAGATGGTATGCAAAGGACAGAGAGTTTGCCGACATCCTCTACGAGGACTACAAAATCCGCGATTACATTAAAAAAACACAGTATTCTACTGGAATATCAAGAGTCGAAATCGAGAGAAGCGCTAACAGGGTTACGCTGTATATATACACAGGCAAACCCGGCAGGATCATCGGAAAGAACGGCAGCGTTATTGACGCGCTTAGAAAAGAGATAGTAAAGCTTACAGGAAAAGTCGTCAATATCAATGTCATGGAAGTAAAGAATATTGACTGTGACGCACAGCTGGTTGCCGAATCAATAGCGCAGCAGCTCGAAAAGAGGATTTCATTCCGCAGGGCTATGAAGCAGGCGATTTCGCGAGCCATGAAGGGCGGGGCTGAAGGAATAAAAACCACAGTTGCCGGCCGGCTGAACGGCGCTGAAATAGCCAGAAGCGAAACATATGCTGAAGGCGTAGTGCCTCTGCAGACGCTTCGCGCCAACATCGACTATGGCACTGCAGAAGCCGACACCACATATGGCAAGATTGGAGTCAAGGTGTGGATTAACAAAGGCGAAGTCCTTCCGACAAAACAAAAGTAGAAATTTCAGGAGGATAGTTGCTATGTTAATGCCTAAAAGGGCAAAGCACAGAAAAGTGCAGCGTGGCAGAATGAAAGGCAAAGCGCTCCGCGGCAACACGATAACATACGGAGACTATGCAATAGAAGCGCTTGAGCCTGGCTGGATTAAGTCCCGCCAAATAGAGGCTGCCCGTATAGCAATGACAAGGTATATAAGAAGAGGCGGCAAAGTCTGGATAAAAATCTTCCCAGACAAGCCAGTTACAAAGAAGCCGGCCGAAACCCGCATGGGCAAAGGCAAAGGCTCGCCGGAGTATTGGGTTGCAGTAGTCAAGCCGGGCAGGATCATGTTTGAGCTTGCCGGCGTGAGCGAAGAAACCGCAAGGGAAGCCATGCGCCTGGCGCAAAACAAGCTTCCGATAAAGACAAGGTTTGTTGTTAGAGAAAAAACTGCTGAAAGTGGTGACTAATAGTGAAGGCAAAAGACTTAAGGCTTAGAACTGACAGTGATCTTATGAGCGAGCTTTCTAGCCTCAAGGAAGAGCTGTTTAGCCTTCGCTTTCAGAATGCGACAGGGCAGCTGGAAAACCCCATGCGCATTCGCGAATGCAAGAAGGACTATGCTAGAATAAAGACCATTCTACGCCAAAGGGAGCTCGAAAGAGCAGGGGAAGAGGCAAATGCAAGAAACTAGAAACAATAGAAAAGTCAGAATAGGCAAGGTAGTAAGCGACAAAGCCAACAAAACAATAATTGTTGCAGTCGTTACTATGGCAAATATCCCTCCCTATAAGTACAAAAAGCGAGTAAAGAGAACAAAGCGCTTAATGGCACATGATGAGCTCAACCAGTGCCGCATAGGCGATACAGTTAAAATAATGGAAACAAGGCCCCTCTCCAAAAACAAGCACTGGAGGCTTGTGGAAATTGTTGAGAAGGCAAAGTAGGGCCAAATAGGAGAGCACAATGATTCAACAAGAGTCGCGCTTAAAGGTAGCCGACAATACAGGCGCCAAAGAGCTGCTGTGCATAAGGGTGCTCGGCGGCTCAAAACGAAGGTATGCGAACGTTGGCGACATTATTGTCTGTTCGGTGAAAAGCGCTAACCCGGGCAGCAGCGTCAAAAAAGGCGAAGTTGTCAAAGCCGTTGTTGTAAGGACTGTATCCGGAACAATGAGGCCCGACGGCAGCCATATACGCTTTGACCAAAATGCTGCTGTTTTGATAAGAGACGACAACCAGCCCCGAGGAACCCGCATATTCGGGCCTGTCGCAAGAGAGCTTCGTGACAAACAGTTCATGAAAATTGTCTCTTTGGCGCCGGAAGTTCTGTAGGAGGCAAGCAACCAAATGAAAATACGAAAAGATGACATCGTGGTTGTCGAAGGCGGCGTCCACAAAAGGGAAAGGGGCTACCGCGGCAAAGTCCTCAAAGTCTTTCCCAAAACCGAAAGAGTCATTGTAGAAGGCGCAAACCTGCGCAAAAAGCACATGAAATCTGACGGCATGAACAGGCAAGCAGGAATAATTGATATTGAAGGCTCAATTCATATCTCAAATGTTGCATTGTACTGCGATAAGTGCAAAAAGGGCGTCCGCACAGGAAAGATGTTCCTGGCAGACGGCAAAAAAGTGCGCTACTGCAAGCAATGCGGCGAGATATTTGATAATTAGCATGCGTGGTTATATATGAGCAGATTACGAGACAAGTACAAAGAAGATGTGGTTCCGGCGCTGCAGGAGAAGTTTGGCTACACAAACATTATGCAGGTTCCCAAGCTGGAAAAAATACTGGTAACAATGCGCTTTGGAGACATAAAGGACAACACTAAAGCGATGGAAGCTGCGGTCAACGAGCTTGCAATCATATCAGGCCAAAAACCGATAGTGATAAAAGCCAAACGCTCAGTTTCCAACTTTAAGCTTCGCAAAGGCATGGACATTGCTGCAAAGGTTACACTGCGCGCTGAGCGCATGTATGAGTTTGCTGACAAGCTGATTAATATCGCCATTCCAAGAATACGCGACTTTCGCGGGGTCAACCCGGCCTCTTTTGACGGCAGGGGCAACTATGCTATGGGAGTAAAAGAGCAGCTTATATTCCCGGAGATAAATTATGATCAGATAGAGCGAATCCGCGGCCTGGACATTGTGATTGTGACTACAGCAGACACTGATGAAGAAGGCTACGAGCTGCTTAGGCAGCTAGGCATGCCATTTGCCCAAACAAGCGCACTTTAATAGGAGGAAGCATGGCAAAAAAGTCTATGATAGCCAAGCAAAAGCGTGAGCCAAAGTTTTCAACAAGGGCTTACAACCGCTGCAAAATCTGTGGCAGGCCGCATGCTTACTTGCGCAAGTACGGCATTTGCAGAATTTGCTTTAGGGTGCTTGCATACAGGGGCGAAATCCCTGGCGTAAGAAAAGCCAGCTGGTAACAAACAAAAAAAATACAAAGCCTTCCGGCTCCTGCCGGAAGTGCACAAAGGCTCCCGCCTTTTAGTGGGCGGGCAGTTAACGATAAGGAGGTTGCCACGATGGCTGTAACCGATCCGATTGCTGATATGCTGACGAGAATAAGAAACGCCAACCATGCCAAGCATGCGAGCGTTCTGGTTCCTGCATCTAACCTAAAAAAGGCAATAGCCCAAATAATGCTCGACGAGGGCTATATAAACGGTTTTAGAGTAGCTGAAGACGGCAAGCAGGGGATAATTGAGATAATGCTCAAGTACGAAAAAGGCGAGCACAAAGTAATAAGCGGGCTGCGCCGTATCTCAAGGCCTGGGCTGCGCATATATGCAGCTAAAGATGAAGTGCCAAAAGTGCTAAACGGCCTTGGAGTCGCCATTATATCCACTTCGAAAGGGTTGATGACTGACAAAAAAGCCAGAAAAGCTAATATAGGAGGGGAAGTCCTCTGCTATATCTGGTAAGCATAGGAGAAACGGTATGTCAAGAATTGGCAGAATGCCTGTTGAAATACCAGCAGGCGTTGAGATAACAATTGAAAAAGGCCTAATAAAAGTTAAGGGCCCAAAAGGCGAGCTTGAACAGGCAATACACCCGGATCTCACGGTTGAAATAGAAGACGGAGTGCTCAAAGTTGCAAGGCCTAGCGACGCAAAAGAGCACAGAGCGCAGCATGGCCTAGCAAGAAAGCTGATATCAAACATGGTGGTAGGCGTTACTGAAGGCTTCAAAAAAGAGCTTAGCATTGTCGGCGTTGGCTACAGGGCCTCAAAAACCGACAACAAGCTCAACTTAGTCCTTGGTTTTTCGCATCCGGTTGAAAGGGTTGATCCAGACGGCATCACCACGACAGTCGAAGGCAACAACAGGATTATAATTGAGGGCATCGATCGCCAGAAGGTAGGCCAGCATGCAGCCAATATTCGCGCCATTCGCCCTCCGGACGCATACAAGGGCAAAGGCGTGCGCTACTCAGATGAGGTAGTAAAACTTAAAGTCGGAAAGACAGGCTAAGAGGGCAATATGATAAACAAACCAAGCAAGAACAAAATGCGCCACAAACGCCACCTTCGTATTCGCAAGAAAATATCAGGAAACACGATTAGGCCAAGGCTCAATGTTTACAGAAGCAACCGCTATATCTATGCGCAGCTGATTGACGACACAACCGGCTTTACGCTGGCTACAGCCTCTTCAAAAGGCATGCAGGGCCTGGAGAGCCGGATAAACAAGGAAGCGGCTGCCAGGGTAGGCCAGGCTATTGGCCAAAAGGCAGTCGAGCTGGGCTTCAAAAACATTGTCTTTGACAGAAGCGGATACCTTTACCACGGCCGCGTCAAGGAGCTCGCCGATGCTGCCCGCGAGGCAGGGCTTGAGTTTTAGCCCTAGCAGTTCAAGGAGAAAATGATGTCAGAAGAGTTTAACCCTAATGAGATTGAGCTAAAAGACCAGGTTGTATCCATAAACCGCGTTGCGAAGGTTGTAAAGGGCGGCAAGAATTTCCGCTTTTCCTGCCTTGTTGTTGTAGGCGACGAAAACGGGCATGTTGGCTGCGGCATTGGCAAAGCAATCGAAATTCCTGAAGCAATACGCAAGGGGGTTGAGGATGCCAAAAAGCATATGATTACAGTAACGCTCAGAGGCTCTACTATCCCTCACCAGACAATAGGCCATTTCGGCGCCGGCAAGGTGCTTATGATACCAGCCCCTCAGGGCACCGGCATCATAGCAGGCGGCCCGGCAAGGGCAGTCTTTGAGCTTGCAGGAATAAAAGACATAAGGACCAAGTCCGTTGGCTCAAATAACCCGCACAACATGGTTAAGGCAGCGCTTGCCGGCCTAGAAGGGCTACTTGACATTAAAGACGTTGCGCGCAAGCGCGGCAAGACAGTAGAAGAAATACTAGGATAAGGAGGCTGCCAATGGCCGACAAACAAATAAAACTAACTTTGGTCCGCAGCCTTATTGGAAGAAGCCCCTCACAAAGGGCAACAGTCAAGGGCCTTGGCCTAAAGAAAATAGGCCAGAGCGTTGTACTGGCTGATCTGCCGTCTACCAGAGGCATTATCCAAAAAATCGGCTTTATGCTGAAAGTGGAAGAAATATAGGAGGCCCCAATGGCACTTAAGCTAAATGAACTAAAGCCAGCGCCAGGCTCCCGCAAAAAGCCCACACGCAAAGGCAGGGGCATTGGCTCAGGCAAAGGCAAAACTGCAGGCCGTGGGCAAGATGGGCAGAATTCCCGTTCAGGCGGCGGCGTAAGGCCCGGATTTGAGGGCGGGCAAATGCCATTGACAAGGCGCGTTCCGAAACGCGGCTTCTCGAATGCCAGGTTTAAAAAGGTATACGCCGTTGTCAATCTGGAAAAGCTTGCGGGCTTTGAGAGCGGTGAGGATGTAAACCTCGAAACGCTAAAGGGCAGAGGGATTGTCAAAAACAAATATAAGCTGCTGAAAATACTTGGCAATGGCGAGCTGGATCGCGCCCTAAATGTCACAGCGCACAAAATCAGCGCTGGCGCAGCAGAAAAGATTATTGCGGCAGGCGGAAAGGCTGAGGCGCTGCAATGATTGAGACAATCAGGAATGCTTGGAGGCTGCCCGAGCTAAGGAGAAGAATCTTGTTTACGCTCCTTGTGCTATTAATATACCGCCTCGGCTCTGCAATCCTGGTACCGTATATTAATTACGAAGAGCTACGCAGCATTATTTCGCAAAACAGCCTGTTTGGCCTTATTAATGTTATATCAGGCAACAACTTTAGCCGATTCTCAATATTTGCTATGGGGATCTCGCCATATGTTAATGCCTCAATAGTAATGCAGCTGCTTACGATTGCCATCCCTTACCTTGAAAACCTCAATAAAGAGGGTGAAAAGGGCAGGAAGGCTATTGCTGCCTATACGCGCTATCTTTCAGTGGCGCTGGCAATTGTGCAAGCGCTCGGAATGGTGCTGGGCTTTACGCAGCTATTAACAATAAGATCCACTTTAGTCGTAGCAATGGTAACATCAGTCATATGCGGCGGCACATCCCTGCTCATGTGGATGGGCGAGCAGATAACGGACCGGGGGCTTGGCAATGGCGTGTCGGTGATAATATTCGCAGGAATAGTCTCGGGCATTCCGACAACTATAGTCCAAACATACAATGGCATACGAATAGGCAGCTATGCAGTATACATCGTTGCATTCATCCTGGCATTCATGTTCTTTTCGATTGTCGGGGTCATTGCTATTCAGGAAGGCACCCGAAAGATACCTGTCCAATACGCCAAGCGCGTTGTTGGAAGAAAAGTGTACGGCGGGCGGAACACGCACCTGCCGCTTAAGGTTAACCAGTCAGGCGTTATACCGATAATCTTTGCGCAAACCCTGACTTTGTTTCCATCACAGATGGCTTCATTCTTTCCGAACAACAAGTTCCTGGCCAACCTGTCAAATTCTATGGATATGACAAAGCCTTGGACGATTGCCTTTTATATGCTGCTTATTGTTGCATTTACCTTTTTTTACACGCTCGTATCATTCGATCCGCAGGAAGTTGCCGAGAATATTCAGCAGAATGGCGGGTTTATACCGGGCATACGGCCTGGCAAGCCGACAGTAGCGTATATGCAAAGGATTCTTAACAGGCTGACGCTGTCCGGAGCTATATTTTTGGCTATTATAGCAATACTGCCAACCATAGTCAGCGCGGTAATGAAGACTAACGATCTTCAGTTTACCGGCACATCAACGCTAATTGTTGTTGGCGTTGCCCTCGAGATGATACAGCAGCTCGAGCAGCATCTGATTATGAGAAATTACAAAGGGTTCCTATAAAGAAGGGGGCAAGATTCATGAAGCTAATAATACTTGGGCCGGCAGGCGCCGGCAAAGGCACCCAGTCAGAATTTATCGTCGATGCATACAGCATTGCCCACATATCAACAGGCGATATCTTCCGCAAAAACCTAAAAGAGGGCACCCCCCTTGGCCTTAAAGCCAAAGAATATATGGATGGAGGCCTCCTGGTTCCGGATGCCTTGACCGTTGAAATGCTCATAAGCCGCATTTCAGAAAGCGACTGCCAAAACGGCTACCTGCTTGACGGCTTTCCTCGAAGCCTGGCCCAGGCAGACGCCCTTGAAGCTGCCGGAGAGGCTATTGACCAGGTGCTGCTTATAGATGTGGACTACAGCCTGCTTACAGAGCGCATTGTAGGCAGAAGGGTCTGCCCTGAATGCGGGGCGGCATTCCACATTTCAAACAACCCTCCAAAGATTGAGGGAATTTGCGACAAATGCGGAGCTGAGCTTGTCCACAGGCCTGATGACAAGGAAGAGACCATAAAAGCCCGCCTTGTCGAGTATGACGAAAAGACAAAGCCGCTTATTGGCTATTACGAGGAAAAGAGCCTGCTTGCCAAGGTTGGCGGCGACAAGCCAATAGCCCAGGTAAGCCAGGCAATAAAGCAAATATTAGACAGCCTATGATCGAAACAAAGAGCGAGTATGAAATCTCATTGATGCGACAGGCTTGCCGCATTTCAGCGCTGGCGCTAAAGGCAGCCGGCGATGCAGTAAGAGCCGGCATATCGACTTGGGAGCTTGACGAAATCGCTTTTGGCGTTATCGTCTCAAACGGAGCCACTCCAGCCTTTCTGGGCTATAATGGCTTCCCGAACTCCATATGCGCATCAGTGAACGATGAAATAATCCATGGGATTCCCTCAAGGGAAGCCATTCTAAAGGAAGGCGATATAATATCCATCGATGTTGGCGCTGTATATAATGGATATGTAGGCGACAATGCCAACACTTATGCAGTCGGCGCCATTTCCGATGAAGCAAGGCTGCTTATTGAAACATCAAAGCTTGCCTTTTACAACTCGCTTGAGTTTGCAAGGCCCGGATGCAGGCTGCATGACATCTCGCATGCTGTACAGGAAACATCGGAAGCTAACGGGTTTAGCGTAGTCAGGGAATTTGTTGGCCATGGCATCGGCAAGAAGATGCACGAGCCGCCAAGCATACCAAACTATGGCAAAGCCGGAACCGGAATAAGGCTTTATGCAGGCATGGTGCTGGCAATAGAGCCAATGATAAACCAAGGCTCAGCAAAGGTAAAAATCAACAGCGACGGCTGGACGGCGCGCACTGCAGATGGCAAGCTTTCCAGCCACTATGAGCATACTGTAGCGATTACCAAAGCTGGCCCACTAATTCTGACAGAGCTGGAGGGCTAGCCTTGATAGAGCTAAAAGCAGGGTGCGTTGTGCTCAGCAAAGCAGGGCGCGACAAAGGCCGCAAGATGGCAGTAACCTGTGTAGAAGGCGAATATGCCTATCTTGCTGACGGAAAGCTGCGAAAAGCTGCCAGCCCTAAAAAGAAAAAGCAAAAGCACCTTCAGCTGACAAGCCAGTTTATCGAAAACATGCAGGAAATTTTGCTCTCAGGGTCTGCTGATGCGCAGATTCGCAGAATTCTTGCATCCGACACAGAACGTATTAGTAAAGAAGGGGAATGAATTGAGTAAAAGCGATTATATCGAAGTAGAAGGCGTTGTGCTGGAAGCTTTACCAAACACGAACTTCAAAGTAAGGCTCACGAATGGATATGAAGTGCTTGCTCATATCTCCGGCAAACTGCGGATGAATTACATCAAGATACTGCCCGGTGATAGAGTAACCATGGAGCTATCTGCGTATGATCCCAAAAAGGCAAGGATAATCTGGCGAGAAAAAGGCAAGAAAGAGGATACTGTTTCATGAAAGTGCGGCCAAGTGTAAAGCCCATGTGTGAAAAGTGCAAGGTTATTAAGAGGAAAGGCCGAGTAATGGTCATTTGCTCTAACCCGAAGCACAAGCAGAGGCAAGGATAATACGAGTTGAATAATACGGAGGATTATGCCTAATGGCGAGAATAGCCGGAGTGGATTTGCCTAGAGACAAGAGGGTTGAGATCGGCCTGACATATATTTATGGAATAGGCAGAGTGCTATCCAACCGAATTCTCTCTGATGCAGAAGTAGACCCAGATAAAAGAGTGAAAGACCTCACTGAATCAGAAGTCAATAAGCTTAGGACTTTAATTGACAATGACTATACAGTAGAAGGCGACCTAAAGCGTGAGGTTGCTCTGGATATCAAGCGTTTGACAGAGATCGGCTGCTACAGAGGGTTAAGGCACCGAAGGGGAATGCCCGTAAGGGGGCAGCGATCCAAGACAAATGCGCGCACGCGCAAAGGGCCTAAGAGGACTGTTGGAAAGAAATCCAAAAAGTAGGAGTTAAAATTGGCAACAGCTAAGAAAACCATTCGCGGAAGAAAGCGCAGAGTCAAAAAGAATATCGAGAAAGGCCAAGCGCATATCCGCTCAACATTTAACAATACAATAATTACGCTTTCCGATTTAAGCGGCAACGTGCTCGGCTGGTCCAGCGCCGGCGAGCTAGGCTTTAAAGGATCGCGCAAATCCACCCCGTTCGCTGCACAGTCAGCTGCTACAGAGGCTGCAAAGCGGGCAATGGAGCATGGCCTTCGCATTGTAGATGTTTTTGTAAAAGGCCCCGGCTCAGGAAGGGAAGCTGCAATTCGCGCCCTCCAAGCAGCAGGCCTAGAGATAATTTCAATTAAGGATGTAACCCCAATCCCCCACAACGGGTGCAGGCCTCCTAAGAGAAGAAGGGTTTAATAAAATGCATAAATTAGTCGGAGGCCTCATCTAATGGCCAGATATACTGATGCTTCCTGCAGGCTGTGCCGCAGGGAGAAAGAGAAGCTCTACTTAAAGGGCGACCGCTGCTACAGCGCAAAATGCGCGCTTTCAAGGCGCTCATATGCGCCAGGCCAGCATGGCAAGAAGAATGCCAAGCTTTCTGAGTATGGCACCCAGCTAAGGGAAAAGCAAAAAGTTAAGCGCATATATGGCGTTCTCGAAAAGCAGTTTAAAGAATACTATGAGATAGCGCTGAAAAAAGGCGGGGTTACTGGCGAACACTTGCTTATGCTGCTTGAGTCAAGGCTTGACAATGTTGTGTACCGCCTCGGATTTGCCAAATCGCGCAAAGAGGCAAGGCAGCTTGTTCTGCACAACCACTTTACAGTCGATGGCCACAAAACCAATATTCCGTCCTATATTGTAAAGCCTGGCCAGACGATACAGCTTAAGGAAAAATCCAAAAAGTCGCCAAAGTTTATTGAGATTATTGAGGATAACCAGTCAAGGCCGGTGCCAAACTTTTTGACAGTAGACTTTGAAGCAATGAAAGGAAGCATGCTCTCCCAGCCAACTAAAGAGCATATTGAAATTCCTATTCAAGAGCAATTAATAGTAGAGCTTTACTCTAAATAATGCTGCCAGCGCTTAGCAAGCTGCGCAATTCCGGCTGTTTGCCGAAGCGCTCTTGTAAAAAAGGAGCTTATAGGAGCAAGGGCGTGCTGAAATGCACGCAGGCGCAAGATGCGCGTATATGCTATAAAAAGCATAACGGCGTTTGATATGCAAAGCATTCTGCGTTAATTATGGATGGAGGGTCGCATTTTATGTTAGAGTTTCAAAAACCAAATATAGAAATTACTGACGTTAACCCACAAAGATCATACGGCAAGTTCATCGTTGAGCCACTTGAGAGAGGGTATGCTATCACGCTTGGGAATTCTCTAAGGAGGATCATGCTTAGCTCGTTGCCGGGATACGCAATTACAAGCGTAAAGATAGACGGCGTGCTTCATGAATTTTCAACGCTGGACGGAATCGCAGAAGACGTTTTAGAAATAATCCTGAACTTAAAAAAAGTAGTTTTTAAGCTAAATGACGAAGGGCCAAAAACTGTTTATATACAAGCGCAAGGCGAAAAAGAGGTAACAGCCGCCGACATACTGCTTGATGCAGACGTGCAGGTGCTAAACCCCAACGCCCACATAGCACTGCTTATGAAAGGCGCTGAGCTGAACATGAGCCTTGTAATCGAGTCTGGCAGAGGCTATGTCGGCAGCGAGAAGAACAAAAAGGAAGACACGCCTATAGGGACAATCCCTGTCGACTCGATCTTCACTCCTGTTACGAAGGTTAACTTCTCTGTAGAGAACACCAGGGTCGGCAACGTTACCGACTATGACAAGCTGATGCTTGAAGTTACAACAAATGGAACCATCTCGCCTGAAGAGGCTGTATCACTGGCTTCCAAGGTGCTAAATGAGCACTTCCAGCTCTTTATAGACATGAACGAGAACATTCTTAACCTCACGCTCATGGTCGAGCGCCAGGAGAACGAAAAAGAGAAAGTATTAGACATGTCGATAGAAGAGCTAGAGCTGTCTGTTCGCAGCTCAAACTGCCTGAGGCGCGCTGATATCCACACTGTTGAGCAGCTTATCAGCAAGTCGGAAGACGACATGCAGAAAGTTCGAAACTTAGGCAAAAAATCCCTTAATGAGATAAAAAAGAGGCTCGGCGAAATAGGCCTTTCCCTCAGGCAGACGGAAGAAACCTGATACAGAAGGCTTGTGGCATAAAGATAAGGAGCATTTAAGATGCATAGCGGACACAGAAAACTGGGAAGGCCAACCGATCAGCGAAAAGCGCTGCTCAGGGGCCTGGTAACCCAGACTCTTAAATATGGACGAGTTAATACGACACTATACCGAGCCAAAGAGGCGCGCAAGATCGTAGACAAGATGATAACGCTTGGGAAAAGAGGCGATCTTCATGCCCGCCGGCAAGCGGCAGCTTATATATATGAAGCGGATGTGGTATATAGGCTCTTTGAAGAAATTGCGCCGCAATATATCGGCCGCAATGGCGGCTATACGCGTGTGCTTAAGCTAGGCACAAGGCGTGGAGATGGCGCTGAAATTGCGATACTTGAGCTAGTCTAGCACCGCTAGGCTGCTTTTGCATTTTGGCCCTTGCCCTTTTGAGGCAAAAAATGAAAACCATGATACGCTTGGAGGCAGCCAGCTTTTCCTATGATGAAGCTGACTCTTCGAAAACAGCGCTAGATGACATAAACCTTGAATTTTGTGAAGGCGAGTTTATTGGAATAGCCGGCCATAACGGATCAGGCAAGTCTACACTCGCCAAACTGCTAAATGGCCTATTACTGCCAACAAAAGGCGATGTTACCGTCCTTGGAATGAACACGAAAAACGAGAATGAAATCAAGGAAATACGCCGAAATGTTGGCATGGTTTTTCAAAACCCTGACAACCAGATGATTGCTACAATTGTAGAGGAAGATGTTGCATTCGGGCCGGAAAACCTGGGCAAGCCACCATACGAAATACGCGATACAGTAGATGAAAGCCTTGCGCTTGTAGGCATGGCTGAATACAAAGACAAGCGCCCAAGCCAGCTCTCCGGTGGCCAAAAGCAGCGCATAGCCATAGCAGGGGTTCTTGCTATGAAGCCAAAGTGCATTATATTCGATGAATCAACCGCTATGCTTGATCCGCAAGGGCGCAAAGAGCTTCTTGACACCATGCACAGGCTCAATGCCGAAGAAGGCGTTACCATAATCCATATAACCCACTATATGGAGGAGCTTATTACAGCAAGCAGGATAATTGCATTAAACGAAGGGAAAGTGGCATTTGACAAAACGCCAAGAGATGCATTTTCTGATCTTTCCGCTTTGTCGCCATTGAACCTTGCAGCGCCGGAAGTAGTGCAAATCGCTGATGGCCTAAAAATAGCTGGCTTCCCTATCGAGGGGACGGCTTTAAGCTGTGAGGAATTAGTAGAAGCAATATGGCAGTTGAAACAATCTCTCTAACACATACTTATGCTGTTGGCACAGCGTTTGAGTTTACAGCAATCAAGGGCGTAACATTCAAAACGCTGGCGCATGAATTCATAGGCATAATTGGCCATACAGGAAGCGGCAAGTCTACACTCATTCAGCACCTTAACAAGCTTCTAACGCCAACCTCAGGCAGCGTGATAGTTAACGGGTTTGATCTGTCTGACAAAAAAATGCCAATGAAAGAGATCGTAAAGAGAGTTGGAATAGTCTTTCAGTACCCTGAGTACCAGCTTTTTGAAGAGACTGTATACAAAGACATCGCATTCGGCCCAACCAACCTGGGCTTTTCAAAAAGCGAAACGGATTTCCTGGTCAGGGAGGCAATGGATTTTGTGAGCCTTGACTTTGAGAAGCTAAAAGACGAGTCGCCTTTCGATCTTTCAGGAGGCCAGAAAAGGCGGGTGGCAATTGCAGGGGTCTTAGCTATGAAGCCCCAAATACTGGTATTGGACGAGCCAGCCAGCGGCCTTGACCCAGTAGGCAGGGAAGGCATTCTGAGAAGCATTCGCCGCATGAACAAAGAGATAGGCATAAGCATCTTTCTCGTCTCGCACAACATGGATGATGTCGCTGAGTATTGCGATCGGGTGATGGTGTTTTCAAAAGGCGAGCTGTTGCTCTTTGAGAGCCCTAACGAGGTCTTTGCGCATGCTGATCTTCTCGAAAGCATTGGCCTTGAGGTGCCCCAGGCAAAAAAAGTTCTGCTGATGCTCAAGGAAAGAGGCTTTAGCGTTGACGCCTCGTTTTATACTTGCGATGAAGCTGTTGCTGAAATCGCCAGATGCCTTAGGCAGGCAAAGCCATGCTGAAGTTTGGCAAAGGGGGTTGTTCATATGAATGACATAACAGTAGGCCAATATTACCCTGTGGATTCGCCTATGCACCGGCTTGATCCAAGGACAAAGCTAAAGGGCGTTTTTTTGTATGTAATGGGTTTGTTTTTTGTAAACAACTTATACGGCTATGGCATTGCGTTCATACTGCTTTGCGTATGCGTAGCCTGCTCAAAGGTGCCAATTAGCTATGTGCTTAGAAGCCTGAAGCCGATATTGATGGTGATCGTTTTTACCTCGATTATTAATCTCGTCTGGACACAAGGCAATGTTGTATGGCAGATGGGGTTTATCAAAATAACAGACAGCGGCATAAGCTTGGCAGCAAACATGGCAGCCAGGCTGGTGCTCATAATTACCGGATCGTCACTATTGACCTTAACAACAACTACAGTAGCATTAACTGACGGCATAGAAATGCTGTTAAGAAAAGTGCCGTTGCTGTCTAAAGTTTCCCATGAGATCGGAATGATGATGAGCATCGCCCTTAGCTTTATACCGACCTTGACAGAGGAGCTTGACAGGATTGTCAAGGCGCAAAAATCCCGCGGCGCTGATTTTGAGTCAGGCAATATTGCTGCAAGGGCAAAAGCCATGATTCCTATACTGGTGCCTTTGTTCGTAAGCGCTATACAAAGGGCAAGCGAGCTTGCAATGGCAATGGAATCAAGATGCTACACAGGGGGAACGAACCGCACCCGCATGAAAGAGCTCAAATACCGCCCGGCTGACCATTTAAGCATGACATGCCTGGTTGCTGCCCTGGCCGCATGCTACTTTACAAAGGCGCTGGTGTGAGAAATATACTTCTGAGAGTAGCATATGACGGAAGCGCATACAGCGGCTGGCAAGAGCAGCCTAACGCGCCCAGCGTATCTGAAGCGCTAAAAGCTGCCATTTATGCTGTAACCGGCGAATCATCCGATCTGGCCGGCTCAGGCAGGACTGATGCAGGAGTGCATGCCTTGGGCCAGGCAGCTAGCTTTCATACAAATTGCGCGATTCCGGCAGGCAAACTCCCTCTCGCCCTTAATACCAAACTGCCCAGAGACATCAGGGTTATGAGCGCAACTGATGTCAGCGAAGGATTTCATGCGCGCTACAGCGCAGTTTCAAAAGAATATTTATACATTATCGACTTAAGCGAAATACAAAACCCCCTTATATACAGCCGCGCCTGGCACTTTGGGAGAGGCCTTGATATTGGCAAAATGCAGCAAGGCGCACAAGCGATCGTTGGAAGCCACGATTTTAAGGCATTTATGTCCGTGGGCTCTAACCAAAAGACAACAGTGCGCACTGTTTTGAAAGCCGAAGCAAAGCAGCAGGGCAGCTTTATTTCGCTTCGATTCAGCGCAAACGGCTTTTTGTATAATATGGCAAGGATTTTTGCCGGCTCCCTTGCGAGTGTTGGCAGCGGCAAGCTGGCGCTAGGCGCCTTTGCCAACTCCCTGGAAAGCGGGATTCGCTTAAAAGAAGCGATAACAGCCCCGGCGTGCGGGCTGTACCTGGCAAGCGTTTGCTATAGCGCTGAGGCTTTGGAAATATAATGCATCCAGTTCTAAATACGAAAATTATAGGCGCCACTGTCGTTTGCAGGGGTTTTTTTTGGGTTATGCACCATAATATATCTAATAAATTTTAGTTAGCATGCAAAATTCCTGCTTGAAATTTTAAAGCTATCTATGGTATTATATTAATGATTTTACTCAATTTTTTAATGATCTAATATCATTTGCGCTATGCTTGGCTGCTTTGCTTTTCCATGTGCCGGCCTTTTGCAGCAGGTATATATGCAAGATGCATTATTAGGCCATGCAAGGGGGATATCATGGACAACAAAAAACCGCTATCCAACAGGGCCAAAAATTTATACGGCATTTCAGACTTTGGCTTTTCGTTTATGGCGAATATCGAGAACTTTTTCTGGATGTACTACATGATCAATGTCGCCAAGTTCCCTATGGCAGGCATCGCTTTGGCAAACTCTGTAGCCTATACGCTGGACGCGTTTGCCCAGCCCGTTTATGCCGCACTCATCAGTGCCCTTAAGCCGATGAAGTGGGGCAAGAACAGATCGTACATACTATTGTTCCCTCCACTTGTATCTATCTCATTCATCTTATGTTTTTCTAACATAGGGCCAACAAGCTTTGCGCTATTTTTATGCGGCCTTATGATGTTTGTCACTAACGGCACCCGTACGATGACATGGACATCCAACTTGAATATGATGAATGTTCTTGCCAGTGACAGCAATGAAAGATCGACCCTGGCATCACGGCGCGCTACATGGACATCAGCAGCAGGAATTATCTATTCCTATGCAGTGCTGCCAAACATTACAAGGCTCCAGCAAACGATGGACGAAAAATACGTGTTTACGCTGCTTGCAGCACTAACAAGCATTTTCTATGCAATCACATGCTGGATCTCATACTGGGCAACTGCCGGTTCAGAGGCAACAGGCGAGGAAGCCAAGGCACAAGGCAGCAACCAGATGAACATGATAACGCTTCCCGACCTTGTAAAGAGCGTATTCCAAAATCCGCCTTTGCTGACAATACTTGTTGGCGCAATAATATCAAGCGTTTTCACCTCTGCAGTTTCAACTGCAACAACTTACTACTACATTTATGTCATGGACTACAAATACTACCCGATGCAGCTTCTTGCAACGGCGATCGTCGGAACCTTCGCTTCATACTTCTCAGGATGGGCAGGCAGGACATTCGGCAACAGGAATGCAGTGCTGATTGGGCAGGCAGGCACAGTGCTCTCAAACGTTGTAATCGGGCTTTTCTTCGCATATACAAACCCGATAGCAATGATTGTAGTCATGTGCATAGCCCGCGTATTCTCGAGCTTCTCCATGGCAAATATGCAGGCGCTGTATGGTGACTGCGTTGTGTACGCCAGGTGGAAAACAGGCAAAGACACTTCAGCCCTTGTTATGGGCTCGCAAACAATACCTATCAAAATAGGCTTAACCCTTAGAGGCGTTGTAGTGCCAATAATCCTTTCAATGGTCAACTTTGATGCAAGCATCGCTCCGGCTGATGCAACAATGGAGCTAAAGAGGGGCATTGTTATAATGCTCAGATGGCTGCCAGCCATTGGAACTACGATATATTCAATAATTTTGTTCTTTGGATTCAGGATGCTTAACAGAGAAAAAGTTGAGCAAATGCAACTTGAGATCAATGAACGCGAAGCTGCTGCCCAAGCATAGCCTAAAGCAGCAATAAACGAACAAAAAAGCGCAGGTGCCTATTGGCATCCTGCACTTTTTATTTGAACCCTATTTATAGCTTCTGGCCGCAGTTTGAGCAGAACTTGGAGTATGTGGATATCGACAGCCCGCAGTTAGGGCACTTTGCAGCTTCGCTCTTTCGCTGCGGGGCTGCTTCGTCTTTTATTCCGTAAATGCTTTCTATATGCCTAAACACTCTGTCCGGCAGGCTGTATAAATCCAGTGCCCCAAAAGCTGAGAACCCGACCAGCGCTATGCCCAATAGCCCGGTGCTCATCAGTCCAATCACGCCGGCAGCCGCCTTGCTAGCCCATTTTCCGCTGCCTATCTCAACATGGGCATACTCCCCAAGGCTTACAATGTTGATTTGGACAGCATTGTCAAGCATCACGTATTTTTTCCATTCATCTGCTTTGCGCGCCTGAATGACAAAGCCGCTATCAGTTTCAAAGCTTTGGCAGGCCATGTCTTCCTGATCTGCTAAAAACGCTTCAATGCTCCTGGCCAAAGCTTCGGCGCTGCTTATATCTGTTGTGCTGTATATTCTGGTTTTTGTACCAAACTCCTGTGCCATTTTGTCTCCTTTGCTCTATTATACAATTTTAGCACCAAACAGCAAGCCTGCAAAGCGCTTGGCGCGCCTAAAAGGAATATGCACACAATAAAGCGCCTAAAATAGCCAAAAAGCATTGACAATGAAGCTATTCGGCAATAGAATAGGAATGCTGTCATCGCGTTTTGATTAGCCCCAGAACGCAAATGGCTTTTTCTAGTTAAGCAATTTCCAGGAGGGACAAAATGCTGACAAGAACTACGGCGACTGCCAAACCAGAGCAAATAAAGCACAACTGGCATGTCATCGATGCTGAAGGAGTGGCATTAGGCCGCTTGGCAAGCGAAGCAGCTTCGCTTATCCGCGGCAAGCACAAGCCCTACTTCAGCCCGCATTTAGATACAGGCGACTTTGTAATAGTAATTAATGCTGAAAAAGTAAAGCTTACAGGCGACAAGCTTAATAAAAAGCTGTACTTCAGGCATACAGGATACCCGGGCGGAGTAAAGCTCACACCTTATAAGGATCTAATGGAAAAAAAGCCAACTTTTGCAGTGGAAAAGGCTGTAAAAGGCATGCTGCCAAAGAACCGCCTTGGAAGAAAGCTGTTTAAGAAGCTAAAAGTATACGCTGGGCCAACCCACAACCACCAGGCGCAAATGCCTGAGCCTTATGTAGTGAAAGGTTAAGACATGACCAACCAAATATTAGCCACAGGAAGAAGAAAAAAAGCTGTTGCACGAGTGCTGCTTAGGCCGGGCAGCGGCAAATTCACAGTAAATAAGCGCGAGCTAAGGGAATACTTCCCTCTGGAAACGCTCGTTATTATATCCATGCAGCCTATGGAGCTGACAAACACAGCTGAAAAGTATGATGTATCAGTGAATGTATATGGCGGCGGCTATACAGGCCAAGCCGGAGCAATTAAGCACGGCCTGGCAAGGGCTTTAATTGAAGCTGAGCCCAACCTGAGGCCGGAGCTCAAGAAAGCCGGCTACCTAACCCGCGATCCAAGAATGACGGAGCGCAAAAAGTACGGCCTTAAGAAAGCAAGGAGAGCGCCACAATTTTCAAAGCGCTAAGCGAATTTTATACGGGCTTTGCGGGGGGAGCAATCCCTCCCTTTTTTTATGCCATATGGCTCAAATCTTCTTTTATCTGCATAAAACATCACGGATTCCCGCTTAAATACTGGCATATTTGCCAAAGATTTGGTATCATTTATCTAAACATCAATTAACGGAGCAGTAGATGCCTGATAAGAAGATTGTAAGCAGCGAAGTAACATCACTGCTTCTTGAGCTGTTTTTTCCCTTTTGCATGTCAGCAAACCTTGACGAAAACCATTATGATGTTATAAACGGCGCTTCTTTTTTTACAAGCGGCGTGAGCGAAAGCGGCAATTACGAGGTTTTTTTAGAGAAGGTTGCCTCCGCCATTCATCCTGAATACCGGGGCCACTTTATAGGAATGTATGCAAGAGAGAGCCTGTATACCTCAATTGCCCGCCAGGAGAAGAGCCTAAGCCTTGACTGCACTCTGTTTGGCCATGACGAAGTCTACCACTGGATAAGAGTAAGCTTAGTGTTCATCAACCCGAAAGAGCGCAACAGCGTTCAGTTTGCCATGTTTATCAGAGCAATTGACGATGAAAAGCGCCAGGAATTCGAAGCAGCCAACCTTAAAAAAGTGTTTGAAATGCTTATTGGCGAGTCTTTTGAGTACATTGCGCTTATCAATACTACCAGCGGCATATACGAAATGATTGCGCGCTCCTCTACAGGGGTTCATAGCAGCCTTCCTCTTTTGGGCGATTATATGGGCATTTCTGAAATGATCGCTGAGCTGATTCCAAAGGGGCCGATGCGCAATAGCTTTATGCAAAAAGCGAATATAAGCGATCTGCTTAAGGCTATAAAAAGCCCGTCTGATGTATACCGCTTTAGCTACAAAATCAAAGGCGACGATGCATACGAGATAAGCTATAGGCAGTTTAACGCCGAAAAAACACAGCTGTTGATGTCAATATGCATGAAATAAGGTGATTTTTTGAAGTGTATTGAGTGCGGGGCAACTATTGAAAGAGATGATGTATTCTGTCCGGAATGCGGCATCCTAATAGAATGGAAAAGGGTTGACTTGCCTGAAGTCCCCCGCAAACGAAGCAAGAAGGCAGCAGCTATGTTTGCTATGCTGCTATTAATTGCTGTATCTTCAATCGCTATTTATATATATTTCGCAAAAGGCAAAATCGAAGCTTATGATTCATATATGCGCCTGGCAAACATGGGCATGTATGATGAAGCAGCTGACGGCTTTAAATCGCTTGGCAGGTTCAGGGACTCAAGCGAGCAGGCTTTGCGGTGCGAAGAAGGAATTATATATAACAGCGCTGCCCTGAAATACGAGTCAGGCGATATTGAGGGGGCATATGAGGATTTTAAGCGCGTTGAAAGCTTTAAGGACTCAAAAACATACCTTGACTCAATCGATTACGCTGCGGCAGAGGAGCTGGAAGCAAACGGGGAGCTAGTGAAAGCCCAAGCGGCCTACAGCGCCCTTGGCAGCTACAGGGACAGCCCATCGCGCTCTGAATCGCTTGTTGCTGCTATTGAAAAGCATAATAGCGAAAGCTACAGCAAAGCGAGCGAAGACATGGCAAGCGGCCGCTACAGCGATGCTGCAGCAATATTGGCTTCTCTTGGCGGCTATAAAGACTCCGTGGAATTATTGGAGCAAGCGCAAAATGGCATTGAATATGAAAGAGCCCTTACGCTTTTTAATAACGGCCTATATTATTCAGCGCGCACAGCGTTTCGTGCCCTTGGCGCGTTTAAGGACTCAGAAGCCCAGGCGCAAAGCTGCTTGCGCACTGTGCCAAGCACCAGCGAAATATTCAGAGGCGACTACAGATCGCAAGGCTACTGCCAATTAAAGCTATTACTGCCCGGCAGTGTTAGCTGCAACTGCTTTGTAAAGGTATACAGCGAAGGCCAAAACCTTATATCAGGCGTTTTTTTAAGGGTAGGGGAGGAATGCACAATATCACTGCCTCCGGGCAAGTATGAAATAAAGGTAGGCTATGGCAGCGACTGGTACGGCATAAACGAAGCTTTCGGACAGGACGGATCATATGTAATATTGCTTAACAGCGGAGCAAGGCAGGTAAGCCTGGACAATGGCAAGCTTTATACGATATCGCTGTTTACCCAAGGCGAGCTCTCATCGATTTCAGAAAACATGAGCCTGTTCTAGGCTTTTGCAGACAGTTTGGCAAGAATTTGAATGCCATTTATGCAACTATTTGCGTAAGTGGCTATTATTTTTAATGGCAGAGGCATATGAAAAATTCGAAAACTCTTTTTATTGCTGATCTTGACGGAACACTGCTTGGCAACGGGGCTGAACTGTCGGAGTACTCAAAAGCCTCCCTAAATGAGATGATAGGGCAGGGGCTTTATATTTCAGCCGCTACAGCCAGGACATATGCGACAGCCGCAAAGATCGTAAGTGAAGTAAACTGGAATGTCCCTTTGGCACTGTTTAACGGGGCGCTTATCTATGATATGGGCCGCAGCCAGAGCGCATTAATACATGAAATAAATGAAATAGCGATCAAAGCCGTTCTGAAAGTGCTAAAAAAGCATAGCGCATCAGGGATTCTGTACAAATTTGAAAACAATGCGCAGATATCATACTATGAAACGCTTGGCAGCAGCGCAGTCAGGCAATTTATTGCGTACAGAAATGCCAGATACAATAAAGAATTTATAAAGGCAAACAGCTTTCAGGCCATTGTGCCAAAATGCATTGCCTGCTTTGCTGTACTGGGCCAATATGATGAGATAGTGGCTGTACAAAGCGATCTCTTGAGTGTTGCTGATATTAGCGCGATTGCATATAAAGAGCGCTATATCGAAAGTGTTTGGTGCCTGGAAATTTATAGCGAACAATCATCAAAGCAAAATGCAATAAATTGGCTTCGAGAGCAATACGGATTTGGCTGTGTCGTTGGCTTTGGGGACAGCGCTAATGACTTGCCTATGCTTAAGGCGTGTGATGTGCGCGTTGCAGTAGGAAATGCAGATCCCGAGCTTAAGCGGGCTGCACATTATATTTGCGAAACTAATGAGCGCGATGGCGTTGTTCGCTGGATTAGCTCATATACAAAAAATATATAATGGCGCTCCAGCCTCTTGCCGATGCGCATGTTTAAGGCTTTCTTTACGAAAAAGCGATGCAGCTATATCTGCACCGCTTTTTTTAAGCCAAGCGAAATTAAGGGTATCGGCTATGGCATTTAGTAGTACTTATATTTATTCTTCTCGTACTCGTCTGTTATCCAGCCATTGCGCTTTTGGACTTCAGGATTGTCCATAGCTCCAAGGATGTTTCCACCGAAAGCAAAGCCGCCATTTGGCGCAAGGGTATCAAGGGCTTTCTTGACTTCAGCGCGAACCTCTTCCTCAGTTGTCTCAGGCCATGAAACGTAGCCATTGCTCTCAAAGCCGCCGCATATTGCCAGCTTCCTGCCAAACCTTTCCTTTACAGCTGGCAGATCGTTAAACTTTGGCTGGGCTGGATTCCAGGAGTTAAACCCCATATCTACAATATGAGGCAAAAAGCTCTGGAATGCACCGCAGTTGTGGTGCTCGGCATATAAGCCTGCTTCTTTGTACAGCTTCGTTTGGGCGCGCCACATAGGCTCAAAAATATCAAGGAACACTTCTTCAGAAATGAACGTGTCGCGTTCATGGGCTATGTCATCGCCCATATGAAAGACGTCAGGCTTGAAGAACTCAATGAACTTTCTGCCCAGCTCGAGATTGAGCTCCAGGATAAAGTTGAGCAGCTCTTTTACTTCCTCTGGCTCTTCCATAATGGCAATCAAAGCGTTGTTGAAGCCCATGAAATATGTAAGAATCATGAAGTAGCCGTTGCCAACGCTGGCTCCGCCAAATTTCATTAAGTCTGGATCACGGTTGTCAAGTACTGCTTTAGCGCTCATTTCCCAGTTAATCTCATCAAGAACTTTTGGCCTTTTTATAATGTCACGCCATTTTCTTATGTCTTCAAGCAAGAACTCTCCTGGTTTTGGTATAGGGCCGCTATTCGGCTCAACGATCATGGGAACGCCGAATATATCGCTGAATTCCAGGATTCCTGGCTCTGGGAAGATAAAGAGATCCCGTGGGCCTACAGTGCAAGCGAAGCCCATTGTTCTTGGAACAAATTCAGGAACGTCGCCAGCAAGCATGCGCAGGTAGTTTTCTTTGTCTGTTAGATGGGCTGCCATGTTATATTCTCCTATAGTTTAATCGAGCACTCGTTATGCCAATAGCTGCCGTTTGCGCGAGAAACAGCAGCTTGGCATTTCAACAGCTTGCAGCAAAAGCTAACCCCAAGTGAGGCTAGCTTTTTAGCTGTAATATTTATATTTATTCTTCTCGTACTCTTCGTTTATCCAAACATTCCTTTGCTTAGCGTCTTCATTGTCAGGGCCGCCCATGATGAAGCCGCCAAATGCAAAACCTCCGCCTGGGGCAAGCTCGTCCATTACGCGATTGACTTCGGCGCGAACTTCCTCTTCAGAAGTCTCTGGCCATGAAACAAACCCATTGCTTTCAATGCCGCCGCAAATAGTAAGCTTGTTGCCATATTTTCTTTTTACTGCAGGAAGGTCGTTATATGTCGGCTGTGCCGGGTTCCATGCATTAAAGCCCATGTTAACAATATGATCGCAAAAGCTTTGGAAAGCTCCGCAGTTGTGGTGCTCTGCCAAAATCCCTTCGTCTTTGTATATTTTAGTCTGCGCTCTCCACATTGGCTCGAAGATATCGAGGAACACTGCTTCTGAAACGAAAGTTCCACGCTCATGAGCTATATCATCTCCCATATGAAAGACATCAGGCTTAAAATACTCAATGAACTTTCTGCCTAGCTCCAGATTGAGTTCCAGGATAAAGTTGAGCAGCTCTTTTACTTCCTCAGGCTCTTCCATTATGGCGATTAGGGCGTTGTTGAAGCCCATGAAATATGTGAGCATCATGAAGTAGCCATTTCCTACGCCTGCCCCGCCAATCTTAATCCATTCAGGATCTCTGTTGTCAAGAGCCTCTTTTGAGCTCATTTCCCAATTTATTTCATCTAAAACTTTTGGCCTTTTTATTATGTCGCGCCATTTGCGGATATCTTCCAAGATAAATTCGCCTGGCTTGGGGATGGGGCCGCTGTTTGGCTCAACGATCATTGGAACTCCAAACATATCGCTGAATTCCAGTACGCCTGGCTCCGGAAAGACACGAAGGCCGGGTATGCCAATTCCACGCTGGAAAGCCAGCATTGTCGGCACGTACTCTGGCGTGCCGCCAGATAGCGTGCGCATGTAGTTTTCTTTTTCGGTAAGATGTGCTGCCATTGCTTATTCTCCTTTGTTGATTAGTGTAGCCGATCATGCATAAAAATGCATGCGGCATAGAGAGAGATCTTTTTGAAAGTTATTTTTTATATTATAACATATATTTAAGATTTTTTTCCTTTTTGCAATCTCCCCCGCCAATAAATGATATTTCGCGAGTGCACATATATTATCTGCGTTTCATGCAAAAGATTGGCATGCATAAAGCGAATCAACAGCATCTCAAGCGCAGCCTAATTTTATAAAAAGCAATTGCGCTCTCTTCAGCATAATTGCTTGCCCACTGCATATAGATTAATTAGCATGATCAGGAGGTGATATGCCTATGGCATTGGATCTGATAAAGAATTCAGTAGCCCTAAGCGGCGAAGGCGAGTCGATAGTTGGAGAAATAACAGTTTCTGAGACAATCCGCTTAAGCGACAACATGTCTTCAATAAGAAAGGTCCTATATTCTGATGAAGACATACTAATTCGTTCTAATGAATCTTTTCTCGGCGGCATCGCCATAAAAGGTGATATATACTCTACTGTTTTGTACATGGGTGATAATGATAAAATCGATTCAGTCAAGGCAGTCCTCCCTTTCGAGTATATAACTGACTCAACAATCCAGAACAGTGGCGCTGTTGTTATCAAGTGCGCAATCACACGCTCTGAGATACTCCCGATGAAACAGAGGCGAATGGATATCAATTATGTCGTCTCAATTAAGGGTTTCTGCACCGATGAGATTGATTATGCCCCTCTAGCCAGCATCGAAGGCGCAGAAGGCATGAACTATCTGCGCGAAGAAAACCAATCGACCCTTATTCGCACAAAGCTCGCAGAAAAAGAATTGGAGCACAGCTTCAAGATAGGCCAGCAAAGGCCCGGCAAGATCATATACACCGGAGCCAACCTCACAGAGCTTACAAGCAACACATCCCCTTCAGGCATCCTTATAAACGGCATGGTGAACTTAAGCGTTATCTACACTACATACGATGAAGATGATATCGCAATATACCATACCTATAACGATTCTATAGCGCTTAACCAATTTATTGAGACAGATTACGGAACCTCATTTAGCTCCTTTGAAACCCTGCCATATATATCAATGAACGATGCAGTATTTATTACAAACGAAGCAGGCGAGGTGGAGGTATCTGCAAGTGGCTCTATTGTTACAAACATTGTGCTTATCAAAGAGGTCTTTTACCCTGTCGTAAGCGATCTTTTCAGCACAGCATATGACATAAGCCTTTCAGGGGAAAAGGTAATACTAAGCAGGCTGAACGATGTCAGAAAAGTCAAGAGCAATGTTGTAGCCTCAGCAGGCTTCAAGCCTAGCGGGATAAACAGGATAGCAGCAGGCAAAGCGAGCGCTAACGCCAACCTTGCAGTAGACAGCGATGCGATCGGCGTCTATGGCGAGTTCAAAGCGCAAGCGCTAATTCTTAGAAGCGTCGCCGGCGAAGCAGATACAGTGGACTGCAAGACAGACTACGCTTTTGATTTTGACGGAAATCCGGATTCGCGCTACTTTGCCCATACAATGATCGACTCTATAACTTACGATATCAATGGTGAAGACCTGGTAATAAGAGCAGATCTAATAACCTATATTTTCGAGCTCGAAGAGGAAGAGGCAGAGCAGCCTGTAAGCGCAAGCGTTGCAGAGTATACAGCCGAAGACGATAACTTCGTCACAGTTAAAGTCCGCTTCCTTAGCGATGCTGACAGCCTATGGGCTATTGCCAAGGAGAACAGGGTTAGCATTGAGCAAATCCTTGCGGAAAACAACATGGAAACAGAGCAGTCAATCAAGGCTAACCAGCCTATAGTAATACGAAATTATTAGCTCGGCCAGCACATGAAGCCAGGCAGCCTATCTGCCTGGCTTTGTATTGTTTGGCTATTATTATTTAACTTGCGTTAAATCTAGTCGAGCATTCCAAGCTCGCCTTCGATTATTTCGACAGCGCCGCCATTTTCAGCATAGATATTCAAGTAATATTGCGCATTAAGCGGATCGCCCATTTTTTTATATAGCTGGTATAGGTTAGAGTACGCGCTTAGAGTGTTCTTGTCAGTCTTGCCAAGCGTTCCTTCTTTGATTCTCAGCGCAGCAAGGTAATAAGACGCTGCGTTTTCATATTCGTTGGCATTCTGGTATGCAAGGGCAAGATTGCTAAAAACCACAGCGCATGAGACATCATCCTCGCCGTATGCATTTGAGAATATCATAAGCGCCTTATGAAAGCTGGCAATCGAATCTTTGTTGTCCCCAAAGTACATATAGGCAAGAGCGAGGTCATTATAGGCTCCGGCCAGCATAGGGTCAAATGCCAAATCTGTGTTGAGCGCTTGCTCGAGAGCCTTTTTGTAGTATTTTATTGTCTGGGCCTTATTGCCAAGCTCCATGTATACGCTTCCGATATTTTTATATGCCTGTGCAGGCGTATTTTTGTTAACTGCTTTTTCTTTAATCGAAATATAGCGTTTAAAATAATTCTGCGCTTTTGCTTCATTGGAAAGATTCCTTTGCGTATAAGCAAGCAGCTTTAATATTTCAGAATTCTCCGGGTGCTCTCTGGGCAAAAACTTCCATAGCTCACCCAAAGCGCGCTTTAGAAAGGCATTTGCTTCAGAGTAGTCGCCGATAGAAAAAAAGTATTTGCCTATCGAATAGAAAGCTTTGGCCTGTATTGTTCTGCCTTCGCCTTTGAGCTGCTTTAAAGCTTTCATTGAATATGAATGGCTTAATGAATAATCGCCTGCTTCAAGCATCGCCTGGGCGTAGCTGAGGTATATGCTGCCTGCGGCAATGCTGTTTTTGCCTGTATGCCTGTCAATAATGCCTGCCGCTTTTTCCAGGCAGCTGCCGGCACTGCTGACAAGGCCAATGCTCAGGCTCGCCAGGCCTGCCTTTTCCAGCGCGATAGCGCTCTGCGGGCTTTCGCTGCCTAAAATTCCGGTATAAATGCTGTAGGCAGCGTTAGCTTTGTCTAATGCCTCTGCGCTTTCATCAAGGTAAACCATAACATCTATCGAGTCTATATATATGTTTGCCAGCAGTATGCTCTCTGAGCCGTACTTGGCTATGCAAGTTTCAGCTGCTTTATAAAACAGCTGGCATGCCTTAATGTAATTGCCGCTTTGCTTCATGCACATAGCGTAGTTATGGTAAATGGCTACAGCAGAAGAATGGCCGGGCCCGTGCTCGCTTCGAATTATCCCGAGCGCCTTTTCATAAGCTTCTTCGGCTTCGGCAAAGCGCCACATCAATTCATTCATGTAAGCAATGTTGGTAAACAGCCGGGCTTTCTGTGTGTTTGAGCTCTTAATCCAGCGCGCCACTGAAACTGCATGGCAAAAAAGCTCCCTGCTATTGCTCTCGCCAACAGCTCCGGGGCTTGTTGCGACAATAACTTTTGAGATCAGGCTGCTAAGGGTTTCCTGGCTAGCCAGAGCTTGCGGCCTCACAGCATCAGCAAGCAATTGGTGCATTTCGATGCTTTCGTAATTTCTGTTAAAAAACCTCAAGTCAGCAAGATCAAAGATATCGCTTGCGCCATCTTCGCCAAATACTGTCTTCAGCACTGCAACTGAAACAGGCTCACTGGAGAAGAGAGACAGCTTTTGCGCAATCTTTTGGCTTTTGCCTGGGTAGAAAAGCCTTAGTATCTCAGCGAGCTTCTTTGGCAGTTCCAGCGGCTCAAAACTGCTTGAGGCAATCAGATCGAACGCTTCTGCAAGGCTTGGCTGCTTGCCGCAAGCCCCCCTGGCAAAGAATTCGCACAGCATTGTATTTTTGCTTAATGCCTTTTGTATTTCAAGGGCAAGGCCCTTTTCAAGGCTGTCTGCTCCGAAGTGCAGCGCCATCAGTTCAGCAATGCAATCAGTGCTAAGCGGCTCTACATAAAAGTATGGCACTTTGCCCGATTTGTATTGCGAGACAAAGATGCATTTGCATTCAAGCCCTCTGAGAAACTCCAGGAAACCGTCAAAACCTACGCTGTCAATTTCGTAGTTGTCAATTATAAGCAGCAGGCTCGCACCCATGCGCTTTATAAGCTCGATGTTTCTGTGAAGCTGGTAATTGGAAGAGAGCACCTTTTTTGACTTTTTTAATTGGTTATAGAGCGTGAGCTCCATGCTTTCATTAAAATTTAGCCAGCCAATGTATTTAATCCCAAGCTCGTTGCCTTTAAGCATGCCATGGGCCAGAGCGCCGCATAGCGAGCTTTTGCCAATGCCATCCGGCCCGCATACAAGCAAAATGTCTTCTGTAGCAAGCAGAGCCTTTATTGAGTCTATATCGCCTTCGCGGCCAAGAAAAGGCTTTGGCGGCATGGGAGGTTGGTATGTGGTGATAGTCTTAACTTTGCTCATAATCAAAAGCGCGCTTCGCGCATCCCTCATTTATTGCAATAGCTTAAGGCAGTATGCCTTAAGCTAAAGGCTATTATGATAATATGCTTTCCAAGAAAGCTTGATTTGCTGTTTGCTTGATGCAATCCATTGTAAAACAAACGCCGCCTTGCATTGCGCAAGGCAGTTCCCACGCTTCCAGCGTGGTGGCTATGGTTTAGGTTATTGGCAAGCATTGACAGAAGGCAGCAGATCAGCTTTGAAGTAGGGCAGCTTTTTAAATATCTTTGATTATTGTACAGCTTATTGGCATTAGAATCAATAGGTGGAGCTTACCGTTAAGCAGAGCTTCCCTCTTTTGAAAGAGATGCTCCAAAAATCCCGATAATCAGAGCAATTGAGCCTACATAAGTATGCCAGCCTACGCGCTCGCCCCTGACAAAGACCGCAACTGCAAGCGTAAACAGGAAAGTTGCATTTGCCATCACGCCCCCCATGCTTGCTGATACTTGGTTTAGCAGAATATTGTTTAAAATATATGAAGATGAAATGCTAATGAGGCTTAAATACAATAGCCATAAAATGCCCTTAAGGCCAAGAGAAGCTGCGATTTCCGGCAAAGCTCTAAATTGGCCTGTGAACAATGCAGCGCAGCTATAGGCAACAGCTCCAAAAAAGCACTGGAATGCTGCGACTTCATAAGGCTTTGCGCGTTTTGCCTCTTCCCGCGCAAGGGATGAGTATATACCCCTGCATACAAGGGACGCAAGAGTAAGGCAAACTGCAGCAAATGAAGCTTTTCCTGACGACTCTCCATTGTATACAGCGACGATGCTGCCTGCTATTGAGAGGGCCAGGAACGCAAGAAACTTTTTGCTAGCCTTTTCCTTAATCATAATTCGGGCGATGATATGGGTGATAATAGGGCCCAGAGCGGTTACATAAGCAATGAGGGAGACATCAGATATTCTGGCTGCGTATGTCTGCGTAATTAAATTTATGCCTGGCTGGACCAGGCATAAGGCAAGAGTGCTTTTAGCAAACTTTATGAACTGAATGCGCTTTGCAAAAAGTAAATACGGCAAGCTTGCTATTATTAAGCGAATGCTTAGCATAGCCATAATATTGCCGCCAAAAAGTTCAACCATCTCTTGGTAATATATATATTGGCAAGCTGCAATCGCAGCTATAATAAACCCTGGCAGTATATCACGAAATTTTTTCATAGCTATTTTAGCGCGGTAAAGCGGCTAATGCGGAAAACGCGCACCTCCCCATACAATTAAAACGTATGCCGGAAAGCAAGGGCAAGAAGCTTTCAAAGCCCTTCCATTACGCCCGTAGCCGGCGTATTCGTGCTAAAGCTATTATTGCCAAAAAATATAATATTAACTGCGTTTTTTATTCTTCGCGGTATTCAAGTATATCTGCAGGCGTGCAGTTAAGCGCCTTGCATATCTTTTCAAGCGTTGAAAAGCGTATTGCTTTTGCCCTTCCGTTTTTTAATACAGACAAGTTGACAGGAGTGATGTCAATTATTGCAGCCAATTCAGCTACCCCAATCTTCTGTTTTGCCATTATAACGTCTAGATTAACAATAATAGGCATCCCTTCACACCGTCAAATCGTTTTCTGCCTTTATAAGCCAAGCTTTCATGACCAAGTGCGACAACGCTGCGCATGAAACGCTCACAAGAAAGCAAATGGAAATTATTACAGCTGCGCATATAAGTATCGGCACATACAGCAGGTGGGCTATAAGCAGCAAAACAATGCCGATAAAGTAGTAAGCAGCTATAAACAGGCTAAGAAGGCTGATATATTTTAAATACCGGGCGTTTTTTTCGCAAAAAGAGTTGTCTCTTCCCATCTCTGAAAAGATAGCCCATGAGAGAGGGACAGCAGCTGCTGCAGGAATCACTGACACCCATACAAAGACGACAAACGGCGTGCTTAAATAGGCGTAATATGTTTTTTCCTCAGCTAAGTCCTTTGCTACGCTTGGAACAACAAAAAAGGTTAAAAAGACTATTATTGTGCTTGCCAAAAGCACTGAAGCTTTTAGCCATAAAGCCATTTCCTTTTGTTTCAATTTTTTATACGAGAGGCGTTTTGAGCGCTCCCCCCTTCGGAAAATATTTATTTTGCATTGCTTTTGCCCATACGCAACGGGCGCAAGCTGCTCGGTGGCTCAATGAAACGAGTATACCATTGAATAATTGCATGTGCAAAGAAAAAGCCCATTAGCGCAATTTCAGCGCCTGGCGCATGCACATGCAGGCATTCTGGGGCTTATGCAATGTGAATGTGCGACATAAAACAAAAAAGAGCAAGGCGCAAGCCTTGCCCTCAATGCCATTTACGGCACTTATTTAGTCGTTCACATAAAATATCTCATCAGCGTTCTGGCCCCCGTCTGCCGGCGGGCTCATTGTTGGCGGCGTTACAATCGGATAATTCGGCCTATTGTTGTACCGATCATCAGGCAAGTCGATAATTACATCCGGCGGGTTCCAGAACCCGCCTGCGTGCAGTGTGCAAACGGATGTTGGCTTTATAACCCCGGCTTCCCATGAGGATACATATCCAGGGTTGGCCGGCTTGCAGCCCCAGGCGTAAAGCTTGCTTGGATCTTTGTCTATGCACACTCTTCCGACTGCCGGGCAGTAGCTGCTTGGAAGCATGCCTGTTACAGAGCATACTGATGCAAGCACGTGCAAGTCATCTTTCTGGGATGGGGTTGTATTTCTAATGAAGTACTCGCTTATAACCTGAGATCCTCTCGGGTCCCTATATGAGAGCTCAGTTGGCGCTTTGCCTGAAACGCTGTCAACTGTTGCTGTTATGACTCCATCTGGCTTTGAAGGAAGGTTTGCATTTGGCAGCCCCTTTGCTTCGTAGAAACCTCTAAACACCCTCTCCCAAAAGAATGCAGGGCTTCTGGTTTGGCCTGATGTTGTGTTTATAAACAGCTTTGTATTGCCTACTTTCAGATAGTCGTACCCAAACCAGAACGCGCCGGTGTACTCTTTGGTAAAGCCTGCAAACAAAACGTTCTGGCTTTCATTGGTGGTTCCTGTTTTCCCGCCTATCTGCTGGCCAGGCACGCTTATCGTAGTGGTCCCTCCACGCACAACCTGCTTGAGGGCGTCTGTTGTGATGAAAGCCGCTTCAGGCGATATTACGCTGACAGTCCTAGCGTTTATGCTGTCAGGCTTGCATAGCTCCTGCCCGCTGGGGCTGGTGACTGAGGTGTAAAATACTGGCTTTACACGGTTGCCCGCATTCGGGAATGTGCTGAATGCGCTGGCCAGCGCAAGTGGAGTCTGGCCATATGTGAAGCCTCCCAGTGCCAATGCCCCTGGAGCGCTTTCGTCTTTTGGATCAATGTCGAATCCAAATTTTCTGCCATATTCAACACTTGTCTCAAAGCCAACCTTATACAGGGCATGCACAGCAACAATGTTTATTGATTCCCGTATGCCTGCCCGGCATGTAGTCATACCGTTGTAGACGCCAGGCGAATTTGTAGGGTTAAACCCGTTAAAATTCATTCTTACATTATCAAAGGTAGTGGCTAGAGTCAGCGCGCCGGTATCAAACCCGGGCGCGTATACAGTGATCGGCTTTGTCGTAGAGCCTGTCTGGAACTTTGTCACGCCCCGGTTGAGCTGCAGGTTTCCTGTCTTTTTGCCTCTTCCGCCGGTGATAGCGACTATATAGCCTGTTTCGTTCTGAATAATCGCGCCGCCTATTTGGGGGATAAGATCGATCTCTTCGCCTGAGCGATCAGAGAGGATGCTGCTTGCCGTTCGGGCTGCAGATGTCTGTGCGGGGAAGTTCGAATCATTTTCGACCTCTTTGTCAAGCGTCGCCTGAATTACAGGATCAATAGTGCTGTGTATTGTGTAACCGCCGCTTAAGAGCGTGCTGACAGCAAGCTCTCTTGATATCCACCCTGATGAAATCATGTCTTCTATTACTGCATTAAAGCAAGCGTCAGTAAAATAGGAGTAGATTTCAAGCGAAGTAGGAAGCTGTAAATCTACTTCATTGTTTTCCAATTCAGCTTTGGCAATCTCATACTCCCTGTCAGTAATGTTGCCCAGCTCAAGCATTTTGGCGAGCACCAGAATTGCTCTATCCCTGTTTTTGGGATTAAGGTTTACCCGAACGATCCCATTATCGTTTACAACGCGGGATATTACCCTGTTGCCGTCTTCGTCTGTCTCATATGCATAAGGATCATATACCGTTGGCAAGTTTACGATTGATGTGAGTATGGCAGCTTGGGAAAGGTTAAGCTCACCTACGCTCTTGTTGAAGAACAGGTTGGATGCAGACTCAATTCCCCAGGCATGCTTCATGTTAACTTCATTTAGGTAGGCTTCGAGTATCTGCCTTTTCGAATACTGTTTCTCAAGCAGGTATGCGAGCTTCCACTCCTGGGCTTTGCGGGCGATCCGCTTTTCGCTTGTTAGGTGCGTGAGCTTGATGAGCTGCTGGGTAATTGTCGAGCCGCCAGGGCCATCGGTTTCGCCTGTTGCCAAAACATTGGTTACAGCTTTGAATGTGCCTCTTACATCTATGCCAAAATGGTTGTAAAACCTCTGGTCTTCGATAGCTACAAAGCAGGACTGCACCAGTTCAGGAATCTGATCGATGCTTACCGGAACGCGCTTTTGCGTGCTCTCAAGCTCCTGGTAGAAGTCTCCGTTGATATCGACAATTTTCGTTGCGCTCTTGTAAATATTAATCTTTCCAAGCGGCGGGGCGTCTGACATCCAGCTTGCAAGCACAGCTATGCCGGCTACGCCTACTATCACGCCGAAAATCAGAAAGACCAGGGCAAACTTAACCCAAAGCCTTATTGCCTTGCGCTTCGTGCTGCGCTTTGCAGACCCTACCCCTTCGACATGCTCTGCCGGAAGTGGGTTGCGCAAATAGCGCTTGTCGCCTTTTTTAGGCTGGTTTATTGAAGAACCCTCTTTTCCTACAGGAAGCATCGGGTTTTTTTTGCCGTCTCCATTATCGTTTCTAGAACTCATTGCGTTAACTCGCTTTCTTATATTTTGAAATAGCTATAAAACGCTGCTTTTATTATAATTGCAGTTACCAATGAAACCAACAATCAGGCGATAAAATATGATGATTCGCGCGCGCAAAGCTGGCCATCTGTCATTTGCAATAATCGCCGGTAGCATTAATTTATTCCTTAGATTATATTATAGTTGCCATACTTGTATGCCATAAGGCTGCTTTGCCATCGGCAGTAAGCGGCAGAGGCTTGGCTAATAGGGGGAAGAAATGCTAAACTGGAAAAAAATTGAGAAAGCCCATGAGAGCTCATAGCGCTGGAATGGGCTTTGGCAGAAAAACGTTTTCCAGCCCGCGCCTTGTTCTCCCTTGCATCAGCAAGAGCCTGTCGAAATTATCTGGCAAAAAAAGGGAGATGCCTTCCTAACAGCCGCATATATGTTTGCCAATATGCAACAAAAAGCTGCTATTAAGCGCTTTTGCTGCGCAAAATAACTTACACAACTGCCCTTTTGCTATGCTCCCCTTCGGGAGCCATATTGATGCAATGAAGATGCAGTGTATAGTTTATTTCAAAGATTTAAAGCTGTAATACTAAACTCAGCCCAAATCCTTGCTGCCCCTTTCTTTCGGCCAAACTTAACAGAATTTGCGTTTTCGGGCCTTTTTTGCCTAAGCGCCTGGAGCGCTCTAATGCTGCCGTTTTAGCGAGCAAAAAAAAACGGCAGGCTCTTAAAGCTTGCCGTTATGCAATCAGGTTCCTTTTATATAAAATGCCTATTCGTCAGCGTCAGCAGCGTTTCTGAACTCCATCTCGCCAAAATAAGTGTCTTTGAACTCCTCTTGGAAGTTTAGCTCTGTATGCACAGTGTTTTTTTGAATTTTACGGCACTTTGCTGCTGTTGAGTTGTCCAAAAGGTACATCTGCACGCCGGTTCCTGCGCCGTTTCCAATTGATCTTACAGGCACGCCTTCATACTCGGGGATAAGGCCTATGTACTGGGCGTTTACAACATCAAGGTAGTTGCCGAAGGCTCCAGCGAGCACAACTTCTTTGATATTTTGCTTTTGAATGCCATAGTTGTTGACAACAATTTCGCATCCGGTAGCTATTGCAGCTTTGGCTAGCTGAATCTGGCGCGCGTCATGCTGCGAAAAGAACACAGCTTCGCCGTTTCCGCTTTCTGCAGCATTCGCCAGGATGTATGCGTTTATCCCGTCTATCTTCATTAGCCTCTCAGAAATGGCGTCTTCGCCATTTTCTGCTATGTACTCCTCTTTCGAGTACATCTTGCCCCTGCTGTTAATGACGTTCTCCCTTATCAGGCATGCAAGAATGTCAATTATTCCAGAGCCGCAGATCCCTGTAGCGGCTACATCGCCGATAACCTGCAGCGAATGGACTTTCTCGCTGTTAAAGGCAAAGTGCTCAATTGCCCCATCCGCAGCCCTCATTCCACATGAGAGTCCAGCCCCTTCCAGTGCAGGCCCGCAGGCAGTAGAGGCTGTTATATAGCGATCAGGCGATCCTATTGCTATTTCCCCATTTGTGCCCAGGTCAAGTGCCAGCCTTACTTCGCCGTCATCCGGCAGCCCTGTAAGCACTGCTGTTGTGTCCGCCCCGACAAAGCCGCCGAGCAGAGGAAGGAATGTAACCCTTGCTCTCGGATGAACGTCAAGCAGGCTGTCCTGGCCCAGTATCTCCACAAAATCATGAGTTGCTGATACAAACGGATGTTTGCCAAGGCTTTCCGGATAGATGCCCAGGAACAGGTGCTGCATCGTTGAGTTGCCGCAAATTGACGCTTGGTATATCATGCTTGTGTCAATGCCATCTGCTTTGGCCAGAGACAGAATGTAGTTAAGCGTTGAGCATATCATCTGGCGCATAACTGCAGTGCCGTTAGGCTCATGTATGCAATAGCCTATCCTGCTGATTACATCAGCTCCGAGCGAGGTTTGCTGGTTTAGCGAGGAGTATACCCCGGCCATTTCAGCTTTTTCCATATCGTATATATATGCAGCTACAGTAGTGGTCCCTATGTCTACAGCAAGCCCGTAGAGCTTCGGGTTGCCTCCAGCCTGCACATCTATGATAGTGTTTTTGAAAATTATGAACGTGACTTCCTTGTCTGGCTCATGCGTAGAAACTGCGCTTGCAAGCTTGTTTAGAGCTGAAGGATCGACAAGCAGCTTGAATTTCGCCTTAATCTTTGACATAAAGCTGCCGCAATGATCAGGCATAAAGTCAGCAACACTCGCTGTTAGCGATTTTAAGGAGGGGTTTATGGCACAGTCTAGTGTCGTATTTGATGTAAGCACATTTACTTTTCTGTTTGCAAGATTGCTTATCTTGGTAACAGTTATGTCTTCTTCTACAGGGTATTGGCATGCAAGCACAGTGCTTGTATGCCCATTTATTAAAATCTGGACTGCGCACTTGCCGCATTTTCCATGGGCGCCGCAGACTAAATCCTGCGGAAAGCCTGCGTCAGTGCAAATATCATACAGCTTCGATCCCTTTTCAGCTTCATATACGCTATCGTCCAATGCGAAAGATACTTTTACTGTTGGCATTTGGCCTCCTAAATTTTATGTTTGTTTGCAGGCAATTCCCGCGGCTAAGCGAAAATGCGCCGCATTGAATAAACAACTAAAATGCTGGCAATACATGCTATGGCTGCCGCCATAGGCAAATATTGCTGTTAATAATTCTACAGCTTTTCGATAATTATAACACAAATTCTAAGTTTGTGTGCATAGGGAATGCCGGCTTGCAGCCTTTGGGCCCCATAGCGCAATGCCCATCATGTCTTGAAGGCATAATATGCGCAGTAAATGCAGCATCAAAGCCAAGCTGCAGCCCGCTTGCGCTTTTGGGTGCACATATTTTAAAGCCCGCGCCAAAGGCAAAAATTCCTAGGGAATTCTTTGAGGGGAATGCTGCTATGGCTTGTATTTTTGGATGTATCTTGCATCTTGGCGAGCCAGAGCCATGCGGGTGTTTTGCACCATGCCAAATTGCCTGAAAATTATCCGGTTCGGGCTAACAATTTGAACAAATCAGCCAAAATAAAACAACTTTGTTTTAAAATCGCCAAATTCGTATGTTTGGATGCAGCAGCCCTAGAAAATCGTTGCATATGAAATTTACTTTTGATATCATAATTTGAGATATTAGAGTTTAATAGAACGCTGAAGATTGCACGCAAAGCAGACAATATAATACTGAATATGTACCATATTTTATAAAAAGTGTATTTATATGATAATCATTGGCGAAAAAATAAATGGCGCAATCCCTAAAGTAAGAAAAGCAATAGACGAAAGGGATGAGGCCTTCATAGCCGGCTTGGCTTTAAAGCAGGAGCAGGCAGGAGCAAGCTATATAGACTGCTGCGCCGGGGGGGATCCCAATAAAGAGCTTGATTCCATGAAATGGCTTATTGGCGTGATTCAGAGAGCAACCAGCGCGCCCTTGGCCATAGACAGCCCGAATGCAAGGCTGCTGGCGCAAATTCTTGAAAGCGGAATAATCAAGCAGGAAGGCATTGTAAATTCTGCCAGCGAAGAGGGCGACAAATGCGAAGTCCTGTTCTCAGCAATTGCGGGATCAGGCTGGCAGGCAGTAGCGCTGTGCTGCGATGAGAGCGGCATCCCGCAGGATGCCGAAAAGAGAATAAGCATTGCCCTCAGCATTATAGAAAAAGCCGAAAGCTATGGAATCAGCCAAAGCAGGCTGCACATAGACCCTGCAGTAATGGCGCTATCTGCGCTAGGCAGCGCCATGTCTGATTTTGAGCTGTGCATAAAAAGAATAAAACAGGCTGCCCCAAACGCCACTGTCACCGGCGCGATAAGCAATATCTCATTTGGGATGCCTTATAGAAAAGCTGCCAACCAGGCTGCTATTGCTTTGGCAATAGCAGCAGGCCTTGGATCTGCGATCCTGGATCCTACAGATCAGGGCATGCAAGCGGCTATCTATGCTGCCGAAGCATTGTGCGGCATAGACAAAGGCGGCAGAAAATACAACCGCGCGTATCGCCAGGGAAGGTTTGGAAGAAATGCGCGGAATTAAGCCATGGCACTAAAAAAATATATAGAGTAGGCAATACGCGTTAAGTAGCAAAGGATGGGATGTTGCCTTTGCACGAAAGCCCTGCCGGGCTGCGGTGTATTCGCTGCTTCCGCTAATGCTGTGGCATACGCCACAATTACGGGAGTGTTACTTAAATACAAGGAGAAAAATTGAAAAGTAATGCTACCAAATCTGTCCAACGACAGAAAGAAAGTGTCCAGAAACTTGTTTTCGCAAGCTTGTTCGCCGGCCTAAGCGTTGCACTAAAGCCTTTTGAATTCTATTTTTCCAACGATCTACGCTTTAATCTTATCGAAGTGCCAATAATCATGTCTGGCATCGCCCTTGGCCCTTTTTGGGGCGCAGCAGTAGGGGGGGTGGCTGACATTATAAACTACCTCATAAAGCCAGCTGGCGCTTTCAATGTTGGATTTACAATTTCACTGGCTCTGTGCGGGGCGCTGCCGGGTGTCATGTACAGCTTTATGAGAAAGCAAAAGGGGAAATCCCAAAGAGCTGCATCAATTGCCGTGTTTATTGCAGTCTTTGCAGCAGCCTTCTTCTACATGGGCAGATCGGGATTTTTCACAATTCAGGACGGCACGCTCTACTTGCGATCAAACCCTGTCAGCTGGGTTATTGTAGCTGTTCTGGCAGCAATAGTCGCAGGCAGCGGCATAGCCCTTGCCACGTTTTACCGCAGGTACGATTCGCCGGAAGTATTAATTAAGCCCCACAAGGTCCTCTTTTGTGTCGCTGCGGCAGAGATATGCACATCCCTTATACTAAATTCTCTGCTTTTGTACTATATGTACGGGCCCGGCACTGCAGTAACATTCCCAATCCGCGTTTTAAAAGTTGCAGTTGCCATACCAGTATTTACTACTATCTGCGTGGCCCTGCTAAATGCAATTGCCAAACGAAAGCTTATACGCTTTTAGGCCAAAACCGCAAATGCCGCAAGCGCCCTTTGCGGGCGCAAGCATAACAATATGGCAATAAAAGCCAGCAAAATTTAAACATGCCAGTCAAGGCATGCAACACAACCATTCGGAGGTTCAAATTGAGTAAGTCAGACATCGAAATTGCACAAGAGGCAACGCCTGCCGACATTAGGGAGATAGCAAAAAAGCTAAATCTCAACGAGGAAGATCTTGAGCTTTATGGAAAGTACAAAGCGAAGCTGGACTACAACCTGCTTAAGACTACTCCAGGCTCAGGAAACCCTGCAAAGCTTATCCTGACAACGGCCATTAACCCAACCCCTGCCGGAGAAGGCAAAACAACAACAACTGTTGGAGTTGGGCAAGCATTGGCAAAGCTCGGAAAGAACACGATAATTGCGCTTCGCGAGCCATCTCTTGGCCCTGTTTTCGGAGTTAAGGGCGGCGCTGCCGGCGGTGGGTATTCACAGGTTCTTCCTATGGAAGACATCAACCTGCACTTCACTGGCGATTTTCATGCTATAGGGGCAGCAAACAACCTCCTAGCAGCAATGATCGACAACCACATTTACCAAGGCAATGAGCTTGATATCGATCCTAGAAGAATCGTATGGCGCAGGGCAGTAGACATGAACGACCGCCAGCTGCGCAAGATCATTGACGGCCTTGGCGGCCGCAGCGAAGGCTGGCCGCGCGAAGACGGCTTTGACATAACCGTCGCCAGCGAAATCATGGCAGCTTTCTGCTTGGCAGAGTCAATAACTGACCTTAAAGAGCGCTTTGCAAGAATAGTGGTTGCATACACGCGCAAAGGCGTTCCGGTAACAGCCGGGCAGCTAAAAGCCCAAGGCGCTATGGCAGCTCTTCTAAAAGACGCCCTTAAGCCAAACCTTGTCCAGACGCTTGAAGGCACGCCTGCATTCATCCACGGGGGCCCATTCGCAAACATCGCCCATGGCTGCAACTCTGTTATAGCTACAAAGATGGCTATGCACTTTGCAGACTATGTCGTTACAGAAGCCGGGTTCGGAGCTGACTTGGGCGCAGAAAAGTTCATCGACATCAAATGCCGCCTGGCAGAGCTTAAGCCTGACGCTGTTATTATCGTTGCTACAATCAAGGCCCTTAAATACAATGGCGGCGTGGCAAAAGCCGATGTGCAGATCGAGAACCTCGATGCGCTCGAAAAAGGATTGCCAAACCTGCTTAAGCATGTTGAGAATATTACCCAGATATTCAACCTGCCAGCTGTTGTAGCCCTCAACAAGTTCGATTCCGACACTGATGCAGAAATTGATCTTGTAACACGCAAGTGCGCTGAGCTTGGCGTTAACGTTAAGCTTTCTGAAGTATGGGCAAAAGGCGGCGAAGGCGGAATAGACCTGGCTGAGGAAGTAATTCGCCTATGCGATCAGGAATCAGAGCTCAAATTTGCCTATGATCTTGATGAGCCAATCAAGGACAAGATCGAGGCTATATCAACAAAAGTGTACGGAGCTGACGGAGTTGACTTCTCAGCCCAAGCGCTTAGGGAAATGAACAACCTGACAAAGCTCGGATACGCAAGCCTGCCTGTATGCATGGCCAAAACCCAGTATTCCTTAACAGATGATCAGGATATTCATGGCAGGCCGGAAGGCTTTAGAATTACAATCCGCGAAATTACGCTCTCAGCAGGCGCAGGCTTTATAGTTGCTGTCTGCGGCGCTATCATGAAAATGCCCGGATTGCCTAAAGTTCCGGCAGCTGAAATCATCGATGTTGATGAATTCGGCAAGATTGCAGGATTATTCTAAATATTACACATGACTTTTGCGCGCTGCCCTGGCAGCAAGCAAAAAAAAGGCTAATTCTAGCCACAAGGAGATCATGCTTTATTCAGATTTAAGCATAAGCGGGTTTGCCCGCGAAACATTTTCCAAAGCGCCAGTTCCCGGGGGCGGCGGCGTTGCCGCCGCCTCAGGCGCACTAGGGGCCGCTCTTGCCGGCATGGTTTGCAACCTGACTTCAGGCAAGAAGAAGTATGCCCAGTACGAAGAAGACATCCAGGCAATAGCCGCAAAGGCCAAAGATGCCATGGAAGCGCTTGTGTCGCTTATTGACGAGGACGCTGAGAATTTCATCCCTCTCTCAAAAGCGTATTCGCTTAAGGCTTCAACCCCGGAGGAAAAGGAGAAAAACACCCAAATTCTCCAGGATGCCCTTAAGCAGGCGGCCAAGGCCCCTATTGAGATCGCAAGAATCAGCTACAGAGCAATAGCGCTCCACGAGGAGCTCCTCGACAAAGGCTCATCGCTGGCTATTTCTGATGTCGGCTGCGGCGTAGCTTTGCTCAGGGCAGCGCTCGATTCAGCATGGCTAAACATTCTAATAAACGTAAACGCGATTACAGACGAAGAATATACAAAAGCAGTAAAAGACGAAATATCTGCCTTAGTTGAAGATGGCGGCAAAAAATGCAGAGAAATCTTCGAAAAGGTTGCGCTCAAACTATAAACAGCCGGCTTTTTAGCTTGGCAACCATGAAGAGAGGTGAATACAGCTGCTATATTAAATAGCAGCGCTTAAGCAATGGCAGCAAAAATACTTTCAGGCAACGAGGTCAGCGAATCCATACTCGCAGACGTTACAAACCAAAGCAATGAGCTTCGCGAGAAGGGAATTGTGCCAACCCTGGCAGTTTTTCGCGTAGGCGACGATCCGGGATCTTTGTCTTATGAGAAAAGCATTATCAAGAGGATGGCAGCCACAAACATCGAAGTGATCACATATGAGTTCGCTATGGATGTCACCCAGGAGGATTTCATTCTAAAGATCCGCGAAGCAAACGCTGACAGCTCTGTGCACGGCATATTAATATTCAAGCCGCTTCCCGAGCAGCTTGACGAAGAAGAGATTAAATATGCCCTAAGCCCGGAAAAAGACCCTGACGCCATGAACCCGACAAACCTTGGCAAACTCATGATATCAGATGACAAAGGCTTCTACCCATGCACCCCTGAGGGCGTTATGGAGCTGTTTAAGTTTTATGAGATCGATGTAAAGGGCAAAGACATAACAATAATCAACAACTCAAATGTCTTTGGCAAACCGCTGGCAATGATGCTCACTGATCAATTTGCCACAGTAAGCATAACCCATGTCTTCACAAAAGACGTGCAAAGCTATACCTTAAATTCTGATATAGTCATTACAGCCGCCGGCATTTACGGCCTTGTTAAGCCGGAGCAGCTCCGTGAAGACTGCATCCTCATAGATGTAGCCATGGCCCAGATGAGGGATGAGAACAGGGAGTTTGTGCTTGATGAAAACGGCAAGAAAATCCGCACTGGCGATGCGCATATAGACTGCAAAGACAAAGTCGCAATGATAACTTCTGCAACGCCTGGCTGCGGCGGCGGGACCGGCCCGATAACAACAGCCCTTCTTGGCAAGCATGTGATCAAGGGCTGCAAGCTTCAAAACGGCATACAATAGCCCTTTTGAGGAAAGGAGAAAGCCAAAATAATTTTTTTGGCTATGGCAATTTATGATAATATCGCAAAAAAAGCCTCGCGAAGAGCTGTTAGCCATGCTTAGCGGCGTAAAAAAGGCAGTGCTGGTCGGCTGCGGAGAATGCGCAACAGTATGCATGACAGGCGGCGATGAGCAGCTTGAGGAGATGAAAGCCTTTCTTGAAGAAAACGGCATCAGCGTTCTGGCTTCCCTCGTATCAGGGACAAGCTGCAACAAGCTGCTGGTGAAAAAGGAGCTTAAAGAATACAAAGACGCTATTGCTGAAGCCGACTGCATCATATCCATGTCATGCGGCGACGGGGTGCAGACAGTTGCCTCGAATGTCAGCATAGCGGTGTACCCTGCAAACAATACAATGTTTTTGGGAGAAGTCGAGAGGGTTGGGCTGTTCACAGAGGCCTGCCGCTTCTGCGGAGACTGTGTGCTGGCCAACACCGGCGCAATATGCCCGATTACAAAATGCGCAAAATCGCTGACTTCAGGCCCGTGCGGAGGCGCAAAGGGCGGGCATTGCGAAGTCAACCCTGACAACCGCTGCGCATGGATAATGATATATGAGAAGCTTCAAAGCTTAGGCACGCTGGAAAAGCTTGACATCATGACAGAGCCCAAAGGGTTCTCAGACAGCGCATACCCAAGAACAATTAGCCTAAGGGGGAGCAAGGAATGAGCAAGCTAAAAGACGCGCTTGAAAGCAAAAAATTTGCTGTTACAGCCGAAGTTGCGCCTCCTAAGGGCATAGACTTTTCCCACCAGCTGCACTGCGCAGAAGCATTGGTAGGCAGGGTAGAGGCATGCAATGTAACTGACTTTCAGTCTGCATCGCTAAAAGCAGCCTCACTAGGCATGTGCATAAAGCTTCAGCAAATGGGAATGGAGCCTGTCTTCCAGATAACAGGCCGTGACAGAAGCCGCCTGGCAATCCAGGGGGACATGCTTGCCGCCTCAGCTTTCGGGATCGAAAACATCCTTACGCTGACAGGCGACCACACATATGTTGGCGACAACAGGGACTCAAAGCCGGTATTCGATCTTGACTCTGTCGGCATACTTCAGGCTGGCGAAATACTTATGGGCGGAAATGATATGGGCGGCAACGCTTTAAGCGGCGATGCTCCTTACTATTTCATGGGATCATCTGCTACTCCTGAATATGAGCCGCTTGATCTTCACCTCATGAAGATGCGCAAGAAGATAGATGCAGGAGCAAAATTCTTCCAGACTCAGGGCGTTTACTCAGCAGAGCCGTTCATTCGCTTTATGGATCAGGCTGAAAAGTACGGCGCTTACATACTCGCAGGGATAATCCCTCTAAAGAGCGCCGGCGCCGCCCGCTACATGAACAAGAATGTGCCCGGCATAAACGTTCCTGATGATATTATTGCAAGGATGAAAGAAGCAGAAAACCCTGTAGCAGAGGGCATTCAAATTGCTGCTGAAATGATACGTGAGCTAAAAGACAAACAGCTGTGCCATGGAGTGCACATCATGGCGATCGGCGCTGAGGAAAACGTTCCACTAATCCTTGATGCTGCCGGGCTGTAGGAGCATAAAAATGAAAATTACTATTATCGGCGCAGGCCCGGGCGGCTATGAAGCAGCTATATACGCTGCAAAAAAGGGCGCCGAAGTCGTATTGGTCGAAAAAGGCGAAGTAGGCGGAACCTGCCTGAACAGAGGCTGCATCCCAACAAAAGCAATGCTCGCTTCATATGAGGCGCTTGAGGCTGTTGAGGAAGCTTCCAGCTTTGGAATTGAGCTGTCCGGAGAAATATCAGTAAATTACGAAAAGATAATCGCCAGAAAAGACAAGATAGTAGCAGGGCTTGTTAAGGGCATTGGCATGCTTTGCGACAAAGCCGGAGTAAAAATCATCAAAGGGTTTGGCAAAGTTGCCTCAGCCAATACAGTTGAGGTAGACAAAGGCAATGGCGACATAGAGTCTATTGAATCAGACTATATAATTCTGGCCATGGGCAGCGTGCCTATAACTCCTGGCATGTTTAAATATGACGGCATCAGAGTCATCACCAGCGACGAAGTGCTGGAAATGAAAGAAGCGCCCAAGTCTATGGTATTAGTCGGCGGAGGCGTTATCGGCACTGAGATAGGCCAGTTCCTGTCAAAGATGGGCACAGATTTGACCATCGTTGAGATGATGCCACAGCTTCTGCCAACTATGGATGAGGATGTAGGCAAACAGCTCGCAAGGCAGTTTAAGAAAGAAAAGATCAACACTATTGTCGGTGACGGAATTGCTGAAGTCAACCCGGCCGAGGACTCTGTGTCTGTAACGCTTCAAAGCGGCAAAGAGCTCACAGCAGACTATTGCCTGGTTGCTATAGGCAGAATGCCATTTACTGCCGGCAGCGGCATTGACGAGATTGGCCTTGAAATGGAAGAGCGCGGAGGCAAGATCAAGGTTGATGAATACCTGAGGACATCAATCCCGAGCATCTATGCAATAGGCGATCTTATAGACTCGCCGTTCCTGGCCCACGTTGCAAGCAAGGAAGGCCTTATCGCTGTAGACAATATTTTTGGCGCACAGAAAAAGGCTGTCTACCATGCAGTTCCGGCTGCTGTGTACACAAACCCGGAAATTGCAACAGTCGGGTATTCTGAGGCTGATCTAATTAAAGCCGAAAAACCATACAAAAAGGGAACCTTTGAATTCAGAGGCCTCGGAAAGGCCCAGACCAGCGGCCAAATACAGGGCTTCGTCAAAGTGCTAACTGACGAAGAAGGCACGCTAATCGGCGCTGCGATTGTAGGGGCACACGCTTCTGACATGCTGCAAGTGCTTACCACAGCAGTGCAGCTTGGCCTTAAGGCAGATGACGTAGCTGATTCAATATTCCCGCACCCATCAATGAGCGAAGCCATTTTGGAGGCTTTGCACGATCTGCATGGCTTAAGCATAAACAAGCTTTAAACGCTGCTTAAGCCCTATTTTATTTAAGAGAGGTGAAGCAAGGCCAGCTGGCGTGCAGCCAGCTAGCGTGAATTATGAGCAACCCAACTGAACTAAAGTACACTTCTGATCACATTTGGATCAAAGAAAACAGCGGCAACCTGCTTATTGGCATTACCGACTATGCCCAAGAGCAGCTAGGCGACATTTTATTCGTAGACCTGCCGGAAGCCGGCAAAGCTTTTGAAGCAGGCGAAGCGTTCTTTGAAATAGAGTCGCAGAAGACAGCCCAGGAATTGTCACTGCCCTTTGGCGGTGAGGTAATAGCTTCAAACGACGCTCTTGACGATTCGCCGGAGCTCATCAATGAAGACGCTTTCGAAGCCTGGATTGTCGAAATTAAGCCATCAGGCGCTGTTGAAGGCGTGATGGGATCAAGCGAGTACGAAGAGAGCATACAGGAATAAGCTAAAAAGTGCTCTCAGGCTGCTTTGACTGCCATATACACATAGGCTTAAGCGGCGAGCGCATGCCTGCCGGCAGGGCGTTTGACCCGGCTAGCGTACGCTCCAGGCTAAAAGCATACTCCGAGGCCGGGGTTTCGTTTCTGCGCGACGGAGGCGACAATATAGGCGCAAGCCTGTATGCTGCGAGCATTGCCGAGGAGTATGGCATAGACTTTCGCACGCCGGCTTTCGCTATTCATAAAAAAGGCTGCTATGGAAGCTTTATAGGCTACAGCTTTTCTGATGAGGCTGAGCTAAGGGCGCTTATTGCAAAAGCCAAAAATCTCGGATGCGACTTCATAAAGATTATGGCAACCGGCATCCTCGACTTTAGCCGGTATGGCAAGTTTGATGAAGCCCTTACGCGAAAAGAGATTTATGCGGCTGTTGAAATGGCCCATGGGGAAGGCTTTGCTGTAATGGCGCATGCCAATGGGGATGAGGCTGTTTACAGCCTCGTGCAAGCCGGCGCTGACAGCATTGAGCACGGATTTTACGCTTCCAAGGGCGCTATTGAGGCTATAGCGGGATCAGGCGCTGTTTGGTGCCCGACGCTGTCTCCAATTGCCAGCGCCCTGAACAGCCCCCCAAGCGGCAACAACGCGCTGCAGCGCATTTATAGCAGCCAGGCACAAGCAGCAGCCTATGGCGCAGCGCTGGGGGCTGTGATTGCCGTTGGCAGCGATGCCGGCAGCCTAGGCGTGCCCCATGCCATTGGCACTAAAACAGAATACGAATACTTGGCTATTGCCTTAAATGGATCAATTGAAACGCTGCACAAAGGCAACAATAAAGCCAAAGAGAAATTTAAGAGGTTTGTATGGAAGTAAAGACATCGCCTCCAAGCGAAATAGCACAAACATGGATAGCAACCGGCGTTGCCAAAGCTAAATCCCCTGCACTTAAGCTGTTTATACTCGGCATATTCGCCGGGGTGTTTATCGGTCTGGGCGGCACAGGCTATCTGTATATTATGGGAATGTGCGACATACCCGGCATAAACAAGCTGCTGGGCGCATCTGTATTCCCTTGCGGCCTTATGCTGGTCATTTACTGCGGAGCCGAATTATGGACAGGAAACAACCTGCTCACCCTGGCGCTTATGGACAAAAAGATAACGCTCAGCGAAATGCTGTATAATTGGGGGCTGGTGTATCTGGGCAATATCGTTGGATCATATCTGCTGGCCTGGGCCGTAACGGCAAGCGGGCTATTTTCATCTGATCCAATACTTACCGTTGTCCAAAACGTTGCCGCTGCCAAAGTCGGCTTGACCCTGGGCAGAGCTGTTATTCGCGGCGTGCTGTGCAATATTCTTGTTGTGCTGGCCTGCTGGATGCAGGCGGCATCAAGGGATCTTATAGGCAAGCTTATAGCCGTGTGGTTCCCGATCATGCTTTTTGTACTCATAGGCTTTGAGCATTCGATCGCAAACATGTTCTTTATACCTTTAGGCCAATTCTTGGGAGCGAGTGTGACATTTGCAGACGCTTGGCTGCGCAACATTCTGCCCGTAACTGTCGGGAATTTTATCGGGGGCGCATTAATAGTTCCCTGCGCTTACTATATTTGCTACGTTAACCAATCAACTTCGCAAAAGCCGGCGCCGCCCCAGCAGCAGAAGAAGAAAAAGTGACTTATTTAGCCTTTTTGGCATAAAAACCATTAAAAGAAACGCTTATTAGCAAAAATAACTGCATATTATAGATAATATACAATTATAATACAATATATGCTTTTTGCTTAGCATTTAGTTGACAAACGCTATTCAGTCTAATATAATCGCATTATGGACTTGGGTACAGATTCACAAATCTATTGCTAAATGTCAGTTGCTTTCGGCTATATGCTAAGATTTGCTTACTATAAGCATCCATTAAAAACTATATTTGGAGGATAACTGACAATATGATCATTATCGGTGAAAAAATAAACGGATCTATCCCCTCTGTAGCAAAAGCTATTGCTGAAAAGAATGCAGAGCACATTAAAAAGCTGGCTGTTGCACAAACAGAAGCTGGCGCCAACTTTATTGACTGCTGCGCATCAGTAGACAACGATGTCGAAGTCGAAACATTAAAGTGGCTCATAGAGCTCATTCAAGAGGCAACAGACGTGCCTATCGCTATTGACAGCCCAAATGCAGACGCTCTGGCAGCAGTAATGCCATTCGTAAAAAAAGAAGGCTTAGTCAATTCAGTTTCAGGCGAAGGCAACAAGATAGATTTAATATTCCCAGCCATTGCCAATACAAACTGGGAAGTAGTCGCTCTTCTCTGCGATGACACCGGAATATCAAAGACTGCAGAAAAGCGCCTCGAAGTTTTCGCTGACATCATGGCTCGCGCAAAGGAATTTAATATAGACCCAAGCCGCATCCATATTGATCCAATGGTCGAGATGCTATGCACATCTGATGATGGCATCAACATGATCATTGATGTTATGAAGCAAATAAAGGCCGAGTACCCTACAATTCACATAACTGGCGCAGCAAGCAATATCTCATTCAACCTTCCAGTTAGAAAGATTGTAAACATGGCATTCGTGGTCCTGTCTATGGCAGCCGGCCTTGACAGCGCAATTCTAGACCCGCTTAACCAGGACATGATGGGCATGATATTCGCAACTGAAGCTCTCCTGGGCTTAGACGAAATGTGCATTGAGTACATTACAGCTTACCGCGAAGGGATCTTCGGGCAGAAGAAGTAAGGCTTAAATTGATAATATTGACAAGTTAATATTATAAAAAACCACATAGGAGGATATCTATATGTCAAAGATTCAAGAACTTTCAGATGCCGTCATCGGCGGAAAATCAAAACAAGTTGCAGCTCTCGTAAAAGAGGCTTTAGCAGAAGCTCCTGCTTTAGATCTTCTTGATGCGATGATCGCCGCTATGGCTAAGATCGGTGATCAGTTCTCAGCTGGTGAAATCTTCGTTCCTGAAATGCTAGTCGCAGCACGCGCTATGCAGAAGGGCGTTGAGGAATTAAAGCCAGAGCTTGCAGCAGCAGGCAGAGAGCCTCTCGGCAAGTGCATAATCGGAACAGTTCAGGGCGACCTTCACGATATCGGCAAAAACCTTGTTGCTATCATGATCGAGTCAGCTGGATTTGACGTTATTGACCTTGGCGTTGACGTATCAACAGACAAATTTGTAGAATGCATCAAAGCTAACCCAGACGTAAACATTGTTGCACTCTCAGGCCTACTTACGACAACTATGCCTTCAATGGAAGCAACAGCAAAAGCTATCAAAGAACTCGGCGGAGCTTTCAAAGTTCTCGTCGGCGGCGCTCCAATAACTCAGGAGTTTGCTGATCAAATTGGTGCTGACGCTTATGCTATCGATGCAGGCGCGGCTGCAATCACAGCTAAAGATCTCGTCTAATTCGAAATTTTCGAGAAAAGAGGCAGGGCAACCTGCCTTTTTTTGATATCATAATCACAAAACCAACATTATGCTTTAAGGAGGGAGAAGCTACGCCAAAGCTTATAACCTACTAACAGCCTGGGCCCAAGGCTGCATGAATTGAGAAAAGAAGCTATGACAAAATATAAAACAGGAATCCAAACGAAACAGCATATTTACAATGCAGCAGAAAAGCTCTTTTATGAGAAAGGCTATACTTCAACCAGCATCGCTGAAATAAATGTGCAAAGCCAGACAAACAAAAGCTCATTTTACCACCACTACCACAATAAGCTGGAGCTGGGAACTGAAATATTTGCCAATTTTTCTCGCAGCAACACATCAACTGCGGCTCTTTTCGCAAGCTCAATTGACAACATCACTGGCGTAGCGCTTGATCTCAAAACATTTTGGTACCTGTTTTACTTTGATGAGAATGTAAGGCGGTTTGCAATAGAGCTGGCAGCTGACAATGTTTTGAAGATAACCGACAAATCCTATATATTCGATGTCTGCTTTGATCTCAGCGAGAATGTTTATACCCCATATGAAAAAAATATCATTATTATGGCTGCTGTAGGGCTTACAAAGCAATTCAACCAGGACGCGTTTAGCGTCAGTGACAGCTATGATGACGTTAGCGACTATTTTTTTCGCTTTTTGCTGCGGCTTTTTGACATCAACCGCACAAGCATCGAAAGAATACTCGACAATGCCAAAGCTTTGCTGGCGCTGTGCCAGATAAGAAACAAAGGCTTTATCGCCAAAAGCGCCTTGAAGCATTAAATGCGGCTTGGTTTTTCAAAAAGCTTAAATGCCTTTTGAAGCGCCATGCCCGTATAGTATAATATTAAACTACATGAAAGCGCATCCCGGCAGCTTTTATTCGGCGAATGCTGCCGGCAATAAAGCATGTACCAGAAAGGCAGGAATGCTATGAAAGTTATATTAACCCAAGATATAGACTCTCTAGGAAAGGCGAGGGAAGTGGTAAATGTCAAAGCAGGCTATGCCAATAACTTCCTGATAAAAAAGGGCTTTGCCCTGGCTGCAACTGACAAAAACATGGCATCGCTTAACGAAGAAATCTCGCGCATCGAGGCAGAAAACCTGCGCATCAAGGACGAAGCTGAGAAGCTTCAGAGCCAGATCAACCTGAAGACCATAAAAATCACCCAGGCTGAAGGGCCGGACGGAAAGCTATATGGCTCTGTAACCTCCAAAGACATTGCTGAAGCGATAATGTCTGAACACAGCGTGCTAGTTGACAAGCGCAAGATAACCGTTGAGCCGATTAAGCAGGCTGGCACTTATACACTTTCAATTAAGCTGCACCCGGAAGTCGAAGCAGAGGTGTACCTCATAGTATCAAGCAAGCAGTAAAATGGCTGAAGACACTATTTACAAACAGCCTCCATACAGCGCTGAAGCAGAAGCAAGCGTTCTTGGCTGCATGCTGCTTGACAGGGAATGCGCAGCAAGCGCATTTTCGCTTTTATCCGATGAGGATTTCTACATTGGCGAAAACAGGGCTGTCTATGCTGCAATGATGGAAATTGCGGGCAGGAACCAGACAATCGACATTGTAAGCGTGCTTGAGCGGCTTCAGGCTGAAGAAAATGAGGCAAAGAGAGTGCCAATGGCATATCTTGCAGACCTTACGCAGGGCGTAGTGCATCTTGGCCACATTGAAGAGCATTGCCGCATAGTGTACGAAAAGTCTGCAATGCGCAGGCTCATAGCCGGCTTTTCCGAGCTAATCGCAGACTGCTATGCAAGCGCCCTTCCCCTAGGCGATATAATTGAAAAAGCTGAGAGGTTCATTTATGCAATGTCTACTGCCCAGCACCATTCGGACTTCGTCTCGCTAAGAGAGGCTATTGTCGGAACTTTGGCCAAGCTTTCAGAGCTCTACCAGTCTGATGACGCTCTAAGCGGCGTGCCGACCGGCTTTACGGCATTAGACTCGATAACAAACGGGCTGCAGCGATCTGATCTTATAGTGCTTGCTGCAAGGCCCTCAATGGGCAAAACCGCCCTTGGCCTTAATATAGCCCAAAACGCTGCTATACGATATGGCAAGGTTGCCGCTTTCTTCTCGCTTGAAATGTCAGCAGAGCAGCTGGTCATGCGCGTTATATCAAGCGAGGCGGATATATCTAATACGGCCCTCAGGATAGGCCTTGAGCGAAACGACCATTGGTCAAGGGTAATTAAGCTGAATTCAGAGCTGACTGAAAAGCAGGTAGAGCTTTACATAGACGACACGTCAGCTATAAGCGTTGGGGAAATGAGATCCAAGCTGCGCAAGCTCAAAAGCAGGGTAGGCCTTGATTTGGCTGTCATAGACTACTTGCAGCTGATGAGCGCGTCTGAGCGCACAGACAACCGCAACCAGGAGATTTCAGCAATAACAAGGCAGCTGAAGGCAATAGCCAAGGAGCTTGACATACCAATGCTGTGCCTGTCTCAGCTGTCCAGAAGCCCTGAAGGGAGGAAAGACAGAAGGCCAATACTTTCTGATCTGCGCGAATCAGGGGCAATAGAGCAGGATGCTGACATTGTTATGATGCTTTACAGGGAGAACTATTATGACAGGGAGCTTCAGACAAATGAGACTGAAGTGATTTTTGCCAAGCACCGAAACGGGCCTGTTGGAACGGTAAAGCTTCTGTTTTCGAGCGAGTTTACTAAGTTTAAGGATTTGGACTACACTATATGAGCGAATCTGAATATAAAAGGATCTATGGGCGCAACCCTGTAAGGGAGGCGATAAAATCCGGCCGCAATATTAATCGCATAATGCTGGCAGAAGGAAATACTGACTATGCCCTGGCCAATATAGCCAAGCAGGCTAAGGAAAGGGGCATAAGCGTGCAATACACCAACAGGCACAAGCTGGATCTTGCAACTGGAGGCCAAAGCCACCAGGGTGTTGTAGCCTACGTTTCGCCAGTAGCTTTTATCGAGCCGCTGGAGCTGCTTGAAATAGCAAAAGAGAGGGGCGAGAAGCCATTCATCGCAATCTTAGACTCTATTACTGATCCATACAATACAGGCGCGATAATTCGATCAGCATACTGTGCCGGCTGCCATGGGGTCATAATACCCAAAAGGCGATCATCAGCCATAACGGAAATAGTTGAAAAAGCTTCAGCGGGAACAGCCCAATTGCTTGCAATAGCGCAGGCGCCGAACCTTAACCAGGCCGTTGAGGAGCTCAAGAAGAGAGGCGTTTTCGTTGTGGCAGCAGACAAGGGCGGCAGCCATTATGCCGAGATAGACTATGATATGCCGCTTGCAGTAGTAATTGGCTCAGAGGGCTCCGGAATCAGCAAGCTTTTAAAATCAAAGTGCGACTTTATAGCAACAATACCAATGAAAGGAAGCATAGATTCCCTTAACTGTTCAGTTGCTGCCGGTATAATATTGTTTGAAGCAGCAAAGCAGCGTGGTGCAAGCATGCTTTTACAATAAGACTCTTAGCAAAGGAAAGCAGGGCGCTGGCTACAAACCTTGCTGTTTGGTGCTCTTGGCATGGCCTATCGAACTTCAATTGACATACACGGCATGAATGCTTATGAAGCAGAGATTGCGCTGGAAGACTTTTTGGATCTTTTAGATGATGATATTCAGGAAGTAGAGGTGATTCATGGCTACAAAAGCGGCACAGTGCTCAGGGACATGGTTCGTTCCAGCTTTCACCACCACCGCATAAAAAAGAAAATTATTTCTATGAACCAGGGCATAACTGTTTTTTTGACATAAATTGCTTCAAACAAAAAAGCTTTTAGCTGCGGCTACAGCTAAAAGCTTGCTGACAAAGGCCAAAACCCGCCGCATCGCAATCAGCTTCCGCATCTGGGTTTGTTTTATATATGGCTGCCAGCCAGCGCCAGGCTACCTGAGCGGCAATCCAAAGACCATTCCCTCTCCTGCCCAATACTCTGGAAGCTGGCCGTTCCATTTTTTTATTGCTTCGAGCATTACCATGTTTTCTGTAACTTGCTGGCTTTTCAGCCTGTAGGCTTCAGCCTCTGCTTCAGCTTCGACCATCTTTTGCTCTGCTTCTATGCGGATTCTAGCCAAATCCTGCTCTGCTTTCAGCGCGCTTTGCTGTGCGATAAGCTTGGCTTCCACTGATTTGTTGAATTCGTCGCCAAAAGAAAAGTTTACGACATTAAAAATTTCCACTCTAAGGCCATACGGACGAATCTTCTCCTGCATCAGGCTGCTCATCTCATCGCCAACAAGCTGGCGTTTTGTGACAAGCTCCTCAGCAGTGTACTTTGAGGTTACCGCTTTCACGCATTCCTGGATAGCAGGGGTTATTAAGATGTTTTCATATTCCTGGCCGACGCTTGTGTACATAAGCGCTGATTGCTCCGGCACAAGCCGGTAATTAATCGATACGCTGGACTCGATTGTCTGCAAGTCTTTTGAGACAGAGTCTGCTTTGGCTTCTACAGACTTAAGCCGGTTGTCCATCTCAATAACTCTGGTTATAAATGGAGTGACAACCGACATGCCAGGCTTTAGCGTTCTTTCGCTGACAGCGCCAAATACTGCGATAACGCCTGTATGGCCTGATGGCACCTGTTTAAAAGTTGCCAACGCCAGAGTGATAGCCAGCGCTGCAAAAATAATTACAGTTATGTATTTTCTCATTGATAGTGCTGTTTTTCGAAATCTTGAATTTTCTGCCATGTAGATCACCCCTTCCTTTCATTCATCGCACCAAAATATCTGCTTGCTATAATTATACTATTCACACGCCCAGATTTTGCCATGTAGTTGTGTGGCAATGAATGCAGCGCATGCTGCAGTTGCTATGCTATATCGGCTTGCCAGCCATTATTTCCTTGTAGTCCTTGAGGTTGAGCTTAAGCAGTTCAGGCGTGTTGATGCCATACGGGCAAGCCTCTATGCACTGGCCGCACTCAGCGCAGCTTTCTACATCCTTCATCATCTGTGCAAACTCTTCTTCAAAGAACCTGGCCGGAGGCATCCTTCTGACCATCTGGGAATACCTGGCGCATTCATTTATGATTATGCCTTGAGGGCATGGCATGCAATACCCGCACGCTCTGCAGAAGTTGCCGCTGAGCTCTGCCCTGTCTTTATCTATAAGCGCCTGGCTCTCCTCATTATATTCGGGCGGCGCGTCCATAAATGACAAAAATTCATCAAGCTCGCTTTCCCTTTGCACTCCCCATATGGGCAGCACATTCTCAAAGCGCGAAGCCCAGGCGTATGCAGCTGCAGCGTTAGTGATAAGGCCTCCGCTCAGGGATTTCATGGCGATAAATGCCACGCCGTTTTCCTTGCATTTATTCACAAGCTCTATTTCGCGATCGCCGCTCAAGTATGAAAATGGGAACTGAAGGCTTTCATACAGCCCGCTCTCAGCTATTTGCATGCCCATATCAATGCTGTGGCTTGTTATGCCAATGTGCTTAATCATGCCCTGCGCTTTTGCATCGAGCATGGCTTCATAAAGGCCTGAGCCATCTTCAGGCTTTGGCATAAATGAAATATTGTGGAACTGGTATATGTCTACGTAGCTGCTCTTCAAATAAGAAAGGCTTGTTTCAATATCGCGCCAGAACCTGTCTTTGCTTTCTGCCTGTGTTTTGGTGGCTATTACGACTTGATCGCGCTTGCCTTCGAAAGCATTGCCAAGTTTTTCTTCGCTGTCAGAGTATGCCCGTGCAGTGTCAAAATACCTGAAGCCGCCATCATATGCGCGAAGCAGCAAAGCCAGCGCGCCATCCATGCCAACCCTCTGTATTGGAAGCGCGCCGAAGCCATTTTTCGGCACGGTTATGCCTGTTTTGCCAAGATTTACTTTATGCATTTTCACCTCATTGCCAGTTGTTTTTTATATGCCATTATATCGCAAAGCCTATTCATTGATAAGCCTCCCCTCGCAATAGAAAAAGCTTTCCTTATATGACCAAATATATATACTATTATTCAATTCTCCAGGAGGCAGCTGTGATGAGTTAAGCGCATCATCGATTAATGAAAACTGGCCTTACTGCACCTCGTTCGAACTTCCCCTTGCAGTAGCTTCTGTTTAGGGAATTATTTAACAAGCAACAATGCCAGTGTCTATAAATACAAAAAAGAGGCTTTCTATTATGAATAGTAGCATAAATAATGCCGAAACGAAACAGCCAGCTGCTGCCCAAGCGGCTAAACTGGCACTTACTACGTTGAAATACGGGTTTATGCAAGTGCAGGTTTAACTAAGTCCGATATATGCTACTTCAAATGTATAAAAACATGTGGCATAACAGGAAACGCTAATTCTTCTTATAATAGAGACGCAGCAAAAGCTTATGCAGCCAAATGGTGGGATAGTAGAAACCCAGACTACCCAAATTTTGGCTCTACAAGCTCAGACTGCACTAACTTCGTTTCGCAATGCTTAAAAGCAGGCGGGCTTCAGGAAATAGGAAGCGATTGGGAGGCTCAGGGATCATGGTTTTGCAACACCACTAGCGTTAATAAGCCTGAAGATTGAGCAATAACTTGGCGTGCAGCAAACTACTTTACCGCGCATTGGGGCACTAACAGTAATGGGGGTGGCTACAAGCGCGCACGCGCATATGAGTGCAAATATCATATTGGCCAAGATATACTAAGCAACTTTGAAGCGATAAGGGAAGCAACGAACATCCTACTTGCTGGCAGATCGCATTTTGGGGCATTTAAAAGGGTGCGGAATGTGCCTGCTTAATTGGGCGCCAAGAATGGCGCCCACCGCAGCCACGCTGCGAAAAAAATTCACTCTTCAAGACTGCTAATCTGCAGCCTCGCATATGCTGTTTAAGCCGCATTCGCCGCATTTCGGGTTTCTTGCAGTACAGACATTGCGCCCATGAGCAATTAGCAGATGGTGCGAAATGCTCCACTTGCTTTTGGGAATGATTTCATTCAGGCGCTTTTCAGTTCCTTCTGGCGTTGGGCTGTTTGAAAGCCCAAGCCGGTTTGACACCCGCTGCACATGCGTGTCAACTGCAATGGCATCCTGGCCGAATGCATTTGAGAGTATAACATTGGCTGTCTTTGGGCCGATTCCCGGCAATGCAGTAAGCTCGCTGAATGTATCAGGTACCTTTCCTTCATGCCTTTGAAGCACCAGAGAGCTCATCGCAATAATATTCTTTGCTTTGCTGTTAGACAGCCCGCATGGCCTGATTATTTCTTTTAGCCGGCTTTCGCCAAGCCTAAGCATTTCACCGGGCGTTTTTGCCTGGGAAAATAGCTCCTTGGTTGTTATATTTACTCTTTTGTCTGTGCATTGGGCTGAGAGCATAGTTGCAACAGCTAGCTCATACACAGATCCAAAGTCAAGGCCGCACTTCGCGTCAGGGTACAGATCGCCTAAGATGCCAATTGCCAAAACCGCACTCTTTTTGTCCATACTGCAATTGTAGCAAAAGCTCAATTGATTGTATAGTTTAGCAATTCGGGCTAAAGATAATACAGAAAAACCATAGCACATTGGAGGATATATGGATAGGCGTGAAAGAACCGTAATTAGCGCTATTGCCGCATCAGCAGCTGCCGCCGGCGCTGTTGCAGCAGGAGTTGGCTTTCTCACTAGCGCAAAAGGCGAAAGATATGTTAATAAGAGCAAGAGGGCAATATCAAGGGCAATGTCAAACGGAGTCGAAAAAACAGCCAAAGGAACCTCAGAAACACTTCACAATGTAGCCGACAAAATATCTAAAACATTCACCTAGGAATTAAGTGCAAAGCCTGCTTATGCAGGCTTTATTCTATTGCAGCATAAAATAAGCATAATTTTGAAAATTGCAAGAAATATATAGTTATAAAGGCGTGATTATCACTTTTTTTTGCTGCCGGCCTAATCTAAGCTTGCTAAAAAGCACAAAAAAACATATAATTGTGATCGGTCGGCAGGATATTTGCCGTATATTTGTGCGTAAAGACAATACGAGGAGGTAAGCATGGCCTACACAATAGCTGTCGCTGGCAAAGGCGGTACAGGAAAAACAACTATTTGCGGCATGATAATAGACTATCTATGCTCTAATAGCAAAACGCCAATCCTCGCAGTAGACGCTGATGCCAATTCAAACCTAAATGAAGTTTTAGGCGTAGATATAGAGACTACACTCGGCGAAATACGCGAAGAAGTAGCCAGAGCCGAGCTAGCAGCTGTTAGCCCAATCCCAGCAGGCATTTCCAAAATGGACTATATGGAGACAAAGTTTGCCAATGCATTAATTGAAGAGAAAGACTTTGACATGCTTGTTATGGGTAGAAGCCAGGGCGAAGGCTGCTATTGTTATGTAAACGGGATTTTAAAAACCCAAATAACCAAGCTAGCCCAAAATTATAAATATATCGTTGTTGACAATGAAGCGGGAATGGAGCACATTTCACGCGGAATAGTTAAAAAAATCGATGTTCTTCTTTTAGTCTCTGATGCCTCTCGCAGAGGGGTGCAAGCGGCTGGAAGAATAGCTGAGATTGTTAGGGAGATGGGCCTGAACCCAACCGTTATGGGCTTAATAATCAACCGCGCGCCCAACGGCTTTGTGCCGCAGGGGCTTGGCGATGAGATTGAAAAGCAGGGTTTATCGCTTCTTGGCGTTGTTCCCCACGACGAGCTTGTATATGAATATGACTCGCAGGGAATGCCAACATCCCAGCTGCCGGAGGGCTCTGTGTCAAAAAAAGCCATACATGAAATCATGGCAAAACTTGGCGCCTGAGCGCTTCTGAGCAAAATTCTAGGAGGAAAAAAACAAAGGTATGCCATTCAAAAGTTCGCCACAGAAATTTAACGCATCCATAAAAACTGTAGAAATTGGCACAGGCGACAAAAAAATTGCCCTTGGAGGCGAAAATGTCTTGCCATTCTATTCTTTTGATGGCTCAGCGGAAAATTTAAAAAAGGTGGGCATCGAGATCCTCGACACAGGACTTGAAACTTTCTCGCCTGAGCTTGCTGAATTCTACGGCAATGAAACTGAGATAGCAGCGATTGCCAAGAAGGCAGCGCAAGCCGAAGGCGCGGATTTTTTATGCCTTCGTTTCGAGGGGGCTGATCCAAACGGCCTAGACAGGCCTGTCGAAGAATGTGTAGCAATAGCAAGCGCTGTATGCGATGCCATCGATATTCCGTTAGTAATCTATGGCTCGAAAAACGGCGAAAAGGACATAGCACTATTTGGCGCTATAGCTGAAGCATTGCAAGGCAAGAATGCTCTGTTTATGTCAGCCAACGAAGAAAATTACAAAACATTGGCTGCATCTGTTGGTCTGGCTTATGGCCAAAAGCTCTCAGCTGAGTCGGCAGTCGACATAAACCTTGCCAAACAGCTAAACGTTCTGATTGGCCAAGTAGGCGTTGCGCCAGAATCTATAGTCATGAACGTAGGCGCGGCAACCGCCGGCTACGGCTTTGAATATGTTGCTTCAACAATGCAGCGCACAATTATGGCAGCATTGCAGCAAAATGATGTAATGATTCAAATGCCAATAATTACTCCAGTTTCAAGTGAAACATGGTATGTAAAAGAGTCTGTTGCCGCTGAAGCGGATGTTCCCGAATGGGGAAGCGCCAACGAGCGCGGAATTATGAACGAGATCGCTACAGCCGCCGCATGCCTCGCAGCCGGGTCACATGCCGTTATCTTAAGGCACCCAACTTCTGTAAAGGCAGTTTCAAACTTAATACAAGCACTTGCTTAAATCGGAGGATATAATATGGCACTAACAGGCATTCAGATTTTTAAAGTAACACCAAAAACCAACTGCAAAGACTGCGGAAGCCCAACATGCATGGCATTTGCTATGAAAGTTGCCCAAGGCGCTGTTGAGTTGGAAAAATGCCCGCACCTTTCCCCTGATGTCATTGCAGAGCTGTCTGATGCAACAGCCCCTCCGATGAAAACAATTAAAGCCGGAGAGTCTGATCAGTATAGCCTTGGCGGGGAGACAGTCCTTGAAAGGCATGAGAAAACATTTGTCTCAAAACCCCTGTTTGCTCTTTCTGTATGCAATGCAGCCAGCGATGAGCACAACAATTCTGTATTTGAAACAGCAAATGAAGTAGACTATTTGCGCATTGGCGAGCGCATGTTTGTTGAATTCATATATGTAAACTATGTTGACGGCAAAGGCGAAGATCGCTACCTCGATTTAGTCACAAAAGCTGTTGGCACAGGAAAAGACATAATCTTAAGCGTTCGCGATGCTGCTGTTGCTGAAAAAGCGCTTGAGATTGCAAAAGCCAAAAAGCCAATGCTCGTTGGCGCAAATGCTTCCAACTATGAAGCAATGAATGCGCTTGCCAGCGCAAACGGCATTGTTCTTGGTGTTGGCGGAGCAGACCTTAATGAATTGCACGACACAGTAGAAAAGCTAGAAAAGCTTGGCAACAAGAACCTAATCCTTGATGTAGGGTTTGCCTCAGCTGCACAGGCTTTCCGCAATTCAGTCGAAATCCGCCGCGCAGCAATAAAAGGGGAAGACAGGCCATTTGGGTATCCGTCGCTTGTAAATATCGAGCGCTTAGCTCCCGGAGACGAGTACCTGCAGACAGCATTCGCTTCCCTGTTTATTTTAAAGTATGGCTCAATCCTGGTAATGGAGAGCATGAGCTATGCCCAAGCGCTGCCTTTGTTCGCACTTCGCCAGAACATCTACACAGACCCTCAGAAACCAATGAGAGTCGAGCCTGGCATCTATCCGCTTAATGGCGCAGATGAAAATGCAGTAGTCGCAATTACAGTTGACTTTGCCCTTTCATACTTTGTCATCAGCGGCGAGCTTGAGAGATCAGGCGTGCCTGTCAACCTTGTAATTCCAGATGCCGGAGGGTATTCAGTCCTGACATCCTGGGCAGCCGGAAAATTCAGTGCAGGCAGCATAGCAAGTTTCTTTGAGGAGTTTGGCATAGCAGACAAAATTAAGTCCCGCAGGCTGGTGCTTCCAGGCAAAGTTGCTGTCCTTAAGGGAGAGCTCGAAGACAAGCTTCCTGACTGGGAGATAATAGTAGGGCCCAACGAAGCTATGCAGGCTGTTAAGTTCTTTAAAGAGCTATAAGAATAACCTAAGGAGCACAATCTTTCATGAGCAAATTTATCGTCATTGGCGAGCGCATCCACGTTATTTCGCCCGTGATCCGCGAGGCGCTGGACAAAAGGGATCCTGAGCCTATTTTACAAAGAGCCAAAGATCAGATAGCTGCCGGAGCTACCTATATCGATGTCAACATAGGCCCTGCTGAATCGCAAGGCGTTGATATTATGAAATGGGCAGTAACAACAATTCAAGAAGCTTGCGATAATATACCGCTGGCACTTGATACAGCGAATAAAGCTGCTATTGAAGCAGGAATATCTGTTTACAACCGCTCAAAAGGCAAGCCGATAGTCAATAGCGCAGATGCTGGCGACAGAGTCGAGTACATTGACTTGGCGGCTGCCAATGATGCAATCATTATTGCCCTTTTGTCAAAAGACGGCATACCATCAGACAATGATGAGAGAATGGAATACTTGCAGGAAATGCTGGAGCGCGGAATGGGCTTAGGCATGGAGCCTGACGATATGTGGTTTGACCCTCTGTTCCTCGTTATTAAAGGGATGCAGGAGAAACAGCTTGAGGTGCTGGAAGCCATCAAGATGGTCACAGACATGGGCCTTATGACAACTGGCGGGCTGTCAAATGTCTCAAATGGCATGCCCAAGAATATTAGGCCGATAATTGATGCAGTATTTATTGCCAGAGCTATTCAGGCTGGCTTCACATCAGCTATTCTCAACCCCAATGACGAGCAGATGATGCAAACAATTAAGTGCTGCGACATTATCAACAACGAAGTCCTATATGCCGATTCGTTCCTAGATCTGTAAAAATCATTGTAAAATCCTTTGTGCCTTGATTTTTGGGTTTCGCCAAAGGTCAAGGCATATTGTTTTAAGGCGCTATGCTCGCTGGCATTTCGGAGGATTCCAGCGAAAGGCTCAGCTAAATTGCATGAATTTAATGCACTATTATGCCCTCATATTGAATAATTGAAGCTATAACCAAATTGTCTTATATCGACAAGCAATGCTGAGCAGCTTAAATAGCAAAGATAGGAATTGGCTCATGCCCGGCAAAAAATGAAAAACCAGGCATATCAACATTAAAGGAGACTACTTTCATGAAAATTGGTATCGGCATCGACACAGGCGGCACATGCACAGATGCTGTCGCGTATGATTTTGATACATCTACCTTAATTGCTAAGGGAAAAGCACTGACAACCAGAGAGAACCTTTCTATAGGGATCGGAAACGCTCTTGACCAGCTCCCTCCGGAGCTTATCCGCGATGCGCAGGTTGTTTCTTTATCGACAACTTTGGCAACCAACGCCTGCCTTGAAGGCAAAGGCGGAAGGGCGAAGCTGGTGATTTTCGGCCTAACAGACGAGATAATAATACGGTTCGATGCCGAGGCTAGATATGGGATAAAAAGAGACAGCGTTCTTACAATCGACAAGCCTGCAAGAGCTGAAGGGCTTGAAGATGTAGAGCTTGATTGGGAGGCCATTCTTGAAAAGCATGGCTCATGGCTTCAAGACGCAGATGCGCTCTCTACTGCTGAGCTTTATTCTATGAACAATGGCGCGCCAAGCGAAAAGCGCTTAAAAGAGCTTGCAGACGAATACTTCAAGCTTCCATGCGTTAGCGCAAGCGAGTTTATAAGCGACGTTAACGTGCTTACCCGCAGCGCCACTGCCCTGCTCAATGCCAGAATGTTCCCGATAATCCAGGAATTCGTTGAAACCGCCATTGCAGACTTTGAACAGCGCGAATGCACAGCTCCGGTGATGGTAGTTCGAAGCGACGGAAGCATGATGTCATCAGATTTATCTATGTCACGGCCTGTTGAGACTATATTGTCAGGCCCGGCTGCAAGCGCGCTTGCCGGAAAGGCTTTCTGCGAAGACCAGGACTTCGTCATAATTGACATGGGCGGAACAACAACTGACATATCAGTTGTCCATAAGGGAAAACCAGTCATGGTTGAAGAGGGAATCCTTCTAGCCGGGTGGAGAACAGCTGTAAAGGGTGTTTTGGTTTCACCGTTTGCGCTTGGCGGAGACAGCACTGTCAGACTGGTAGAAGGCCGCATGCGCCTGTTTGACCGGCGTTCTACACCTATATGCGTTGCAGCAACACGCTGGCCAGAAATCAAGGACATGCTCAGAAACCTTCTTAAAACAAAGCATGTCAACAAGTTCCCGCTCCATGAGTTCCTATACTTGGTCCGCGAGCCGGCTGAGCAAAAGAGCTATAATGATGATGAGCTTGCCCTCCTTGAGCGCCTGCGCAAAGGCCCCTGCATTCTTGAGAACTTAAAAGACGAAGCCGGAATAGACCTCTACAGCTTCAGCAGCGAGCGTTTGGAGGAAGAAGGCATTGTAATGCGGTGCGGTTTGACTCCAACAGACTTTATGCATCTTAAAGGCGATTATGTGGAGTTCGACACAGAGGCTTCAGAGATTGCTGCCCGCTATATCCTATACAGCCTTAAAAGGACCCATGATGTAGCTACTGACGAAGAGATTGCAGAGCTTGCTGACAGCGTTTATGACCTCGTTCAAGGCCGCATGTATGAAAATTTAGTGCGCGTCATGCTTGCCAGGCAGTATCCGAAAGCTTTCAAAGAAGGGGTTGACGCACAGACAGATTTCCTTATTAAGGAGGCATGGGCGACTCGCGATTCTGAGCAAGGCTCTATATTTAAGCATACATTTACAACAAAAGCCGCTCTCATTGGCATTGGCGCCCCAACCCATATATTCCTTCCGGCAGTAGCCAAAGCACTGGATGCCCCTTGCATACTGCCTGAGCACGCCGAAGTAGCAAATGCCCTTGGAGCGCTGAAAGCAAGCATAAATGTTGTACAGCGCATTGAGATATCGCATATCATGTCACTCACAATTGGGCCGTACTACATCGTGCATACTCCGAAAGGCAGCCGCCAATTCAAAAAGCTCGATGAAGCAATTGAGCTGGCAAAAGCAGAAGCTGAAGAAGCCGCAATTATTGAGGCGAGATCAAGAGGCGCAGTTGGCGAGTTAGTTGCCAATACTTATGTTGAAAACCAAAATGTTATAAATAAGGAAGGCGCCAGCGTAAACTTCGGCCATGCAGTTATTTCAGAAGTAAATGTTATAGACATGAAAATCTAGGCAAAAGCGTTTGAAATATTAGCCAATACGGAAAGTCTGCATTTGCATGAGCTAAAAATATCTTGACAAAACCAAAATTCAGTCATATTATAAGAAAAACCGCTGATCGGAAGTGAGTAACGCTGCTTATGTCGCTATAGAGAGCTGCAGAGGGTGAAAATGCAGTGCGAGTGGCAACGTGAATGGGTCCGTGAGGGCAACCTGAAAAGCACTATGCACAGTAGGGAAGACAGAGGCGGCGCTCTGTTAGCAAACGCCAGCGTATGATAGTACGCATTGAGAGGGCGCTAAATGCGCCAAGCCGGGTGGCACCGCAGGAGATTATGCTCCTGTCCCTGCAATAAAAAGCAGAGGCAGGGGCTTTTTGTATATAAAATATCCCCTGATCCTCAAAGAAAGGAATACTAAAAATGGCAAACAGTCAAATCCCATACAAGACCTATCTTTCTGAGGAGGAGATCCCGAAGGCGTGGTACAACATTCGCGCTGACATGAAAACCGCCCATAGGCCCATCCTTAATCCGGGCACCCTTGAGCCCATGAGCGCTGAGGACTTAAGCCCTGTGTTTTGCAGTGAGCTTGCAGCGCAGGAATTAAATGACACAGATCGCTTTATTGAAATTCCGGACGAGGTTCGCGAGCTTTATAAGATGTATAGGCCATCCCCTGTAATGAGGGCATATGCGCTTGAAAAGGAGCTCGGCACTCCAGCAAAAATTTACTATAAGTATGAAGGCGGAAACACATCAGGAAGCCATAAGCTAAATTCAGCCATTGCCCAAGCATATTATGCCAAAAAGCAGGGGCTGAAGGGCGTGACAACTGAAACCGGAGCAGGCCAATGGGGCACTGCCCTTGCTATTGCCTGCGGGTTTTTCGAGCTTGACTGCAAAGTTTTTATGGTTAAAATATCCTCTGAACAGAAGCCGTACAGAAAAGCAATTATGGAAACATATGGAGCAACAGTCACTCCATCCCCTTCAAATACTACGAATATCGGCCGAAAGATTCTTGAAGAGAACCCGGGCACAGGTGGAAGCCTTGGATGCGCAATCAGTGAAGCTGTTGAAGTTGCTGTCAGCACTGAAGGCTACAGATATGTTCTCGGCAGTGTTCTCAACCAGGTTCTTATACACCAGTCAATTATCGGCCTTGAAACAAAGGCTGCGCTTGATCGCTATGATGTGTACCCTGACGTGCTGATCGGATGCGCCGGAGGGGGCTCAAACTTCGGCGGCCTAATGGCGCCTTATATGGCTGACAGGCTTGCAGGAAAGAAGTCTCCGTATTTTATAGCAGTTGAGCCGGCTTCATGCCCGTCTATGACGCGAGGCAAGTTTGCATACGATTTCTGCGATACAGGAATGGTAACGCCTCTAGCCAAGATGTACACCTTAGGCGCTTCATTTATACCTGCGCCCAACCACGCGGGAGGCCTTCGCTACCATGGCATGAGCCCGATACTCTCGCAGCTGTACTATGATGGCTATATAGACGAAGCAAGGGCTGTACCCCAGCTAAGCGTATTTGATGCTGCCACACTTTTTGCCAGGGTAGAGGGGATATTGCCCGCCCCTGAATCTTCGCATGCCATTCGAGTGGCTATTGACGAAGCTTTAGCGTGCAAAGAGTCCGGTGAAAGCAAAACAATAGTGTTCGGGCTCACAGGCACAGGCAACTTCGATCTTGGCGCCTACATGCAGTACGCTGACGGGACCCTAAATGACTATATCCCTACAGATGAGGATTTGGAAATAGGGTTTGCCGGAATTCCAAAAGTCGAGTAGCTTAACCCGTGCAAGTTTTATATATACAGACAAATGCCGTTATTATGCCGCATGCAGCGGTATAATAACGGCTAATATAAGAGTTTAATTTTCGGGCTGTAATTGCGCTCTTTTCAATTTTAGCGCTTTTCAAGCCAGCCCCATATCAAGAAGAAAACATATGTTAAGGCAGCATGCCATACAGGCAAAAAACTCGCAAAGGCTATTTCTTTGCTCTTAATCGTTTTTGCCAGGGAATAAACGTATGTAATAGCATATGTGCCTGCAAGCAGCATGGTAGCCAGCGATGCAACCAGCAGCATCCAATCTTTGGCGTTGTTGAGCTCTGCCTTGCCAAGTGAAGCCATCTGCATGACAGTGCCAATCCATGATGCTACAGATATTGGTATTGGAATTGCCAATACCACGAATAAAGCGATAGCTAGCAATGTTTTTTTCACAGCGGTTTTCCCCTTTCGCACGGCGCCTGTGTATTTTATATGAAAGCGGCTTATTGCCTTTGCGGCTGAATGCCCAAAACTGCAAGCTGCCGGCAGCAACAAATCTAGTGCGCGCTGTAGCTTTCTATGGCCTGCACCAGGCTTCCAATGCCGCTTTCAGCCATGCTTATGAAGCTTAGGGCTTTTTCAGACCAGCCGCTTATGATGTTGGTATATTTGCCGTGAAACTGCTGAGTGCCATAGCCTTGCAGATCGATCGCATGCACCCACGCTTGAGGCTGGAGCATTTCTTTTCTGTACATGTCAGCAAGGCTTTGGACAGGATTGCTCCATTGGCTATTAATCTGGTTGTCTGAGATCACTATAATGCGATCTGCAGGGATTTTATTGTCAATAAGGTATTGGAAAGGCAGCTCCATAGCTGTCCCGCCTCCATTGACAGGTATTGCCCTGGCTTGAGCCAAAATCCCGCCTTTTGAAGCAATTGCCTGGGGATACAGGCCAGTGTCAAATGTCAAAAATATGCTTTCCTCGCATACTTTTGACAGCGCAACGCCTAAAACCAAACCAATCTCAGCGCATGTAATTTTGCTTCTGCGGCTGATTGGCGCAGTCATTGATCCCGATACATCCACTGCGATTACGCTCATGCCCTTAACAGCAGGGATATTTGAAACAGAGATGTTGATAGCTGTTTCAAGGGCATTAAATGCCTTTGATGTCGCTGCAGGAAGCTGCTCAAGCTCCTTGTATGCCGACAAAAACCGGAAAGGCAGCTGTTTAGAGTTGAGCACCCGGCCCTCATCGCTTATATGATCATATACAATGCCGATATTTAAAGGTTTGGCATTGATTATGTTTCTGAGGTTTCTGAGCATGGCCATATATCCAAGCTTGCCTGATGCAATAAGGCCCTCCCAAACTTCCTTGGTGCTGCCTTTTGATGAAAGCTCTGTTTCCCATGTATAAGGCGTTTTGAGATCGCCGCTCAGCACGCGGCTAAACAGATCTGACTGTTCATCAGTTTCAGGCTTTGGATGGCACAGCCTCAGCACATCCCTAAGCTTTAAAGCGTTTTGCTCACCCTTGTACTTAGCCAGCTCATATTCATCAAATGATTTTATCGAATCGCTTATGCCCTTTTTCAGCGCATTTGGAATAGGCTTGCCAAACATTGTAATGTACGCAGCCAGGATTTCAGCAGGATCGTCTGCACGAGGCGTTATGGCAGGAAACATGCCTCTTATGTAAGGCTTTCCGGCAGGCTCGCTAGCCAGCACTGCTGTCAGGGCATGCGAAACAGAGCGCATGTTAAACTCGCGCCTTGCGTATAAAGCAAGCTTGGCAATGAATTGAGGATCATCCTTTGCCAGCTCAGCTGCGCCCTTTACTATATCGCTGCTGTTGTCAGAGTAAAATTTCGGCTCATTGAAGAAAGTTGTCAGCACCTGAGTGAGCAGGCGCTCTTTGCCTTCCATTAAGTAGGCTGCATGGCCTTCTTCGTTTGTGCCTATGATAGATGCTTTTGGCTTGTTGAATCTTGCCATAATTTCACTTCCCTATTTTTTGTCTGCCAATGATCAATAAGCTGCCAACAAGCAATTTGTCAGCAGGCGAATAGCAGTGCAAATCCAGTCTCCAAGTTTGATACAAGATGAAAAATATCTGCCTGTTTGTGCAACAGGCAATAAAGGCAGATATAAAGCCATTTCCATGCGAAGAATCATCGAATAGCGGCAGCAGGATTCGAACCTGGTATGTAAATATTCAGCCAATGAAGTAGCCGCTATCTGCACTGCCACACAGAAATATTACCATTGCTGTTCTGGGAGAAAAATCGCAAACACTAAAATGCCCAGCGAACTGAGCGAACTTTACGCTGCCAAGCAGGCCTTTTGGGCCTGTTGCCAGGCGCAATCTAAGCGAAGAAAGTGTCTGCTGCACTGCCCAGCTATTCATTATAGCATGCATTGGGCGCAAAGCAACAAGAGTTGCCATTATATTGCATGAATAGCATTTTGGCAATTTCCACTAAAGCTTGCGTGGCAAGCAGGCCAAACGGGCTTTAAAAAAATTTCGCCAAGCCTGATCATCCCTCATGGGCCACAAAGCAAGTTGAGGCAAAAGGCCTTAAATGCTAGCTAAAACTATAGCTTTCAGGCACGGCTTCAACAGCGAAAAGCTCGTAATGCGAAGCGTTTATTATGGCCTTTTGCATTTCGTTTCGATCAAGCCCTTCTGCATTGAGCCCTTTATAGACAAGGCGAACGCTTTTGCCGGTTGCCCTGTTTAGCAATGAAAACGCCATGTCGCCAGTCAAATTGACGAAGAGGCTGTTTTTTTCCTCATTGCAGCCGAATGCAGCCTTAATAGCGTCAATCGGGCATTTGTCAGTTTCAGAAATGCATACAGCTACATTGCTGTCCTGAAAGCTTAGATCAAGCAGCTCTTTTGCATATAAGGCTGCTTTGTAGCCAATAGACAGCCCGGGGCATATATGGCCGTGAAATTCGGCTGTTTTTTCCCATAGCTCTAAATCAGTGGGTTCCATTTAGGCATCACCTCCAACTTTTAGTTCTTGCCTATTTACAATACACAAATCCGCCACAAGCTTCAAGCTTTGTTTTATATTGGCCGTTAATAGCCCTTCTCAGGGCTCACTGTATCGCAAAACAGCCTTTTGCAATAGTTTGTCTGATGCACATGGGAGCTGCAGCCAGGCTTTTTAGCAGATGAAATTGAATAAAAAAACGCCGGCAATACAGCCGGGGCGAAATGGCCCAGCTGTATTGCCGGCGCGCAATCTTAGAAGCGCCAGCGCTTTAGCCGAAAACGCTTGGGAACAATGACTCATCGGTATGCGGTAAAAAGCATGCCGCAACAAATTCCTGCATATAGCTTGAAATATTTGACAGCTCGATATAGGTCATGTTCTCGGCTATGTCGAATATTTTATCTCTTGATTCATTCGAATGCGCCATGCAGTAAGTGCCTGACAGGCTGGAGTTGCCTATATAGTGGTAATTGGCTAAATCGATATCAGGAAACAGCCCAATCCTTATTGCATTTCTCATATTTATGCCGGAGCCTATTCCTCCGGCAACGTAAACATTGCTTACATAAGACATGTCCATGTCAACAGAATTAAGCATAACCCGTATAGCGGAAAATATAGCGCCTTTTGCCCTGATGAAATTGTCAATGTCAACTTCGTTTATCGAAATTTCTTTTCCTTCTGCTGATTCGCTGCTTGAAGCGAGTATATACCTGCCTATCCCGTAGCTGTCGCGCTCAACCCGGCTATGCCCGTCATGAAGCCTGCCTTTGGGGCTCATTATATTGCGCCTGAACATTTCAGCAATAAGGTCGATAATGCCGGAGCCGCAAATGCCAACAGGCTTGCCTCCTCCAATAACGCTCAGCTCAGGCGCTCCATTCGGATCGGGTATGGCGACCTTCTCAATAGCCCCGTCTGTTGCCCTCATGCCGCAGGAGATTTCCCCGCCTTCAAATGCCGGCCCTGCAGAGCATGCGCATGTTAGCAGGAAATCACGGTTGCCAAACACGAGCTCCCCGTTAGTGCCCAGGTCGAGGAACAAAGAGAATTCTTCTTTATCCCAAATCATGCTTGCAAGCGTTCCGGCAGTTATGTCTCCGCCAACATAGCTGCCTACATTCGGTGCAAGAAGCACTTCGGCAGCAGCATTTGCATACAGGCCCAGATCGCCCGCCTTTATGTTTGCATCTTTGAAAAAAGCGGTTACAAATGGCTCTTGCCTTAAATAGTCGGCATACACTCCGGTAAACAGGTGCTGCATTGTAGTGTTGCCGGCTATGTCAATCTCATAAATGCTCTCAGCGCTTATGCCTGCAGACTGGCACATAGAAACAAGCAGCGGATTGATAGTCTCTTCAATAACAGCATCCATAAGGCGCTTTTGCCCGCCGGCTTTTGAAGACTCGATTATGCGGTTTATTACATCGGCGCCATAGCGTATCTGGCCATTGCCTGAAGAGGCTTTGGCGTATATTCTGCCGGTCATAACGTTTGATACTATTGCAGATACTGTAGTTGTGCCTATATCTATAACGGCACAGTATGCCCTAACTTTTTCCGAGGCAGGGAAGATGTCAAGAACATGCGCAACAGCATTTTCAAGCTTAACAACTGCTTTGGCCCTAAAGCCATCAGAGCGAAGCGCAATAGGAAGCTTTTTTAGCGTATGGTATGAAATGATCGCCTGTGAGGTGCCAAAATGCGCATTTACAGCTCGCATAAGGCGCTCGTTGTCAGGCATAGTATCATCAAATGTTGGCTCTGAAAGGCTTAGCTCAGCGATTCGGTATCCATTTTCAAAGCTTAAGCCGGCGCTTAGCACTTCCCTCCATGTGTTGTTGAAAATCTCAACTTCGCTTTTGCTGCTTAAATCCGCAATTTTCATGCGAGACTTGTATGCTCTTGCTATGTCAGGGACAAGCACAGTTATATCGCTTGCAGGGTAGCTTGAGCACGCCAGGCGCATGCCTTCAGCGTAGCTCTCATCATCGATATGGCGCGTCTTTAGCCCGGTAGCGCTGCCGGAAAGAATTTTGACCTTGCACTTGCCGCATGAGCCGTTGCCGCTGCAAGGCGCGTCGATGGCTACATTGGCTTTTCGCGCAATGGATAAAAGGTTTTCGTCGTCATTTGCCTCAATAACTACAGGCCCGGTATCCTGGCCTTCAAAGATATAGGTAATTTTATGCATAGTATTCGTCGCCCTTTATTTATTCATAGACATGCCTAAATGGCACAAAAATGGCAAAACTTATTGCTTAAGTTTATCCTATAGCCTGGCTAAAGACAATACATGGGCCCTGATGGCTGCAAAGGATGCAATTACAGCCTATATTGCGCATATAATTTATAGCTTAATAATCTTTGCCACAATAGGAAATGGGGTTAGCAATGAAGAATATACATGGGAAACTGCTGGAAATGCTGCTGTTTCTTATCTGCCTGATACTTTTTGTGAACCTTCTGCCAGATTGGGTGCTGCTCACTTCATTGTCAGCGCTGTTCATTGTATGCGTAGTTGCCATGGCCAAATCCGGCTTTTTTGGGAAATTTTGAGCAATAAAAAATCCACATTCAGTAGCCATGTGGAAACTTTATTCTTACGCCCTGGTGACTCTGCCAGCCCTTAAGCAATGGGCGCAGACTTTTACGGTCTTTATAGTGCCATTCTCATTAATCTTTACTCTTCTTAAGTTTGGCTTAAAGACTCTTTTTGTATGAATATTTGAATGGCTGATATTATTTCCAGCCACTGTCCTTTTATCGCAAACATAGCATCGGTAAGGCATGCTGATTAACCCTCACTTTCGCTCAAAATATGTCACGCAAACAATTCTATCACAAAGCGCCTATCCATGCAACAAAAAAGATATTTGGCGCTCTCATCCAGCCTTCACGGCCAGCTGAAAGCATAACATGGCTAAAAAGCCGGCAATGCCTCAAGTAGCCGGCGGCATTAATGCTATAATATTTAGACAAATTGGAGTTTGCTGCTTAGTGCATATTTCTTTCAGCATAATATGCCCAAAAATGAAAGTCTTATGCTCAAATGGGCACAATATCAATAGATAAGTATTGGGAGAAGAAAAAATTGAGCGATAAAAACAGTGAACTTAAGAGCGTAGCAACATTTTCAAGCGCTTTTATTAAGCAGACGGCGGCAGTGGCAGCAATGGGATGTTTTGGGGTAATCGGCTTAACATACAAAAACTTGTTTGATGAAATCCTTTCTACCCTGCGCTTCAGGTACCCTGGCAAGGGCGTAAAGATCAAAAGCCTGAGCGGCAACAGGATAGAAATAGACTTATATGTAATAATGGAATTTGGCACGAGGCTTGTGGCAGTTGCTGACAGCCTTATCGATGTTGTGAAATATTCAGTTGAAAAGCAAACAGCTGTTGATGTGGCAAGGGTAAATGTCCATGTCCAGTATGTCAGAGTATAGGAGCGACGAATGCCAAGTATAATCACAGCGCAATTGTTTGTTGATGCCATAGAAAGCGCATATGCCAACCTCGACAACAACAAACAGGCAGTTAATGACCTTAATGTATTTCCTGTGCCTGATGGCGATACAGGAACCAATATGTCGCTAACCCTTAAATATGCCGTGAAAGAAGCCAAGTCCCAGTCAGGGATGTCTATAAGCGAAGCTGTTTCAGCAGCTTCCAATGGCGCGCTTATAGGCGCCAGGGGAAATTCAGGCGTTATTCTCTCGCAGCTGTTCAGGGGGTTTTCAAAGCACTGCAACGGCATACAGGAACTTGACTGCGCTAACCTTGCTGAAGCTATAGCAAGCGCTTCAAGCATGGCATACAAAGCGGTAATCAAGCCAACAGAGGGCACTATTCTAACTATTTCCCGGGAAATTGCTGAGAAAGCGCAATCAGAGGAATTCAGCAGCGTCGAAAGCATGCTGGAGGCTCTCATAGAGCATGGCAGGATCGCTCTGAGCAAAACTCCCGAGCAGCTTGCTGTCCTCAAAGAAGCCGGCGTTGTTGATGCCGGCGGCGCCGGGCTGATACTCATATTGGAAGGCGCGCTGGCAGCCATTGCGGGCAACCCTGTTTCGCTGGCCGAGGCCGGCACAGCCAGTGCTTCCTTTGCCACTGAGCAAATTCCCAATATCCAAAGCGCAATAGAATATGCATACTGCACTGAATTCCTTGTAACAGCGCTGGATGGCCAGCAGCATGACAAGTTCCTGATAGAGCAGTTCGTAAAGCTTGGCGATTCATTGCTTGTTATACAGGACGGAGCCATAATAAAGATCCATGTCCACACAAATGAGCCTTGGACAGTGATGAAAACAGCCTCCAGCTGTGGGGAGCTGACGCAGATAAAGATTGACAATATGCGCGAGCAGCATAAGGATCTATTCACGCAGCAGCATGCGCCTTCCAGCCCAAACAGCTATCAGATGGGAGTTCCCGCTATGCAGCGCTATGAATACTACACGATTGCTGTTTCAAGCGGCAGCGGCCTTTCAAACATCCTAATGGACCTTGGGGTCAACCATGTAATTGAAGGCGGCCAGTCTATGAACCCGTCAACAGAGGAATTTCTCAGCGCAATTAATGCAGTTGACGCTGATAGCTATATATTGCTGCCTAACAACAAAAATATAATAATGGCAGCCAGCCAGGCTTCCGCTATGACAGAAAAGGATGCAAGCGTCGTTGAGTCACGCTCGATACCCCAGGCAATCAGAGCGCTAATGGAGTTTAATCCCGATGAGGGCAAGGATTCCAATGTGGATCGCATGAGGGGATCCCTTAAGTCTGTGGCAACAGCTGAAATTACATATGCTGTGCGGGACACAAAGCTCAACAAAAAGTCGATCAAAAAGGGCGATATCATCGCTATGATTGACGGAGACATGAAGGTAGCCGAAAAGAGCATTGACAAAGCGGTTGTCGAAGCAGTTTCCATCATGGCAAGCCAAAACCCCGTAGAGCTTATCACGCTGTATTATGGAAACGGCATTAAGGAATCAGACGCTATGAAGCTTCAGCAGGGGCTTCGCGGAATGTGGCCAGATCTTGATATTGAGGTCTTCAACGGAGGCCAGCCAGTATACTATTACATTGTTAGCGCGGAATAACATGCTAAATGAGAATAGCAGCATCAATGAGCTTAAGGGTATCGGGGCAAAAACCGAAGCCCTTTTTTGCGAATTGGGCATAAGCAATGTGGGAGAGCTTTTGCGCTTCTTTCCAAAAGCCTATAAAGAGCGTATTGCGATTCCGCTCCGGCATGCGGAAAACGGGACAAGCATTATAGCCAAAGCAACTCTTAAGCAAATCTCAGCAACAACTTATCACGGAAATTTGAGCAGAACAGCAGTTGCGTTTTCCCAGGACGGCTATGAGTTCGACTGTGTTTTTTTTAACCAGCCATTCAGAGCGAATATGAAGCCCGGCACGGAATATATAATCTATGGCAAGATAAGAAAAGAAGGGCGATGGAAGCCTAACTTTGTAAACCCTGAGCTGCAGGAAGCTGCAGAGGGGCAGTACCTCAGAGAGGGGATCTTTGCTGTATACCCTGTGCCGGTGAAGTCAGCGCTTACGCAAAAAAAGGTTGCTCAAACAATGCAAAATGCGCTGGAGCTAGCTGAAATTTGCGATGACATGCCATTTTGGCTGCTTAGCAGCCTGGATGTTGTGCCCTTGGGAAAGGCTTATCAGCTGGCGCATATGCCGCATACGGAAGAGGAGCTGGACATCGGCCTTAGAAGATTTGCAGCTGAAAGGCTTCTTGCGCATGCTGTTGCGCTTGATAGGCATAAACAGAATTACTCCCGCCCGACAGCAGGCAAGCCGTCTGATGAAGCAATAAACGAGCTTGAAAAATTCATGCCGTCATTTGGCTTTAGCTTTACTCCGGGGCAGCAGGAAGCATTAGGCGATATAATACAGGATCTTTATAGCGGCTACCAGATGAACAGGATCATTCAAGGCGATGTGGGCTGCGGAAAAACTGCTGTGGCAATATGCGCAGCATTTATTGTTGCATCAAGCGGCAAGCAAGCCGCATTTCTTGCCCCGACGGAAGCGCTTGCAAGGCAGCACTACGAAAAGCATGCGCCAAGCCTTCAAAGCCATGGAGTAAAGAGCGCCCTGCTTTATTCATCAATGGGCGCAAAGCTTAAGAGAGAGGCCCAAAGAGACATCCAAAGCGGCCAGGCAAAAGCTGTATTTGGCACACATGCCCTGTTCTCGGAATCAACTGTTTTTGACAGCCTGATGCTGGCAATTATTGACGAGCAGCAGCGATATGGCGTAGCGCAAAGAGCAAGCCTTGCAGCCAAGGCGCAAGGCGCTGTGCACACCCTAAGCATGTCGGCAACGCCTATTCCAAGATCGCTTCTGCTTTCAATCACAGGCGATGTTAACATAACAGAGATTAGAAGCATGCCGGAGGGCAGAATTCCAATTCAAACATTCACAGTGGACGAATCGTATTCAGAGCGGCTGTATTCCTTTTGCGCACAGAGAATCAGCGAAGGGGAAAGGATATTCATTGTTTGCCCTGCAATCGACGCTGAGGACTATGAAAGCGTGGATGATGCATTCAAGCAGGCAGCCAAAGCGTTCGGCAAAAAGAGCGTTGCAATGCTGACAGGCCAAATGAAAGAGCCTGAGCGCCAAAAGAGCATTAGCGCTTTTGCCACCGGAGAATGCAAGGTGCTTGTTGCTACGACTATTATAGAGGTTGGCATCGATGTCGCTGAAGCGACAGTAATGTGGGTCAAGGACGCGCATCGCTTTGGCATGGCGCAGCTGCACCAGCTGCGGGGCAGGGTAGGCAGAAGCTCAAAACAGTCCTGGTGCATACTGCAAGCCCCGTCAAGCGTTTCTGATCAGGCAGCCGCCCGCCTGGCAGCAGTTGCCGGCGAAACCGACGGATTTGAGATTGCCAGGGAAGACTTGCGCCTTCGCGGCGGCGGAGATCGCTACGGGCTTCGGCAAAGCGGCAAGCTTTCATCAATCACGGATGATGCGATGGATTACCCGGATCTGCTTGTTTTGTGCCAGCAGGCATCACAGCAAATCCTGGCCGAAAGCGAAGGGAGCCAGTTTTTAAAAAGGATTGAAGCCCAGGAAGGCCTTGGCATGCAAGAGGTGGTGATGAATTGAGGGTTATTGCAGGCCAATATAAGGGCATGAAGCTATATGCGCCGCCAAACGATAAAATCAGGCCTACAACAGACAGGGTTCGCGAGGACATTTTCAATATTATTTCCCATAAAGTATATGAGAGCGTTTTTCTTGACCTGTATGCCGGCACAGGCGCAATTGGCATAGAAGCAGTATCAAGGGGCGCGAAAAGCGCATTGCTTGTCGATAATTCTCGAATTGCTATTAATCTTATTGAAAAGAATATTGAGAAGACAAAAGCTGAAAATATCAGGGCTATCAGATATGATGTTGGCAAATTCCTATATAATTCAAAAGGCTCCTATGATATAATTTTTATGGATCCCCCTTATTTAAAGCAAACAGCAAGCCATGACATAAAAACGATTGTACAAAGAAGCTTGCTTGCCAAAGGCGGGATTGTTGTTGCTGAAGCTGCCCTTGCTTGTGTGTTGCCTGAAAATATCGGGCATTTGGCTAAAACAAAATATAAAGCCTATTCACAAACAGCAATATCTATTTACGAATAAAGCAGCCAATAAGAAAGGAAGCGGCAGTTGTAATTATGGATCCTGTATTTTACCCGGGAAGCTTTGATCCCATAACTTATGGCCATATAGACATCATTGAAAGGGCAATAAAAGTATTCGGATTTGTTCGCGTTGTCATCATGGACAACCCCAAAAAGAGCACGCTCTTTACCGTTGATGAGCGCATCGATCTGATTCGCGAATGCCTCAGCCCTATAACAAGCAATTTTGAAGCTGAAAAGCACGATGGCTTGCTTGTCGACTACTGTGAAAAGACAGGAATATATACAGCAATACGTGGGCTCAGAGCGCTCACTGACTTTGATTATGAGTTTCAGATGGCGCTAACCAACAAGGCGCTTAACGACAAGGTAGAAAGCGTTTTATTTATTGCAAATGTCAAACATACTTTCCTAAGCAGCAGCTTGGTAAAAGAGATTGCCCAATTCGATGGAGATATATCAGAGTTTGTGCCGCCGCTTGTGGCGCAAAAGCTCAAAGCAAAGCTAATCATATGATTGCGAAAGGAAATGCTGCGGCAGTTTCAAGTTATGAAAGCATATGAATTAATAGAAAAATTGCAAAGCGAGATAGAAAACGCATCTAGCGTTCCGCTTCTCTCCAATAAAATCATGCTCGAAAAAGAAGACATTCTCGATCTGCTGGACGATCTCAGGACAAGCATGCCGGAAGAGATCAAGGAAGCAAAAAAGGTTCTTGAGAATGAAGACAGAATAAAGCAGACTGCAAAGCGCAAGGCTGACAGCCTGATTGAAGAGGCAAGGCAGCAAAAGCAGCTTATGATTGATTCGAACAATATTACTAAGAATGCCAATGAAGAAGCAGAGGCCATTTTAAAGGCAGCCAGAAACGAATCAAGCAAAATGCGGGCTAAAACCATGGAATACATAAACAGCCTGATAAACAAAGCCCAAGACGATTTGCGATCAGTTATAGCAACGCTTGACGAAAACAAGGCTGAGGTAAAAGACAAAAGAAAAGCCCAGGCAAGCGCGCAATAGCATCCCCCTGCTTTCGTATCCTATTTATAATTGCGCAACAATTTCCGCAGCAAAAATCAGCACAAAGCCTATGCCAATGCCTAGGCTCATTTTTTCCATGCCATAAGCAAGCGAGAAGATTACTCCGAAGACTCCCTCAAGGCTCATAATGATCGCAGCAGGCGCAGGGTGGGTGTGTTTTTGCCCAATTACCTGAAAAAGCAGCGCTATTGCCGTTCCCGGCAGCGCAAGGTACATAAGCGGCCAAAACGCGGATGGCGAAATGGCAGACGGCCAGGGCTCGCTTACTAAGGCGGCTGCAAGCGACAAGGCTGCAGTTGTTATAAATTGGAGTATTGTCAACAGAATTGCATCGCTCTCAAACGTTCTTGCAAATCGCCCTACAAAGACTACATGCAGCGCATAAAAAACGCCGCATATAAGCGTTAGCAAGTCTCCGATGTTTATCGCCAGGCTGTCGTTTGACGATACAAACCATATGCCTGCAAGGCAAACAGCAGCAGCAAAAAAATGGTTGGCTGCAGGCTTTGATTTTTCAACTGCCCAGTATATGAAAGGCACCAGCACGCAATACACGGCAGTCAAAAAAGCATTCTTGCCCGGTGTAGTGTAGACTATGCCTACAGTTTGAAACGCATAAGCTGAAAAGAGCAGCACCCCGAGGAAAATGCCCTGTTTGGCGTAATCCTTGTTTATAAGCTTAAATTTTCTAAAAAAAGCTATGCTTAGCACAGCACCCGCTATGCTAAAGCGAAAAAAAAGCAAATAAAAGGGCCCGATCTCATTAATGGCGTTTTTTACGGCTACGAAACCGTAGCCCCATATCAGGGTTGCAATTAGAAGCGCTGCTTTGCTTTGGCGTGCTTGTTTCTTTTCCATGTATTCACTTGAGTATTATAATAGCATAAAATGCACTCAAATATAGGATGCCTCGACAATTGCCGGCTTATTCATTGCTTGCCTGATGCAAAAAAAAGCGGAAAGCTGCGATATTTCGGCTAAGAGAGCGCATTTTATGATAAAGTGGGCTTGGGGAAACATACATATGGATAAAAATGATGCACGGCAACTGCTAATTGGTGTGCGCGACGGCAGCATAGATATCGAGGAAGCGATTATTGCGCTAAAAGCTGCGCCGTTTGAAGATCTTGGATATGCAAAAGTGGACATGCACCGGCAATTAAGGCAAGGCGTCGGCGAAGTCATATATGGCGAGGGCAAGACGCCAGAGCAAATTATTGGCATTTGTAAAGCCCTGTATATAAACAATAGCACTGTGCTTATAACCAGGCTGGGCCGCCAGGCAGCGCAAGAGGTCAAAATGCAGCTGGAAATAGACTATGACGAAGTCTCAAAAACAGGGATTTTATGGGGAGATCCAAAGCCGCAAAGCGTCGGCAACATCATTATTGCAACAGGCGGCACCAGCGACATGCCTGTTGCGGAAGAAGCAGCCCGCACCGCTGAAGCGCTGGGCAACAGCGTCAGCCGAATCTATGATGTTGGCGTTGCCGGACTTCACAGGACGCTGGCCCATTTGGATGAGATAATGTCTGCAAATGTGCTTGTGGCTGTAGCCGGAATGGAAGGGGCACTGGCCTCAGTACTGGGCGGCCTTTGCGACTGCCCTGTTATAGCAGTGCCTACAAGCGTTGGCTATGGCGCCAGCTTCGGGGGCCTTGCAGCCCTTTTGTCAATGCTTAATTCATGCGCCAGCGGCGTATCAGTAGTCAACATAGACAATGGCTTTGGAGGCGCCTATATGGCAAGCCTCATAAACCACCTTGCAGCAGGGAGGGCCGAATGAAAGGTATATACTTTGACTGCTCTATGGGCGCTGCCGGAGATATGCTTTCCGGGGCAGTATACAGCCTTTTAAGCGAAGGCCAGCAAGAAGAGTTCCTTAGAACGCTAAACGGCCTTGGCATAGGCACATCAGTATATATAACATCAGAAAGAAAGCAAGGGATCCTGGGAGTTCGCTTTCATTGCGAAATAGGCGGCAAGAGCGAAGGCGAAGAAGCAAGCAGCCCGAATAGCCACTCGCATTCCCGCCATGCAGCTGAGATAGACAGGATAATCGAAAGCTTTGATATAAGCGAAACCGTTAAGGCAAATGCCTTAAAAGCATTTAAGCTGCTTTATGAGGCGGAATCGCATGTGCACGGCCAAGACATAGGCAATATTCACCTGCATGAAGTTGGATCGCTTGATGCGATAGTGGATATATGCGCTTTTTGCTTGGGCATAGATATGCTTGGCGTTGGCAAAATCCTGTCATCGCCAATAAACACTGGCCAAGGCCATGTCAAAACTGCCCATGGAATCCTGCCTGTGCCAGCGCCTGCGACTGCATATATACTCAGAGGGGCAAAAATATACTCTGACGGCATTGAATCTGAGCTGTGCACCCCAACCGGCGCCAGCCTGCTGAAAGCGTTTGCTGCCAGCTATGGGCCAATGCCGGTTCTCTCGCCTATAGCAATCGGCTACGGTTTCGGCTCCAAAGACTTTGAGCGCGTAAATGCCGTGCGGGCAATACTCTTCGAGGAAGCTGGCGCGAAAGGCTCAAGCGACGGGCAAGTTGCCGAGATAAGCGCCAACATTGACGATATGACTCCTGAGGATCTGGCGTTTGCATGCGAGGCAATTCTCGCTGAAGGCGCACTCGACTGCTTTGTAGCGCCAATAGCAATGAAGAAATCGCGCCTTGCTTTTTTGCTTACTTGCATTGCAAAGCCGGAAGACGCGCACAGGCTTGCTCAATTCATACTTAAGCACACCACCACAATAGGCCTAAGGTTTGCCATAAAGGATCGAATTACGCTTGATCGGGCTGAAGAGGAACTCAGCACAGAATATGGAACTGTTCGAGTGAAAGTTTCCCAAGGGTTTGGCATTGCGCGAAAAAAGCTTGAATTTGACGATCTTCGCAAAATTGCCATTGAAAAAGGGTTTACGATCGCCCAGGCAAGAAGCCTTATCGGCGAAAGCCAGCTCTGAAATGTTCGACAACTATTCGATCAAGATATTGCCAATCGCACAGTGAACAAAAATGCTTGTCTGGATAGCGCATAGAACCGCAATCGATCCCATAGAACGCCTAGAAATATAAATATTGGAATATAAAAATGGAAGCCTTTCTATGATTGCCCTAATGGGATATCATAGAAATAAAACAGTTATACAAAATGAGGCTTCCTTATATGAATAATAGCATAAATAATGCCGAAACGAAACAGCCAGCTATTGCCCAAGCGCCTAAACTGTCTGAGCCATGCACCGAGTCAGGCCTTCTCGCGCAAGAAACTGCCCTTGCCGCCATGGGCTGGCGGGGCTTTAGCCGCCAGGCCAAGCGGCGGCTTAGAAAAATCATCAGATCATGCCCCATCCTTGCTGAGGCAATAGAAGAATACATGCCTGATCTGGCTGGCATGCTTTGCGATATAGAAAGCCTGGACAAAAGGAAAGGCGCAAGGCGCTCTATGGCGTGCATATTGGCAAAAATCATCCTTGGCTTTGCCCTTAGGGCCGAATCAAGCCGGGACATGGATGAAAGGATCTTTGAAGGGGAGGGCGCTTGCGCATTAATCTATGAGCTTGTTGGCGAGCCGCCGCAGGAGTTTTTGCCCCACTGGAAGGCATGCCTGAATGCCATTAAGCTGAGCCTCAGCCCTGAAGCCATATCAGAAATAAAAACTGCCCTTGCCAGAGAGATTATGGCCAACCCCGCAATAAGGCGAATGAGGAAGGGCCCGTTCTGGGAAGTGGCAATAGACGGCACCCAGGAGCGCTCATACGGCAGCAAAAGGCACTGCGATCGCTGCCTAACGAAAGTGCACAGCAAAAAGAATGGCAAGCAGGAATGGACAGAATACTATCACAGCGTGCTGGAGGCAAAGCTGATAATTGGCGGGATGGCTATAAGCCTGATCTCAGTCCAAATGAGGGGCCCAGACGGCGATGGCAAGCAAGAGTGCGAGCTTTCAGCGCTTGAGAAAATGCTTGCGTGCCTTGCTTTCTATTTCCCTGGCGAGCAGTTTGCGCTCTTAATGGACGCTTTGTATGTTTCAAGGCCAGCCATAGACGAGATAGAGCATTACGGCTATAAGTACATCATCAGATTTAAAGACGCCGCAGCAGCAACGATTGAGCGGCAGTTCAGGGACAGGGCCGATGCTGAGCGCTTCGAGCCAACGCTTCCACTGCAAAAATCCAGCAGCCAAGCGCCTCCCGTGTGCGGCTTTGCAAACAATATAAGCTTTGCATCGCCAAGCGAAGAGCGCGCCGGCAACAGGCTCAGCATGGCTGAGAGACAGCAAAAGCGGCGAAC
>WRIY01000005.1 GCA_009782515.1 Eubacteriaceae bacterium
CACATTTTAGGCCTTGTTCGCAGTACTTTCGCCTAACATCCTGCACAACATTTTTCGAAACCCTAAGCGCTTTAGCCACTTCAAGAACAGTTAATTTTGGAACTCTGTTGTCGTCAGTAAGCAGCAGCGCATTGCATCGAATTATTTCTCTGGCTGGCGATTTTCCTGTCTTGGCTTTCCTGGTTAAATATTCTTTTTCTTCGTCTGTAAGCTTAACTGTATAAAGTAGTTTTGGCATATAGTGCACCCCTTGCCATTATACCGCTTTATATGACAATTTGTGCACTTATTATCGTTGTCAGAGCACTACAAGCGCATAAAGCTTGGGTGGGGCTGGTAGATTAAGTTTAATAAAAGAGGTGTTTACTCAATGAATGAATCTCGTTCAACCCTACCTTGCTGCTGCGTTTTGGATGCCTACTTTATACTCAACTGCCTGCTTGCCTTGCTTGTCAAGCTTGCGACACTTGGCGATTAAGTCTGCTTCTTCTTGTGTAAGGGCAGTAATGCCAACGTTAGCGCTAAAGCAATTTATGCTTAATTTATGGGCTATCTCCTTTTGAGAGAGGCCATAATTCTCCCGAAGTTCGCGGATACGTTCGATAAAAATATTATTTATTCCCATTTTATACTTGACATATGCTCGTTGTAGTTTTAACTTTTATAGCACTAGCTGCAGTTACCAATGATGTAACGCAACGATTCTTTAGCTTTTTTTTGCAATCGCCGATAATTGCGCAACAGCTCTGCCTCTTCTTTCGTAAGAGGGGCCATTTCATTTTCATTGCAATATCTGCCGCATAGATAGTCAATCGAGACATTATACAAGTCTGCCATTGCATTCAGCGTGTCAAATCCCGGCTTACTTGCTCCAGCTTCAAGATTTTTGACATGCTGTTCAGTAATCTTTAAATATGTTGCAACTTCCTTTTGAGTAAGAGCATTTATTTCTCGTAAAGTAGATATATTACTGCTAAATGCATTAATAAATATTGATTGCTCATCGATTGAACTCGATTTCTCGTTCAAATTTTCTTTTGTTGCTAGCGATGATTCACGAGTGCCAATATCTGTGTCATAAACCTTGTGATTGCGTGTGCGGCCTGCTAAATAATCTAATGAAACATCCAAGGCATCTGATAAAGCAACTAAAACATCAAAACCCGGCTTTTGGGAGCCGCTTTCGTAATATTGCACTCTTCGCTCACCTACACCTGCTAGCTCTCCCAGGTGCTTTTGAGTAAGCCCTCTACTGGTTCTTATATATTTCAGTCTTTCTCCCAAGGATTCCATTAATTCACCAATTAAGTTGACACGCCGATACTGGCGTGATATTATTGATTATAACACGCCGATTATAGCGTATTACAACCAAAGGAGGCTGCGCATGAGGGACAAGCTACGAGAGAAACGTGAAACGCTAGGGCTCACACAAAAAGAGCTCGCAAAGCGTTCAAAAGTTTCAGAGCGTGTCTACCAGGATTATGAGTATGGCAAAGTGACACCACGCTACAATGCTATGAAACGAATTGCCCATGTACTTGGCTCTTCTGTAGAAGAGCTGTTTGGCAACGCTAGCGACGAAATCCAAACAGCCACTACGATAAAAGTCTAACTGTTACCTAAAGTATACATGATTCTATAATAATCCGATAGAAATGCGATCCAAAATGGTTTGTTTTTTTACCATGCCATTCAATAACCACTTTGAGGGCCTCATGGGCGATGGCAAGCCGATTAAAAAACATGCAATAAGGTTTCGCAATGAGCGCACAGGACGCTGCAGCAGCGATCGGGATAAGCTCTCCACACTTGCGCCGACATGAGAGCGGTCAGCAGAAAGTAACAATCGGCACAACAGAAAAATGGACCACGCATATGGGGTGGCATTGCATTCGCTTATTGATGCAACAATTGCCTCAACGGAGATAGAAGGCAAAATACCGTCATATTGAATCTGCACTCGCTGGGCCTTTGAAATGCTACATGAATGCATTGAGGGATGAGGGGCGTTATGGGATCAACCGTAGGGAGACGAGGAATATCCGGCGACAGGACTAACAGCCTATACGCGCTAAGCCTCGCTGGTTTATTAAGATTGCCCTCCCCTAAGGAGGAACAAGGTTCACCGCTGGTATCACTCAGATGCCAAATGGTATCACATAGATACAAGTGAATTTTGCTCTGGTATCTCATAGATACCAGTAGTGCATACATTGGTATCACACAGATACCAGAGTGGTATCACACAGATACCAATTTAGCCCCTATATTAATACATTAATACATAAGGAATAAGACAAGAAGATTATGAATGCCACGAGCAAAGACGACAGCGGAATTTATTTAGCTTCACACAAAAAACTCAAAAAAAGGGGAATGTGGTTTACAGCCGGCATCGCTCCGGCTCGCAACCTCGCATCAAGGCAACCATGGGCGTTAGTATGTTCGCTGAGATTAAGGCTTACTACCAGTTTATCAGAACACAAAAACTCACGTATCCAGCAAGGGAAGTCTGGCGAGCGCTGCTTGAGCTTTGGAATGAATCGCAGTGGGCAGATGTCTTTATCGCTTCAGCAGCCAGTATTGCAGACAAAGCCCAAATACCAGTAGTCACTGCAAAACGCGCCCTAAAGGAGCTTGATGAACTGGGTTTGCTGAAGAACACTAATGCCGGAAGCAGGAAAACAAGTGCGATCCAAATGCAAAGCCTTGCTGAGATGCATAATACAGGATCGCTAACAGAGCTAATGGATCCACAACAGTGTTTGCGAGTTCAGCAAGAAGCAAAGCCAGAGACAGCACAAGAGCAGCTTGGGCTCTCGGGCCATGAGCCTGGAGTGCTTATTAGCTTGCCTCTGAAAGGTGGCGGAGAGTTCCGCATAGACCTAAAATGGGCATCCGAGCTGCAAGATGCCTATTTGGAACTTGATGTGCCCAAAGAGCTAAAGCGTATGCAGCTGTGGTGCGACTCGCACCCAGACAGGCTTAAAACGCAAAAGGGCATAAAAGCTTTTGTGACATCATGGCTAGCCCGATCGCAAGAACCGAGAAAGGAGAGCAGCAATGCAGAATACAAAGGATACGAGCATAGGAAAAGCAGTCCAGAGCTACCTGGCTGGGATAGCGACTATGCGGATTTCGTCTAGCATCAACGAATTCGAAATAGACACAGAATGCGAGGAAATTAGAGGTGGGCAGATAGCCTGCAAAGCATGTGGGGATGCTAAGTCTATGCAGTACCCTGAAGGCTTTGGCGAGCTGACAGGCAAGTATTTAAGATTTAAAAAATGCTCCTGCAATGACGCTGAAGACCGGGAAATTGAAACAGAAAGGCTGATGGCAGATCGCTTGCAGAGAATCAAGTCGCTTCAGCTAGAGTCGCTGATGGGGCAGCAGTTCTTCAGCGCAAGGTTTGAAAATATTTCGCTGGGGATTAGCCCGGCCATCGACACAGCAGCAAGAAGGCTGGCCACTTATGCCGAGATAAGCGGTATTGCTTATGAAAAGGGGCTTGGGGCGTACATTTACGGCGATGTCGGGGTAGGAAAGACATACCTCATGAGCTGCTGCGCAAACGCGCTCATTGACAAGCTTTTGCCGGTAATCTTCACATCGTTCATTGAAATATCGCGCAAAGTCCGATCAACGTTTGGCTCGCAGGGCGCTGAGCACAGTGAGGGCGAGCTTATGGGCCAAATAGCCAACGCTGACTTTTTGTTTCTTGATGACATCGGCTCCGAATCCCTCACGCCATGGATGCGCCAGCTTGTGTATGAGGTGCTTGACAGCAGGCTTAGGGCACAGAAGCCAACGCTTTTTTCAAGCAATTATGCAATCCCTGAGCTGGCGGGCAGAGGCTACGAAAAGCGGTGCGTCGACAGAATCATGATGCTTTCGACTGAGGTTATGCAGATAAAGGGCCCTAACCTGCGAATGAAGAAAGCGCAAGAAAAAGAAAGCTGGTTTTAGCAAAAAGCCCAAATTCGCGCGCAGGGGCCACTAGAACCAAAATCCGATTTAGGTTTCAAGTGCAAGGGTGAAGCTATAAAAGTGCCAATAACTGATCTCCACAAAAATCGAGAGATCCCAGCGGGTGGCAAAATATGGAGCCCTATAGCTGGCTCCCATCGGTTTGGAGCGATAAGCATAAAGCTGCAAGCTATAACTGAATGCAATTCTAGCGGACCTTAACTTGATATGCTGGGTGAGCAAGAATGCACGATTATCGAAGCGAAAAAGCTTACGCTAATTAGCATTTTCAATCCTTCTCGAAGATGAGGCAACCGACATTGATCCGCACTATAGCTACTATCGTGGCAGCAACTGGCAAGCCGGCGCTATAAGAGCTTATGTTTGCATAAGGTGTAAAAAACAGGCTATAAAAAGTACAAGCCTCGAAACCCGCTAAATAAGCAAAAAAAATGGCACGCTTGAGAGGAGTCGAACCTCCGACACACGGTTTAGGAAACCGTTGCTCTATCCACTGAGCTACAAGCGCACGAGTCTTTCGTATGATAGCATAAGTGTATGCGAAAATCAATGCAGCAAATTCAATGGCTTATTGCATGCTTGCAATTTGGAGCATAGAGCCTCATTGTCAAATAATTATGCAAACATGCGCAAAAATTAGGTGCAAGCCTCTGCAAATGGCGCTGCAGCCTGTTGCTGCTACCTGATTTCCACTGCATTGCATTGCGCAGGCGCTGTATAAACCGCTGCCTTGCTTGGCACATACCTATGTGCTATTCTTTAGCAAGAGCAAATATTTGCATCTACTCCTTGGCTACAGGGAATCATTATTTTTTTATTATGAGGTATGAATGGTAGACAAAAAGCAATATAAAGATACTCAATTGCATATATCCAAGCTTGGCTTTGGCTGCATGCGCTTTCCAGTAAAAGATGGGTATGTTGATATAGATAAGACTTGCGATCTCATTGCGCATGCCATGCAAAGCGGCATAAACTACTACGATTCAGGTTATTTTTATCAAGGCGGCCAATCTGAAAAGGCGATGGGGCAAGCATTTAAGCCATTTAAGCGCTCAGAATATATTATTACTACAAAACTGCCAAACTTCGCATGCTCTAGCGAAGCGGAAATATACAATACTATCGATGAGCAGCTGAAGCGCTGCCAAACAGACTACTTTGACTTCTACTTGCTGCACAATGTAAATGAGCGATCACTGGCCCAATTCTCAAGGCCCTACGTTGTAAAGGCGCTTGAGAAGCTCAAGCAAGATGGAAAAATCCGAGGGACAGGGTTTTCCTCGCACGCGAATGTTGATACGCTAAAATGGTTTGCTGACTATTATGACTGGGATATTGCCCAGATCCAGCTCAACCGCTTTGACTGGCAGTACCTGGACAGCCAAGGCCAATATGAAGAGCTTACTAAGCGGGGAATACCGGTGGTTGTAATGGAGCCCCTTAGAGGAGGCAGGCTTGCTTCCATTTCAGAAGAGGGAGACAAGATGCTTAAAAGCTTAGATCCGGACAAAAGCATTGCATCATACAGCTTCCGCTTTGCAGGGGCACTGCCTAATGTCAGCGTTGTCCTGAGCGGTATGAATGAAATGTTCCAACTTGAGGACAATGTAAAAACATTCACAAATCTAAAGCCGCTTTCAGGCGTTGAGCTTGAAACTTTTGACAGGGCGCTGGACGCTTTGCTCTCAGGAAACGAAGCGCCGTGCACTAAATGCGAATATTGCTTGGAAGGCTGCCCTATGCAGCTAGATATACCTGGCCTGATTGATAGATACAATAGCTACATGGTTTCAAGGCACTTCATGGAAATGACTCGCATTTCCTGGATGCCTGAAGACAAGCAGCCAAAATCATGCTCTGCGTGTGGCCAATGTGCTGAAGCCTGCCCACAAAACATAGATATTCCGGCTATTATGGAGAAGCTTGCCAACTCCATGCAAAGGCGCAGATAAGCTCTGTTAAGTGTGAAAATCGCTCAGAAACAGATGTAACCAGCGAATATACGCTGTAAAGCTGGCTGCTGCACCTGAAGCAGCCAGTTTCATATCTCTTTCGTGCTGTTAGGAAAGCCAATAGGTTGAACCATCATCAACTCTTTGCATAAAGCCATATTCGATCAAATATCGCCTAATAGTTGTATGGTCATAAAAAATGCCCTTTAGTATTTGTGTTACTTCTTTGTAGGAATATTTTTTGCCTTTTTCAAATTCCTCTGCAATTCGAGCTAGGGTTACAGCCTTGTTTTTCTCTTTAGGAGAGAGTGCCTTGAGCTTGAGTGGCTCCAGGCTTTCAAAAAAAGTGGCTAAAATATGCTCCTTTTCTTTTTCTGTCACAATAAAGCGGTCATCATTGTACGTTGCGCTGTTTGGAAAGGATACAAGCTCATCGCCGCTTTCAGCTTTAGAGGCAAATGCCAGCTCATATACCGCCAGAAAAAATTTAGCCTGCTTGGCTTTTTCGCGCAAGGCAAATTTCTGGCTTCTGACAGTTGAGGGCGATCTGCTGAGCGATTTTGCGATATCATTGTCAGACAATCCCTTTGCCAGCAACCGAATAAGCTCCTTTTGGTTGTCAGTTAGGGAGTTATACTTGCTAGTGTCGCTAAGCAGATTTTCAAGGCTTCCATGATGGACTTCTGCAATGTGCCTTTGTGCTGCCCTCTCATGCATGAGAAGCTCATCGCCGAAAGCGTATGCCTGGTTGTTATGGTACTCCTCAGTGCAATAAATGCATTTTATTGTTTGGCCTGCATCGTCAAAATAGTAGCCGTTTGCGATGCTTTCGATCGCTAAATTCAGGTAATCCATACTAGCCTCCAGAGTATACTATGGACATTATATCAAAATGTCCACAAAAATCATAGACTTATATAGAACACGACCATTATATTTCACTCAGCCAGCAAACTCCATGTTCCAAAGCATATCCGTACGAAACCACAATTTTATGCAATAGGCGGCTTGAACTAACAGTATAGAAAGCTAAACAACAAAATATTAGCACACAATTATCTAATGCTGCATATATTTAGTGTAGACATATATTTGCAATAGAAAGAAACGCAAGAAGGGCGAAATAAGCCTGAAAAATGCTGGCAATACCAGGAAGTCGCAGAGATAGAGGCGCTAACCCCCTTGCATCCCTATCTCTGCTTTTTTATTCAAACAACATTCAATTAAATTATTCTTTGTCCTCTATAAAAGCTATAGTGTCATCCAGAGTAGGCATAGACGGTATAGCGCCACGCCTGCTAATGCATATCGCAGCTGTGGCGTTAGCAAATTTGGCGAAGCCTGCAAGGGTGTCCTCGCCAAAGCCTTCGATATCTAAGCCGGCCTGGTTTGCCTTATACAAAAGCCCGCCGAGAAAAGCGTCGCCAGCGCCTGTTGTATCAACAACATCAACCTTATAAGCCTCGTGGGACGCTCTTGCCTTTTTTGTAGCAAGCAACGCGCCCTTTGAGCCAAGGGTAATTGCAACAAGCCTTGCGCCTTGCTCTAAAAGGGCATCAGCAGCCTTGTCGGGATCAGTAGCGCCCGCAAGCATCAGTATTTCTTCCTCACTGGCTTTTACTATGTCAGCGTACCCAAGCATTAGCCGCATAGCCTGTTCCGCCTCGCTTTCGCTGCTCCAAAGAGAATCTCTATAATTCGGGTCATACGAAATCAATGCGCCATGGCGCTTTGCATACAAGACTGACTCGATCTGGGCGCTTTTTGCCGGCTCATTAGTAAGCGATATCGAGCCAACATGCAAAAGCTTTGTTGATTCAAGGATTGGTTTTGATATTTCGCTCCACTCCAGCATCATATCAGCCCCTGGCTTGCGCGCAAAGGAAAAGGACCTCTCGCCTTCTTCATCAAGTCCAACAAAAGCAAGCGTCGTGAAATACTCGTCTGAGAGAATCATAGCTGAAGTGTCAACGCCCGCTTCTTCAAGGGTTGACTTTAGGAACCTTCCATGCATGTCATTTCCGACTTTGCCCAGGAAGGCGGTTTTTAATTTATATCTGGACATTGCGACAATCGCATTAGCCACTGCGCCGCCGGGATTGCGCTCAAATGCCTGCATCCCATATTTAGTTGGGCCAATGCCTATAAAGTCAATAAGCGCTTCGCCCAGTGACACTGCATCGTATTGTTTTTTGTCATCCAACTTCAATCCACCAACCATTTCTATAAGTATTGCCTGCCTTTAGAAGCTGAAGGCTAGGATGCTCATTTAAATTTTCAACTATCCCTTGCCTTCCTGGAAAGCTCAGCTGCGGCTCAATGCATATGAACGGGGCTTTCGTCTTAGGGTTGTGCCAAAACGTGAAATACTTCATATCCTCAAACCCGATGCTTGCATAGCGGCTTCCCTTGCCGCTTTTTAAAGTTGCAGCCTTGCCGGTGCCAACGAGTGATATAGCATCAGCATCAAACATGCTGTGGCTTAGCGGCAAGCGCTTTCTGCCTTCGAGCGCAAAGCTTTTCAACCCATCAAAGAGCAGGCTTTCGCTGAAGACCACTGATTGCGGGTCCTGGTATTGCTCAAACTCTATATAATAGTCATCAAATGCCAGGCCTTCATCCAAAGGGACATTTATGCCGGGGTGCCATCCAAGCCCAAAGTGCAAATCTCGCGAAATGGCAGTGTTTTCTAAAGCAACATCAGTATATAGCCGGCTATCTTTTAGCGAGTATTGTATTGTCAGGCAAAACTTAAAGGGGTACTGCTTTTCGAGTTCTGGATTGCTCTCAAGGCGGAAGCTGGCAGAAACATCCGACTTGCCAACCACTTCGAAAGCGCTGTCTTTTGCAAATCCGTGTATATCGATGCTGTACTCTTTGCCTTCGTAAAGGTAAACTCCGCCGGAATGCCGGCCAACAAACGGGAATTGGAGAGGTGCTTTGCCTTCCCATAGCCCTGGCACATTTCCTTGCCAGATATACTCAAAACCATCTTTAGCCAAAGACTGAAGCTCAGCGCCTTGGCTGCTTATTGCTGCCTTAATGCTGTCATTGCTTATCTCGTGCAGATGCTCACGCCCGGGCATCCGGATACTCATTGCAAAGCAGCCTATATGGAGCTTCGTCTTCCTCTATCGTCGGAAACCTTCCAATAGGCTCCAGGAATCGGTTGTCAGTGTTGTCGTCATTAACCATAGACACTTCCCCGAGCAGGACTGGCCCGCTGCCTTTCTCGACTGAAAAATCATGGTACATTCCAGCCGAAAGGGATATCGACTCGCCTGGAGTCAGCCTCACTTGTGTGCCTGCAGGCACAGTGTAGCGCCTCCCGTCGACATTGACCAAAACATCAGTATCGGCAAGCTGCTCATCAGAAGTCGAGTTGTATACCTTAATTAAGATATTTCCGCCGCCGCGGTTAATAATGTCTTCCATCTTGAGCCAATGAAAGTGCATCGGCGCATATTGGCCCTCTTCTAAGAATAGAAGCTTCTCAGCATACGTTTTTATATACTTATCGCTATTAAGCTTTCCATTTCTAAGAGTGATAAGCGCAAAGCCTACCTCGGCAAAGTTGCCAAGGCCATAATCTGTTACATCCCATCCAAGGCTGTTGTCACGAATCTCATCATACTCATGGCCCTTTTGCCGCCAATCCTCTGGCGTAAAGCCCAAAAAAGGAGGCAGAGCAAAGCGGTATTCGTTAATAAATGATTCTAATCGCTTTATAGCTTGATTTATTTCTGATCTTTTCATAAATATCCTTTCGTTTTCGCATGTGCATATACGTCAAAGCAGGCCCAATTCCGGCAGATGAATTTATGCCCTGGCTTAATTATAGCTTATGCGCCAAATTTACTTACAGCCTGAACGATCAGGAATTGAATTAGATAGCCGGCTAGCGCTAATTATCTTTCTGCAAATGCCGATCAGCCAGCGCGCTGCGATAGGCAAAATATCACTATCGCTTTTGTAATGGCAATGCATGGCGCTTTTGCCAAGGCTGCTGCATTCGATCCTAAGTATTGTTAATATTTTCCGCCTTAAATTGTTAATTGGGAGAATTAATCAACTTCCTCCAGAGAATAACAAGAAATTATTTCGTAAGAGGCTATTCTTGGCTTATCATGGAAGCATAAGCTGTGGCAAGCGCCCATCAGCACACTTGCCAATATTCACAGCAAAAAGAAGGCAATGCAGAGCAATAACATAGAGTATATCGTCGAAATGGATGATATCTACAAATCATTCTCAGGCGTACACGCTTTGTCAGGAGCAAGCTTTAGCTTAAAGCCGGGCGAAGTGCATGCCCTTCTGGGGGAAAATGGCGCTGGCAAGTCAACACTTATGAAAATTCTTGGCGGCGATGTGCAAAGGGACTCAGGCAGCGTGCTCATTAATGGCGTTGATCCTGGCGCATTAACTCCACGCAAAGCCCAAGACATCGGCATTGCGCTTACACACCAGGAAATATCGCTATGCTCTGATCTGAGTGTTGCGCAAAATATATTCCTTGGAAGGGAACCAAAGAAATACGGGCTTCTTGACAACAGGAAGGCTGTAGCGCTCGCTACAGAGATTCTTGAAGGAATGAACCTTGACATAGATCCTAACAGCCTTGTCAGGGATCTGAAGCTATCCCGCCAGCAAATGGTTGAAATAGCAAAAGCTCTGTCAAAAGATGCAAAGTGCATAATATTGGACGAGCCTACTTCAGCACTGGCTACAAAGGAGATCGATGAACTCTTTAAGATGATCCAAACCCTTAAAGGCCAAGGAAGAGGCATTGCATATATCTCACACAGGCTTGAAGAGCTGAGCTATATTGCTGACAGAGTGACAATCCTGCGGGATGGCAAACACATAGAAACGAGAAACTACTCAGAATTTACCCTCAATGAAATCATTTCGCTTATGGTTGGCAGGGAGATAACTGAAAAATACCCTCACGTTGACGCGCCTTTAGGCGACACCGTGCTGGAAGCTATAAACCTGAACGCCGGCCGGCTTGTCAGGAACATAAGCTTTAAAGCGCGAGCTGGAGAGATTGTTGGAATTGCAGGCCTTGTTGGCGCTGGAAGGACAGAGCTGACAAGGGCTATTTTCGGCGCAGACAAAAAGCAGACTGGGGAGATAAAGGTAAATGGCGCGATCGCAAGCGTTAAGTCGCCTGTTGACGCCAAGCAAAAGGGAATAGTGCTGGTGCCGGAGGACCGAAAGCGCGATGGCCTTTGCACGAAGCTTTCAATCCGCCAAAACGCAAGCCTGCCGAACCTGGATCTTCTCGGAAAGCTGGGGATTGTGGTAAAGGCAAGGGAGAAGAAGCTGGCAAATGACACTAAAGACGCCCTAATGATTAAGGCATCTTCTATCGAAGACGATGCATCCAGCTTAAGCGGGGGAAACCAGCAAAAGCTTGTTGTTGGCAAATGGCTTGCCAGGGATTCGAAAGCAATGATATTTGATGAGCCTACAAGAGGAATCGACGTAGGCGCAAAAGTTGAGATTTACAATATTATGAACCGCCTTAAGCTTCAAGGCATTGGAATTATATTCGTATCATCAGAAATGCAGGAAATTCTCGGCATGTCAGACCGGATCATTGTGATGTGCGATGGAAGGATAACCGGGGAGCTCTCCAGGCAGGAAGCAACTCAGGAAAAGATACTCGATCTGGCAACTCAATTTGAGAGCAAAGCTATATAGGGGATAGTTTCGAAAGGAAAGGATACATTGGGCAAATTTCTATCAAGGCTGCTTAGGTCAAAAAGCTCAGGGCAAGTCGCCATTATGGCTGGCTTCCTTGTTGCTATGGTGGTGGCTTTTCAAATGCTTAACCCGAAATTTTTGGGAGAGCGCAACATACCCATACTTCTCAGGCAAATATCGCCTTTCATTATAGCAGGGATCGGCCAGTCATACGTGCTCCTAACAGGAAACATAGATCTCTCAATAGGCTCAGTTATTGGCATGAGCTGTATGGCATCAGCAACCCTGATGTCAGTGAAGGGCATTGATCCCCTTCTCGCAAGCATCCTGGCTATTGCGCTCAGCCTGATTGTTGGCCTGGCAAACGGGCTGCTTGTGTCCAGCTGCAAACTGCCCCCTTTTATCGCCACTCTAGGCACGATGACTATTGCCAGAGGCATTGCCCAGCTTGTGAACAACGGAAAGAACACTGGCCCCATTACAAAGCCGCTGTCAGCAACAGATGCTGCGCAGATTGAAGCATTCGCCCAGAAGGCGCAAAAATTCGCAAGCTTCTTTTACTATGGCAAGTTTGGGCCTTTGTATTACAGCCTGTTTATAGCAATAGGCATATGGGCTGTGTTTGACTTTATTCTTTCGAATACAGCAACAGGCAGGCATATTTATGCTGTTGGAAGCAATGCTGAAGCTGCAAGAATGTCTGGAGTCAATGTCGAGGCAACCGTTATCAAAGCTTATGTCATTTCATCGTTTTGCGCAGGAATAATAGGCCTTATACAATGCGCCCAGAGCGGACAGGGCTCAATGAACGCAGGAACATCATATGAGCTGTATGCAGTTGCAGCATCAGTAATTGGCGGCATCAGCACGCTTGGCGGGCAGGGAATTCTTATCGGGACAGTAATCGGCGCTAGCATTTGGGCAGCGCTTGCTAACGGGCTATCGCTAGCAAAAGTGCCTTTAGCGCTTCAAAATATAATAGTCGGCATCATCGTGATCATAAGCGTCCTTTCAGATGTGGTGATCCGAAGAAGGCATGATTAGGCGATTGTTGGGCGTAATGCTTTACAATAAATACATTAATGTTTTTAGAGAGGAAAAAACATGAAAAAAAATCTATTAGCTGTTTTGTTGGCTGGGCTGTTTCTATTTGCAGCAGCATGCACCCCATCCAGCAATAACAACAACACGACACAAGGCGGCGATGAAGGGGAAACCTATACAATCTACCTTGTAACAATGGATAGGATGGACCAGCATTGGAACTCAGTCCAGGAGGGATGCCTAAGGGCTGCTGGCGAAATTGAAGCCGCAAGCGGCGACAAGATCGAATTTGTGTGGGATGCTCCGCAGGATGGCAAGGAAGACGGGCCTCAGGTTGAGATCATCAACAATGCAGTTGCTGCTGAAGCCGATGTGATTCTGCTTGCAGCACACTCTGCTGATGGCCAGCTCGGCGCTATAACAGCCGGTGACGAGGCAGGGGTAAAATTCATTTATGTTGACTCGCCGGCAAGCTGGCAAGGTGCGCTTCAGACAATCAAAACTGACAATGAAGCAGCAGGCACCCAGGCTGGCGAAGCAATGCTTGCAAAACTCACAGAGCTTGAAATTACTGAAGGCCAGATCGGCGTTGTAAGCCCTGATGCCGGATCAGAGTCCGTTGTTGCCCGTGACGCAGGTTTCCGCAAAGCTTTCGAGGGGACAAGCTTCGAAATACTTGAGACTCAATACGGCGAAGGAAAGGCCGACTTGTCTCAGAACAAAGCGGAAGATTTTATCACCTCAGGGGTTGTTGGGCTGTTCGGAGCAAATGAAGGCAGCGCTGTAGGCGTAGCCAATGCAATCAAAGAGTCAGGCCAGAGTGTAGTCGGCGTTGGATTTGACACTAGCGCTACAGTGCTCACAGCCATCGAAGAAGACATACTTATCGGAACTATGGCACAGAATCCAAAAGAGATGGGCTACCTAGGCTTAAAGAGTGCCTATGAATACCTAAAGAATGGAACCGATCCTAATCCAAAGCTTCTGGACTCAGGAGCAACTATGGTGACCAAAGCCAATTTGGCAGATTTCAAATAGCTAATACAGACAAAAGGCTATTAAAAGTAAGATGGGCTGATGCAAAAGGCCCTCTTTTCAAGCAATTTATGCGAAGTGCATAATCTACAAGGATGAGAGCGAATTCTCATCCTTGTTTTGGCTGCTGCTTGTTTCGCCTGCACAGGCAGCATGCCAAATGCTCTAAGGAGAAAGCTATGAACAAAGCGAATAGCCATAAAAAACTGCCTGCCCAGGCAATAGCAGCAATTTTTGTTTTTGCTGTTTTAATTGCATTGGCGTTTGCGTGGGCTGTTTTTGCAGATGTTATCATACTGCGCAAAACCGAAGGCTTAGGCGGGGCAGAGCGCGCTATTTCGATTTTATATGTTGGTGACAGCTTTATTTTTGTCGGCGGGCTCCCAAGGCAGCTGCAAGCGATTGCCAGGGCCAGCGGCATTGATACATCCTATAAAGATATTTCAAGGCACGCAAACCGCGGAGGCACCCTGAAAGAGAACATGGAAAATGCAATTAGGGAGTTGCAAAGCGGCAGATATAGCTACATTGTCATTCATGATCAGAATAGGAAGTCTCTTAGCGACATCGAAGGCCTGCTCGCAGATATACAAACACTGTGCAATGCTGCTGTTGAAAATGGGGCCATACCAGTGCTATATGATTTTGCAGGAATTGCAGCACACGGCAAGCCTGATGAAGAGCGCCTAAGCATTTCTATTAATGCATACAGGCAAGCTGCAAATAGCAATAATGCCATTTTAGTCAGGGCTGCCGAGGCCTGGGTTTACGCATATCAAGCGATGCCGGAAATTTCACTGTACACCAGGTTTGACCCTCGCGGCCTTCACCCAAGCAGGGCGGGAGGGTTTATGAGTGCATGCGTTTTTGCTGCTGAAGTGTTTGGCATACAAGTAACACAGATGCCAAAAGGCAGCATATATACAGGCAGTGACGCTCTCGGCCTTGCACAGGCTGCATGGGATTTCGCCAGCTTGCCTCGGGAGTGAAGCCCCATTGCCCAAAACAATAATTCCAAGGCCAGCAGCGCATTATCGTTTCAAAACGCGCAATTACAATAGCCATTGCGCGAAAAAACCCCTGCTAAGCGGGGTTTAGGCGTGGCTTGTACTTTAAGTGCCAGTATAAAAAACGGGAGCAAAGGCACATATAATCCACGATTGGCGGCTATACGAGAATCGGCATTGTGGAAACCGGGTGCTTTGTGTCCTGAAGGTGCCTCTTTAGCTCCTCAAGCGTCACGCCAATGCTTTCATCGCATATCATTTCAGCGAAATCCTCTATGCCGGTAAGCTCTTTGGCTCTTAAGTTTATTTCATCCCTGTATTCGTCTTTTAGCGATTTTGGCATCCAAACAACTCTTATAATGCCCCCTTCCGGCTGCAAATACTTTTTTGAGGCAATATAGCTTTTGCTGTGCCCCATTGCGCCAGGCGCCTGTTTCGCAGCGCTCGCCATAAACGCCAGCTCTGAAAAGCGCAGCCCCATGGGCGTAGCTCCGGAGTAGTCTTTGGGAACAGCAAGCACGCCGCTGGTAGACGGCTCAACTGCGCTAATGCACTCAAAGGCGCCAATAGAAGGCATCGGATCCTGCATCAGCGAATAGATTGCCACATTCTTATAGCCTTTTTCAAGAGTGGCATCAACTTCAGCATACCTTCCCAGCAGGGCATCAGACGCCTCCCCTTTTGCTATGGCCATAATTGAAGGCGAGTTGCCTTTTGAGAGGGCGTGCTCTGAGTAAGCGCTATAGTAGTCAACAGCGCCGCATATGCCGGGCTTTTCGGGAGTAATAGCGCAAAAATGCGAACTCTGGTATTTGCGGCAAGCAGTGCAGGCATAAAAGAGCTTCACATTCTCGTCAGTAAGCTCACTAAGCCTTTCTGAACGTATTTTCGTTAATGGCGCTGCCACATTTGCCTCAATATTCTCAGACAGGCTCTGCTCAGTAATTATTGTTACCCGGCACTTAGAAACGATATCTCCATATTCTTTTATCACCTGGCTGTATATCGACTGGCCAAGTGACTCATCTGTAAATCCTTTGTCATAAGCAGCCTTGCTAATGCGCAAGGTCGCTGAGCCAAAGTTCATGCTTAGGCTAACCCCTTCTATGCGATTAATCCATATGCTTAGCTGTTTTTCAGCGAATAGTTCAAACTCGTGCTCAATATTGGGGCCATGGCACTCTACCAGGATTGAAAGGCTTGAGCCATCTATAAGCCCATACCCCTTTGTTTCGACCTGGCTGTTGCCCGGCCAGTCGCTTCTGCTAAAAAAGAGCAAAAAGCCTGAATTTTCAGGCCATCCCAGCTGGGCATGCAGCTCGCCAGGCATAACTGCTTCATTCTGAAATGACGGGGAGTATGCATTTGCAGCAAAGCTTTCGCGCTCTACAGCCTCAATTCCACGAAGCCTGAATGAAATATCAGCCATCTTGCCTATGCCGTTTGAGCTCTCATAAGCTGTTGGCACATATGCTGAGCCGAGGCCTGCTTCAGCTATAGCCGGAAAGCCAAGCGCCATACAGCTCGCAGCGCAAGCAGCAGCAATCCCCGAAACCTCTCCGAGAATGTTTAAAAAAACAGGCAAAGAGCTTTTTGAAAAGCTGAAAAGGGAGCTTATGCTGCCGCCTGAAGATTCGCTGAAAATTTCAGCAAAGCGAAGGATTGCAGCAAATGCTTGTGAGCATGAGGCAAATGAAAAAACCCGATACTCTTTTCCGCCCTTTATTGAGCAGTTTTTTGCTTGGCCTGCAGCGCTGCCGGCCAAAAAAACAACAGCGCCGCTTTCCTGGTACTTCCGCACTAAGCCTTCAAACGCCTTATCGTCTTTAGTTTGGCCTATTATTAGCGCAATAGCAGGCACATCGCCTCTGGCAAGAGGGACTGCCAGATCCCTTATATCTGCGTCGGGCATATAGTTAAGGCTGAATGCCTCGGCATCATCCATATGCTCCAGTGCTTGAAGCGACTCAAGCCACAACAAAGCATACAAGCCCTCGTTGAAAGCAGATCCCAAGGCTCCTTCAGCTGGCATTATTTCCGGTTTTTCATACAAAGCTTTTTGTAGATCGCTTAGGTCTAAAACACTGATTCCTCTAAGGGCATGCATAAGCTGCAGAGTATATGGAAGGCGTGCTTCAAATCCATGCTTTTCGGCTGCATTGCCCAAAGCTTCCTGTGCTTGGCTGAGCAGCAAGGCTGACTCGCTTGCAGCCAAATCCTCTAATACACTCACGGCCCGCCTCAATCAAAGCTTTCGCCGCACTCAGGGCATTCTGTTGATCCAAGAGGGGCAAGTTTGTGGCAGTATGGGCACACATTTATCTGCACCGGCTCGCTCTCATACTCATCTTCGTCCTCAGCCCGGATGTCGCTTATGTTTGTATTGCAGTAAGTGCAAAACATAAGCTCAGAGTTTACCGGCTTTGAGCAAATGGGGCAAATTGCCTCTCTTGATGAAGTCCCGGAGTAAACATCAGCAACTTTTGTTCCGCAATCGCTGCAGTATTTCATATCAGTTGAGAGCTTGGCTCCGCACTCCCTGCATACGCCATGCACTTTTAGCGCAGACATCTTGTCTTTTATAATTTCTATCTCAGTAGCAGCCTGCTTAGCCTTTAGAACATATGCAGCAAGCTCTGCATCAGCAACATCACCCTCAAGCGATTTGAGGTATTTTTCACCCAAATCTCTATACGCTCTTCTTAGCGCGTATTCTGCATTCTTCAGATCAGCGGTAGCTATCGAAAAATCTATTGTATTTTTGCCTTGCTGCGCTATCCTTCTTGCTAAGCCATCTAAAAAGGCCATTTCCACCTCCAGCATTGGCAGTCCGGTATTGCAAAGCCAATCTCTTTATATTATATCATTGCAGTTTCGCCAAGAAAACATTAGGCACGAGGCAAAAGCTGCGCTGCAATAGTGTTATAAGTAGCCAATTAAGCGTGCTTTATTATGAAAAATTGCTATAATTATGATCAAAGAGGATTTATATGAACATAATTTCTGGCCGCATTGACCGGATTATATACGACAATAGAGAAAACAACTATGCGATCGTGCTTGTAACAACGCAAAATGGGCCAATTACAGCTACAGGAACATACCCGCAGCCGAGGGTTGGCGATGAGGTGGAGTTTGTAGGCGATTACACGGAACACCCGAAGTATGGCCGCCAATTTGCCATCAAAAACTACTCAATTAAAAAAGCAAGCTCCGGCTCAGAGATCGAGGCGCTGCTCAAAAGCGGTTTGATAAAGGGTATGGGCATCCAGCGCGGCTCAGATATATATGATCATTTCGGTGATGAATCGCTTGAAATTCTAAAAAACGATCCCGTGAGGCTTAGCGAAATCAGCGGCATTGGCAAGATCACCGCCCAGCAGATGCATAATGACTTTATAAAAAGCGAAGATCGCTACCTGAATCTATGCTCCTTGATGCAATTCGGGCTCTCAGCGATAATGTCGCAGAAAATAATCGATGAATATGGAAGCCTGGCTTCAAGGGTAGTTAAGAATGATCCGTATATTCTGATCGATGATATCGATGGAATTGGCTTTAAAAGGGCAGATGCAATTGCTGAGAGGGCAAACATTGACAAGGCCGATGAAAGGCGCATACGCGCAGCGATATTCTACCTTATGGCACAGGACACGAATCTTGGCCACTGCTACAGCGATCCCCAACAGCTGGTTATAAACGCCAAATCGCTATTGGGCATAGGCAATAAGCCCATAGATGATGTGATAGAGAAAATGGCCGGGTCTTTTGAGATTATCACTGACAGGCGCTATGGCAAGAATATGCTCTACCTTGAGAAGTACTACAGCTTTGAAAATCAGGCAGCTTTTTCGATTGCCGAAATTGCTTCCAACAAAAGCTCCATCAGCAAAGCTTTAGTCGAGGAAATACTGGATGACTACCAAAGGTTCCGCGGCTCTATAGTACTGGATGCAGACCAAAAAAACGCGATCACAGGCGCATTGACCGGCAGCATGGCCTCTGTTATAACAGGCGGGCCAGGAACAGGCAAAACAACTATAATCAATGCGATTATCTATACGCTGACAAGGCTCGGGCTTTCATATAAGCTGGCAGCGCCAACCGGAAGGGCTGCCAAGCGAATGTCGCTTGCCTGCGGCGAGGATGCTTCAACGATACACAGGCTGCTCGAAGTCGGCTTTGCCAATGGAATAATGGAGTACAAACGCAACAGCAGCAATCCTCTGGAATGCGATGTTGTAATAATCGATGAGATGAGCATGGTGGATCTGCCTTTGTTTTGGAGGCTTCTCAATGCTATGCTGCCTGACGAAATGAGGCTGATAATGGTTGGGGATAAAGACCAGCTGCCAAGCGTTTCCCCCGGAAATGTGCTAAACGACATTATCTCAACGGATGTTGTTACAGTATCGATGCTAAGCAATGTTTTCAGGCAGGAAGAGGGCACTTCCATCGCTCCCAATGCCCAGAGAATAAACAGAGGGCTGGCCCCTGAGGCAAAAGCCGGCGACAATAGCTTCGAAATTGTTGAATTGTCAGGCCAGCCTGAAATAGCAGACTATATAATTAACTACATCAGCCAAAACGAATCGATCCTGCAGGCAATGATGCAGTCTGAAAAGGTGCAGATTATTTCCCCCCTTAAGAAGGGCGAAAGCGGAGTAATTTCGCTTAATAAAAAGCTGCAGGAGCTTATAAACCCCGAAGATGTTGGCAAGGATGAGATAGAGCAATTCGAATACACTCTGCGCGAAGGCGACAAGATCATGCAGACACGGAATAATTACGAAGCGAGTTGGGAGAATGTTATAACCCATGAGACAGGTGAAGGCGTATTTAACGGCGATATCGGAATTATTGAAAATATCAATGAATACGCAGGAGAAATAACGCTGCTCTTTGACAATGAGAAAAGAGTAAAATACACGCATGCAAAAGACATTGAAGGAATTACGCTTGCGTATGCAATCACAATCCATAAGAGCCAGGGCTCTGAATTTGATTATGTAATTATGCCACTGTTCCCGACAGCGCCTTCTTTTCTTACCAGGAACTTGCTGTATACAGCTGTTACCAGAGCTAAGAAGAAAGTGGCTATCATCGGCGAAAAGAGAGTTATAGACCACATGGTGGGCAACAACCAAACGAGCCAAAGAAACAGCGCTTTGCGCGAGAGGATTATTGAGCTTATAAGAAGCCCGAATTTTATGAGCCGGCGATAAGCTCGCCTTATGGCTGCAGAAGCGAACTATATAAAGAAATACAGGAGGGCTGCACTGTTAAATGCAAGAGGCTAGGCGCTGCATTTGGTGCAAACATGATGAACACTATTATCAACACAAGAAACTATAGCTTAAGCGGAAATGTCCGCTCCGAAATTGAAGATCGCTTTGACAAGCTGGAAAAATACTTATGGGATGACTCAAAAGCTACTGTCACTGTTATTGGCGAAAAAAACCAGCTTAAAAAAGTTGAAATATCCTTGAAAATAAAAAATAACATTTTGAGAAGCGAAGTTGCAGATTATGACATTCGCACAGCTATTGACAAAGCGCTGGATAAAATTGAAAAGCAGCTGCTCAAGCACAGAAAGAAGCTTCAGGTAAAGAGCCCTGATTCGATCCGCTACGAAAGCGCTGATTTTGACATGCAATCGGAGCCTTCCAGAATTGTCAGAAACAAAAGGTTTGAGCTTCAGCCAATGAGCGCTGAAGAGGCATGCTTTCAGCTGGAGCTGCTGGAGCACACCTTTTATGTCTTCACAAATGAGGAGTCAGGCAATATAAATGTTGTTTACAAGAGGGAAGACGGAGATTACGGGCTCATCGAGCCTCTCGAAACTGAATAAAAGCCAGCCGCAGCCGGCAATGGTTCGAAACAAAAGGCAAGGGCAGCTTTGCCTTTTTTATATTGCGCATTTACAGATCGTAAAAAGCTAATTTTTGCCCCGCTGCTCCGCTTTGCATCTTGCGGGAGTGCGGTAGCCGCCTTGCATTCGCCTTTTGCATTTCCCATCTGAATTTTGAGGCTTGAGATATGAAACGATCTTTTGCTCCGTTTGGCATAGGGAAATCCTGCACTTATGTTAAAACTGCGTTAGTTTTTTTGAAATTTGGCTCTTTGGGCCCCAGATATGGTATAAATAGCTTGACAGGAACGATTACATTGTAACTTTTTTCATTAATTAAGTTGTTGGCAGAAACTGCGAGACTTGAGTGTTTTTTGGTAAAATAAAGCTACTCTTAGCTATTCATCTCTTAATAAAGACACAGGAATGGTTTGATCAGTTATGCTTATAGAAGGGAGAAGCTGCTAGGCGAACATTGCTTTGCAGCGATTCTAAGATGGTTCTGATAGCTTTTTTTCTTGCTGGCACTATATGGGGCTTCGCGCAAAAAGGCAGCATCTCTAATATAGCCAATACAGATTTTAGAGCTTGGCATCTGTTTGCGGCATCAATCCTGCTTTTCGCATTGCTGCGCATAGGGATCTCATATAGCATTACATTTATTGCTAATAATTCTTACATGATACTATTGGCAGCATATTGTTTTTTAATGCTTGGGATAATGTTTAATGTTCGGGGCCTTAACTACTCCATGCTTTTCCTGCTTGCAGGCGCGCTGGCCAACTTTGCTGCGATTTTCTTAAACAATGGCGAAATGCCGTTCTCTGAGAAAGCGGCATTGATAGCAAAAATACCGGTTGACGCAATAAACGGCTCGCCTATACAGCGAATTGCAGACGGGAATACAGTGCTTGGATTCTTAGGGGGCATCATACCCGTTCCGCTTCCGCTATTTCCGGAAATAGCTTCAATAGGCACACTCTTTTTGGGAATCGGGATGCTGTGGACCGTTAAGGATTTGCTCGCAAAGCCGCAATTCAACTCTGGTTTTGAAGAGTTTGGCTTTGATGATGAAGACAGCATTTTAGATGGCGAAGAGTTCGAAACGGCTTCGCTGTACCAAAAGAGCGAAGCGCAGGGCCCAAGCTGGGCAAAACGAAAAATAGTGAAGTCAGAGAATGAAACAGAAAGCGCGCAAGCCAGCCAGGCTGAAGAGCCCGGGCTCCAGCCGGCAAGCGAAAGCTATGCACAGCAAACCGAGGCTGAGCCTGAAGCGGAGCATAGCATAAATATAGATGCCCAAGCAGAAGATATTTTCATTGATCCTGCTGAAAACGAAGCCTTAAGCAGTGAATACATAACAGGATCATACCGAACGCTAAGCAGCGAGCCTTCTGAGGGCGAAGCTGAATACGCATCTCCTGCCCAGGCAAACAGCAGCAGCGACTCTCTTGGCACAAGGGACTACTTTGGATCACAGGCAGAAGAGGCGATAAGCGATGCGAAATTAGCAACAAATGATTTTGTGCCGGTTGAGTTCGAGCTGGAGAGCAGCCTTGCATACGAAGCCGCAGCCAGAAGCATAGAAAGCGCTATTGAAAGCGAGCAGGCTGCGGGCAATGCATCTGATGCCAGGGAATATGCTATTGGGCCGGATTCTGGCATTGAGCCGGATGAAGAGGATAATGCTTTTGAAGCAGCCTTCCCTGCTGCGCAAAGCCCTGATGAAAATGTATACGAAGGCGCAATGCTCTATGAGGGCGATGCAATCGACGGAAGCGATGACTATGTCGAGTACAGCGAGTCTCCGTATGAGTTTTACAGCGCCGAAGATTTCGGCTTTGACAGCGAATATGAAAGCAGCGAAACAAGCCACGCAGAGCGTGTGCCTATGGCAGAGCAGCCAAGCGATCAGAAAACGAAAAGCGACTACAGCTTTGAGGATACTATTCCTTACGGAGCGCCTTTTAGCAGCGACATGTATTCAACCAGAGTTTTTCGGGCGCTAAAGGATATCGCTGACGAAGCTTCCAATAGCGGGCCAATTCGCCAGATTCCAGTTGACAGCATAGGCGGCCTTGACAGCATTAGCGATATACTCGATGACGGTGATATCGATTTTGGCGAGGCTGAAAGCTGGCAAAACATCTCAAATGATGAAGCGCAAGAGCTGGAGCCTGACAATGAAGAAAGCGCGATTGGCTATCGGCTTGGCCCTATTGAAAGCGAGGCAGACAGCGAACTGGAAGCAGAAGGCCCTGCCAGCCTTGATGGCATCATTGAGCAGGAAGACATTCCGGATGAGCCAGCCAGCGAAGAAACATTCAAGCCAATAATTGAAAGCCGTGAAGAGCCTATTGATGTATACGCTACTTACGATCTGCCGCCTCAAAGCACCCAAAACCCCAACTGGATAGATATTTCATCCCAAAAACTGGACAGCTTTGATGCGATTAATAGCAGCAATGAGACATACATTGGCCCACAAGACAGCATTGAGGATGTTGTCCCCTTAGTAGATAACGGCGAATATGCCGAATCACTGGGCGAATATGCCGAATCGCTAAAAGAAGCGCTTGATGAAAAAGAGACGCCTAAGCAGAAAAGCATTGATGACTTAATTAATGACATATTCACTCGCTTTACGAATAAATCGCCCGATGAAGAAACAGAAAATGAAGCTGAGCAGCAAAGCCAGCAGGAAGCGGCCGATGAGGCTTTTGATCTTGATGAAGATGATAGGGATGAACAAAGCCTTGAGCCTGAGTACTACGCGCCTGCCCAAACAAGCGAAAGCATGGCCAATGAAGCATCTGATGAGAGCGATCCAAGTGACTCTCAAGCAACCCGAAAGCTGCCTTCATACGAAGCGCTTAGAAAACTGAGCGAAAGCACCCAACTTCCAAGGCAAAGCGCGTTTTTCGAGGACAGCGGCCTCTTGGAGGAAACTGACTTGAGCGATAGCGAGTTCTATGACACTACTCCGCTTTATGCGCTTGACGATACTGAAGAGTATTATAAAAACCCGGGAGCCGGTTTCTTTGAAGAAGAATATGGCGAGCCTTCAGAGCCCTTTATGGAGATGGGCAATGGTTTTGATGATATTGACAGTGAGCAAGGCAGTGAAGATGATATAGACTATTCATCGCCGTTTATAATCGAAAATGGAAGAATTGTGGAGAACCCTAACTATAAGTTCAGGAAAGCGCGCGACAGCGAGGCATCAGCTTCGCAGCTTGCTAACAGCAACCAAAACCCGGACGCTTCCAGAAACCCATCGCTCAGGAATGCAAAGCCAAATTTCAATACCGCCGCTTTCGGCCCGATTGACAGCCAGAAGCAAAAGTCGCCCAGAATAGGCGATGTAAACATTGATTTCTTTAAAAAAGAGAGTTGAGATGCAATACTAGAAGCCAATGCTCTTAAATATAAGAATTGAGCCCGCAACAGCTGCGTTAAGCGAATCAAATGCTCCTGGCATTGGTATGGATATTAGTTTATCAGCAAAAGCGCGCATAGCGCTGGACAAGCCGGAGCCCTCGCTGCCAACGGCCAAAGCGGATCTTTCGGCAAAGCAGAAATTGCTCTCCCCTGCTGCCTCTGCTGCATATAGCGCGATCCCTGCGTTCCTTATTTCGCTAAAAGGCATATCGCTATATCTATACAGGCTGATATCAAGCACAGAGCCTGCGCTGGCCCTAACTGTTTTGGGCGCATAAAAGTCAGCGGATTCACTACTGGCAAGAACAGCGCAATAGCCTGCGCAAACGGCGCTTCTGATTAAAGTTCCAACATTGGAGGGATCCTGGATTCCATCCAAAATAAGGAGCTTTTTTATTTCTTCAAAGTTTGGATTTTCTTTTTTTTCCTCAAATACTGCATATAGGCTTTGGGGCGATGCGGTATCAGACAGGGCCTTTGCTGCCCTTTGGCTTATCGTTGCAACATCAAACGGCTCAAGGCTCTTATATAGCTTCTGAGCGAACACCTTGATTGGCATATGCCCCTTTTCTATTGCACTTAGTATAAATTTGTCACCTTCCATTAAAAACATGCCTGCCCTGTCGCGGTATTTCTTTTCCTTTAGCGAGCAGGCTTCCATAATTGCAGGGTTTTTAGGGGATTCAATATGTGCTGGTTTCATATATAAACAGTATAGACGAAGTGAAAGGGCTAGCATTCCACAATTCTTTAATAATGTTGTATAATAAAGCAACTGCATTTATTGCTTGGAGACAGAAAATAGCATGTTAACAAGATATAGAGTCTATACAATTTTTACTGCTGTTCTTATTGTTATATTTATGGCATTTAACTTTAGCTTGGCGATGCCATACTACCAGATGCAGAATGTTATAATGGTAAACCAGCTTTCTTCAACGCAAAGCCTTAATGCGCATGCAATGCACGCTAAGATGAAAAATGGAGAAGCTTTCTTTATTGCCGGCGATATTGGCCATGACAAAGCTGAGCTTTCGCTGCTGATAAGAGAGCTTACACAGCTGGGCTACGGTGTTTTGATATATGATCTTCCCTCAGAAGGCTTCAGCGATGGCGTGATTCCAGTTGGCTATAAATCAGACTCAGAGTTTCTGGCACACCATTTTTATAATACCTATGTTGCATACACACAGCTTGAGAATATTTCTGTAAACAATATCCATATAGTTGGGTTTGGCGAGAGCGCCAGAGCCATACTGCAAACAGGCAGCCTTGGGCTTTTTGCAGAGCAGCAAGGCAACGCACATGCGATACCGCTTGATATTACGCTGGTTGGCGCTGATTTTAACTTGTCCGGCAAAGCTGATTTTGATGTTTTGAATTACCGCAAAGACAATGAAATTGAATGGATAAGCCGCTTAGGGCCAAATAACCCGGGAATTCCAATAAATATTATTGCCTCCAACATTGACAGATCAGCAACAGTTAAGGACAGCGAGCTTTTGCTGGAAAAATTCCTGGAAGGCCTTGCATCAGGTGCAGAGCCGAAGAGCAGGCTTTCGATTATTAAGTATGTCCCCCACGGCTCTCTAATGGGGTCTGTGAAGGTTCTTGAGGCAATTATCCAAATGACCGTAAATGAGGCCTATAAAGCCCCTGGCCTGCTTTATCTGAGAGATCCAATCTCTTACGCAACGCTGGCACTGTTTGCACTGCTATGCTATCTTGCAGGCCGCCTTGTTTATCGCCAAAGCTATACAGGCCCGCTGCCGGAGAGAAAGCGGGCAACCGGCCTGTTCAGGGTGAAGGTTGCCATGAATCTGTTTGGCCTTATACTGGACATTTTGCTGCTTGGCGCATTCTACGCCGCTCCTGTGCCTTTTCCGTATTATGATATTCTGCCTATATTAACCTTGGCAGGATTCGGTTTTGTTATGCTCTTCCTATACAGGTTCACTACATTTGCAAACAACCTGGGCTCTTCTGTAATTCTGCGTGACGCCAACGCAAGCCCCATTGCAGGCATTGTTACACTGGGAGGCGCTGTCGCGCTGTGCACTTTAATGCTTGCCTCATTCCCGCGCAACCCGTTCTCGCTTATGGGCAAGCCCGTATGGATTGGCATGCTTATGCTGCTGTTCCTGCCGCTATTATATATCGATGAAAAAGAGCGAAGGCTTTTTGCTGATGACCGCAAGCTCTGCTTTATGCTATTTGCTGCAAACTTTCTTGCTTTGCTAATATCGCCACTGGCGACAGCAGCAATTGGGCTTACAGATGCTTCCTTTACAATGCTGAGGCTAATCGCATGCTTCCTTGCAGCTATTTCAACCGAATTCTTTTGCAGGCCATTAGGCTTGTCCTCTTTTAGCACTTCCCTTACAAAGGCAGCAGTGCTAATCATGCTTGCATTCACTGACTTAACGCTGTTTTATTAGCGCTGCAAACTGCATATCCCGGATGCCTCCTGAGCTATTTTGGCTAAAGTGTCCATTTCAGCAGCGCTGTATTCGGCAACTGATGACATATACAAAAAAGCAGCAAGCATTAACAGCAGAAAATTGTCTGTCCTGTATAAAAACATATAGCTTCCATAGCAAAACAGCACCGTGCATGACATATAGCTGATTGTGCATACAATTTTTATCGCCTTTAGGCTGCTTAGCCATATCCTAAGCACTGCCTCGATCGCTCTGGCGGCGTCAAGCGGGTAAGCAGGGATCATGTTGAGCATTGCCAGGGAAATATTGTAGAACACGAAGAATTCGGCATTAGGCACATACTGGACTGTTGATGCCAAGTAAATGCCTACTGCAAAGGCAATATTTCCAAAAGGCCCTGCCAAAAACAGCAGAGCTGATGTTCCGGCCTTAAGATCGGCTCGATTATAAACCATGCTTACGCCATATAGAGCAGAGCTGGCACCCTTGATATTTATGCCCAGCATGAAGGCGGCTATTAAGTGAAAGGCTTCATGCACTATATAGGAGAGGATCAGCACCGCCGCTTCGAGCAGCCCTCTATTTATTACCAATAAGGCTGTGAAAGCAATAAAGCATACTGCGCTCAGCCTAGTAGATTGCTTCAAAGTAATCGAGAGGGTCTTTCGCTTCATTATCCACCCATACTTCCAGGCCAAGCACGCTGTTTCCTTCGGCAAGCATTCCTATTACTTGATCTTCTTGCATTTCATCGCCAGCATCAATATAAGCTTCTGCTAAATTGTCATAGACTACTTTCGTATTTTTTGACAGCGCGATTACGATGCGCTTTGCCCCATTTGTGCTTGGTATCACGTTTTCGCATGTGCCATAGCCGGGAGAGTAAACAAAAGCTTCACCGGGGGCTGCAATCTTCACTCCTGTTGGCGCAACAACAGTGCTAAAAACAGGATGGGCAGTCTCGACAAAGCTCACTTCAACAACACCCTGCTTAAGTGGAGGCGCAAATGTTGAAATTGCATCGATGCTTACTGCGGCATCCCTGCCTGTAATGTTTGAGTAGGCTGTTGTAAAGAAGCCAACAATATCGTCTGCAGCCTGGGCAAAGTCCGTTTGCTTTTTTACAAGCTTGCTTATGCTTCCCAAGGCTGCGCTGCCTGTATTATATGCTTTTAAAGCCAGTATCGATGAAAGAATCAATACACATACAGCAGCGTTTATAGTAAAGCGCTCCCTTGCGTTTCTTGTACTGTAGGCGGACTGCTTTTGCATTGGCGATGAATTTCTAAGCTTGAGGCCAAATTTTTTGTAATACATATCTCATACCCCGCATTAGATTATAGTGAAATATATGCTGGCCAAAGCTATAGAATGCTACAAGCTTGTATGTTGCATGCATATAACCTTTACGGCAGGGTTTTGTGCTTGCCTATAGAATTTATAAGCAAAAATATGCATTGGGCCCTCTCGCTTCCATTAGGGGGCATTAAGGCAATGAATTTGTAAGAAACCTTTTACATTGCCATTGACAACCATCTCAGAGGACATTTATTGATGTAAATAGCTGTTTTCTATAGCTTTCATTCAATCGTGCGTAGGTTTGCCATTAAAAACTGGCCTATTGATGAATATGATTTTCCACTGCTTTGTGTTATAATTCATATAGAGTAATCGGTATTATTTTATTTATAAAACATTAGAACATTTATAATTATAATGCTACAAAAAAAGTAAAGTTTTTGGCATAATTTTACGTTGATTGACAATTGAATAGGAGGTATAAATGCCATTTGTTTTTTATTTTCTTGTTTGCATTGGCGGCATTGGAGTAGGGTTCTACGCAGCGCAGCTGGTAAATAAGAAAAAAATTGAGAATGCTCGATTTACAGCAAGCAATATCATCGAAGAAGCAATGCATGATGGCGAAAACGCAAAAAAACAGATGATCATTGAAGCTAAGGATGAGATATTCAACTCACGCAAAGAGCTTGACAAAGAAATACGCGAACGCAGAAATGAAATCTCCCAGCTTGAAAAACGGGCTCTTCAAAGAGAAGAAACAATAGACAAAAAAACTGAGGCTATTGAGAAAAGGGATGATATTTCACAGCGAAAAGCTAAGGAAATAGATGTAAAAGAAGAAAAAATAGCAAAGTTTTACCAACAAAAAGTTAGCGAGCTGGAGAAAATCTCTAAACTCTCCTTTGAGGAAGCGCGCCAAATTCTTCTGGAAGAGGTGGAAAAACAGATTTCAAGGGAAACAGCTCTCCTAATAAAGAATAAAGAATCCGAAGCAAGAGAAGAAGCAGACAAAAATGCAAAAGAAGTGATTGCTTATGCTATACAGCGCTGTGCGGCTGATCATGTATCAGAAAGCACAGTCACCGTTGTAAATCTGCCATCAGATGAAATGAAGGGGCGGATAATCGGCCGTGAAGGGCGAAATATTCGCACTATAGAAACACTAACAGGTGTTGACCTTATCATTGACGACACGCCAGAGGCCGTAATACTGTCAGGATTTGATCCAGTGCGCCGCGAGGTAGCACGAATTGCCCTAGAGCGATTGATCGTAGACGGGCGAATCCATCCAGCCAGAATTGAAGAAATGATTCACAAAGCTGAAAGCGAGATCGATGCAAAAATCAAAATGGTCGGAGAGCAAGCGATTTTCGAAGTAAATGTTTTGAAGATGCACCCCGAGCTTATAAAGCTTGTTGGCCGCCTTAACTACCGAACGAGTTACGGCCAAAACGTTCTTAAGCATTCAATCGAAGTTGCACAGCTAGCCGGGATTATGGCAGATGAGCTTGGCCTGAATTCACGAATAGCTCGAAGGGCAGGCATTCTGCATGACATAGGAAAAGGCATTGATCATGAAGTCGAAGGGCCGCATGTCCAGATAGCAGTTGACATGCTTAGAAAATATAAAGAATCAAATGAAGTAATCCATGCAATAGAGGCCCACCACAATGACATTGAAGCCAGAACACTGGAAGCTGTTCTTATACAGGCAGCTGACGCGATATCTGCTGCAAGGCCCGGCGCCAGGCGCGAAGCCCTTGAAAGCTATACAAAGAGGCTAGAGAAGCTTGAGGGCATTGTTAACAGCTTTGAGGGCGTAGAAAAATGCTATGCAATACAAGCCGGCAGAGAAGTTCGCATTATGGTTAAGCCAAATGAAATCGATGACTTGCAGCTCGTTCATATTGCACGAAACATTGCAAAGCAGATAGAAAATAATTTGGATTACCCCGGACAGATAAAAGTAAACATGATTAGGGAAACTAGAGCCGTCGAATATGCCAAATAGCCGAATTGCTTTATGATTTTAGGCGCTTTCCGTTATGGAAAGCGCTTCTTTTTCATAGACACTTAAACAAAGGATACGCGCAATGAGAATATTAGCTCTTGGTGACATATATGGAGGCATTGGCCGAAAAGCCGTTATAAACAACATTGCCCAGATAAAAAAGGAAACTAAAACAGACTTCGTGATTGCCAACCTTGAAAACGCATCGAACGGCGCTGGCCTAAATATAAAGGCATCAAAAGAGCTGCTGGCTTTAGAAGATATAAACTGCTACACAAGCGGCAACCATATCTGGGACAAAAATGACATATACGATATTATCCAGACAACAGACAGAATAATCAGGCCTGCCAACTATCCGGAGCCATGCCCCGGCAACGGCTATTCAGTATTTAGAATAGGCAAACTCCGCGTTGGCGTGCTCAACTTGCTGGGCAATGCTTACATGGGAGGCTATGACAACCCGTTTAGCGCCTTCGACAAAATTCATGCTATTTTACGGAATGTCTGCGATATTATCTGTGTAGATTTTCACGCTGAAGCTACAAGTGAAAAAATCGCCTTCGGATATTACGTGGACGGTAGGGTTCAGGTTGTCTTTGGCACACACACCCACGTTCTGACTGCAGATGAGAGAGTTTTAAGCAACGGAAGCGGCTACATCACCGATATTGGTATGTGCGGGCCGCTCGATGGGGTTATCGGCGTTTCAAAGGAAGTTATTATCAAGCAATTCACGACGAAGCGGCATGTCAAGTTTGAGACAAGCAAGGGCGCTGTGCAGATAAACGGCGCAGTGTTTGATATTGATGATGAAACTTTTCGATGCAGGGGGATTGAGAGGGTCCGCAAAATATACGAATAATTCAGGGCAGGAGGAACTCTTTTTGGAAATCTTAAAAGTATCGTCTACATCAAACCCAAATTCGGTTGCGGGCGCGCTCGCAGGGGTAATTCGAGACAATGATTGTGCTGAAGTACAGGCAATAGGGGCAGGCGCACTGAATCAAGCTATCAAAGCAATCGCTATAGCAAGGGGCTACGTTGCTCCGGGAGGGTATGATCTCGTTTGCATACCTGCATTCACAGAAGTCGAAATAAACGGGAGCGAGAGAACAGGCATCAAGCTGATTGTTAAATCAACATAAATATACGCCTAAAAGCGCTTGCATGAATGCAGGCGTTTTTTTGTGCTGCGAGCTTGAACATGGCTTGCTTTCTTCTTGGCAGAAAAGCAAGCTGCACCATGTCTGGCTAAAAAGCTGAATAAGGGCGGGGCAGGCCGCGCCAGAGCCAGCTGGCAAGTTGCTTTGCATGAGATGGCGCCGCTCGATAAAATGTGCTTGCTTTGGCAGGCGCCCGATTGATTATGGCCATAGAACGGCCAGTTCGCACGAAAGCGCTTTTTTATTGCCTGGGAAAAGAAAGCACACTATAGGCCTCTGATACACGCTTTTGCGCTTACAAGGGTGCGGGCAATCTGCTCATCGTTGGCATGTGGAGCAATAGTTAACCCCCAGAAAAGGCGAAAGGCCCCAGGTATCCGGCAATAGCTGGGGCTGCCTTCAGCGGCTGCTTTAGCAACACTAATATATGGAGCATTCTTGGCAAGGAATGAATGCTTGAACTGTGCCATTTGCAGTGCAAAGCTCCACATCTATGCCTATGCGGCAGTGCTGTGTTCTGTTTATTTGAATGTCCAATTCAATTTTAAATTTATTCCCGGCAGGATGAATGATTATTGGTTGGCATTTATTATCGAACAAAATATTCACTTCATTGCTTCCGGATGCCACCCATATGTAAATAGTAGCTGGGAATGCGGCGATGTTTGCAGGGACTGGTGTGCATTCACCGGGCAGTAGACACAGCTGGAACGCAGCTTGCGGGCATTCACTGCATTTTAGGGCATTTTGAGAGCTAACGCGCTGGTTTCGCTTGCGCCTCCGATAACTGGCTCGGCTGCGTTTTTCGATAGCCGCATACGCTGCGCCGCTAGAATTATCGCCATTGTCTCGAGCTTGTTCATTCCGGGCACCCTGTTCATCAGCCATATAAGAATTGGCTTCTTCTTCTGTATAGCCTTCAAAATCCAAGTCAACGTCTCTAAACCCATCGAATAATGAGCCCTCTTCATCGGTGATGAGAGTTATATCTTCTTCCTCATCCACAATAAGGCTATCAGGGTTATGCATTTCCAGCCTGCCATTATTGCCTAAGCGATTCACCTGAATGCCGCCGTAGTAACCGGCTTCCAGGTTATGATCGCTGGTTTGCGTAAGGTTGTTTACCTTTGTTTTCAATGTAATGCTGTTTTCTTTGCGCTCCCCTGAAGGAACATATGGCTCACCCATAGGGCCCAGCAGTATTTGGGTGACCTGCTGGTTTAAGAGGATATGAAGCTGTGCGATATATCCGGGAATATCTTGATCAAAGTAATCTTGAATCACATAATAATCTGTATTGGGGGAGTAGCTCTCAGCAAGCGTATAGTTGGTGCCATCCAGTGTTGTGTATACATGGGTATCCTCAGTGAAATAGTAATATGGATTGTTCTTGTTCGGCTCAAAAATGGCAAAGGAGCTGTTTCCATCCTCTGACCCCTGTGCCGACCAGTCATTTGAGTAAAAGCAAACGCCCTTGCCGTCGAGCGATTTGTTGTTTTCCTTGTACTGCTCGCTAAGCTGGCTCCACTCGAAGCCCTCTGCCATACCTACCGTATAATTCGTCCTGATGGGAAAGACCTCTTTGATTTCAAGAATCTCTATTCTGTCCGGATGCTCTTCGTCATGCGTTTCGCTGATAGTGCGCATCGGTATAAGGCTGGCAGGAATGAACCAAACGACCATCTGCTGGCCTTTGGCCAGTGATATTGTTGGCTTGCTGTAACCTCTCAGATTGAAATCGCCTTCTTCGAGCGTGGTTATGATCTCAAGATAAAGATGCAGCAAGTTGCTGTCCTCTCCGGTCTGTTCGTTATATACGACATTGTGCATTGGCAGCAGCCTTACAATGCTTGCAGCATTGCTTGGCACGGCCAGCAGCTCGCCATACCTGTCATAAAAATTGCCTAAAAAATTCGAGTCATAATCGGCATACCATTTCATACTGCATCCATAATCATCATCTGCATTATAGTATATCTCGCCTGAGGCGATGCTTCCGGCAATCAGCTCTGTTGCAGCGCTTTTGCCAAAACCCATACGCGATGCCAATGAACTTGCCCAATAGTCAAGCAGCAAACCTCCAGGCGGCTCATCAACGATGCTTTTAGCCAACACGTTCCCGTAAAACATTTCTCCGCCGATCCATGTGCCTTTAAACTCTTTAAATTGCATATATTGCCCCAGCGGATCTACAACTGTCACATAGCCGGAGAAATCAGGGTGTGAAGGATCGCTCTCGGTGGTGTATGCGCCTGACGTAACGATGTTTTGGGCTATGGATTTAAAAGCGTCATCCAACGCTTTTGCATTATCAGCAGCAAAGTATGAGGTGGCATAATTATAGCTTTTAATATAGTTATCCTTATTTTCGATAGTCACAAGGCTGCGCGCTGATGTGCTTCCCTTTAGAAGAGCCGGAAATTCGATAATGCCAAACTCGGGGTTGACAAATTTATCTAAAAGTTCCTGCATATTATATAGCTCACTGCCGAAAGATTGGGTGTTGTGTACAGCATTATTAAAAGGATCCATCACAGAAGGGGCATGCACTCCCGATACATCCAAGCCTACAGTGTAAATTTGCATTTCATTGCGTTTTTCGGTGCCATAATAATGATCATGTATTCGCTGCTTCCAGTAGGACGCGGTGAGCACGGTCAGTATATCTGTTCCTATATCAATGCTAAAAGTGGGATCGCCATTGCCGTGGTTATAGCCACCATCCTTATCGCTGCCCGGGTCTTGCATTTCATAGTCGTCCCAGCCGAAGGTAGGCTCACCGTCTGTGAGCAGCAGCATTATGGGCCTGCGCGTTATCGAAATTAACCGGCCCTTTTCAGTTGTATAGGAATACGCCGTGTCATGGTTTTCAACAAAAATCCTGGCTCCGGCATATATGCCACGCTGTGTGGGCGTTGCGCCGTTCACTGCAACAGTTTTGCTGACTACCATCTCGGCAGGAATAGACGGGCTAACAGTGATGCTTGAGCCGATGATGCTAAAAAAATCGCCCGCAATATTATAGTGGCCCAGCTTGAGTATCTGCTCGGCCCGGGACATATTTGTCAAGCCGCTTGCGTAGCCGCCATAAGCGACAACCGCTATGCGATTGTTTTGGTCGGCATCCAAAATGGTGTGTATCGCTTTGTTTAATGCTTTTACCATCACCTGCGCGCGTGTTTCGGCGCCCATTTTATAAATGTACATGCTTGAGGAAACATCCAGGACAAACACCGTGTCAGTGGGTACATCCACAACGTCTACAGTGTAACTCTGAGACAGCGCTGAAAGAGTTATTAAAAACTCATCCATGTTGGCGTGGACAGTATGTATTGGATCTCCTTGATGATCATAAAAGATTATATCGCCTGTATTAACTGTTTTATCTACCCAAATATGTCCGTTATCTATGCTTGATGGTTCGAAATAATCGGAAAAGCGGGAAGTATGGTGATCGCTAAGCATAGTTTTTGTCTCCTCATGTTCGCAGAATTCTATAGTATAGTATTCGACATGGCACTAATATGTGTAATGGGATTGTGGGATTCGACAATAAAAATCTGGTAATTAAAGGATTTTTTTAAGATAAACACAAATTTAAGGCAAAAGGCACATGAAAAAGCAAAAAGCATGCTTTCGCAAAAAACGGCGCATGGAATTTGGCATTGTAAATGCATGTCTTTATAAGGAATACATTTTCGCTTTTAGTTGGGCGCCCATATGCAAAAACTCAATCAATCGCCAACAAAAGTGGGATTTCAGGCAAAACAGTTAGCCAAAAAAAGAGCCTGCTTTGCAGCAAGCCCTAAATTTTTACTGTCAACACTAATTCATTAATTACATCAAAGGATCCATGCTTAGCGCCGGATGGTTCTTTTCAGTAAGGAATTCAACCAATGTTTCTTCGTCTGGAGCGGTCTCTTCGTCAGCAATCATGTCAACAAAGTTATCGATGCCATAAAGCTCTTTTGCAGTATGGTTCAGCCTGTCAGCAACTGTCTCTTTAAGCTGCTTTGGCATCCAAACGATTCTCTCGATTCCGCCTTCAGCGCGCATGAACTTCTTGGAAGCAATAAAATGCTTGCCGTGGCCCATGAAGCCAGGGGTTTGGATTCCACCGCCGGTCATCGAAGCAAGCTCTCCGAAGCTCATTCCGATTGGCGTTGTGCCAACATATTCGCGGTTAACAATGATAACACCGTTTGATGCCGGCTCAATGCCGCAAATGCACTCGAAGCATCCGCATGATGTCATTGGATCTTCAAGTATGGAGTAAAGGGTTACTTGGCTTAGAGCGCCGCGTGAGTACTGGGCAACAGCAGCGTTAACATCATCCCAAGATCCCATAACTTCATCAATAAGGCCACCTTTTGTTACGATTTGGCACGGGCCTGAAGGATCAAGCTCTTTTGTAGCTTTAGCATCCAGCCAGGATACAGCGCCGCACAGGCCCAGACGCTCCGGGGTAACTATGCATACGTGAGATGGCGAGAATGACTGGCATAGAGTGCATGTGTAGAATACATCAACTGACTCGTCAGTTAGAGATTCAAGCCTCTCATCACGCTTGTCCCAAATAGGGATGGCGACGTTAAATCTGAAGTCTTTGCATTCTTCAGCGTCTGTATAGACTGTTACTTGGCATTTGTCAACAACAGCTTCGAACTCGTCTTTCATCTTTGCATATAAGACTTCGCCAAAATGCTTTGCACGGAAGCCTGCATTAAATGCAGTTTTTGATACACGGATATTGGAGTTGTCTCTTTGGCCTGTATGCATGATGCCTTCCATGTTGTTGATGAAATGGTGGATCTTGCGCTCGAGCACTGACTCGAAGTCGCTTTGCATAGCATTGCCTGCTACTTCAACCAGAAGGCCAAGGTTAAAGCGGCCGCCTTCTTCAAACTCTTCGAAATCTTTGCCAATAAGCGTGATCTTATGATCTTCGATATCATTGGCATCTATTGTTCTAACAAGCTCGAAGCAGTCGAGGCGGGAGCCGTTTGCCTCCAGCTGCATATCGTTTCTGCGAATGATTTCGCCTTCGAAGGCAGCTGCATATGAAACAGGTATATCCATCTCTGTGATCTTGATCTTTATGTTGCGCATTTCTATAGAAGCGTCAACATAGTTCTCATATTCGTTGTATAAGAGAAGGGATTTTGGCACTGACCAGATATTTTCTGTTTCATCAGTCATTACAGGGAATCCGAGGGCGATAGCGCCGCCGCCGCATGCCACTGTCATATCATCGAGTGGAGCAAATGCATTTACAAATGCCTTAACGCGATCGAAGGTGTATTTTAGTATTCCGTCATAATCGCCAGGGGTGCAAGCGCCAAATATAAGGGCTGCGCGGATAGCAACGCTGACAACATGGATAACTGATGGGAGTTCCGGCCCAAGGGGAACTATGCGGATTTTGAAGCCAAGGTTAACATCGGCTGCAATAGCCTGATCTATAATTCCGCCAACCAGGAACACCATTATTCCCTTTGCCTGATAGCCTTTAATCAAATCTGCAGCTATTTCAGGTGAAGGGGCTTCGTGGATAAGCACAGCCACGCCCGGGATATCGTCAGTAACAAGAGGCACGCCAAGCTCACGGATCTCAGCATCTGACAGATGCCCATGATAGCGATCATCATATGGCTTTTCGTTTCCATTAAGCATGTACTTAACGGTCTCGATGACTTCGGCTGAAAGCGCAGTTCCAACACCGGATGTGAATACATTGTGAAGCTGCGGATCATGGTTCATGAACTCTTGAATATCTGCTAGAGCTTCCTCTTTTAAAGACGCAAGCGTCGGGTATTTCTTGCCAGTGAAAGCATATAGGCATGGAAGCCCATAAGCAGTGTTTGGCAAGGAGACTGCTGCTTCTGGCCCAAGCTGGTTAATGGCGTCATCAACAGCTTTTGCAGCAAGGTTGAACATATCATCAGAGCCATTAAAGACTCTATCGAAAAGTGTCATAACTTCTCCTTATAAATTTATACCTTTAATAAATCGTGGTCAATCTTGTTCTTTATAAGATCAACTTCCTGTATGGCTTGGCTGCTAAAGTCAAATGGAGATTTTCCCTGCCTGTCCGCTTCAATGAGATCTGTATTGTAATGTATCATGCCCAACAGATCCTCTGAAGGAACGTTTGCCTCAACAAAAGCCTCATCTTCAGCGTCCCGCACCTTATTGGCAACTACTTTTATCTTGTCAACGCCCAGATCAACAGCAAGCTTCTTAACCTTTTCATAAGTCTGGATGCTGCGAGATCCCGGCTCAATGACTACTACAAAAGAGTCAACGCTTGATGCAGTGCCTCTTCCAAGATGCTCAATGCCGGCTTCCATATCCATTATCACAACGTCGTCAGAATATAGGACAAGATGCGATATGATCCTTTTGATTAATACATTCTCAGGGCATACGCATCCAGCTCCGCCAGATTCAACTGTGCCAAGTGTTAAAAGCTTGACGCCGTTGTATTTTTTAGCGTACATATCAGGAATGTCATCAACTTTAGGGTTAATCTTAAAGAATTTGCCCATGTTCTCCTCAGAAGCGCCGGTTCGTTCGTTGACAAGCTTCTTCAGATGCGCGATTGGCACGATTTGATCAAGAATTCTCTTATCAAAACCAAGAGCAAGGCCCAGATTGGCATCTGGATCCGCATCGACTGCCAAAACATTCTTGCCTTCATTCGCATACAGCCTTGCTAGAATGGCGGAGAAAGTAGTCTTTCCTACTCCGCCTTTTCCTGTTACAGCAATTTTCATACAGAAATTTCCTTTAAACTTTCTTAGATGCCGAGTGCAAGCCTCTTCTCTTCGATTCTCTGAATCATAGCATCGCCTAGCTTGTCTACATCAGTTTCGAATGTGAAGGCTGCGCCTGTCCAATCTCTTGCCTGGTTGGTCAGGATATCTTTAACAACATCAGAACCGTCAACGTAAGGCACGATTCCCAGGAATGTGTCGATTCCGGTTGAGATAACATAGTTGCCGATTGAAACAGCTTTTTCGCTCATCCATTCTGGCGCACATCCAACAACTGGAAGCTGAGGAACGTCAATGCCCCACTGATCAGCTACTTGGTTGACGAGAATCATCATGCGGCTTATGTCAACGCATGATCCCATGTGCAGCACTGGAGGAATGTTGGCGAGTTCGCATACGCGCTTAATGCCTGCACCAGCGATGTCTTTAGCTTCAAAGTTCATCAGGCCGCCTTTGGCAGCTGATTGTGCTGAGCAGCCGGAAAGAACCAAAATGATATCGTTCTTAAGCAGCTTCTTCATGAGCTCAATATGTGCAAAGTCAGCCCTTACTTTCGGGTTGTTGCAGCCAACCATGGCCACAGCGCCTCTTAGCACGCCTGATTCTATGCACTCGATGAGTGGCTTCCATGTGCCGAGTTCATCAATATAAGAAGAAGTAACCGTATCAAGCTGCTTAATGATGGCTTCGCATGAGTATCCAACTCTAGCTTTAGCTTTCATTTGTGGAATATACACAGCCTCTTGGTCACGGTTTTTGAAGTTTTCAATAGCTGCTGTCAGGATGTTGCGCGCATTTTCGCCAGCTGTCTGTGCATTAAAGCGAATGAATTCAGCATCTGGCATCTGGGCAACAACAGAAGTAGTTATGAATTTTGTGTGGAAGCACTTGCTAAGCGGCCCAAGAGCTGGGAAGATGCACTGTACGTCAACTACGACAGCTTCCATTGCCCCTGTCAGCACAGCGTTCTCCTGCTGCAGGAAGTTGCCTGCCATTGGTATTCCGTGGCGCATGGTTACTTCGTTGGATGTGCAGCAAATGCCTACAATGTTAACGCCTTTGGCGCCAACAGACTTTGCCAGAGCAATAAGGTCTGCGTCATTGGCATGCTCAACGATCATCTCTGAAAGAGAAGGATCATGCCCATGAACCATAATGTTTACATATTCTTTGTCAATAACTCCGAGGTTAGCCTCTGTATCGATTGGCTTTGGAGTTCCAAACATGATATCTGAAAACTCTGTTCCCATCATAGAACCGCCCCAGCCATCTGACAAACCGGCGCGAAGAGCTTGCTTAATTAGAACATCGGGAAGTGATGAGCACCCTATATGGGTCATATGCTGTGAGGTTGATACTTCACGATCAATAGCCCTTGGCTCTATGCCCAGCTTCGCCCATGTTTCCTGGCGCTCTTTTGTTGCCCTTGAGAGGAAGCGAAGTGTGCCAAACGGCTTGCCATATTCTTGAAGCCCTTCAAATGCGACTTCGTGCGCGAGTTCATATATGTCTCTGCCTTCTGTCTCTATGCCCCACTCTTGTGCCAGCCTGATAAGTTTGTCGGGATCTTTAATCTTGTAGTTTCCATCTTCTGCTGTCTCGTGCAGAGTATGGCAGATTTCGCGGCCATGATCTGAGTGTGTTGCTGAGCCGGCTGCTGTAAAGCGCAGATAGTTGCGTGCAACTATGCCATGAACATCACAGCCGCAGATGCCTTTAGGCGCCTTGGCGGTTATGCGGCAAGGACCCATTGCGCAGATTTTGCAGCATACGCCTGTTTCTCCAAATTTGCAATGCGGAGATTGGTTTTGAGACCTCGTTATCCACGAGTCTGCATTCTTTTCCTGGCCAATCGCGAGCAGTTTAGCATATTCCGCTTCCATTACGTCGATGGCAATCAGGTTTTCTGTCGCTTTGGAGATCCTTTCTTCCAAAACAGACAATATCTTAGTTTCCATTGAAACCTCCTTGACATGCTTATGTTGCTTGCTGGCGCGCTTCATTTTTGAAAATAAGTAGGAGTTATACTATATTTTATTGTCTGAATCGCACCAAAAGAAATATGTTCCGGATGGATTATAGCAAAAAAGCAGCAATAAAACAATGATTAGTTACTGCCAGGCATTCAAATTTTCGAGAGAGATTTTTGGCTGTTTCTAGAATTTTATTGTATTAATGACGCTGTCTACAATATTTTAGCGCGATATTTCGATAAATAACCATCTGTTGCCCTGAGTGCAGGATTCATGCGCGATCATGATATAGCAATCATTATAAGTTTTCGCAAAATTTGAAAAAAACGCAAATAAGAAATTCAGTATTGCATGTCTTTTTTCAATCGCTTATAGGGCTGCAAGCTGCCATCATTGCCTCTAAGCAGCACAGTTTGCTGCTTGGCTGTGGGATCGCTGCAATGCAAAATTATTGGAAGGAATGGGGTTTTATGAGCAATCCGGCATAAAGCCAGGGCAAAAGTGCAAATGCTGTAAAAAAGCGTGTGCCGAAAATGAAAGAACACGGCATTTCGACAAAAAAATGCCCTTGAAAGCATTTTTCATTGCTAATAGCTATTTCTGCTGCCCGCCATGTACATTCTGACCAATTGCTCTACATGCTCGTAGTTGCCATTGTTTGCGTAAATCAATGCAGTTTGGCCTGAAGGCTTGTGCAATGCTATTTCGAGCTTTTCAGGGCGATACTCAGCGCTAATGTAGTCACCCCATGGATTTATTGGCATACCATGCATAAGCGTGCCGGCATTCTTTGCCATTTTTATGCCATGCGAAACAACGCTGGGGTTAGCCTTGCCAGACGTTGCTGCAACTGATGCCATTCCCAGCATAGCGAGCCTTTTCGCTACATCAGGCGGATAGCTGCAGGCATAGCCCTCCCGGGCTATGACCCACAAAGTGCGCTCAACACCCCATTTCTTTTGCTTGCCCTTATAGGCCCATGTGATTATATAGACTGCAAGCGCCACAATGCCGCCCATAATAACTGGCACGAACCAAAAGCCTTCAGCAAGTGCAACCAGCAAGCCGATTCCAGTCATCGGCAGCCATGCCAGCAGTATTATTGCGATAATTGCTTTCCGGCTATAGAGGCTGCTTGCCGTTTCATAGCTGTATTCGCCTGGAGCCGGCATAGCCGCCGATCTGGCAAGGCCGCACTCAGGGCAAAAGTTTGCCCCCTCGCGCATGTAGGCCCCGCAATGCTCACAGTGCGCGGCAGATTCCATCATATGCTTCCCAAGCCTCTCTTTTTATTTCGCTTTTGTTTATTTCAGCCTGCTTTGCGCAGCAATCTTTAAAGCCTGCGATAACGCTCTCGCTGCCTGCCTCTGTACAAGCATCAGGCTCGGCTGTTGCATGCTGCCACTTTCTTGTGCGCGACATTTGCAGTGCAGCAATGATTTTTTGGCCTGTTTGATCTGAGAGCACATTGCCTGCCCCGACCATTTTTCCGTTTGCGTTTTTTTCCAGGAACACTTTGAAAATATACTCCGGCTGCCCGTCAAAGGCAATATGCACTGTATCGCTGCTTTCGACTGTGATATGGCCCAAGCTTTTCACATTCTCCGGCCTGAAGCCCTGCAGCTTGGACAGGCTCTCAGGAAATGCCCCCTCTTTGACCCGATATACGCTAAAATCATAGCCCCCCTTGGCAGATGCGGATACATTAAATCTCAAATGCGATTTGTAAACATTCGTTCGGTCGCCTGACTCCCAGATTTCCAGGTACACGTCCCACTGGCCGTCCAGCGAGTCAACATCCAAGTCGACGGTTTCTTCCCGGATTATCGGTGGGTTTTTATCGTAACAGCCGCAAAAAGCTATGGCGATGGCAACAAGCAAAGCCGCTGCTGCAATGCAAAAGCTGGCTTCACCGTCTTTTGGCAGGACAGGTTTATTGCGCATATTGAGCTCTCTTCGTATCGTAGTATCGTTTAGTGGTCAATGCCGGATCATTGCAGCTATGGCATCAATCCCCTTCCGGAATGACAGGGCTGTAGTAATCCGGCTGCGGGTTGTCGTAAAATGGCCCTGGCCCCCTGGTCACTATCACAATATATGACCCTGCAGGAGCGCTAATGCCGAGCTGCGGAGCGAACGAAGGGCCGTCTGCAACAGAGATCCTGTAAGTATAAACAGTGTTTTGGTAGCTTTGAACCCGGGTAATTACGACATTGCCACTGCCGTCGCTCTCAACTTCCGTGCTCGCAGACTCACTTACCAGGCCGTTCAGATAGCTGATAACCTCATCACGCTTGCCGCCAAGAAGCACAGCAGCTTTCCAGGCGTATTGGCCTTGCGTTCCTTCATGCACGCTCAGCCCTGTCAGTGTGCCTTTGTACTCGCTTAAGGCTGTTCCCAGAAAATCGGAGGGCCATTTATAAACCGTCGGGGCTGGAGGCTCAGGGGCAGTCAGCCTTATATTTATAGCCTTTGTTGTTATTGGCAAAAAGTCGATATCGCTAAGCTCTACAACCAGCGTCAGATAATTAAACGGGCCGACGGCGTAGTTTTGCGTTACAGGCAGCGTAAAGGAATATTCATGCGCCACGTTCGGATCTATGCTTTGGTTTAGGCTTTCAAGCACGGGGTAATTGATTTCAGGTATATAAGCTTTCAGCTGGTACACCACAGGCAGCACAGACATGTTATGCACGTTAAAGGCGAGCGCATCGCCCCATGTGCCTGCCAGCTCCTCGGGCCCTACTTGCATTGGCAGATTCAATAACTCCGTATAAAACAGCTCAGTGCGCCATTTGTCAAAGCCGGTTTGCCAATAATATGAGTTAGACAGATCGAATTCTGCAGCGATTGTTTCGTCCCGCCCGTCTTCATACACTTGCATTATCCTGAGCTTTCCGTCTTCTACAGGGCCGGTATAAATAACTGCAATTTTAAGCACTCCGCTGGGCGGCTTTGCAATTACTGACCCGTCAGCGTTTGCTACGCATTCGCCGCTTGTCCATACAAGAAGGTTTGCTGATGATTTGGCAACATTTTTTGTTGTGATTTTATATTGCTGGCTGTCATGAAAGAATGATACAGCAGGCGCATCATTAAAAGCTGAAATCTCATTGTTAGGGATTTTTTTGAAATCAGTGCCGTCTATATAGAATGATACAAAATCTGTGTAAAAGGCCAAATAGTTTTCGCCATAGCCGCATGCTCTGGCGACCTGCGAATACGTCGAGCCGGATACATCAGAAAAAACGCTGTATATAACCCTCCCTAAATGCATGCCCAGCACCTTGTCTATGAAGTAGGGCACTATAGCCGCCATATCTTCAAAGGCTGCTACATGGCTAAGCGTATTGGCAACAACCTGCAGCCCATCGGAGCTTTCGAGGTCATGGCGCAGAAAATCCGTAGATACGGATTTTTTGTATTGATCTGCGCTTCTGCCAAGCGCGTATGTTTCAGCTGCATACCTGCACACGCTTTTAAGCCAAACAGGGGACTCGCCTCCGCGCATTAAGTACTTTAGCGGCGTAAAAAAGCCATATACGCTATATTCCTTTGCAAAGGTGTCGATGCCGTACATTCTGCCCAGCAAAGTTTCAAAAACCTGGTATGCCAGCTGGTAGCGCATCTCCTCAGATCCTGCTTTGCTGTCATAGTCGGAAAGCTTTACGCGTATTTGGCATATTGCCTGGCCGAATTCGCTGGCCTTAGTTGACAGAGTGTCATCATACATCATAGCCCAATAGCCTGTATCGTCATTGGTGAGCTCAGTAGGCCTGTAGCTCTCGTAATAGCTGTCCAGCTCCCTTCCCAGCCTTTCAAGCAGTGCAGCGCCCTCGGGCGGCATTATGTAATTCTCTTTTATTAAATTGAGGGTAGCCTCCTCTTCCTCCTTTGTCAGCGTTCCTGTATAAATGTCCTTTGGAGGCTTTGGATTCATGAATGGATCGATTCCGTTGCTAATCGTTACGATCGACTCGCCGGTTCTTATCGACTGGACCGCGCGCCTCACTAGAGCCGCCCTATCCGGATCGTACTTTTCCAGCATTTGCATGCTGTCAAAAAGAATGTGGAAATGCCCGTTGGGCGAAGTATACTTCGCGCCCAATACGAATCTGCCTATATCGGTGCGCTTTACCCAATCCCAGGCATTCTTTGCAGCTATAGAATATACGATCGTGCCGGCAGTAAGCTTATACAGAATCGGCACCAGTGCAATAGGGCACAAGTGGTCGGTGTAGGCTGTAATTGTGCTGTTGGCTTCGTTCACTGTGAACGGGATGCCTACAAAGCCTGAGGTTTCATCCCAGCGTGCGGCAATGAGCTCATTTTTAGGATCGCTTACCGCGTTCGCGTCATACGGAATCGTAATTCCAATGGTATCGCCCAGCTCACCGCTTTCCCCGACAGACAGGTCATAGACTTTGCCGTAATCCAGCCCCTCAAGGCCGGCCATGCTTTGTATTTCGCTAAGCGAAACAACCATGTCCTGGCTTGCAAAGCCCTCTGGGAGGTGAAGCGTAGCCTCTCCCAGGCTAATAGCTTGCTCTTGGCCTGATGGGTAAATAGTCTGGCTTGAAAGAAATGCTCTGTCCAGGCTGCCTATGTCAACATCAACTGTTGCGATGCCATCATCAAAAGACAAAAAATCCTCAGCAACATCGCCATCGTCGCTATAGACTGAACTCGCGCTGCTAAAGCCGTCGCTCACGCCTTCCCTGCTTGCACTCCGGTTTCTGATTCCTATTGTGCCGGTAATCAGCAATAAAACTGCAAGCGCAGACGAAATGATGCGGTACGGCAGTATCCAACTGCCATTTTTCTTTCGGGGCAGGGGCTCTTTTGGCGCTTGTTGGCGGCGGCGCTGCTGTTTTCGCTGTTCATTCCGGGCTGGGCCTTGATCATGCGCCGGATCAAAGCCTCCTGTATCCTGGCTTTCAGCTTGCAGCGTCAGCAAAGGGGAGCCGGGCTTGGCGCCCTGATCAAGATCGCCCTCAAGGCCTGTTGGCAGCTTCAGCACTGTCTCGCTGCCATCCGGCCCTTCAGCTTCAGCGCCGCATTCAATACAAAACTTAGCCCTTTCCATCAGGGCTTTTCCACAGTGTGCACAAAACCTTTCCATTTCGCTTAAACCTTCCTTATTTGCCGAAATGCCATTTTCTTTTTTATATCAATTTAGCTGCCTGGCAATGCCGCTTTATCCCTCATGGGCGCACGAGCGCAATATTTTGTTTTTCGCCTGATATCCAGGTTATTTCGCCCACGCCGTATTGGCTGCCATTTATGGCGTAAAAGCTCATGATATTTATTTTCACGCCTTTTGTATCGATGTCGCCAGCGATAAGCGCGCTTCCGGAAAATCTACCGATGTAGGCCTCTTTATCTCTAAAAGAGACATCGTAGTCTTCCCCTGTAGCCATATTCGAGCCAAAAAAGCCTTTAGTGTGGTAAGTAAATTTCGCGTTGGCGGCATCGCCGCTGATTTCAACGTTGAAAAACTCCAGTTCCTCTTGCTCGCCCTCAAACATCTGAACCGTTTCTGTGTAAGCTTTCCAATAGCCGGCAACTTGGCTAAAATCAGAAATTACGGCTCTCCCCTTTGGCAGGCCATCCCATTTCACGCTTTCCGTAAACCAGAAAAAGTCGCCAATAGACGCCTTCTCGCCTTCAGCATAGCCAAAGAAGCTCGAATAGCTGTTTTGCGTTTGGGCGTCAGGCAGCGTTTCAGCGCCGTTTATCTCTGACGGCAAAAGATTTGTACCGGCCGAATCCTCGATCTCTTGGCCCAGAGTGCCGGGGGCTTCTATTCGAACGCTCTCGCTTGCCGCGCTGGAATCCGGGCGGTACGCGTATATGTTTAACCCGATGCCACCTGCCACCGCCAGCGCCAAGAAGGCATCTATAATTGCCGGCTTTAGTTTATTCATAAATAAGGCTTCTCCCCTACTAAGATTTAAGCGCCGCCTTTTGCTTTTTCGCCCGCAGCTTCGCTTCTATTTTATAACAGCCGGATATAAGTGTGCCTCACATATACATGTGATATTAGCTGCATCTGCTATAAAAGCGGTTTTGCTTCCGGCCGGCTACTTTTGGCCAGCCGCCTGCTGCTGGCTTAGCACCAGATAGGAAAGCTCTGCTTTGCTGCTCACCCCTGCCTTGGCATATATGCTTTTCACATGGGTTCGAATGGTGTTTTCGCTCACTGACAACTCGCTGGCAATCGCCTTATACGGCTTTCCCTGAATCAGCAAAAGCATAACTTTGTTTTCGGAAACCGTTAGCTGCTCAGCAATGCCAAGCGCTGTTGCCTGCTGCTTTTGCTTCGGCCCAGCTTTGCTGCCAGGCGCTGTATAGGCCTGGCTTTCCAGGAGCTTGGACAGCTGGCTGCTCAGCGCAGGCAGCATTAATTGCATTGCGCATACAACGCTAAGCGCAAGCAGGGTGCTGTTATGAGTGCCGGAGCTTGATTTGGCGAATTCGCTTCCGGCAATCCCGCCTATGAGGACCCCCATCACGTTAGCGCCAAGGCCTGCCCCCATGACAAAAGCAGGGTTGCTGCCAAACTCAAGCATTTGGCCTAAAATGCTCCACCAGAAAAGATCATGAATGCCGCATGCGCCAAGCATCAGAGTATTGATGACAAGGTAATCCTGCCAGCCGCGCCCAAGCAGGAGAAACAGTATGAATGAAAAGCCTGTCATGGCGATTGATATATACAGCGAATAAGCGCGCTTAGAGCTGCCGGGGCGGCGGCGCATGATAAGCATGGCTCCTATATACGGCACAACCCAATACCAGCTTGCCAGAATCTTAAGGTGGGCAAATTCAGGGTTCACAATTTGGTACATAAGCCCTGAGCTTATCGTGGCTGCAAATATGAAAAGGCATATAAACGCGAGCGGGCCTGCTAAACTTGCTCTCCCCTCGCCTTGCGGCCCGGCAGCCTCTAGATCAATTGGCGCCTGGCTGGCTTTTGGCAGCTTAAGCGCAAATGCGAACGCTGCAAAGAGGGCAAAAATTGAGGATCCTAACCCTGCTTGCGCAGATAAATGCATCGCTGCCAAATTTATCAGCACCATAAGCGCATTTGAAAAAATAAGGCAGGAAGCAATTGCACCGGCCCGATCCTCGTTTGAAAAGCAATTCTTGAAATAAAACCCCCATGCTGCTACGCAGGCCCCGACGAGAAACGAGGCTGAAAGCAATGCAGCTTTCCACAAAAACGATGGCGCCGAAAAAAAAACGCAAGAGGCAGCAATGCAAAACGCTATTGAAGCCAATATAAGGCTTTTGGCTTTTTTTATGCTCGTAACATACAGGCTGCATGTAGCAAGCCCTGCAAAGTGGGAAGCCATGGCGCCGAATGCATATGGCTGAGCTGAAACTTCGTAGCAGCTGGTTATGGCATGCAAAACCTGGCCATCAAAAGAGAACGATAGCAGCCATGAAAAAAACAATGAAAACACGATAACCGGCAAGCTGCCTTCTGACAGCGTTTTTTTTGCGTGGCTTTTCGCTTTGGCCTCCATTGGAATTCGCTCCATTCCTGCCCGGGTTTAGCTGGCGCTCTCGGCCCCGGTTATTTTTTGCTGCTTAAAAGTGCCAAGCAGCACAGCTTTTAAAAAAATCAGCAACAAGAGTTCTATTATTAGCCGAAAATACTGGCAAGGATATTTTAGCAAAGAGAAAAACTGGTTTTCAAGCAAATCCTTGCTATCTCATTTAGCCATAATTATACAGCTTGCGATATATTTGCGTCTGCCTGCTGCTTTTGTACAAATAAAAATAGAGGAAAAAGCAGTTTGGCTTTTCGAGGGGATCATTGCCGGGATCAAGTATTTTATTATACGAATGCCCCTGATGCCCGAAGTATTCGCGCCAAATTTGCGATACTTCAAAATATCTTGGCAAATGTCGAAAAACAGCGTGCTATCGTGCATTTATAGCCTTCGTTGAACTTTAGGCTGTACTGTGGTATCATGGACGAAATATTAAGAGGCAAAAAAATGGCAGAAGTTATTAGCATTTTAGGATCAACAGGCTCAATTGGCACTCAAGCCTTAGATGTCATCCGCCACCTTGGCAATATAAAAGTGGCTGCACTGGCAGCAGGCAGCAATATAGGCCTGCTTGAGCGCCAAATCATTGAATTCTCGCCTAAAATTGCAGCTGTTGCCGATAAAAGCGCCGCTGAAGCCTTAAAAGCGCGCCTTGCCGGGTATCCTGTCAAAATATACTCCGGAGAAGGCTCTTTGCTTGCTGCAGTTGAAACAGAAGCTGACATGGTGCTTGCAGCCACTTCCGGCACGAGCGGCCTGGAGAGCGTATATGCTGCCATACAAGCCGGAAAAGACATAGCTCTTGCCAACAAAGAATCCCTCGTGTGCGCCGGCTCAATGATAATGGATTCGGCAAAACGCATGAAAGCGGGAATACTGCCGGTTGACAGCGAGCATAGCGCGATTTTTCAGTGCATTGCAGCCAGCCCGAATGCTGTGAAAAAGATAATACTGACAGCATCAGGCGGCCCATTCCTGAATACCCCTGCAAATGAGCTGGAGAATGTAACAGTACAGAGCGCTTTGAGCCACCCTAATTGGAAGATGGGCAAAAAAATCACGATTGACTCAGCGACAATGATGAATAAAGGCTTTGAGTGGATAGAGGCGAAATGGCTTTTCGGCATCAGCGAGGATGATATCCAAATCGCAGTCCACCCTGAGAGCATTGTTCACTCTGCTGTAGAATTCATAGACGGAGCTGTGATAGCGCAAATGGGCTTGCCTGACATGAGGGTTCCCATCCAATACGCTCTTACATACCCGAACAGGCAAGCCTCCCTTTCAGGGAGCCTGGACTTTTCAAGGGCAATGTCGCTTAGCTTTCAGCCGCCGGATGCCAGCCGGTTTGCTTGCCTGGGCTTGGCATACAGGGCGATGAAAGAGAAGCCCTCTGTTGCCACAGCTATGGCAGCTGCAGACGATGCAGCTGTTGAAAGCTTTTTAGGCGGGAAAATACGCTTTATGCAGATAGCCCGGGTAATTGAGGAAACGATGGCTTTCACAGAGCCTTTTGAGCCTGCCGGCATAAAAGGCTATGTAGAATGGGCGAAAGAAGCTTATAAGATAGCATCGTCAATAGCTGAAAAGCTGTCAAAATCCGGTCAATAATATATATGGACAAATACATTAAAAAGCAGCTGGATAAATACGCACAGGCTGTGCTGGAAGAAAATGAGCTGTTAAACCTTGTCTCGATTAAGGATCTGAGTGAATTCTGGTCCATGCACATCATGGACTGCCTGGCGCTTGAGCCTTATATACCCCAGGGCGCGAAAGTTATTGACGTAGGCTCAGGGGCCGGCATGCCGGCTGTTGTGCTCAAAATCGCCAGGCCTGATATATTCGTAATGCCCCTTGACAGCATTCGCAAGAAAATGGATGCGCTTATGCGCATAGCACTCAAAACAGGGGCCGATATAGGCGAGTATATCGTAATGAGGGCTGAAGTTGCCGCCCATATAGATGAATACAGAGAGAGCTTTGATGTTGCAGTGGCAAGAGCGCTGGCGCCACTGCCTCAGGCGCTGGAATACTGCGCAGCATTTGTAAAGGCGGGCGGGGTGTTTATTGCCATGAAAGGCAAGGCTTTAGAGAGCGAATTGCAGCTCGCACAAGGCGCTGCTGAATTGCTTGGGCTTGAAGGGCCGAATATAAAGAGCTACAGCCTGGAGGGTGATATAGAGCGAAAATTGGCGATTTATACGAAAACAGCGCAAACACCCGGCAAATATCCGCGAAGGCAAGCGGCAATAAAGAAAAAGCCTTTGCCATAACCAGGAACTTTTAGCTTTTTTTGATAAAGGATATAAAGTAATTCATAGCAAACGGGGAAAAACAATGAGCGAACCAAAAAGCAATTTTATCTATAGCGAGATCGAAAATGACATTAAAAACGGCGTTTATGAACAAGCAAAGCTTATTACCCGCTTTCCGCCTGAGCCTAACGGCTATCTGCACATAGGGCATGCCAAAGCAATCTATATAAGCTTTTCTGTCAGAGAAAAATATGGCGGGCAAACAAACCTGCGCTTTGACGACACCAACCCTGCCAAAGAAGAGCAAGAGTTCGCTGAGTCCCAAATAGAAGACATTAAATGGCTTGGCTATGATTGGGACAACTTGTTTTACGCTTCCAGCTACTTTGGGAAGATGTATGAATATGCACATGAGCTCATAGCAAAGGGCCTGGCATACATTGACGATCAGAGCCCGGACGAAATCAAGCTTACCCGGGGATCATTAACCAAACCGGGGGTGCCAAGCCCGTACAGGGACAGAAGCATTGAAGAAAATGCAGAGCTGTTTACTGCAATGAAGGATGGAAAGTTCAAAGCCGGGGAAAGAGTGCTCAGGGCTAAAATAGATATGTCCAGCCCTAATATGAATATGAGAGACCCTGTGATGTACAGGATACTTCATGAAACCCACCATATGACAGGCGATGAGTGGTGCATATACCCTATGTATGACTATGCCCACCCGATTGAGGATGCCATTGAAAACATTACCCACTCTTTATGCTCGCTTGAGTATGAAGACCATAGGCCGCTGTATGAATGGGTGCTCAACAATCTTGACGACTACAAGGAAAACCAGCCCAGGCAGATAGAGTTTGCCAGGCTGGCAATCGAAAATGCCCTCACATCCAAGCGCTATATCAAGATGCTTGTAGACCAGGGAATAGTTGACGGATGGGACGATCCGAGGCTGTTTACCCTAAGAGGCATCAGAAGAAGGGGCATTACTCCTGCTGCCCTAAGGCGGTTTTGCGAAGAGGTTGGGGTTGCAAAATCCAACTCCATCGTTCCAAGGGCGCAGCTTGACTACTTTGTGCGGGAAGATTTGCAAAAAATCAGCCCGAAAGCAATGGCTGTGATAGAGCCTATCAGGCTTGTCATTGAGAACTATCCCGAGGGTGAGCATGAGATTCTCAAAATAGCAAACGATGATGGGACTGAGAGGGATGTGCCTTTTGGCAGGGAGCTGTATATTGAAGCGGAAGACTTTGAAATCGAGCCGCCGCCAAAGTACAGAAGGCTTTATATTGGCAATGAAGTTCGCCTTATCGGAGCTTACATTATTAAATGCACCGGCTATAGCATTGATGAAAATGGCGGCATGTCTGTTCAGGCAGTATATGACCCTGAGACGAAGTCCGGCACCGGATCTGCCAAAAAGGCGAAAGGGACTATACATTGGGTTCATGCGCCAAGCGCTGTTGCTATTACGACTCGGGGATTTACTGATCTTTACAATGCCAGCGCGCCTGGCGAAGGCATACTCGATAAGATTAACAAGGACTCGATCATCGAGAAAACTTCATACGCTGAGCCGGCTGTTGGCGCAACAGAGCCCTCAGGCCGATGGCAGTTCTTGCGCAAAGGCTTTTATGTCCTTGACTCCAAGCTGTCATCAGGCGAAAACCTGGTTTTCAACATGACTGTCTCACTAAAAAGCAGTTGGAAGCCAGAGGCATAGCTTTTGCATACCATGATTATTCGCCAAAGGGGTGAAAGGGCTGATGCTGATGCTGCCAGGGAGATTTCAAACCAGCTTGGCATTGCCGGCATCACTGCCAGCATTGCAGTGAGCAGGGGCATAAAGGGTATTGATGAGGCTGAAAAATTCTTTATGCCGGATCTTGTTAACCTGCACAGCCCCTACCTTTTGGAAGGAATGCAACAAGCAAAGGCAGCTATAAACCAGGCTGTTAAAAACAATGTTAAAATACGCGCTGTAGGCGATTATGACTGCGATGGGGTTTGCAGCGCTGCGATACTTCATAAGATGCTTGCAAAGCTTGGCGCTGATTTTTCTGTGTACTTGCCGGACAGGTTTACTGACGGGTACGGGCTCAATCCGCAAATAGTGCAGAAAGCTTATGAAGACGGAGTCGGCATGATTATCACGGCTGACAATGGAATCTCAGCCGTTAGCGCTGCCGCCCTGGCGGAAAAGTACGGCATCAGCCTCGTTATAACAGACCATCATATCGGGCCTGAAGAGCTTCCGCCGGCTGATGCTATTGTCAATCCGGCTTTGGAAAGCTCTGAGTACCCTTTTAAGGGTTTATGCGGGGCGTCTGTTGCCATGAAGCTTTCGCAAGCATTGTGCGATTGGAGCTTTAGCGAGCTTCGTGAGCTTGTAGCCATTGCTGCCGTAGCGACGATAGCAGATGTTGTGCCCCTTGAGGGCGAAAACAGGATCATCGCTAGCCTGGGCATCGAATACATAAGGCAAGGCGAAAACATAGGCCTTCAGCAGCTTGTGAAAGTATGCAAAAGCCAATCTGCGCTTAGCTCCTCTTTTATATCTTTTCAGCTTGCCCCGAGAATAAATGCAGCCGGTAGGCTGGAAAGCGCGGGCATTGCATTAAGCTTGCTGCTTAGCGAGTCTGAAGATCGCGCCAAGGCCCTTGCTACTGCCCTGGACGAGCTCAATTTGAAGAGGCAGCAGGAAGAAGACTCAATAATCGAAGCTGCTATTTCAGCTATTGAGCAAAACGGCCTTCACAAACAGCACAGAATCCTGTTTGTGTTGCTCGAAGAGGCGCATGAAGGCGTTATTGGCATTGCTGCCGGCAGGATTGCAGAAAAGTACAGCAGGCCTTGCGCCGTTGTTTGCGAAAGCTCCGGCATTTATAAAGGATCAGCGCGCAGCGTGCCCGGCATCGACTTGTACTCGATACTGCAAAGGGCAGCAAGCTGCTTTACAGCTTTTGGCGGGCATCCCCAAGCAGCAGGGTTTTCGCTTGAAAAGGAAAGCTTTGCCGAAGCGGCAATCAAGGCAAATGAAGCAGCCGAGGAGTTCGGCTTGAGCCTTAACCCTTCTGCCAGCTGCTTTTATGATATTGAAGCATCGCTTTCACAGATAAGCTTCAAATCAGTAAGCGAGCTTGAAAAAATGGCCCCTTTTGGCCTGGGCAACCCAAAGCCCAGCCTTCTGATTGAAAATGTCAGCCTTCGAAATAAGAAAGCTATCGGCAAGATGAAAAACCATGCCAGCATGGAGGCAGTGTCTGACGGCCACAGCATCTCAGTGATTGCTTACAACATGGCAAGCGAGCTCACGGAATTGGCGCCGCATATGCCTGTTGATCTAATAGCCAGTGCTGAGATTAATACCTTCAGAGGAGAAACATCCCTGCAGCTGGATGCAAAAGCCATAGTTAGCCATATAAGCTGCCCTGACGATTATTACAATTCCTTGCACAAGCTTTTTCATTATTCAGTTGACAGCCAGCCAGGCTTTTATCCAAGCGAATATGATTCATTGCCACTTGAGAATGCGCTTAGCCTTGGCATCAAGCAAGGAGCTCTTTTTATAGTCTATGGCAAGGAAGCCTTTATGAGGTGCATTCGGTATTTCGCCCACAACAACACGCCCCACTCCATATATTACGGCGAGCTGGCTAACGCGGCCAGCGATAATGCCGTATTATTGGCAAACCCTATAGGAAGTGCTTCTGTTAATGCCAATACTGCATACTTCCTTGATCCGCCTTGCTTTTATGGCATTGATGAGGGCTTGTTAGGCTGCATACGAAACCCTGTATTTATCGAGAGCATGCCTTATAGAATACAAGCCAGCATTACAAGAACAACAATTGCCCACATTTACAAGCACGCCAAGCTGGTTGATGCCCTTGGCGGCAATGCCGGTGAATTCGTCAGGTTTCTAAACACCAAGCTTGAGTCAAAGATCGATCTGTTCAGCCTGTATGCAAGCCTGGACGTTATGGCTGAACTTGGCTTTTTAAGCTACAGCTCAATGGAAGGCAAGCTAAAAGTAAGCCTTGTTGATTCTCCTGAGCAAAAAAATATATACTCATCAAAAATCATGCTAGAATTAATCGGCGACAGAGCTATTGAAACTGCACCCCAATAAATTTACTTAGAAAGAAGCTGCGATTGACTATGGACTATAAAGAAAAAATACGCGTTATTGAAGGCTTCCCAATCGAGGGCATTAGCTATAAAGATATAACCACTCTGCTAAAAGACGGTGAATCTTTTGCATATGCAGTTGACGAGATGGCAGGGCTTATAGATGGCCAGGCAGATTTAATCGCCGGGCCTGAAGCCAGAGGGTTTCTGTTTGGCACAGCGCTTGCTTATAAGCTGGGTGTTGGGTTTATCCCCATTCGCAAGCCTGGCAAGCTGCCGGCTCCCACCTACCAGCATGAGTATGAGCTGGAGTATGGCACTGATGCGCTGCAAGTGCATATTGATGCTATACCTAAAGGGGCTCGGGTTGTGCTGTGCGATGACTTAATTGCTACAGGCGGCACTTTGTACGCTTGCGCCAAGCTTATTGAGCAAGCGGGAGGTGAAGTCGCAAGCATCATTGCCTTTATCGAGCTTACCGAACTTGGAGGCATGCAAAAGCTGGCTGGCTACAGCGCCAAGGCGCTGGTTTCGTATCCAAGCTAGAACACGAAAAGCAGCCTGTGATGCGATGCATTCCCGATAGGCAAGCATATGGCTTTTAGCGCATCGCAGGAACACTCTAAACTGAAGCTTGCTTTGCTTGACAGTGCGCTGCAAAAAAAAATCGGGCAAGGCAGCCACCATCGCGGGCTGTTTTCTGCGCTGTCGATCAATCGAGCGTGCACATGGTGTTTTTATAAAACCGACAAGAAAGATCTATCGATGAACGTTTTTATTGTTTATGCCCATCCGAGCGAAGATTCATTTACAAGATATGTGCGTGACAGCTTCATTGAAGGCTTAACGGCTGCCGGACACTCATATATAATATCCGATTTATATAAGATGGGATTCAATACCGACATGAGTGAAGCAGAGTATTATCGAGAAGCAAATTACAGAGATGATTTGCTTTTGCCGAATGATGTAGCCACGGAACAAAATAAAATCAATTCCTGTGACGCGCTTGTGTTCATATACCCTGTATTTTGGACCGAAGCCCCTGCGAAATTGCTTGGATGGTTCAACAGGGTCTGGACTTATGGTTTCGCTTATGGAAACAGAAGCATGAAGCAGCTAAAAAAAGCGTTGATACTCTGTACTGCTGGCCATTCTTTGCAGCATCTAAAAGAATACGGCCATTATAACGCCATGAAAACCGTTATGCTCGGTGACAGGCTATTTGACAGGGCAAAAGAAAAAGCTTTTATCATACTCGATTCTACAGCTAAGTCTGACATGAAAGTACGGGAAGCGAACTGGGATAAGCATTTAAAAACCGCCTTTGAAGCAGGGCATTCATTATAATCATTAGCAGAAGCGGCCATTTCAATAAACGAAATTGTCTCGAGCGATAAAACAAGGCAACAGCGCAGCCAAGCGAGCCGCACAGCCTTAGCGAAGCTGCTAGAGATATATATTGCATCTGGGAGCCTATGCAGGGGTGCCAGGCGCTTTGGCCGGCCTGCAATAGCTGTACGCATTGCTGGAGTATGGCCAGTGCATAAGGGCATGTTTGATAGAGTTGCCAAATTTCGCCTTGGCAGTAAATTGCGCATTAATGCATTTACCCTATTTCATTCTGCTGCCTGATGTATTATTATAGCTGTAAGTGACTCTGTAGCTCAGCTGGCAGAGCGCTACCTTGACACGGTAGAGGTCATCAGTTCAAGCCTGGTCAGAGTCACCATATGAAAGAATCCGCATACGCGGTTTTTTTATTTCTTGGGCAACGCTAAGCCGCAGCCATCCTTTTTGCTGCAGCGGCATACTTTACACTGATATTGTTTGCGCCAAGCGGAAGCCCGGCTTTGCCCGCTGCTGTACCGAAGCAAGCAGGCTTCTCACATCCAAGCTCTTGAATAAGCAATAGTTTTTGCTCTGTATGCATTTCGCGCATTCAGAGTTCCTGCTGCTCGCCTTTGGGCATATTTTCGCCAACACGCTGATCGGCTCCCTTGCCAATAGGCGGGGCTGAATCCCTCGCTTCTGCATATAGCTCATTTAGGCGCTCTTGGCTGATCCCATTCGCCTTTGCCAATTTCCGTACAAAGGCCTGTGGAATCTTTTCAGCTATTGCATTGCGCAGCGATTCTTCTTTCCCGATTAGTTCGCCTGCGTACCTCAGCTCGTCTTCGCGCGAAAATATAGGTTTGAATTCCACGTTAAATTGCTCCTTATCAAGTAATAAGGGAGTTTTTAAGATCGGGCACTCCGCTAAGCGCGGCTATGCGCCTTAAGATTCTCCTGCTTGCCTGCCAACTTCAGCCATTCTCTGCATTGAAGCCTTTGCAGCATTGATGACTGAAGCGCGAAAAGCATCATTTTCAAGCGAGAGCACTCCAGCAATAGTAGAGCCGGCCGGGCTTGAGACTTCATCTTTAAGCATAGCAGGGTGCTTTCCTGTCTGCAGCACCATCTTGGATGCCCCGAGCAGCGTTTGCGCTGCCAGCTTAAGGGATTCTTCGAAACTTATCCCAAGCAGAACGCCGGCATTAGCCAGAGATTCAATGAACATATATGCAAAAGCAGGCCCACAGCCGCTTATCGCAGTGAGAGAGTCCATTAGGCTTTCGTCAATAGAAACTGCAATGCCAATCTTGCTAAAGAGCGAGTAGGCGTATTCGAAATCCTGCTGTGTTGCATACTTGCCCTTCGCCAGCCCGCAGCACCCTTCAAGCACGAGCATCGGAGTGTTTGGCATTGCCCTCACAACGCGGGCATTGGAAAGTGCCTCTTCCAGGAATGATGTTGCAATGCCGCCCATTATCGATATAACAAGCTTGCCATTGCCAAGAGGCGACAGTGCTTTTAGTATTGGCAAACAGTGCTGCGGCTTTACAGCCATAATAATTACATCTGACATTTGCGCGAGCCTGACTGCCCCGCCATTATCCTCTTTGCTATTTTGAATGCACTCAACTTTGTAGGTGCTGGAAATCTCATTAAGGCGGCTTTCTGAGACGTCGGTTACAGCTATGTCTTCTTCATGAACTGCATTCGCCTTGATTAAGGCGCTAAATATTGCCTCAGCCATGTTGCCGGAGCCTATAAAACCAATCTTTTGTGGCATAATATTCTCTTTCTTTAAATATAGGTTTTTATGTATTTCACAGGGCAATGCCATTGAGGCTGTGCTGACAAATTTCCCTGATTTCGTTCCTTAAGTGCCAAGCTATATACCATCATCAGCACGCTTCATTCCATTGCAAGCTTGCTTATTCTTAGAAAAGCGCTTCCGGCATGGGCAATGCCGGGCATTTTTACAAATATCCCGGCAGCAGGCGCTTGCCATCTGCTGCTTATGCTAATTGCTTGTGAGCGTGGTTAATAATGCCTAATACTCTCATTCCAGAGAGCCTCATTATTATACCATTGCTTTTTGCGCTACAGCGAATGATTTGGCTTGGCTTTAGTGGCAGCGCCAAATGCTCTGATGAAATCTGCGCAATAAAGGGCAAAGCATGCTGGCTGTATCAGGGGATATGGCCTAACAGATAAAGGTTTGCATAGGCGCTTGCATCGGCAATAGGGTGGCTTATCTGTTCAAAAAGCCTTTATCATTTCATATAAAACTGCTAATATATTAACACGCGCAAAAAAACCATGCGCAAAATTAATAAGTAGGACAATAAATATGCAACCTCTTCAACGCAAACAAAGCCTGTCTACAGATTTTTACCAGCTAAGTGTCAGCAACGCCTACTATGAGCAAGGCATGGCTGATGACATTGCAGTATTTGATCTATTTATTCGAAGAAACCCATTTGAAGGCGGGTATACAGCATTTGCAGGGCTTGAGAATGCAATCTCATACCTACAAAACCTGAACTTTGACAGCGATGACATTTCAATGCTTAAGTCAAACCACCCGGAGCTATCAGACGGATTTTTGAAATATCTCTTAAATATGCGCTTTACCGGTGAACTGTATTCAATGCGCGAGGGTGACGTTGTCTTTCCATATGAGCCCTTAGTAAGGGTGAAGGCGCCTATTATTCAAGCCCAGATAATTGAGACGGCGCTGCTTGCGATAGTTAACCACGAGACGCTTATAGCAACAAAGGCATCCAGAATATGCGCTTCTGCCCAAGGCGATCCGGTAATAGACTTTGGCCTTAGAAGGGCGCATGGCACTGAAGCCGGCCTAAATGGCTCACGGGCAGCCATAATCGGCGGATGCGTCGGAACAAGCGATGTGGAGGCTGAACATGCTTTTGGCGTAGTATCAAAAGGCACTATTTCGCATGCGTTTGTTATGAGCTTTCAAGATGAGTACACGGCATTTAAAGCGTACTGCGATCTTAACCCGCCTAACATGACGCTGCTTGTAGATACCTATGACACGCTAAGAAGCGGTGTGCCAAATGCCATTAAAGTATTCTTGGAGCTAAAGGAAGAGGGCAGGCTTGCTGAGAGCTATGGCATCCGGCTGGATTCAGGGGATCTAAGCTACCTGTCAAAAAAGGCCAGAGTCATGCTGGATGAAGCAGGCCTGAGCACTGCGGCAATTGTTGCCTCTAACGACCTGGACGAACAGGCAATAGCCCAGCTTAAATACGACGGGGCAAGAATTGACTCATGGGGCGTAGGCACCAGGATGATAACTGCATGGGGATCTCCAGCCCTTGGAGGCGTATATAAGCTCGCGAGGCTTGATCAGGGCGGCGTTAGCTACGATAAAATGAAGCTATCAGATGATCCATATAAAATGACCAACCCCGGTTATAAAAAGGTTCTGAGGCTGTTTAACAAGAATTCAGGCAAAGCGACTGCGGATCTGGTGATGCTGGATCACGAAACGCTTGATACACAAAAGCCGCTTAGGATATACCATCCTTTCTTCACATACAAGACCCGTGTAGTTGAGGGGTTTTACACAGAGGAAATGCTGCAGCCTGTTTTTATAGACGGAGAGCTGGTGTACGGGCATATTCCTCTGCATGAAATTCAAGCCTACCATAAGAAGCAGCAAGGGCGCTTCTGGGAGGAAGTGCTTCGCCTGAACAACCCGGACGAATACCATGTTGATCTTTCCGACGCTCTGTATGATATAAAAAAGGAATTCTTGCATAACCATAATTATACAGGGGCATCAGAAGGCTAATAATGAATTGGCATATTACATGCATAACTGAGCAATAAAAAATGGAAGGAATTAATTAATGGGCACAAAAAAACGCGTTGGCATAGTGTTTGGAGGCAGGAGCGGAGAACATGAAATATCCCTGCTGTCTGCTTATAATGTTATAAAAGCGCTTGACACGGACAGCTTTGAGGCTACATACGTTGGCATTACCGAACAAGGCGAATGGCTATTGTATACCGGCGATCCTGAAAATATACCGGACGGAAGCTGGCAGGCAGATGCTTCAACGGCAGCACCCGTTGGTTCGCTATTTGACGGCCCGCTTAGCGATATCGATATATTTTTCCCCGTGCTTCATGGCACATATGGAGAGGATGGCACTATACAGGGGCTGTTTGAAATGATGGGCAAAGCTTATGTCGGCTGCGGTGTGCTGGCAAGCGCAGCTTGCATGGACAAAAGCATTACAAAAGCAATACTGCGCCCACTAGGCATCCCCATGGCATATGGATTGGTGCTGGATAGCGCGCATGAGGCTATTGAAAAAATTGAGTCGGAGCTTGAGTACCCTGTCTTTGTAAAGCCATCAAGCCTTGGATCAAGCGTTGGCGTTTCCAAAGCGTATGACAGGCAACTCCTGGCACATGCAATTAACGAAGCATTTATATACAGCAGCAAAGTGCTTGTCGAAGAATTCATTGACGGTTTTGAAATAGAAGCAGCAGTGCTCGGCAATGAAGACCCGATATTTTGCGGCATAGGCCAAATCGTGCCGTGCAATGATTTTTATGACTATGACGCAAAGTACCTGAGAGGCGATGACTCAGAGGTAATAATCCCTGCACAAATACCTGAGCAGGCTGAAGAAGAGATTCGCCAAACTGCATTAAAGGCTTATAGGGAAATGGGCCTGTCAGGGCTGTCGCGGCTTGACTTCTTTTATACGAAAGATGGCAGAGTAGTGCTTAATGAGATCAATACAATGCCAGGCTTTACTAACATTAGCATGTATCCAAAACTATGCGCAAACGCTGGCATTCCATACAGCGAGCTTATATCAAGGCTTATATCGCTTGGATTTGAGAGGCATGCCAAAAAGAACGAGCTAAAGTACAAAAGATAAGAGGCATTTTGAATGGATGGAAGGCTCAGAATAGAACGCTGGCTGGAAAGCCTGGTCAGGGAGGCGATAAAGGCCATTGAAATCGACAGTGAAGCATCAAGCGCTGATATAGAGATCTCAGTGCCAAAGTCTCCGGAACAAGGCGATTTCTCCACAAATATTGCGCTGAAGGCTGCTAAGGCGGCAAAGAAGCTGCCAACAGCGCTTGCTTCCGAAATCGCTGGGGCAATTAAGGCAGCAGGCACTCCTATAACAAAAATCGAAGTTGCAAACCCCGGGTTTATTAACTTCTTTTTGGCTCCTGCTGTATACCAGGATGAGCTTTTGCAGATATTAAAAAATGGCGAGGAATATGGCTCAATAGAGCTAAACGCGCCACGCTCGATAATCGTTGAGTATGTCAGCGCAAACCCCACAGGCCCTGTGCACATTGGCAATGCCAGAGGCGGCGCTGTTGGCGACAGCATTGCCAACATTTTCGCAAAGGCCGGCTGGACTGTCCTAAAAGAATTCTATGTTAATAATGCCGGCAACCAGATAGCCAAATTTGGCCAGTCCCTTTCTGCAAGGTATATGCAGCTCTCAGACGCAAGCTATCCATTCCCTGAAGATGGCTATATGGGCGATGACATAAAGGAGCTTGCCAGGCAGTATGCAGCCGGCAGCGATAATGGCCTTGAAAGCAAAAGCGATGGTGAGAGGGAAGCTATCCTTAGCGAATATGCGCTTAGCCATAATATTGCCAAGATGAAAGCTGATCTGCTAAGATATGGCATCGGCTACGACAACTGGTTTTTTGAGTCAACTCTGTACGAATCAGCGAATGGCGAAGTGCTGGAATTGCTTAGGGGCAATGGAGCTGTATACGAGAAGGACGGCGCTGTGTGGTTTGAAGCAACAAAGTTCGGCTGTGAGAAAGACGAAGTCCTTCTTAGGTCAAACGGGCTTCCCACTTACATGCTATCAGATATTGCATACCATTATGACAAGCTGCATAAGCGGGGCTTTGACATTGCAGCCAATGTATGGGGCGCAGACCACCATGGCCATGTCGCAAGGATGAAAGCAGCGATGCAGGCACTTGGAATAGACCCGAACAGGCTCGTAATCATTCTTATTCAGCTGGTTCATCTTGTAGAAGGCGGCGAAACAGTAAGGATGTCGAAAAGAAAAGGGCAAATCGCTGAACTCTCTGATCTTATCGATGAGGTAGGATCTGATGCAGCGCGATTTATATTTAACCTCAACAATGCCAGCACCCATATTGATTTTGACTTAAGCCTTGCTGTAGAGCAATCAAATGAGAACCCTGTTTTCTATGTCCAATATGCGCATGCCAGGATTATGTCTATACTAAAAAACATTAATGCGGAAGATGGCGCTATTGATCAAAGCCTGCTGGCCGAGCCTTCAGAAATGGCACTGCTGAAGAAGCTTTGCGAATTTTCAAAGGAAATTTACCAAGCGGCAATAGAATTTGATCCATCCCGCATAACACGCTACGCTTATAGCCTGGCCACGCTCTTTCACAGTTTTTACAATGCTGTGAGGGTAAACAATGATGATATGGCTCTTAGGGCTGCGCGGCTATCGCTTGTGAAAGCGGTTGGAATAGTGCTTAGAAGCTCCCTGTCGCTTATAGGCGTAAGCGCGCCGGAAAGCATGTAGCCTAATATGATACAAAGAAATGGCGTTTCATCCACCGCTTAACAGAGGGCTTATTAAACACAAAGCTTGATAAAAAAGCTCCGAGCATGTTGAGCAGTAAATCGTCAATATCGCACACTCCGGTCATCAAGGCTAACTGCAGGAGCTCGATTGCCGATATAAAAACAAAAATGCAGCACAGGCAGTGTGAGGGCTTTCGCATGCTCTTAAACAAGACAGGCAGCATTAGCGACAGAGGCGACATGGCAAGGATATTTCCAATAATATTGTTAAACGCGTCTTTGCTGCTAATATAGCCCCTGCGCCACCCGTTTGCATATAAATACAATGTTTTTAAAGGAACGAAGTTAGTAGACTGCCTAATATACCTTCGCATCTCAAGCTGGCTGTAATCAAGCCAGCTTAAAATATTTGAGGCGCTTCGCCCGTAAAGGGGATCTATAAGAAGCATGTTTAGGGCTAATATAAGATAGAGCGCAAAAGCGTAGGCAAAGCAGCAGTGCATAACCCGAGCCTGCATTTGCTCTTCGCCCAGCATAACGCACAAAAAATAGCATGCTGCAAAACATGCTGCTATGCTCACAAACCAAATGCCAAGCTTTAGGGCTGCTACAGAAGCCTTTACGCCATAGCGCCACATAATGCTTCCAATATGCGCGCCTGCTGATGGCGCAAACTCAAAGACACTATACATGGCTAGGAATAAAAAGCTGATGAAAAAGCATATTACTGGCAAAAGCAGCGTTCGCTTTTTGCTCTTATGCGCAATATCCGGCATGAAGCAATTATATCATATATAAGCAGCCTTGCTTATTGGCTAACTCTATATAGCTATAAAGTCAGAAGATCGGAAGTAGAAGAAAGCTGCATCATTTTGGCGGGATCCATTAACTATTTTGCCGCCCAGCCCTATCTCGTCCCCATCCTGAAGCTCGGCCATATAGCCTCTCTTAATAAATTCATTGTTAACAAATGTATGGTTTGTATTGCTGATATCTTCGATAAAAACCTTATTGCCAACTAATCTGATCTTTGCATGGAGCCTGCTTACATAAAGCTTGTCCTTTAAGTACACAGATGCGCTTGCTGCCCTTCCCAATACAATCTCAGGCTTGTCTATGGAAATCGAAAAGTCTCCTGATATGGAAACAAGCTCGAATGCATTGGCAGCGCTGCTTTCAATATCGCTATCGCTTTCGGCAGACACTTCTGCCCTTTCTTTATAAACACTGACAGGCTCATCGAATAAGTCCATATTGATGGGCACAGTTGGGGAAGAGTATTGGGCTTCTTCGCCGCCTTTCGAAAGGGATTCTGGCTGTAAGTGCTTGTTTTCCGGCTCGATAATGATAGCATCTACAACCAATATGCCTTCATCTTCCTCAAGCTCCTCTGCAAAGACTGCTTCAAGCACCTCGCTGTCATCAGTTGGCGAGGCAGCGGCTTCCTGCTTAGCAGGCTCGCTTGCCATTGCAGTTTGCGCTTGCAGCGAAGACAGCTTCTCAGCTAAACTTTCAGCTGCTGTTTGCTGCTTTGCAGGTTGAGCAGCATCATCAGCCAGTACGGCAATCGGCTCTATAGGCTTAGCCTGTGCTTCTTCAGCTTCAGCAGCTGCAGTTTTGTTAAGCCGCGATTTTGCTGTCTGGTATCCGGCAGGGGTGTACGCAGCTGTTTTCGTGCTTTTTGCGGCATTGCTCTTTTTAGCTCTCGAAGGGTGCACTTTAATGGCTGTGCTGCCTTGCACAGAGCTGGCTTGCTCCTTTTTTTTCTGGTAGCTAGGGAGAGAATTGCCTTTTGACGCTTCTCGCGCTTCCCTGGTAATTAGGGATGAGCATTTCGAGCATCGGATTTGTGTTAGCGGGTTTTCATGGCCGCATTGCGGGCATGAAGTGCTTTGTTTTTCCATCTTTTCGGCGCTGGAAACGACCACTTATGTGGGCAAGGAATGCGCCCCTCCTTATCGGCATAATAAAGGCAGTAGGCTGCCTTTAAGCATATTACAGAACCAGCTGTGATTTCCAAATGCTTTCAAACTTGCCAAAGAAAGGTTTGTGTAGAAATAATTCTATACAGCTAATTCTTGGTTTTTCAGTTATTGTATAACAGCTCATTTAGTTATCGTGAATATTCGCTGCCTTAAACTCGATATACCATATATTATATCATTAAATATTATGAAATAAATATGGAGGTGGACAAATGATGGCCATGTATCTTTTTTTTTTCGCTATAGCAATAAAATCAATTATTGTTGTTATACTAATAATAACGAATATCAATAAGCAAAGGAGCAACAAATGGCCATTATAACAATTACAAAAGAAAATTTTGTTGATGAGGTTCTAAATACTGAAGAAACCGTGCTGCTCGATTTTTGGGCAGATTGGTGTGGCCCATGCAAGGTTATATCACCTTTTATTGATGAAATAGCTGAGGAAATGAATAATATAAAAGTTTGCAAAGTTAACGTAGACGAAGAGCCTGAGATAGCCGGCAGCCTGAATGTAATGTCTATACCTACCCTGGCTGTGTTTAGAGGCGGCAAGATGGTGCAAAGGGCATCAGGGGCAAGGCCAAAAGAAGAAATTCTAAGCCTGCTTGAAGTATAAGCGGTTGAGCGCTAACAAGGCAGCGCTTTTAGGCGCTGCGCTTATGCTTGCTTTTTTGCCAGGCTGTGGTGCCAGCAATTCTCCTGGCACGAGCGTGCAAAAAGCAGAATACATCCGCATTAGCGCCCAGGAAGCACACGAAATGATGTCGCAGAGCGAGTCTTTTGTATTGCTTGACGTGCGCAACCCCGATGAATTTAAACCAATGCATATTCAAGGGGCAGTTCTGATTCCCGGATCCGAAATTGCTGCGCGCGCTGAAAAAGAGCTTCCTGACAAGGCCGCTGCAATATTCGTCTACTGCCAAAGCGGCAGAAGAAGCCAGGCAGCTGCAAATGCCCTGCTTGAGCTGGGCTACAGCCAAGTATATGACTTTGGGGCAATTGGCGACTGGCCATTTGGCACAGTCAGCGACAGCAGCTCAGGCGCTCAGGCCAGCGGCAAGCTCATTATTCGCTTTGACTTTGAAAAGCAGACAGGCTCTGCATCTAACCAATATGCTATATGGATAGAAGGCCTTGACGGCACACTTGTAAAAACTGTCTGCGTAACTTCATATACGGTTAACGGCGGCTACGGCAAAAGGCCTGACTCAATACCGCTTTATGTTCAAAAGGCTGATATCGGCTCTATGCAGCCCTCAGAAATAGACGCTATATCCTCGCCTACCCCTAAAACCGGCACTGTCGAGTATATTTGGGATCTTACTGACAGCAGCGCAAGCCCTGTCAGCGAAAGCACTTATATAGCCAGGGTTCAGGGAACGCTTCGCTGGGACAACCAGGTTTTGTACTCACATGCATTCACATTGGGCCAAGGCGCATTTATAGAGACTGTTGAGCCTCAATTCTCACTAAGCACAGGCTCCAGGGCTTTGGCCCAGGGGGCTTCGGAGCTGGGGATGATTAAAAACGTTCAAATTGAGTATGTTAAGTAAGCTGCAATGCGCAGGAAGGGTGGCAACGCCCTTTTTTTGCCTATTTTTTGCCGGCATTTTCTCAGCCAGCTTGAATGTTGTGCTATAATTGCAAAAAATAGTGCTTAGAATATTCATTTTCTGTGCATTAAGGAGGAAATTGCAGTGGCAAGAACACCAAAGGAAATGTATTTGGGCCTTTCACAAGGCGAGTGGCCTGACTATGTCATGGGAATGCCAAAGCCGGAAGAGTCGTACTCGGCAATGGTTGGCCCATTCCCGCTTTTTATGCCTGCCGGCATGAGCTTCGGCGGGCCCCCATCTGGGCCTCCGCCTAAGGGGTTTACGGATCTGTGGGGAGTGCCCCATGAAGCTGACGACATCACCGGCATTGCTATACCTAAGCCGGGCGCTTTTATTTTGGAAGATATCGTGCACTGGGACCGTTATATAAAAAACCCGCCAATGCCGGAAGATTTCGACTGGGAGGCGTTTACAAAAGACCAACTCAAAGACATAGACAGAGAGCAAAAGCTGGTGTCGGTCATGTTTTCCATGCAGGCGCCGTTCCAGCAGATCATTAGCTTTACCGGCTTCACAGAAGGCCTTGCAGCAATGTATGAAGAGCCTGAGGCATTCGAGGAGCTGCTCGATTACCTGCTCAGCTACTACCTGCCAATTGTTGAAAAGTGCGTTGAGTACTATAAGCCTGACATGCTTTCGATTCCTGATGACACTGCTTCACGCTACGCCCCTTTCTTCTCTGTTGAAGCTTACCGCAAGTTCTTCAAGCCTTACTATGCGAAGCTTGCCAAAGCCATGACTGATCGGGGAGGCATAGTCACCTTCCACAACTGCGGCAAATGTGAAGCTTTTGTTGAAGACATGATCGACTTCGGGGTAAAGTACTGGAACCCTGCCCAGACAGACAACGATCTGGTTTCAATTATACAAAAGCACTGGCAAGCTGACGGGTTTGTCTGCTGCGGAGGGTGGGATTTTGTCCCTGAGCTCGGAAAAGAAGTAACAGAAGAAATAGTGCGCCAGTCAGTTCGCGATTCTATAGACAAGTATGCGCCTCATGGCGGCTATGTGTTCACCGGAGGATACCTGGGTACCCAGGACAACCGTGAAACCGCACAACAAATCAATAGCTGGGTTGGCGATGAAGTTCGTACATATGGGAGCACGTTCTACTCGAAAAAGAGCATTATATAAGGCCTGCTCGATAACGCTACAGCGCCGCTTTCAGAAAAGGAAGCGGCTTTATATATCATATAGGGCATGCGCGCTGTCTTCATTGCCGCCAGGGGTTATGCTGCCGATGACCTCGCCAAACTTGCTGGTGTAGGGGTGCGAGTCGCCCAGGACCGTTTGAGCCCGGCTATGCGCTTCGCTAAGCCATTCATAAGCCTTAACATTCATGCCCAGCGCTTGGCATGTCCTGAAAATATTAAAGCAGATTGCCATATAGTTAGTGTTAATGCCATAAAAGCGCTTTGTAAGGGGCAGGCTGCGCTCAAAAGCTTCAAGGGCTACTGCATAATTGCCCTTCTTGTAATTAATGAGGCCATATATGCTTAGCGCTTGTGAGTGCTTTGGATCTTCGTATGAGAAATCCTCAAAGAGGGAAAGGGCATTTGCCGCTGACTTTTCTGCGTTCTCAAGATCCCCTATTTCCATATATGCCTGCGCTACAGCAGACAGCGCCCATGCAGCAAATCCTTGATCAGGCTCAAGCAGGCTGTTTGCTTTTTGGCAAGCTATTATGCCCAGCTCAATTGCCTTTTCATACTCCCTTACTTTAATATATGACTGGCAAAGCATCATCACTGTGCTTGCGTATAAATACATGCTGTCCATGCCTGAAGTCTCCATAGCAGATTTAGCTTCAACAAGCGACGCTATTGACTCTTGCTGCCTGCTTGTCTTGGCTTGGAGGGAAGATATGCTGAGAATAACTGTCACATACTGCACCGAGTATGCCAAGCCTGCTGATTCAAACGCATCAAGAGCAAGCTTATAGCTCTCTTCAGCTTTTGAATAGCTGCCTGTTTCGCTGTAATACGCTCCAAGCATGCTGTAAAGGGCGCCGACAGCAGTTTTCCCGTCATAAACCCTCTGGGCTTTTAGTATTTCATACGAAATATAGGATTCTACTTCTGATGGCGTCCCCTGGTCTATTATTGCGATTAAGCCATCGAAAAACTCATCAGTCATTTTAGTCTCCTAGTTATAAGTACAAAAAATGTTTCCAAGTAACTATACGCCAAAGAGAATAGCAGAAGTTTAAAATACTATTGGAAAAACATTAGAGACAAGATTAAAAATTATTGCAGCTTTTAAGCTATATGCTGCATATGTTTCAAGCAGCCATAAGCAGGCGTTGCCAAGGCCCGTGCATAACAGTCTCAAGCGGAAGCCCGCTGCCTTAGGCGCCATTGCATTGGCATTGCCATCGCTGGCGCTGCGCATACATTTGGGTTTAGCCGGCCATCAGTGTTTGCCCAAAACCTGTTATTAGCAAACGAATAAACAATTTCTATTTTCAATGGTGTCTATTGCGGCAGAAAAACGATATAATGAGCGAAGCAGCTATTTATTATATTATAAAATAGCAGGAAAGCAGAATTATGCTGCAATCGACTAAACGATTTATTGAGGCCTGAATATGGAATTATTAGTATATAAAAAATCTATGCAAGAAGATATAGACAGCTTTTATATTGAATGCTTTGCAGCTATTGGCTGGGAGTATGAGCCGGAAAGCGTGCATAGCGATCTTGCATCAATCCCGGACAGCTACCAAAAGCATGGCCAGTTTTGGTGCCTGTTTGATCAAGGCAAGCTCGTAGGCACAATTGCAATCAGAACCATCGATTTTGAGAACAATTACGCCGAGATAAAAAGAATGTATGTCCTGCCATCCAGGCAAGGCGAAGGCTTTGGCAGAGCCTTAATGGATATAGCCATAAACTACGCAAGGCAGGAAAAGTTTAATAAAGTATTCGCTGATACAAGGCTTGATCGAAAGATCGCACAAAGAGTGCTTAGAAAAAATGGCTTTGTAGAGACGGAACGCTATAATGACAACCCGAACGCTGAACTGTTTTTCGTTTTGAGCCTTGCTTAGCGCTTGCCATAAAACGCAGCCTGTATCCTAAGCGCCGCCTTTCAAAGTTTTTGCAGCCACCATCAAACCACGCAAGGAATCTTGCACTCTTAACAATTATACTTGCTTTTATTCATAAGCGCTTGATTGCACCACGCCCTAACACTGAAAAGCGAAAAACTGAAGCGGCAAAAAGCATTAAAGCGCATTGCCGCTACGAATCGCGCCCGAGGTACGCTTCGATAACAAGGGGGTCTTTTCTTACTGCTTCCGGCACGCCCTCTGCGATCTTCTTGCCAAAGTTAACAACAATTACTTTTTCTGAAATCTTCATGACAAGATCGATGTCATGCTCAATGATAAACACTGTAATGCCAAGCTCATCTCGAAATTGGCTTATTAGCTCAAGGAGCTTTTCTTTCTCATCGTGGTTTAGGCCGGCTGCCGGCTCGTCAAGCAGCAAAAGCTTTGGGTTGGCAGCCAGCGCCCTTGCCCATTCTGTGCGGCGCTGATCTCCGTATGAGAGATTTTTTGCCAGATAGCCTTTCTTGTCAGAAATGCCTATATAGTCTATATAGTGCTCGGCTCTTTCAAGTATTTCCTTCTCTTCCCTACGCTGGGCTGCCGGCCTTAAAAGAGCGCCAAAAACCGACTGCTTTGTGTTGCTGTGGGCTCCGCTCATTACATTCTCGAGCACTGTCAGGTTTTTAAACAATCGCACATTTTGGAATGTTCTGATGATGCCCATCTCAGTAATTTTATAAGGCTTTATATTTATCAGGGAGGTACCCATAAAGGCAATCTCACCGCTTGTCGCTTTATAGAAACCAGTCATGCAGTTAAAAACGGATGTCTTGCCTGCGCCGTTTGGCCCTATAAGGGATGTTATTGAGCCTTCTTGCACATCAAAGCTCAAGTTGTCTACTGCGGCAATTCCTGAGAAATGCATCTTTAAGTTTTCAACATGCATTAGCGCCATAATCACTTGTTCCTTTCGGGCCACAGGCCTTGAGGCTTTGCTATTATGACAGCTATCAGGAGAAGGCCGAAAAAAAGCATTCTCATGTCTCCGATAACCGGTATGTCTCTAAAGAATTCCGGAAACAGCGCAAAGAAAGCAGCACCTAAAACCACTCCCGGAACTTTTCCCATGCCGCCTAAAATAACTGCAAGCAATACATTCACGGATTGGTTGAAATCAAAAGATCCCGGCGATATAGAGGTCATTTTTACAGCGTAAAAGCTGCCTGTTACGCCTCCAAGCACTGCGCCAAGCACATATGCATAAAGCTTATACAGGGATGTATTGACCCCCATTGCCTCGGCAGCATCCTCGTCCTCGCGAATATAGGCAAGCGCCCTTCCAAAGCGCGAGTTGCGTATGCGAAACGATATTATGATATATATAACAACAAGAATAAGGAAAACATAATACCAGTGGGTGATCTTCACTAAGCGGATTCCAAAAAATGTTGGCCTGGGTATAGCAATAAGGCCTGTAGCAGCCCCGGTTATTTTTAAGTTTCTGGCAGTAATTCTTACAATCTCAGCAAAACCCAGAGTTACTATGGCAAGATAGTCACTTCGAAGCTTGAGTGTTGGCAGGCCGATAATAACAGATGAAACAATCGAAATAATGATTGATACAGGCAGAGTTGCCCAAAAATTCCAGTGGTATGTTTTTATTAAGATGCCTGTTGTGTATGCCCCGATCGCAAACTTTGAAGCATACCCCAGATCGCACAAGCCGCAATACCCTACAATTATATTCAGCCCCAAGGCTAGGAGCATGTAAAAGAAAGCGTTCCAAACGATGTTTTGATAGTAGTTGTCAGTGAATAAGGGCAGCAATGCCATGAAAGCAAGCAGTGCAGCACTTGCTGCAGCTTGTATGAATTTGCTTTCCAGCCAGCTTGAAATGCGATCCCTAAGCTTCATTAGTCATGCGCAGCATAAACTTGCCATTATCAGCAAGCGCGCCCTTCCTTATATATTATATTGAAAAATGCCTACATCCTTGCAACTTCAGGCTTGCCAAGCAGCCCGTTTGGCTTAAATGCGAGTATGAGAATAAGCAGGCTAAAGGCAAACACATCTTTCCATGAAGAGCCAAGCATTTGGGTTCCAAACGCTTCAAGCAGCCCCAGCAGCAAGCCTCCCAGCATAGCTCCCGGAATTGATCCGATTCCCCCTATTACTGATGAGGTAAACGCCTTAATGCCAACAAGGTAGCCCATGCTGTATTGGACATTGCCGTAATAAACGCAATACATTCCCCCTGCCACCGCAGCAAGGCCTGAGCCAAGCATAAACGTAAAGCTGATAACTGCATTTACATTTATTCCCATTAAATAGCATGCATCAGTATCGATGGCTATTGCCCTCATAGCTTTGCCCAGCTTCGTACGGCTGATAAAAACAGTAAGCGCAGCCATGGCAGCAAAAGCAGCCGCAAGAAGCGAAATTTGCATGTATGTAATTGTTACATGCCCATAGCTTATGCCTGTAGATTTGTTGATGCCGCCCGGGAAAAACATAGCTTTGCTGTTTGTCATCACCATAACAGCGTTGTATATGACTAGCGATACGCCTATAGCGCTGATTAGCAGCGACAGCCTTGGAGCGCTTAAAAGCGGCCTGTAGGCAACCCGTTGCGCAATGTAGCCCAAAATTGCTGAAGCCAGAATTGCTGCAAGCATGGCTAGTGATATGCCAAGCCAGCCAGGCATGTAGCCGCTGATTAGCGAGTATACGCTAAGGCATGTAAAAGCTCCCGCCATGTAAATATCGCCATGCGCGAAATTCAGCAGCTTAATGATTCCATATACCATTGAATAGCCCAGTGCGACAAGCGCATAAAAAGAGCCTAAAACTAAGCCATTAATGAATTGCTGCAGGACTATCTCCCAAAAAGTAAACATGCTATGAACCTGCTCTTGCATGGATTAGAGCGCGCAGCATCTTGCAGCTGCGCGCTTTTTTTCGCTTTTTCTAACTATATTGTTACAAGCTGGAAATCTCCGTCTACTATCTGGATAATAATAAAGTTTGATATCTCAAGCTCTCTGTCTGGGGTAAATTTAATTGTGCCCGAGAGCCCCTTATAGTTGATGTTCTGGACTGCGTCCTTGACAGCGCCAGTATCCAGCGTGCCGGCTTTTTCTATAGCTTCCTTTAGCACATAGATTGTATCGTATGCCAAAGTTGCATATGCTCCGGGCTCAAGGTTGTGCATAGCCTTAAAATCAGCTACAAACCTGTCTCCGCCTTCAGCAAAGCGCACGAATGGAGGGCTTGTTACATAAACGCCTTCGCCTGCGTCGCCACAGGCAGTTATAAGCTCAACTGAGGCAGATCCGTCGCCAACAGCAATATCGCCTTCATAGCCGCCCTGCCTGAGCTGCTTTATAACGTTAGAGCCGTCTGCATGGTATCCGCACCAGTAAACAAAGTCTGCCTCGGCATTGCGAATAGCTGTTACAACTGATGAAACATCGCTTGCGCCTTTGTCAACTACCTGCACCGTGGCAATCTCAATGCCATGTTTTGGCAGCTCGTCTTCACAAAGCTTGGATAAATTTTGCGGGTACTCATCACCGTTGTGAATAAGGGCAACCTTGCTGGATCCAACCGATTTGCACAAATCAGCCAGCGTTACAGCAGCATGCGAGCCAGGGCTGTTGAGCATAAAGCATGTGTCCAGGCCCAGCTGGGTTATTCCGGTTGAGTTGGCTGCAGATATAAGCAGCAATAGATCCTCATCGAAATACAGCTGCATAGCCGCAACTGTAGCGCCTGAGCAATAGCCGCCAACGACGAAGTCAACGTTTTTTGATATGAGAAGCTCAGCTGCTGAGGTGGCTATGTTTGAGTCGCATCCGTCATCTGCTTGAAGCAAAGTGAGTTTGCGGCCCAAAACGCCGCCTGCCTTGTTGATCTCTTCTACTGCAAGCATGTAAGACTGGTACATGTCAGTGCCATAATATGCTTCTGAACCGCTCGTAGGAACCATGACTCCGATCAGGATTTCCTCTTCATCCCCACTGCCGCCACTACCTCCCCCTCCACCGCTGTTTGTGCCGCCACAGCCTGCGGCAAACGAGGCAATTGCGAGTGCCGCCAGCAATAAAGCCAGCGTTTTTTTTAATTTCTCATGCATAAATAAATCTCTCCCCTCTTTGTGATTTCTTGCATGTGATAGAAATTTGTCAATTTCTATTTCACATTTTATCATATCTCTTACTTTGCATACACCGAAAACAATAAATTGCTTAGATGCCGGCCATCGCCAAATATAAGCCTGTATTTTCGCCAAATTTAAACCGGCCTATATTAAGCGCTGCCCAAAATGCGCCGATGAAGCCTATCAGCCGGGCTCGTGACAGGCTACAGCCTGCCTATTCAAAGTACTCGCGCGTATAGTTGGGTGATTCCTTGACTATTGTTATGTCGTGCGGGTGGGATTCCTGCAGCGATGCCTGGGTGATTTTCAGGAACTCCGTTTCATCCTGAAGGGACTTTATGTCAGGGCACCCGCAATATCCCATGCCTGAACGCAGGCCGCCAATAAGCTGGAATATAATTTCAGCTACTGCCCCTTTAAACGCCACCCTGCCTTCAACACCTTCAGGCACAAGCTTCGTCTCGCCTTCCTGGAAATACCGATCTGAAGCGCCTTCCTGCATTGCGCCAATAGAGCCCATGCCACGGTATGATTTGTAGCGCCTGCCCTGGTATATTATTGTTTCCCCCGGGCTTTCCTCGCTGCCTGCAAGCAGGCTGCCAATCATGACTGTGCTTGCCCCTGCTGCGAGGGCTTTAGTAATGTCTCCAGAGTACTTGATGCCTCCATCAGCAATAACAGGCACGCCGTATTTGTCTGCTTCCTCGGCACAGTCCATGATTGCTGTAATTTGCGGCACGCCAACTCCGGCGACAACCCTTGTTGTGCAAATGGCGCCTGGCCCTATGCCGACTTTGACGCAGTTTGCCCCGGCTTCAATAAGATCCCTTGTTGCCTCTGCTGTGGCAACATTGCCTGCAATAATCTGCATGCCTGGGTATAAGCCTCTAATTTTCTTTACAGCATTTACAACATTAATATGGTGGCCATGCGCCGTGTCAACAACGATAATATCAACCTGGGCTGCAGACAGCGCGCTTAGCCTGTCTTCCAGGTCAGCGCCTACGCCAACAGCTGCGCCGACGATCAGCCTGCCTTGCGCGTCTTTTGCCGAATTTGGATAGACAATTCGCTTCTCAATGTCTTTTGTGGTTATCAGCCCCTTCAGGTTAAAATCACTGTCAACAATAGGAAGCTTTTCAATCTTGTGCTTTTTGAGTATTAAGGTTGCCTCTTCAAGTGTCGTGCCTTCCGGAGCGGTAATAAGGTTTTCGCTTGTCATCACGTCCTTTATTGGCTGTGAATAGTCAGTCTCAAACCTAAGGTCACGGTTGGTAATTATTCCAACAAGCATTTTGCCGCGGACAATTGGCACACCCGAAATGTGGTATTTCTCCATTAAAGAAAGAGCATCTGCCACCAAATGCTCCTCAGTCAGGAAAAATGGATCTACTATTACCCCATGCTCGCTTCTTTTTACCTTGTCAACATCCTCTGCCTGTCTCTCAATTGATAGGTTTTTGTGGATAATGCCGATTCCACCTTGCCTGGCCATAGCAATTGCCAGCTTGCTTTCGGTTACTGTGTCCATCCCAGCAGAGATGATTGGAATATTAAGCATAATGTTGTTTGTCAGCCGCGTTGAAACATCTACTTCTCTAGGCGTTACCTCACTTTTGCGCGGTATGAGCAGCACATCATCAAAAGTAAGGCCTTCGCCAACGATTTTTCCCATTTCGCACACCTCCGAATAAATTTTTATAATTATATCAGAAATATTGCCAGTGCATAATCTTTTTTAGAAGCTATCGATAAAAGCTGCCGGCTTTTTTTCGCGCATGGGCTGCAGCATATCTATATGGCAATCGATCACATTATTAGTAGACGGCGAAACGTGCTATAATTTGCATATACGAGGAAGAATAAACCACAATTTATATGAGGAGAGAGCGCATTTGGAGTATGGCTTGGTACTCAGTTCGGATGGCTCGAAGAGCTCTTTCGAAATTGGGGCATGGAAGGCTTTGCGAGAGCTGAATATTCATATACCATCTGTATCTGGTTCATTTGTCGGGGCAATAAACGCTGCGCTCATCGCGCAGGGTGATTTTGAGAAGGCGGTGCGCTTTTGGCGCAATGCATCAGCCCAAAACCTGTTTTATGTTAATAAGACGATTGCACAAAAATACACCGAAGAGTGGTCGAAAGCTGAAACACGCCAATTCAGGCGGCAGTTTATAAACTTCATTCAAGGCAGGACAGAAGAGCTTACCCCTCTTAGATCCCTTGTAGAATCATACATAGACGAGCGCCTAATCAGGCAGTCAAAGACATCCCTGGGCTTTGTTTCTATTTCTGTGATGACGCTCGAAGCAGAGATGCTTACGCTTAACAAAATCCCAAGGGGCCGCCTGCCAAGCTACCTGCTCGCAGCAGCCTGCTTCCCGCAGATTGCGCAGGTGAATCGCGCCCAAGACCCTTCATTCTCGCTTGAGTACTCGCCTTACTGGATTATTCAGAATACTGGCACAGAAAAAATCCTTTCTACAGACGATGTATTGGTAATACCGCCAACACTGGCAAGCGAAGTAGATATTATTGCTGCCAGCGAGGCAATGGAGCTCACCTTAAACGAATCAGTTGAAAAAATGAGAGCCAACATAAAGCTTGGCTACATGGATACAATGCGCAAGTTTGAGGAGTCCCTTGGCGCCTACTACCTGATTAAGCGCGGAGCCAGCATTGAGTTCGAAAGGTTCAAGCAAAAGCTGGGTTCAGAGCTGCCTGCCCACCTGAATGGCCTGCTTGCCCTGCTTCTTGGACTTAGCGAGTTTGATTCAAACGCTGTTAGAAGCAGCATGTTTGGGCTTCTCTCGCCGGGTGCTGCCTCAGACCGAAGCCTTATGCTGCTCGAAAACGCAGCAAGGTTTATTGGAGTAAAAAATGATGAGCGGTTTGTGCCTGACCTGCTCTTGAGCACAGCAATCAGCGAGTCAAGAAAAAGCCTCGAGCATGCAAAAAACCAGCTTATGGCTTCCAGTGACCTGAGGCAGGCGCTGCTGAGCGCATCTGAGCCAGCCAGAAGCGTGCCTGAGCCGGCATTGTTTATGAAGTATTTCGTTGTGCTCATATCAGCCAAGCCGGACAAGTACGATAGGTTCCTTCCTTTCCTGGAGCAGCTAAGCCCAAAAGCAACTGCCGCGCTTGCCACGCTGCTGTATCTTACATATACATAAGCTTTGCTTTATTCATGTGGCCATCGCAACAATAGCATGCATATAATTGAGTATGGCTGCAAAATTACAATCTTAATAAGCAGCATGGCCTTTTGAATTTCATCACTATTTCGCAATAAATAAAAATCCACCTAAATCACTAGGATTTTCTTGACACTGTAGATTTCAATAATATATCATATACAAGTTAAGAAAGCCATATGCTTAGCGCCCGTGTGGCATAGCCACAGACGCTATGTTTTCTGTTAATAAAATGCCACAGCATTTTCGCAGTTTTTTATGGCGATAATTCTTGCAAGCAATAGAATAAAGGGAGGGGCGCGCATTGGGTGCCTAGCGCACTGCAAGCGCGCGATATTGATGAAGCTATCAACAAAAGGCACATATGGCCTAAGAGCTCTAATTGATATTGCTGCCAATTCCCAAACTGATCCTGTTTCGATAAGCTCTATTAGCACAAGGCAGGCAATGTCTGTGGGGTATCTTGAGCAGCTAATCTCAAAGCTCAAGCGCAGCGGGTTTGTAAACAGCGTGCGCGGGGTTAGAGGCGGCTATGTCCTGGCAAAGCCAGCTAGCGAAATATCTGTTGGCGATGTGCTTAGAGCGCTGGAAGGAAGCCTCAGCCCGGTTGACTGCCCTGCTGCGAAAGACGAGGGCGAAGGCTGCGATGAGTCCGGCAGCTGCCTGACAAAGGTTGTTTGGCAAAAAATCAATGACAGCATTAACATAGCTGTTGATGCAATAAAGCTGTCCGAAATTATAGAAGAAGCAAAGACAAGCTGCAGCATTTAGCTGCTGCCAAAAAGCATATATTGCCAGCTTATCAAGTTGGCGCAAAAGCATCCCGCGCAGCAAGGCGCGGGGCAACAACAATACAGAAGGGCGCGCCAGCCCGACTAAAGCAAAGGCATGGCGCAATGCAATACGATGATTTATCTAGATAATGCTGCTACAACAAAAGTCAGCCCTGAAGTGCTTGACGCAATGATCCCCTTTTATACAGAAGACTATGGAAACGCATCGAGCATTTACAGCTTTGCGCAAAAGAGCGCTTTGGCTATTTCCAATGCCCGCAAACAAATAGCAAATGTAATCGGCGCTGACGAAAATGAGATATACTTTACCGGCTCAGGCACTGAATCTGACAACTGGGCTCTAAAGAGCGCAGTGGAAGTTTATAAAGGCACTGGTGCGCATATAATTACAAGCGCTATAGAGCACCACGCTATATTGCATACTGCAGAGTGGCTAGGCAAGAATGGGTGCGATATTACAATCATTGGCGTTGACAAAGACGGGGTTGTCGATCTGGCAGAGCTGGAAAATGCTATTCGAAAAGAGACAGTCCTAATTTCAATAATGTTTGCCAATAATGAGATTGGCACAATCCAGCCCATAAAAGAGATAGGCGAAATCGCTAAAAAGCATGGGGTGCTGTTCCATACCGACGCTGTCCAGGCTTTTGGCCAGGTGCCTATTGATGTTAATGAGCTCCAGATAGACCTGCTATCAGCAAGCGCCCACAAGCTGCACGGGCCAAAAGGCGTTGGCATGCTGTATGCAAGGAAAGGCACGAAAATAGCCAGCTTTATACATGGCGGAGGCCAGGAGCGCAAAAAGCGCTCTGGCACCGAAAACGTAGCTGGGATCGCCGGGTTTGGCAAGGCTGCAGAAATCGCTGTTGCCACAATGCAGCAAAGGTCAGAGCGCGAAATACAGCTACGGGACTACTTGATGGGAGAAATTGAGCGCATTATACCCTACTGCCGCCTTAACGGGCATAGAGTGCAAAGGCTTCCAAACAACGCAAACTACTCGTTTGAGTTTATCGAAGGCGAGTCAATGCTCTTAATGCTGGATGTCGAGGGCATTTGCGCTTCCAGCGGTTCTGCATGCACATCAGGATCGCTTGACCCGTCGCATGTGCTGCTGGCCATCGGGCTTAAGCATGAGACAGCCCATGGATCGCTTAGGCTCACACTAAACCATGAGACAACTACTGAAGAGCTGGATTATGTAGTTGCAAACTTGGAAAAAATAATACAAAAGCTTAGATCGATGTCTCCGCTATATGAAGACTTTAACAATAAACAGATTCAATCATAAGAGGTGAGCAATTCATGTACACAGAAAAAGTTCTCGACCACTTTAACAATCCGAGAAATGTTGGGGAAATAGAAAATCCAAGCGGCGTTGGCACTGTTGGCAACGCTACTTGCGGCGATATCATGAGGATTTACCTTGATATCGATGAAAATGGAATCATACGGGACGTTAAGTTCAAAACTTTCGGATGCGGCGCTGCCGTTGCAACAAGCAGCATGGCAACTGAGCTGGTTAAGGGCAAGACCGTTCAGGAAGCGCTTGAAGTTACAAATGTAGCTGTTATGGAAGCTTTAGACGGCCTGCCAGCTGTTAAGGTGCATTGCTCTTTATTGGCTGAAGAAGCTATACACGCTGCGCTGTGGGATTATGCTGAAAAAGCGGGCATAGTCATAGAAGGCCTCGAAAAGCCTAAAGGCGACATTCACGAGGGCGAAACTGAGTGCGAAAGCGAATAGTTATAAAAAAAGTATTAGCTCTTTGGGCTGCCTCATACACTTTAATATCAGGTGTTTGGAGGTGGGTGCAACGAAAAAAAAGCTGCAATGGCTGTTTATTATCTTTTTGTCTGTAGCAAGCATATGCTATTCAGCTTTCATGCTTTTTAATTGGCCTAGGCCATCACGTGAAAAACAGCATGAAGAAGAAAAGCGCAAAGAGCAAATGGAAGTAGAGACTTTTCTGAATGCAAGCAAGCCTCTAATTGTAACTATGTCAAATAACAATAGATAAAAGCAACAGGAGAGGCGCAATATGATATGCTGCCTCCCTTTTGCATTTGTTTCATACTGCTTTTTATTTTCAGGCAAGTAAGTGCCCAATAATAATATGGCCTTTCTTAATAAGGCAATTTAGCCGTTTCCCATTTCTTTTAAGCTTTCGCTGACAATTCCAGATGCGAAAAGGCTTCTTCCTAGGAATTCCAAAAGCCCAATTAAGCATTGCGAAGCTATGCATATGCGATAAACAAGAGCGCAAGAAGCATTGCCCAAACGTAAAAAAGGGCATCTCTGCCCAAAGTTTTTTAATGGAGCCTTCATCCAGACTCGAACTGGAGACCCCAACCTTACCATGGTTGTGCTCTACCTACTGAGCTATGAAGGCGATAGCTGCTAAATCATAGCATAACGATTTTGTGATGTCAAGCGCCGTTTTATTGCCACCAAAAGGATTATAGCAACCACATAGTTAAGCGAGCATAGCCTTAATGCAAAAATATTGGCTTAATACTCTTTTAGCTACAGAATCCAAGGCAGCGCCGACAGCATAACAAACAGGTTGGCTTTTTCTCGTCCTTTATATTTTTCACGTGATCTTTCACAATCTGCCAAATATACTCCTGTCACATTGGACGCTGGAGAGTAAACAGGCAATCGCTGAGGGATTATGCCATTGACTAACAGCATAAGAAGCCAAAACCACTTGTTTTGATACACATGCTGGCCCTGCTATATTAGTCTTGGAGGTTTTCATGAAGAAGAATTTGCCGATTAGCACTGATGACTTCCCAACTGTCATAGAAAGCTGCTATTTTATTGATAAATCGATGTTCATAGCTGAGGTTTTAGGCAATATGAGCGAATCAAAGCTCATTTTGCGCCCCAGGCGCTTTGGAAAGAGCCTGAATATGAACATGCTTAAAAGCTTTCTTGAAATCGGCTCCCCTAAAGCGCTCTTTGATGGGCTTGCTGTCTCAAAGCTTACAGATTTGTGCGAAGCGCACCAAGGCAAATACCCAGTTATTTTTTTGACTTTAAAAGATATGAGCGCTGATGGTTTTGATGAAGCATTAGAAGCGCTTTCCATAAGAATCAGCGATGAAGCTGACAGGCTTGGAATTGGCAACGGCTGCATAGAGCTTGATACAAGCGAAAATGCTGTTTTTGACAGAATGGCTGAAATGCAGGCGGACAAAGCTGATGTAGCAAGAAGCATTCAGCTTATGTCAAAAGCGCTATACCGCCGTTATGGAAAAAAGGCGATAGTTCTTATAGACGAATACGATGCGCCAATAAACCAGGCATGCCGAATGGGTTACTATGATGAAATGGCTGGCTTATTAAGAGGGCTCTTGGGCCAGGCTTTAGAGAGCAACCCTTATATAGAGTTTGCAGTTTTAATCGGAATATTGTGGCTGCCAAAAGACAGCATATTTTCAGAGATAAGCAGCATTTCCGTATATACAGCCCTCGACGAAGAGTACAGCAGCCACTTTGGGTTTAGCGAGAATGAAGTGGCTGCTATGCTCAGCTACTACGGTCTTGGAGATCGTATGAATGATGTGAAAGAGTATTATGACGGCTACAGGATGGGAAGCCATAAGGTATACAACCCATGGTCTGTCGTGAATGCGTGCTACGATATGATCCCTGAGCCAGGTGCTGAACTGGAAAGGCATTGGGCAAACACAGCTTCAAACAGCTTAGTGCGGGATATTCTGAGGCAAGACGGCTTTACAGCGCTGGCTTCAATTGAGGATTTGGTTAATGGAGGCACAATCGAAACAGATGCGTCTTTTATGGCAGCATACAGGGGCCTAATTGGCATTCCGGACAGCGAGGCCTTATGGGGCTTGATGTTTATTGCGGGCTACCTTACTTGGGTGAGCAAGCTGGGCGATGATGCGTATGAGCTAAGGGCGCCCAACCAAGAAATTAGGGATGCTTTGAGGCAAGACGCGCTTTCGTGGGCAAAGTCAGCAATGCCCATAGACAAAGGGAAGGCTGACAAACTGTATGAAGCTATGCTTGCCGGCAATGCCAATGAAGCAGAAGCTGTAATTAACGAGCTGCTCGAGGAAGTTTTCAGCGTAAGGGACGGCGTCGTTGTGCATAACGATTTTGCTATCAATAAGAAGGATGGCCACTTGATAATAGATGCGCTTCTCTCCTGCAGCTTTCGCTGGATTGTAAGAAGCGGTGCAGAGTCAGGCGATGGAGATATTGGCATGCTGTGCACAAATGAGGCCATGAGCGCTGCAATCTTGATCGAAGAGAAGTTCTTTGCAACAGACGGCGATGCAGCCCTTTTGCCGAAAGCAGAGGAGGCTGTTGGCCAAATCATTGCCAAAAGGCACTCCCAGGCCGCCCAGGGTTATAACACTGTTGTTGCAGTAGGCATAGCATATGCAAGGACAAGGTGCAAGATAGCTATAAAGCAGCTTAGATAGGCACCTTTATAGCTACGTGTTTTACATGCTTGTGCTTGCTTGCTCCATTAGCAATTGCTGAAATGCCTAGCAATCTGTTGCAGCAGCCAGAGCTGCCTGTAGCCAGCATTTGTATTTCTTCCAGCGCAAGCCGCTATATGAAAGCTGCTGCTATAATAAAAGCGCTTTGGCATATGCAATTGAGCTGCCAAGCGCATTTTTCTTGCTTTTATAACTTCACGGTTTTCGCTTATTTAGGCGCAAGCAGCCACTGCAATAGCTTATCGCAGCCATTAGAGAGCATATATCGCGCAAATAAGATGAATTCAAACTGTTATTTCCTCTTGCCGCCTCTGTAGAAGAAACCATAAAACGATCCCAGGCAACCTCCGGCTATATGGGTCAGCTGCGAAATATTGTCCTTGCTAAAGCTGTTAAAAACCTCTGTGCCAATATATAAAATGCTTACCAGCATAAACGTTACAGGGATATAGCCTTCCTTAACATTGGTAAAAGATGCGAGCAAAATAAGCAGGAACGCTATGCCGCTTGCCCCAACAAGCATAACTTTAGGAAAAAAGATCGCATGCAGCAAACCTGAGACTACTGCAGTGACAGCCATCATAATGAGCAAGCGCTTGCTGCCGTATTTTTCCTCGACAATCGGCCCAATAGCAAGTATAAGCAAAAAGTTGTTTGCAAAATGCGAAAAATCTGCATGGGCAAACACATAAGTAAAGAGCCGCAAATAGAAATCAAGGCTAAGCAAAGAGCTGCGGTATATTGCTAAAGATTGGTTTATGTTTCTGCTAAGCGCACCGTTAGCAACAAGCATAATAAACGACAGTATTGTAAAGCTTAGTATAACTGGAGCATTAAAATCCAGCCTGAGCTTTTTGCCTTTCAACAAATTTCCTCCTTTGTAGGGTATATCTAACGATAACATAAGGCACACTGCTATACAATGCATTTGGCACTGCTAACGAAACCCATAAACATAGCATGAGGCCAGCCAAATTTAGCTTCATGCCATTGTATGCCCTATTTAGCAATCTTAGCCTGCAACGACTTAAAGCTTCTGCAAACAAAGTGCACGGTGTTTGCCGCCAGTTGCGCAGCATGCGGGCAATCAAAAAGGCGCTGCATGTGCGCCCTTTGTATCGTGATATGGTTGCTGCATTAGCATTTTTTCTTAATTGGCTGCATAGCTAAAATTCGGATCTGTCAATTCTTTTCAGGCTTTCACCGCTATCGCTGCGCGATAAAAATGTCTGAGTCGAACGGTAGTTGCCTAGCATCTCAATATAATCTGATTCCTCGTCGATATACCTTAGGCTGTACTCGCCTTCATCTCCAAACACATCCTCTGCTCCAAACCAATTAGTTCCAAAAGCAGCGTGAATTTTATACTCTCCTCCAAGAAAGGTGGCGCTAACAGCTGTATTTGCTTGAAGGTAAGCAGTGACAGCAAGCTTTCCCTGCTTATCATAGATCTTAATAAACACGCTGTTTGACGCTCCTGCAGGGTTTCGAAGCTCAACAATCGTTTTTTCCTCAGCTGTTCCTTTTGAAAATGCTTCATCTTCAATCCGATAAGCAGTTTCAGGTTCAGGCTGAATGCAGTTTTGCGCATCGGTGGCTGATGTTTTATACTCCCCCAGCTGCGTAAAGATCCTGTAGGCCTCGTAGAACTCATTTCTTTCTAGCTTTGTTACGGCTTCCTTATACTTGATTTCGGATTGGCATTCTTTGAGGTATATCCTCGAATCCTTGAAGCTGCCAAGGTGCATAAAGACTTCCATCGCGCCCTGGTATTGTTCGTCATTGTATAAGCTAAGCGCATTATTGTACTGTGACTGAAGCTGGGTATTGCATTCAGCAGCTTTTGCTTCAGAATCTTTATAATTTCTTATCGCCTCAAATGCTGCCTTTGCCTCAAAATAGCTGCCTGCATTCATCTTGCGCAGTGCTTCGCCATATTTGGCATTTTGCCTGTATATATAGAATCCTGATGCAGCCAAAGCTGCAGCTAGCACAAATACTAGTATTTTTACCCAGCCTCTTCGAAGTATAGACTCTTCCATAAGCCTGTTCCTCGCTTTCGGCGTCGGGTTAATTATATCTTCGTCAAACATTGTTGCGGCAGCAGCGGTCGCCCCGCCAAGGCCCGGCTCAGTGTCTCTCTGGAGCATTTCATATGGCCTGCGCTGTGTCTGAATAGGCCTAAGGGCCCGAATTGACGAAGGTATTGCCGCGCTTGCTATAGTTTCTGCACTTGCTGCCATTGGCTTATAGCTTGCTACTTTGTACATGCGCGGCTTCTTTTTAAGCTCGGGCTGCCTGTCCTGGGTAACGTATGCTGAATCTGAGTACAGCCCCAATTCCATATCGGCGCCATCAATGCTGGCCTGAATCATAGTAATGGGATCTGCTTCAGGCAGCGATGAATCAGTGGCTCTCACTATGTCTGAAAAGAGGTTCATAGTTTTAAAGCCATCTTCATCGCTAGTCCAATCTGCTTTGCCTGCCTGTTCATCAAGCTGCACTATTGGCATGCTTGCATCTATAGCCTCATCCTCTGTTCCGTCAGAAAGCCCATGCACTAAGGGCTGCGCGTTTAAGGCGCGTTCCTCTTTGGCTTTGTTAGGGTAAAGGTATATTGAGCCGGTTTGCGCAAAGTCGTTTATTGGCAGCTCAGTCTTTATGCGGCTAATGGCCGGCGCCTCTTGTTTTGCGTAAAATATTGTATCGCAGCTTGAGTCATAATCCTCGCTTAGCTGTGCTTGCCTGGTGCTTCCCAGTAAAAATGGGCTGGTGGTTTGCTGCTTTAAGTCACTAATGTCGGCAGCGTAAATGGATTCTGCTTCTCGAGGGGCTTCTTCCCCGTTCGAGGCTATAGCAGCAGCGTTTTCGTTTTGTGTCAAGCTTACTATAGCTGAATTTTCATTTACGCTTTCTTGAAAATTTCTTGGAATTCGCCTCTCAGGCATAGGTTCCAATTCTTCTGGCTGAGCTGCTTGCGTACTCTCCCCCACTGACGTGAGCGGTATTGAATGATCCTTGTACGGGCTCTCAGAGCTTTCGTTCTCTGATGCTGCATCCTCTGATGGATTTTCAGCAAGCGGCTTGAATTGGCCCGTCAGCGTGTCAGGAGGGCTTTCGCCTTCTATGCCTTCTTTGGCTGCTTTCCCAATTCTCGTTATTGTAAAGTCAGAGCTCTCAAATATCACTTCAGAGCCGTTTTTAGCTGGAGACTCAGAAGCAATCCTTTCGCCAGAGCGTATCTTTTCGATAATCGAAGCCGGCAGCTCGGTGTCTTGGTTGAGAAGCCCCAGCAAAATCTCTTCTGCAGTTTGTGCCGGAGCCGGGGCTTGCGCCTCAGGCTCTTCGGGTATCAGATCAGCCAGCGAGCCCAGTTCAAACGGGCTGGCTTTTACAGGCTCATCTTCGCTTTCGCCAATTTCATTTTCAGCCGGCACATCTGAGCTGTCTTCAGCGAGGATTTCAAAAGCCTCTGTTTCAATGCTCTCTATAGCCTCCAATGGCTCAATTTCAAGCTCTATTTCCTCAGGCTGCATGCCGGTGCCGCCGGCAGGGCTTATGATTCCCTCTGGCTCTGAAAAGCTGTCTTCGGTTTGCAGTGTTTCATTGCTGGCTTCCTCAAGCGTTGGCGCAATAAACCTGTCAATTGATCCTGTAGAATCAATGCCATCAGATGATATAACCGAGTCTGCTTGCCAATCGCTTTCGCTTTGGGCAGTAATTGCATCAAGCACATCCTTAACTTCCGCTACTGCTTCCTCCAGGGACATCGGTATATCCACTGCTTCGAAGCTTCCCAGCAGGCTCTCAGCAGCTTCGTCAACCAGCTCTCCGACCAAGCCTTCCAATTCGTCATCAAGGCTTGGAGTAAACTCGTCTGATGCAAGCAATGCCGCTTGTCCAGGCTCGTCTTGATCTGAGCCTATGCCTTCGGCAAGCTCTATTTCCAGGAATTCTTCGCTAAGCACAGGCATCCCCGGGAGTTCGCCGGTATCCGCTGCTTCGCTATCGCTTAGATCGTGTTTTATTATTAAGCTTGGCTCTGAAGCATCGTCTTGAATAAATATTGGATTTTCAGCTTCCGGGAGCAATTCATCCAAGCCCAGGAACTCATCTGCGGCTTCAGGCAACAGGCTTTCAAGCATGGCTTCTTCAGCGATTGGAACAAACTCAACCGCTTCGGCTTCCTGTATGCCATCATCCGGCCCATCGCCGGCAAGGCCTGAGAGCTCAAAGCCTGATATTCCGAAATCAGTTTCCTCGGCTTCGCCTAAGCCGGCCTCGCCATCAAGGCTGTAATAAATGCCACTAAGGCTTTCGGCTTCTTGCACTTCTTCTGCTTCAGCTTGTTCGCTTGATTTCCCGTCGAAATCTGACAGCGCTTCATCGGCTTCAAAGATTGATTGGCCGGCGATGCTGTCCGGCCCGCTTAGCTCAGTGTCTGGCAGGCTTTCGCTTTCATCCCCCCAGTCTGGCTTGAAGCTGTATAATGTAGGTTCAGGGCCGGCATCATCAGTTTCCGGCTCGATTTCTGCGCTTTCGCCTTGATCGTAGGGCGATTCTGCCTCAATTTCTATTTCATCGCTGCCGACAATGGGCAATTCGCCTTCAAAGCTTTCTATATTTAGCTCGATTGCTTCGAGATCGCTCTGTATTTCTTCAAGAATATGCATCTCTGAAGCTGTTTCAGAAGCCTCATCGCCTTCAATAGCAGCTTCCTGCCCTAATGCTTCAGGCTCGCCGTCTGCTTGTGTTTCCAAGCTTTCGGCGCTGCTGCTGTCCTTTGCCACATATATGGCATCTTCAAGAGACATTTGGGTGTATTCTGCTTCCAGCTCAGGGTTGATTAGCCTGTCTTCATCCAGTTCAAACATTTTGGCATCTTCCTGCTCACTGCTATCTGTGGCTAATTCCTGATCGCTGAATTCGCTTTCCCCAGCCTCTTCTTCTTTTTCAATACCAAATTTATCTAAAATCTCTTGAACCGAATCGCTGCTTGCTATATCATCTTCTGCTTTGAGTGCTTCTTGCAGCGCTTGTTCGGTTTCATATAAAGCAGGCTCGATTATGCCATCATCAGGCATGCTATCGCTGCCAAGCAAGAGAACCTCGGCTTCGATTGTGTCCGGGCTTTCAATGCCTGTGCTGTCTGAGGGCTCCGTGCTGTTAAGATCAGCTTCGGCCAGGCTGCCATCCAAAGGCTCAAGCGCTTCAGGCTCCTCTGAAATATCCAATATGGCTAAAGCCTCTTCATCAGCCTCGCCTGCGTTTTCTTCTTCACTATCTTCGATATGCCCAAGCCTGTCCGCGCTTTGGGATTCATTTTCACTTATAAGGCTTAGCTGGCTGTCGCTTTGGCTTTCTGAAAGCCCGCTTTCATCTGCGGCATCCTGCACTTGCTCAATATCAAAAGAGATATCGCCTGTATCTTGCAGCTTGTTAATGCTGCTATGCGCCAGCTCGACTGCTTCAAGGGCTTCTTCAGCCAGCGTGAGGGCTTTGTTATGTATGCCATTCAGCTGAAGGCTGTCAATGCCTTTTACGCCCTCAAAGCCTACTTGGCTTACAGTTAGCTCCTCTGGCGTAATTTCCTGCTCTGTATCGGCTTCCGGTGAAGCATTTAAAGGCGCCTTAATGCTCTCTGAGCTTTCATCGGCTGTATCGGGCGCTTCGGCCAGATGCATTGCGCGCGCGTAATCTGCACCGCCGATGGCCTGTTCACAAGGCATGTCAAGGCTTGGTTCGAACATATACAGGCTGCTTAATGCTTCTTTTAGAATGGCAGGGCTGCTGAGCCTGCTTTCAAAGCTGAAGCTGAGCATAGAGCTGAGCAGCTCTTCCAAAACGCCGCTTTCGCAATAAGCAGCTTTTGGGATTGCTTCTCCTGAGAAGCGCATTTCAACTGCCTTTTCAAGAGCGGCATAGCTAAGGCTGCCGGCGCTTTCCTCAACAAAAGGAAGCCTCCCTGCATTTAAAATGCGATAAATGAGCAATCCGAGGCTGTATATATCGCTTGCAGGGGAAAGTGCGCCTTCCGGAGCCATATACAGCTTTTCTTGCAGGCTGCCATACATGCTAGGGAATTCATGCCTAAGGATGCTGTCTATGCCCAAGAATGCAACTTTGGCGCTTTTGTGCTTGGCTATATAGACACTTGCTGGATTGATTGCGCCATGCACGGCGTTTGCCTTCGAAAACAGAATTAATGCGTTGGCTATTTCCTGCGCAAGCTTAATTGCTTCGCGGGCGCTCAAAGTGTTTTGCGCCAGATACTCGTCAAGCGACAGCAGATCCTCCATTTGCAGGATGATATCCCAACCGCCGCTGTCACAGCTGAATGCAGATGCGTTTATGTAGTTAACGACACTGGCAATAGGCTTGCTTGAGGCGAATCGGCTTGAAGCCATTTTAATGCTCTCTACAATGCCGTTGCCTGAACTCGTTTCGAGGCTGATTGTTTCTTGATCATCAGGCGGAATGTGGATGATCTTTGCTAGTGAATTTTGCACAATGCCGCCATGAAGCTTAGTTATTCTATAAACCTCGCTTAAAACGCCTTCCCCAATTAACTGGCCAACAGACCATTCGCCCCATAGCGGTTCGTATTTAAATATTCGATCCGACATGTTTAGACCTCATATTCGGTTTCCAGTGAATTTAGGCGTATGGCGTTTTTTATAAAGAACCATACACGCAATCCAATTCACTTCCCGTTAAAATAGTTGAAAAACATGATAGCAAAACATAAATTTTATGCCTATTCGAGTATACATTTTTTTTCCAATAGCGTAAAGGAATTTAAGGGCTTGTTAACTTTCGCGCATAATGGCTTTGCAGCAATTTGAACATTTCTGTTAACTTTGCTGTATTTTTCGCTGTTGAGAAAAATAGCAAATATATAAATTCCATATGCAAAATACTGCATGCCGCGTTGCGCTTGCTACCGCAGTTTTCAGATAATTGTTAATGCATTATACCATAAAGTAAGCACTACTGCTAAGCATTATAAGCAGCTTGCATTCGACATGCTATATATATCGCTTTTATTTACAAATAATCGAAATTAATGCAATATAATATAAATTGATAAGGGAACATCGATAACTGTGCCGATCGGCTGCAGTCGCAAAATACGGCTTGCCGGCGAATTGCGCGATATGCCATGAGGGCATAGCTGCCTTGCAGAGCCTGTTTTCTTATGGCGAAGGAAAGCAGGCTCGGGCAATCGCCGCACCAGGCGCCCAGATGCGGCTTAAGCACTGCAAAAGCTGGCTGAGGGCAGGGCATATGTGCTAAAATAGTGTCTAGGCTATGGAAAATAAAAAATTTTCTTTTTTTAAGTTCATATATGAAATAGCAAAAGGGCACATAGGGTTCTTGGCGCTATCGCTTGTTTTCTCCTTTTTGTCTGTAGGGGCAAACATGCTCATGCCCCAGTCAATACGCCTGGCCATCGACTCGGCAATTGGCGGATTGCCGCCCCGCCTGCCTGTTATCGGCAGGCTTTTTGAGCCTTGGCTAAGCTCTCTTGGCACCACCGGCCTGCTGGCATTTAGCGCTGGCCTGTCATTGTCTCTTACTTTGGCTTCAGGGCTGCTTGCACTGGCGAATAGGGCTTGCCTTTCAATTGGCAGCGAGGGGGCGATTAAGGATCTCAGGGACAGGCTATATCAGCACATTCAAAGGCTTCCATATAAATGGCATGCTGAAAACCATACAGGCGATATAGTCCAAAGGGCTACATCTGATGTAGGCACTATCAAAGCATACATCAGCTCTCAAGCAGTTGAAGTTATAAGAACAGTGTTTATGATTTCAGTGGCACTTTCTTTTATGTTTTCGATGAATAGGGCCTTAAGCTATATTGCTGTGGCTTTTGTGCCTGTTGTCATCGGGGTAAACACCGTCTACTACAGCATCTCTTCAAAAAGGTTTCTTGCTGCGGATGAGCATGAAGGCGAGCTGATGTCTATTGCCCAGGAAAACTTCACTGGCGTTAGGGTTGTGCGGGCTTTTGGCATGGAGAGCTATGAGCGTGATCGCTTTAACAGCCAAAATGAGATATATACACAAGCTTGGGTTAAGCTCGGATCTGTGCTTGGAGCTTTTTGGGCGGTTAACAGCATGCTTACAGGGCTGCAGCGCTTTTCAATTATTATTGGAGGCTGCTTTCTCGCAGTTTCCGGAGAGCTTACAGTTGGAGAGTTCCTGGTGTTCATCAGCTATTATAACTACCTTCAGTGGCCTGTGAGATCGCTTGGCCGAACTATTTCTGAAATGAGCAGGGCAAGCGCATCTGCTATTAGGCTGGCTGAAATACTTGACGCCGAAGCTGAAGATATCGAAGATGGCTTAAAAGAGCCTGCAGAAACCGGCGACATAGTATTCGACTCCGTAAGCTTTGCTTATGCCAACACCGCTGCAAAGGCTCTGGATAATGTAAGCTTTACTGTCCCCAAAGGCAGCTCTTTTGGAATACTGGGGCCTACGGGCAGCGGCAAGTCTACTATTGCCTCACTGCTAATAAGGCTTTATGAGCCATCTGAAGGCAAGATAACATATGGCGGCATTGACACTGCAGATATAAGCCTGCCATTTCTCAGAAACAAGATAGGCCTTGTACTGCAGGAAACATTCCTGTTTTCGAAAACTTTGGAGGAGAACATCGCCATTGGGGTTAGCAGCTATACGCCGGATGACATGGCGCACGCGATAAATTCATCCGGCATGGCAAGCATGGTTGAAGAGATGCCGCAGGGGCTTGATACTGTAGTTGGAGAGCGCGGCGTCACTCTGTCAGGAGGCCAGAAGCAAAGGGCGGCAATTGCCCGCATGCTTCTAAGAGGCGCTGATGTTTTCATCTTTGATGATTCGCTCTCAGCTGTTGACATGATTACTGACCTTGAAATAAGAAGGGCCCTGAAGCAGGAGGCTGCTGGCAAAACGTCAATAATCATCAGCCACAGAACTGCTTCGCTTATGCACTGCGATCGGATACTTGTAATTGAAGGCGGAAAAGCTACAGACATAGGAAGCCACAGTGAGCTAATCAGGCGTGAGGGGCTTTATAAAAGAGTATTTGAAAAACAGTCGGACGCATACCCTGAAGCAGAAGACAGATAGCAGTTTTATTACGCAAAGGAAGTGATGAATGCCGCCTTATGGCCGGCAGCAACTTATGCCAAACGAAGAAGCCCAGGAACAGTCCCGCTTTGATATTGAGATCTGGAAAAAGATACTGCCCTATTTTATGCGCTATAAGTTTTTGGTTGCAGCGGTTGCAGCGCTGCTCTTTTTAATGGCGCTTATCGATATTGCGCTGCCACTCTTTATGCGCTATGCTGTTGACCGCTTTATTGGCATTCGATCAACAGATGGCATTTGGGCATACGCTGCAGCTTACATTGGCCTTATTGCCTTTGAAACACTGCTTGTTGTCATTGAAGCTCTGGCAGCAATAAGAATTGAAATGCTTATTGCCCGGGATTTGAAGAAAGCTGCCTTTGAATGGCTTCAAAGGCTGGGGCTTGACTATTACAACACCCACCCGGTCGGCTCAATTATTGCAAGGATGTTTTCAGACACAAACAGAGTGACAGGGCTTGTTGCCTGGGCAGCGCCTGATCTTGTCTGGTCGGCAGTGTACGCTATTGGCGCAATTTCCATCATGATGCTGCTCAACTGGCAGCTTGCGCTTATAGCGCTCGGCAGCATTTTTGCAGCGCTGGCTGCTATTGCTGTTTTTAGAAGATCCCTTCTCAGCGCCAACAGAAAAGAGCGATCTGCCAATTCATCGCTAACCGCAGCCATCAATGAGGGAATCATGGGCGCTAAGGCATCGAAGGCTTTGGCTATAGAGGCAAAGAACGCTGAAGAATTCTCAGAAACCACACAGACAATGTATAAGGCTTCTCTGAGAAGCCAAGTGCTAAATGCAGCGTTTATGCCATTAGTCAGCCTTCTTACAACAGCCATTGCAGCTTCGATCATATACAGAGGCAGCATTCTTACGCTTGAAAATGTTATAGAGCTTGGGACATTCACAGCTTTTATCAGCTATAGCATGGGCATTTTGGAGCCTATAAGCCATGCAAGCCGAATAATCACCGATATGATAGCTTCTCAGGCTGGCGTTGAGCGCTTTACAGAGATACTTTCAGCTGAGCCCGGGGTTACTGACTCGATTGAGGTTGTTGAAGCATATGGCGACATTTATGAGCCCAAAACCGAAGCATGGGAAGAGATCGAAGGCAGCATAGAGTTTAGAAACGTTTCTTTTAAGTACCCGGACGGCGAGGGCGAAATACTCGATGGCTTTAGCCTTTATATACCTGCAGGCAGCAGCCTGGCTATCGTTGGCGAGACTGGGGCTGGCAAATCGACTATCGTTAACCTGGCTTGCCGATTTTATGACCCGAGCGAAGGCAGCATACTGATAGACGGAAAAGACATACGACTCAGAAGCCAAAAGTGGCTTCATTCACAATTAGGATATGTCCTTCAAGACCCGCATTTGTTCTCAGGCACTATTGAAGACAATATTAGGTATGGAAAGCTTGGCGCTACGCTTGATGAAATAAAGGAGGCTTCAGATCTTGTCGGGCTTGGCAAGGTTGTTGAGAAGCTGGAGGATGGCTATAACACTCAAGTTGGCGAGTCCGGCTCCAACTTGTCTACCGGCGAAAAACAGCTCATAAGCTTCGCCCGGGCAATCATAAACGATCCCCCGATACTCGTGCTTGATGAAGCGACCAGCAGCGTTGACACAGAAATAGAAGCAATGCTTCAGCAAGCAATTCAATCCATGCTAAGGAAAAGAACCAGCATAATCATTGCCCACCGTTTGTCAACGATAAGCTCTGCTGATATGATTATCCATGTTGACAAAGGGAGAATCACAGAAAAAGGGACTCATGCACAGCTGCTTGCAAAGCAGGGAGAGTACTGGAATCTATACCAGGCAATGCTTTCTGAAGAAAGCTAAATTGGCTTTATGCTCTTCTTAATGCAACCGACTCAATGCCAGGCATGACTTTCTCAATGTATTCAAGCAGCTCAGAGTCGCTATGGTAAACGAAGCCTGACTTGTCGGCTATTGCCTTTAATATCGCTCCAGCTGCTAAAATCTGCTTTATCTGGCCTTCCCGCACGATTGCAAACCTGCCAGGCATGTTTTGCTCTGCGGGGGTAAACGCATACACCCTGCTTGAGATATCCCCCCCTTGGGCATAATAAGAGCTGTACTGCTCAGAGGAAAGCTCAACAAAGTCAGATATGCATGGCAAATGCCGCAGGGAAAAAATAAAAAATAATCCGGATGCCGCTTCTCGAACGTCCATATATATACTCCAAAAACAATTACATTCGGAGTATAACACAAAAAACATTGCTATGTAACAGATTATGTCATTTTCATAGATATGCCAAACGCCGTTTCAGCGTTTTTTGAAGTTTCCTCGGCAGCTTGCTCTAAACTAATGCCCATAACACTGGCAACTTGGCTTAATGTATGCCCAAGATACAGCGGGCTGTTTCGCTTGCCGCGAAACGGGACAGGGGTTAGGTATGGGCAGTCTGTTTCAACAAGAAGCCTGTGCAGCGGTATGGCCGCGACTGCTTGCCTGAGGGATGACGCATTTTTGAATGTTACAGGGCCTGCTACGCTAAAATAGGCGCTAAAGGGCGCGCTGATGTAGCGTTTGAGCATTTCCGGGGACTGCGAGAATGCATGGAGCACGACAATCTGGCCGGGTGCAGCATTGGCCATAAGCAGATCGTATGTGTCCTGGGCAGCCTCGCGGCAATGCACAACTGAAGCCTTGCCGTATTCACCGGCTATAGCCAGCTGTTTTTCAAAGGCTGAGCGCTGCTGTGCTTTTTGCGTTTTATCCCAGTAGTAGTCAAGGCCGATCTCTCCCAGCGCAATGCACACAGGATCTGAGAGGCATTCTTTTAGGAGTGATTCAAAGCCGGCGCTGTACAGCTTTGCTTCTGAAGGGTGCAGGCCGCATGCAGCCCAAATATTGCTGTAGCTGCCGGCAAGCTTTAGGGACTCAATGCAGGATGCTTCGTCATATGCAGTGCATAGCGCATATATGCCCTGTGAGATCATTTCATTAATAATAGCGCCTCTGTCTTCGGCATAGGCGCTGTCAGTTAGGTGGGCATGCGAATCAAACATGCAAGCCATTACTTTGGCTCGCCCACTTTTATATCGACGATTCTTTCGTTAGGATATAAATAGCCCAGGTGCTTTTTCGCAATATACTCAAGATATTCCTGGCTCTGGCGCTTTTCAATCTCATCTTCATACAGCTTGCTCAGGCTTGTTTGGCTAGCCAGCTCCTGCTCCAGGCTGCTGGAGAGATTTTTGAGGTTTATTATTTGCTTTTGGTAAGCAGCTGTATTTATAATAAAGTTGGCCAGCAGAATTATCACGGATATATTGAGCAGCACATTAGGCTTGGGGCGTATTTTTCTAATCTTCTTCGGCATTCGGCTTCTTCCTAAAAATATATTTCGCATATTTATTATAATGCGACATTCCCTTTTTAAGAAGCATGGCAGGCTTTGCTAAAAGCTTTTTTGATTTCTCTGCCAATATGCCAAATACCCGGCCAAGCTCGATTATATAATCCTTAAGGGGATTAAAAAAGTATGCCATTATACGCGTTAGCAACAGCGCGTAAAGGCCCCAGCCAAGCAAAAACCCGAGAAGCAGGTATAGCCTGAGGCTGAACTGGGTTGCGTAATACAGGGATGAGGAGACAAGGCAAGCGCTAATAATCCAAAAAATAATATCAGAAAGCGCAGAGTGGCGCTTGCCCATTAGAAAAACAGTGCATGCATCATAGAAAAAGCCAATAGAAACGCCGCATGCAAACACCTTGCTAAAGGCAGCAAGCTGAATAAGGTTCGTTGACTGCATCAATGCGCGGCCTTACTTTAGCAGCCTGGAAAGAAGGCTGCCTCCCTTTTTGCCGAAGGTTCCTGCATCTGAGTACACAAGCGAATTCATTTCGCCTGAAACAGCAACTTCGCCCTGATCAAGGTTCAGCTTGGTTATGCGTATGTTCTCGCCGCCAATGGTCAAAAGGCCAAGCGAAGTTTCAAGCAATATTCCCTCATCATTGAAACTGTGCACTTCGCTTACGCCAGTTACGCGCAGCTCGTTTCTAGAAGCAAGCTCGATTTTGTGAAAATCTTTCAGCGTTCCTTCCATCCTATACCTCTTTTCGATATATTCATAATATATGACCAGGATCAAACGGTTAGAATAACCAAAGCCAGCATAGTATATATAATGCCGGCAGCGCAAAGGCGCAAAATCTCAGCGCTGCGCTGTTCGGGCAAATTTTGCGAAATATGAAAAGACAGATAAAGCGCACAGATTCAGGGATTAAAAGATTTGCACGAGAGCTTTTCCCTATCATTATTACATCAGATTTTACTGGCGCTGCTGCACAGCTTGCATATGCGCTTATTTTGTCGTTTATTCCGCTTCTCATGTTTGTGATTACAATAGCAGCCAGAATAGAGCTGCCTGTTGATGATATCTACAGATCAATGGCCCTTGTGCTTCCGGCGCAGTCGTATAGCGCAGTTGAAGGGGTGATGTACGAAATTACCGAATCGAAAAGTTTGACAGGGTTTTCGCTGTTTTCCGCGCTTTCATTTATAGCGATGGGCTGCAGGGGCTTTATGAGGGTTTCAAACCGTGCTGAAGGGGCGCAAGAGACCAGAGGGCTTGTAAAGTACTGGCTTGAATCGTATATATTTGCCCTGATGATAGTCATTAGCCTTGTGCTTAGCCTTATATTGGTAGTTTTCGGGCATGTGCTAAGCAATTTTGCCAACAGAATGCTGCATATAGAGTCCCCCTGGATTCTAGACGTCACCAGATACATTGTTTTTATCGGCATGTCAGGCCTTGCATTTTCAGCTATGTACTCATGGTCAAACATAAACAAAAAGAAGCTGTCCGAGACTGCGCCCGGCGGATACAGCGCTTCGATTCTATGGGTTGTAGTCTCAGCTGCGTTTGGGTATTATGTCAGCAACTTTTCAAGCTACGGGCTGCTGTTCGGCTCGCTCGGCGGCATTTTTATGATGCTTGTCTGGCTTTACTACTCAAGCTATGTGCTTGTGCTTGGAATTTGCATAAACTCTGCTGTTGCAAAAATGAACTTAAAAAAGTAGGCTTTGGCCTCACTGATCAGCGCCCTAAAGGGCAAAGCAGCCAGCTTATTCGGCTTGCTGCCTCTTATGAAATGCATCGGCTTTCTTTTTTTGCATAGCAAAAAGCCTTCATGCATTTACACTGCACAAAGGCTGCTTTAGCTTTGGCTATTTTCGCTGCCTTAAGCATTGGCCTTCATTTGCTGCAATAAGCGCGGCTGAAGCTCTCCCGTAATTGATCTTTTGGCAATTTGCCAAGCAGATTTTTAAAAACAGGTTTCAGTTTAGCATTGATATCTGGCTGAACGCTACCTCTTCAATGCGATTGCTAAGCTTTTCCTTTACCCTGGCCTTTTCCCCGTCAGGTATGCCGGGAAAGTCGATATCGCAGCAGATGATAAAGTAAATAAGCTTTTCTTTTTGCACGTTAAGATCATCTTGCAGGTATTTTGTGATTAGTTTTTTCTTGCCGCCATTATTGTATGTAAGCAACAGCTCCATTTGGTCTGTTTCGATGTCAATATCATAAAATGAAATGTATCTTCGAAAAATATCTTTGCCTGATTCATCTAAAAATGAAATTTGAAAATCAGCATTCAAAACCTCAAGGAAAAACCGAGAGACTGCTTCATTGTCAATAATATTATTGTAATACACATAATTTATAATTGAATTGACGAATAGGGGCGTTTCATCCTTCACCCAGTCATATTCTAGGACTGCATTGTATATGCGCTCTAGGTAATCCAAGTGAACGTGGTTGACTATATTGCTCTTTGTCTTAAAATAATAAGTAAAAAGCCCAATCGGCACACCCGCTTCTTGTGTAATTTCGACTATAGTCGCATCTTTAAATCCGTACTTCAAAAATGCGGCCTTTGCGCAGTCCATTATTCTCTTTTTTGTCTCTAACCCTTTTACGATTCTAAGATCCTGCTTCATCTTCGCCCTTTCGTGTCCATCATCTATCTTATTATAATTGTTCTTTTTACAAATTTCAACTACTAAATCGCTGTTTATTCAACAGGCGATATTTTCAACTAAAATTATTGGCTATATTCCCATAGCACACATAAGCTGCATAGTTATTGATATTTCGGAAAGCAAAATGCCAAATTAATAGTGGTTTTTATCATTACTTTGGCATAATTATGTCAAAAAACGTTTTCAGAAGCTCATATTCTATTTTCTTTAATTTGGAAGAAATGCTAAATTCTCGAATTCCATGCCAGTGTTTATGTTCTTGATAATTCTTATAATATTTGATACCATAGCGATAATGCCCCATGTATTCAAATTCTTTGCGGTATAGCAAAGACAAGTGCATGGGATTTTATATGCCGGCAAGAGTTGCCGGCTGAATTCGAAAGCTGCCCATGCGCCGCAATCTGCATGCCATGCCTGCAGGCGCCTAGCCAGTTATAATGGTTTGATTATGGATATCAATGACGCCAGCCCTTCAGAAAGCACAATCAGGAACTGGGAAAGGCTCGGCAAAGGCGAACCCGGCAGCGCCTTTGCTTCAAGGGCCAACAAAAGAATGTCCAAGAAGACAGTGGTGCCGATAGAATATGCCAGCGATCCCATGAGCATAAGCATATTGCAGGAGGCAGCTGCCGCTGCCGCTTCATCCGAGGACACTGCCGGCTACATATTCAGCCTGTGCTGCTCGCTGCTTATTCGCGAAGGCCTGCTTGGCCTAAACGGCGCAAAGCCTTATGCTCTTGATGCGAAAGGCGAAAGCCTGCTCAGCCTGTTTGAGGGCCGCTTTGACCAAAGGGCGCTAAGCGAGCAGATCCCATGCTGCGAAGCAGACCCTATTGGCTTATGCTATCAGCTTGCCCAAAGCGAAGGCACGAAAAATAAGCATGGCTCCTACTTTACCCCGCCAGCCATTGCCCTCTCGCTCTCTAGCGGAATTGACAGCGAGAGCATTTTGGATCCATGCTGTGGCACCGGCTCCCTTCTTTTTTCAGTTGAAGGCGCACTCGCCGAATGCCTGTATGGCTGCGACATTGACGAGGCTTGCGTGGCTATAGCCCGGACAAATTGGATAAGAAGGTTTCCAAATGCCGAAGGCGCGCCGAATATTATAAAAGCTGACTTTCTATCCAGCCCATTCGCAGGCAAGCGCTTTGGCGCCATAATAGCCAATCCCCCTTGGGGAGCGGCAAAGAGCAAGAAGGCCGGAGGCTTCAGTGATACATTTGCAGATTTTTTATGCCATTCGATCAATGCTGCAAAACATCAAGCGTCTATAAGGTTTGTGCTGCCGGAAGCGTTTTTAAACGTCAGCTCACATCAGCAGATAAGGGCATTTGTGCTCGAGAAGGCCAAAATTGAAAAAATCGAGCTGTACGGAAAGGCATTCTCCGGAGTGTTCACCGAGGCAATAGGGCTGTTTTTAAGAAAAGAAAAAGCCGTGCAGTCTTATGTTGCTATAGCCAGGGGGGGATCTTGCCATGAACTGCCGCAAAGCAGATACGATAATAGCGACAACAGCTTTTACACCTGCACTGAGCGCGATCTCAAGCTAATTGACCTTGTGTATTCTGTGCCCCACCAGACGCTTAAAAACAGTGACTGGGCGCTTGGAATAGTTACCGGCGACAACAAGGGAAAGCTTGCCAGAGAGCCTGTTGCAGGCTTTGAACCTATATATGTCGGACGCGACATCGATAAGTATAAGCTTAAGCAGCCATCGCACTGGATTGACTATAAAAATGGCCGTTTTCAACAGCAAGCCAAAGAGCAGCTGTACCGGCAAAGCCCGAAGCTTGCTTACCGCTTTATTTCAAAAAGCCTTGTATTTGCTCTCGACGAAGGCTCAAGCCTGTTTTTAAACAGCGCCAATATAGTTGTGCCCAAGCTTGAGGGCATTAGTATGCACTCAGCGCTTGCTTTTCTGAATTCAGAGCTGTTTGCTTTTATCTGCAAATGCATTTCGCCCCAGATTAAGGTGCTCAAAAGCAGCCTTCTCAAGCTTCCCTTCCCGTATTTGAGCTCCAGTGATGATTTATTCTTAAAAGAACTTTGTTTTGGAGTAATAAATGGTGAACTTTTTGCACACAATAAAGTACAGGAATTTATATTCTCATGCTTTGGAATTGGTAAAAATGATCGAATTTACATCCAAAACGCATTAAAAGAATAACATAAAGGCCTTCGCCATTAATATTCGCTGCGGTTTAAATACATTTGAAAAGTATGATAAAACGTATTATAAAGTTTTAATGGCATCTATCATTTACAGGCCTTAAAAAATATGTTACTTTGTAATAACTAAGAGAAAAGACAGATTATGACTAAATGAGGGCAGTGCATGGAATTCATCGTTGAACGCGACTTGTTTATGAGCAAGCTACAGACCTACATTAACGATAAAACAAAGGAAGGCTATTCATTCGTTCAGGTTTTTGTCTCAGAACAAGACGTAAGAACCGGGCGAAACGGGCAATACTATCAAGCAAGCAAAGTAACAGTTATAATGTCAAAGTAATTTTTCTTATCCAGCCAGCTTGGATTTCTATATAAGCTGGCATTGCAGAAAATGCATTCTTTTACATTCCCATACGGTTATGCCATATTAATACAGCGCTGAAGATGCCTTATTCAGCGTTTTTGATAGTGATAGCATTGCAGCATGCCAGTGCGCTGACTGCTGTTATTATCACTCCTAAGTTGAAGAATCCCCAAATTTTACTATAACATTAGTCACCCAAATGCTTTAAAACCTTCCATTGGAAATAATAAATGGTTATTTACTTTTGCCTTGTTATTGTTTATAATATTATGCTCAGGAGATTAAATTGTGAAGCGTGAACAAGGCAGAGCCATAGCAAGCAACAGAGCTGCATACCACGATTACTATATTGAAGATACCTATGAAGCCGGCATTAGCCTGTCAGGCACCGAAGTCAAGTCAATACGGCTTGGCCATGTTAACCTCAAAGACAGCTATGCTTATTTTAAGGGTGGTGAGCTTTTCATCCAGGGAATGCATGTTAGCCCGTATGAGAAGGGCAACATCATGAACAAGGACCCTCTTCGCCATAGGAAGCTCCTGCTTAACAAGCGCGAGCTTAAGAAGCTTAGAGAGCTATCGCAAAAATCCGGGTATGCACTTATACCAACTGACCTGCATTTTTCAGGGCCATATGTGAAAGTAGGCCTGAGCGTTGCCAAAGGCAAAAAGCTTTATGACAAGCGTGAAGTTAGCGCCGAAAAGGATGCTAAGAGAAACATGCAAAGAACGCAAAAGGAACTTAGAATTTAGGGGGCGTACTGGTTTCGACGGGGGCGCAGGTGTTTGATAAGCGGGTAGATGCGCCGGCCATCTATAAAAACGGCAAAAACATTTAAACGCAGAAGATTATAATTTTGCACTAGCTGCTTAAGCAGCTATGCGCTGATAAGACGGTACTGCCTGGCTTAAAAAGCGTATCATATTAAATGCAGGATCCTGCGCCCTAATGCCTCTAGGGGTGCAGAACGAAGAGGCTCGCTGCATCTTTGCTTTGCTGATTGCGCAAAGCTGCAGCTAAACCTAAGCAATTGGCTTCACCCGGAGAAAGTCATTCGGAAGCGTTTTCGGACAGGGGTTCGACTCCCCTCGCCTCCACCATGAAAAAGACACTGTTTGATACAGTGTGAAAGCCGCCAACAAGGGCGGTTTTTTGTATTATCAATTCCGGCTTGTTTTACTCCCGCTCGAAAGGTACCTCGCAATCCCCGCATACTACTTTAGCTTCCCGCATGGCGCAGATACTAGTGCCGCATTCCGATCAGCGTATTTGATACTGCAGTTCTTGGATGTTCTGCTGCCTTTCTTACCACCGCCGTTACTTTGCTGCGGTCGAGCTGCGCTGATCGCCTCGCCGCTCAAAGCCTCCTACAGCCACGCGCCGGTTTCCGAGGTGAGTGCAGTTATCGTCCAGCCGTATTTGCCGTGCTTCTCAATGACAAGGCCGTGTCTTTGATCCGCTTATTGTAATAATACCCGTTGTTGCTCACGTTATCGATCCCATGCTAGAGGTTGTAGAGGTGGGCCTTTTCGTGGAGCATGGTGCCGCAGGCCTCCGGCATGGGGCGGTCGAGGCATTCGGCGCAGAGATTGATCTCGCAGTGGGTGGCGTCGCCGTTTTTTATATCTCGTCTACGCTGCACAGCCGTATGCGCCCTGGCTTTCGTCCGGCGATACCGGGTAAGCTCTCCGTCGTAAAAATGTTCATGAATAGATCGAACAGAGAGGCCGAGAACCGGGAGCGGCTGAACCTATACCTCACCGGCTTCTGAGATTGCTTTGCTTTTTTGAAACGGATCGGGCTGTTGAAATACCGGGCGCGCAAAGACGGCGCCACAATGCCTATTTAGCAAAGATTCATCCCGCTTATTTTATCAAAGCGGGCTTTTCCTCTTGTGCCGGTAAAACGCTCTATACGGCGGCTTCGGCTTAATATTATTCGTTAAACCGTATATAATAGAAAAAAACAAGGAGGCTGCACATGGATTATATATCATCGAAAGAAGCCGCTGAAAAATGGGGCATCTCCGAGCGGCGTATTCAAAAGCTATGTGAAGAAGGCCGTATACCCGGCGTTATCCGCTTCGTCCGGGTTTGGGCAATACCCAAAGACGCAGAAAAACCAATGGACGCAAGGCTCAGGGCCGAACGCCAAAAAAAATATAAATTTTGAAACGATTTTGACATAACGCGGTCTTATGGTCAGGAGGTGAGAAAATGACGGATTTCGGAGAAGTATACACGGAGTATTTTACCGATGTATATAAATATGTGTTATCTCTAAGCCGGGATGAATCCGTCGCTGAAGAGGTTACGCAGGAAACTTTTTTCAAGGCGATGCGAAAAATTGGCCAATTCAACGGATCATGCACGTTATATGTGTGGCTATGCCAGATTGCGAAAAACACTTATTTTTCCTTTTATAAAAAGCAAAGCCGAACAGTATCAAGTACGGACATGGAATTTGCCGATACTGCACCTGATTTAGAGACAGGCCATCTCGACAAAGATGCCGCCCGACGATTGCATGTTTACCTTCATAATATGGACGAGCCGTACAAGGAGATATTTACTCTGCGTGTTTTTGGAGAACTGCCATTTTCACAAATCGGTGAATTGTTCGGCAAAACCGACAGTTGGGCGAGGTTAGTCTTTTACAGAGCAAAAAAACAATTACAGGAGGTTATGAAATGAAAGCGCCATGTGAGGTTATCAAGGACTTGCTTCCACTGTATCATGACGGAGTTTGCAGTGACGAGAGCAAATCTCTGGTCGATGAACACCTGAAGATTTGCGATAGCTGCAAGGCTGAACTGGAAGCGATGGACAATGTGCTTCCCTTTGAAGCTGCAGAGCAGAACTTGAAGGAAGCGGAAACTGTGCAAAAATTAGCGAAAAGGTGGAAAAAGGCAATGTGGAAATCTGTATTAAAAGGGGCTTTGTTCACCATTGCGGCTATCTCTGCTATTCTGCTTTTTCTCTACATCATCATAGATATCAAGATAGTATTTTAACTGCGCAAGGAGGAAAAAGGCATGAGTTACGTTTTATCTGCAGAGCATGTTCAAAAAAAGTATGGGGCCAACACGGTTTTGCGGGATGTTTCTATCCATGTAAACCAAGGCGAAATCTATGGCTTAGTCGGACGGAACGGCGCAGGAAAAACAACCTTGCTTCGCATTTTGACAGGCCTTATTCGTGAATACACCGGGAAGGTAGTGATCAACGAGGCTAACAATCAAAAACTTAGAGTTGCAGCGATAATAAACGACCCGGCCCTGTTCTTGAATATGAATGCCCTTGATAACATGAGAGAACAGGCTTATTTGCTGGGGCAGCATGATGACAAAAAAATTTACGCAGCATTAAATCAGGTTGGGCTGGGGGATTGCAAAGGGAAGTTAGTTAAGAACTTCTCACTCGGCATGGCACAAAGGCTGAAGCTGGCGATGGTGCTGCTGGAAAGCCCGGACATACTTATTTTAGACGAGCCTGTAAACGGGCTTGACCCGGATGGCATTGCCGATTTGCGCGAATTACTGCTTTTCCTAAACCACTCCGAAGGTACAACAATTATTATTTCCAGCCATATACTCAGCGAATTAGAGCAAATAGCCACTTGTTTTGGCATTTTGCACGAAGGGAAAATTGTAAAGGAACTTCACACACAGGATGTTCTTCAAAACGGCCAAACCTTGGAAGGAATATATATGCAATACACTAAAGAGGGAACTGTATCATGACAAAAATATGGAAAAGTGACTTGTACAGGTTCGGAAAAAGCAGGCTGTTTTATGGTATTGCAGCGGTTACAAGCATAATAGCATTGGCTTTGATATTGACGATACGTAAAAATATTCGATTAGGCATCTCGGTATTCGGGAATTTGACAGCCTTTAGGAATGCTGACGATATAATCAGAATTGGGGTGCAATATTACAAAGGATTAGGGATTTTTGCCGCCGTCTTAATCTCCGCGTTCATTGGACAGGAATATTCTTGGAAGACATGGCAACACAAGTGCATTATCGTTAAAAACCGCGCGTTCATCTATTTATCAAAAGCAATGCTTTCATCGGCTGCGTCAGTTTTGCTGTTCCTTTTATTTCAGGCAGTGGTATTGCTTTGTTCCGGCCAAATCAAAGAAATTTTGACCGGCGGGTACATGGCAATGATTCTTTGCGCTTCCTCAATTTATGCCGCATTAGGTGCAGTCCTTTGTATGCTTTCTATGTTGATAAGAAGCAATATAGCGTCCACTATTGTTTGCCTTGGCTATGTTCTGTTTTGCGAAACACTGATGTCTATAATTAGAATTATTTGCAGTTTTACTGAGACGGCAACGAAAATTGGCGAATGGATTATAAGCCATACGATTTACGCAATGTCCTCCATTATCAACGGAGTTACGGTTTCGACAGAGAGCATACTGCCTATATTGCTGAATTCAATGGTGATTATACTTCTGTCTATCGCTGGCGGCATATCCCTTTTCAGAAAGTATGAATTATAAGTTGCCAAGCCCGGTTAAGGCAGCGCAGGGCTTAAGAGCCCCTGTCAACACCTTATACGCCTGGATAAGGAAAGCTAAGCAGCATGGCGGGAACGCGCATGTTGGCAGCGGCAGCATCCGCCCTGACAGCCCAAGCGGGCAAACTGAAAACCTTAAGCGCATTAGGGCAGGCTTCGCTGGCATGCTCCTCCCTATCGCTGTCTGCAGGCTATTTGCGATAGTGAGGAGCTAAGGGAATGCTTGCCATTAATCAGTGCGTTTGGAATGGCAGCCGATCTTGGCAACAGCAATGATCGGTTGCGACTTGATAGAAGCTGAATTAACTCAAATCATGCAAACAATGACGGGCATTTTTCATCAAGAGCACATGCACAAATAAAACAAGGCAAAGAAGCGATAGCAGCCTCACTTATATTCAGCATGCCTATGCTAGCCTATCCTAACGCCATCTATGTGGATTAAGCGAGCGCGCTGGTATTGGTATGTAGAAAATGGCCTGTCTACGTAGTTTTCGCTTGAGTGCTGAGCAACAATAATCTCAGGTTTCGTGCTGACGATAAATAGGGAGTGGCCAAAAGTGTTGCCATCATAGCTGAGCTGGATGATGTCTCCGGGTTCGGCATATTCAAGCGGCATTTCAGTTCCGTGAGGGCCGGCTTTCGTATTCGTAGTTAAGAATTTATGCAAATATTCAACCCCTGACCATGCAGCTGCCCTTTTCTTGGATGAATTATAAAACCATCCGGTGTCTTTGGTATAGTTCATTATGCCGCTGCTTCCGGCAAAGATGCATTGAGACACAAAGTTAGTGCAGTCTCCGCCTATGCCATTGAAGTTATAATAATTTGGGTTTCTGCCTAGAGCCCAAATTTGTGCATACTCAACTGCTTTCTTGCGATCATATATCATCTAAATCGTCCTCCTGCTCTAAAATATGCGGCAAAAATCGAATATGCAACAGCGTGTTATAGTGGATAGCGGCCGATAATGCCAATAAAGCTGCCTAAAGCGCAAAGGGGACTTGCCAGTCACAGCAAGATCAAACAAGATGCACATAAAAAGCGAATGCAAGAGGCCGTTTCCCCTTTGCATTCGCATGAAAAATCTTATGAAATTGCCGGCCAAGCTGCGCTTTCTGCTTTGGCGCCTTTAGGCTAATGCATTCAAACGCCGAATTAAGCGAGCGCAAAATATATAGTTACTGCATAGCCATGCCAGTAACCAAAGCTAAAAGGATCTGGCGGCGGGTTTCATCATCAGGAAGAAAATCCAAGCTTTTGGCTGCTTTCTCAAAACCTTCGGGATAGGAGAAGTCAACTTCATCGCTATCATTTATGTGCATATTATCGTCCATACAGTTGCTCCTTAGCGCTATATTTGGTATTCCCTTACGAAATCACAGACTGCAATTAAATTTTCCCGCTTCGCGTCATTGCGGTATGACATCATTTTGTCTGTGCCAAAGGCGTAGCCGTCGCCCAATTCGCCAATTAATCTTTTGGCATACTCTATGCATTCCTCAGGGGTGCCAAAGCCTAAAAGGTTTGTTGGCATGCCGCCAGTGAAAGCTATGTTAGGAAGCCTTTTGCGGAATTCAAAGACATCATCCTGCTCCAGCTGCACGAACAGGACGCCTTTTGGAACATCTTCAAAGAACTCAGCAAACCGAAGCATTGTAGCTTCGCACATGATGAAAATAGTCTTGTGCGCTGCTGATGCCTTATCGATGATGGCCTTTAGGTATGGCCAATAGAACTCTTCAAATTGGCTTGTGTTCAGCACGCTGTGGCCAAGAAAAGCGCATGAAATGTCAGCAGCTGTATCATTTGATTCAAGCGCTAGAGACTGCTCAAGCATAGGCAGGGACTCTGTTTCAAACATAAAATCCATGCACTCTTTGATCTCAGCTTTGCTCTTGCGCAGATCAAGCGACGCTTCCCTCATTCCCCTAAGAGTCAGAAAAAGGTTCTCAAAGGGAACCATGGCATAGCCTGAGGCTGTTCTGAGCGCGCCATACTCGCTTGAGAGCATGCTGCTCATTTTTTCTGAGAACTGGCCAAATACTAAAAACTCCTGCACAGCATTTTTCAGCTCGCCAATAGTGAGGCCGGGCTTTGCTGTGCGCTTAAAGCCCTTGCTCCAATACCATTCATTCTTGCCGGTTATATACTCGCTGTACTCATCGCGCAGCAGTATGGTATGATCGTCAACAAGAACTGTGTCGTTCTCTTCGTCTATGTAGTGCCGCCCTGCCCCGAAAGCATTTGTAACCCTCATTGGATTGCGGGTTCCAAGATCAAAGTAGGCATCAAACTGGTAGCGCTCGATGAACTGCCGCACAACATCTTCCATCACAGCGTAGTCATATATAGCCTCTTTTGCAGTGTAGCCGGCATCATATATCTTCCAAGTGAAAAAATTCGAGAGCATAGGAACTCTTTTGTTTCTCTTGAAAGCAATGGCATTGTCAAATAGCTCTTTTCGTTCGAGAAGCTTTTTTTGTGCATCCATGCCTATACCCCTTTCAGCCAGTTTCGGCATATGTTGATGCCCTCAGCTGCACTCAGCGACCATGCGTCTGCGCCAACATATGCACAGTACTCAGCAGTAACTGCGGCTCCGCCGATAATGACTTTTACTTCGCTGCGAAGCCCCGCAGCATCCAGCGCGCTTATGGTCTGTTTCATAGTGTCGATAGCAAGGGTCAGCACGCCGCTCAGCGCCAGCACCTTGACACCGCTCTTCTTCACAGATTCAACAATTGAATCAGGCGACACATCAACTCCCAAATCAATGGCCTCTATGCCTGAGGCTTCAAGCAGGGCTTTCACAATGTTTTTGCCAATATCGTGTATGTCGCCCTTTACTGTGCAAATAGCCATTTTCCCGATGGGCTCTTGCGCTTCCCCAGCAAGCAGGGGCTTGATCACTGCAGCGGCATCAGACATCAGATCCCCTGCAAAGATCAAATCCGCAACAAAGTATTCTCCGCTTTCATACTTGGCTCCGACAATCTCCATTCCTTCCTGGCAGGCAGAAAGGGCGGCGGCAGCGGTTTGGGCGCCGGACTCTGAAAGCTCCTCAAGCAGCGCCTGCACCTTGTCTTCGTCCAGATCGCCAATAGCCATTTTCAGTTCCTCGGTATTCATATACCCTCCTAAGTTTCACGCTTTAGCAGCGCTGTATTGGCTGTTATCACCCTTTTTTGCAATTTAGCTTATGATTAGCCAACGCAGGCTGCTGATTGTGCAACTTGTGTCTATATACTGCAAATATATAGATTTTTGTGCGCATATGTCAAGCATTCAAAAGCATGGATAGAAATTGGAAATGCAAAACGCCGCCCGAAAGCGAGCGGCGAAGTTTCACAGAGATTTTAAAGCAAACGGGGAATTTGCTACATTGATCTTAGGGCGTCTATCGGATTGAGGTTGCTGGCCCTTCTTGCAGGGGCCCATCCGAAGACAATGCCTACTGCGGCTGAAAAGAATACGCCCAGGCTAATCGCGCTCCATGATATAGTGAACTTGGCGTCCATTATATTGCAAAACAGCGCTGATAGCCCGACGCCCAGAAATGCGCCAATAATGCCTCCAATTACGGACAATATAAACGACTCGATCAGAAACTGCCCCTGAATGTGCTTTGGCTGTGCGCCGAGCGCTTTTCTAAGGCCAATTTCACTGGTCCTTTCTGTAACTGAAACAAGCATCATGTTCATGATGCCAATGCCACCAACAACCAGGGATATTGACGCGATGCCGGCAAGCAAGGCTGTCATCATATCAAGCACGGTGTTCATGGTATCGACAAGGCTTTGCATATTAAAGACAAAGTAGCTGTTTTCCTTGAAGTTGAATGCTGTATCAAGAGCATGCTCGAGCTTTTTAATCGTCTCTTCTGCCAATGACGAGTCTTTCAGGTATACCACCATTGATGTAATGTTTTGGGTTCCGCTAAGCTTCATGGCATCTGTGTATGGCACTATAATCCTGCCGTTGTCTCTGCCTCCCTGGGCTTGGCGCATCAAATCCATGTTGCTTGATGCCAATACCCCGATAACAGTATGCGAAATGCCGCTTATTGATATCTGCTTGCCTAAGGGATCGATGCCATAAAACAAGCTCTTCATTAGCGTTTTGTCTATCAGGCAGACTCGGTTGATTGATTCTGTGTCGATGGGGTTTATGGCTCTGCCTCTCTCAACAACATTCTCGCTGGCGAAATAATGCTCATTTCTGCCTTCTACAGTTGCTTCCTCTTCCCAACCGGTTTCAGTGGCTACGGTTAGCGTCAGGGAGATGTTTGGCGATATTCCAGCTACATTCTCAATGTTCAGAAGCGTTTGCATGTCGCTGGGGTTTAGGCCGCGCTTAAGCGCTGTGCCTGATGCGTTTATATTAACGTTGCTTGCGCCGAGGGCAGTAAACTGCTCTGTCATTTCGGTGGTAACGCTTTGAACTATAGTTATCAGCGCTATTATTGCAGTAACGCCTATCATTATTCCAAGCGTCGTCAGGAACGCCCGCAAGCGGTTGTTTATGATATTTGATAATGACATGCTGATGTTTTCCCTCAGCATGTATAGGCTTGAGATTCCCATTATACTGCCTCCTCCAATAAAAGGCCATCCAGGATGTTCACAACCCTGCTCGCTTGCCTTGCGTTGTTAAGGTCATGCGTAATCATAATTATCGTATGGCCCTCCTCATTGAGCTCCTTGAACAAGCCGAGCACAGCCTTTCCGTTTGCCTGGTCAAGAGCCCCTGTGGGCTCATCAGCAAGCAGCAGAGTTGGCTGGGTAACGATTGCCCTTGCAATGGCAACCCTTTGCTGCTGGCCACCTGATAATTGGTTGGGGTAATGGTAGAGCTTGTCTTCAAGGCCTACGCGCTCAAGCATTGCCTCAGCGCGCTTCGAGCGCTCTCTTGCAGGAACCCCTGCATATACTAAAGGAAGCTCGACGTTGCGCATAGCATTAACTCTTGGCAGAAGCTGAAATGATTGAAATATAAAGCCGACTTCCCTGCTTCGAATTTCAGCCAGCTGCTTCGGGCTTAGATCCGCTATCGCCCTGCCTCTTAAAATGTACTCTCCGCTTGTTGGCACATCAAGGCACCCGATAATATTCATTAAAGTTGACTTGCCGCTGCCTGATGGGCCCAGGATAGAAATAAATTCCCCTGACTGTATATCCAAGCTTATGCCTTTAAGAACAGTCTGCAGCTCATCGCCCATTTGATACTGCTTAACAATGTCACGCATGCGGAAGAACTCGCTCATCGCGCCTATTCCCCCCCTCTGACTGTGACTCCAGGGCCAAATTGGGGCATTGCAGGCCCTTTGCGATCCAAGAGGACAGTGTCGCCGATTTTGAGCCCTTCAACAATTTCTATGCTCAGCCCGTCATTTACGCCTACTTTAACAGGAACTTCTTTTGTCTCCCCTGTTTCCGTCTGTATAAGCACATACGGCTCATTACTAGAGTTAAACCTTATTGCATCCATTGAAAGCGTAGGGACGTTCTCAGCATATGCGTTTAGAACTTTTACATCCACTTGCATGCCTGCCAAAATGCCTTCATTGCCGCCAAGGCCAAGCTCAGCTTTATAATAAGAGACATTGCCTTCCTGAACAGCCTGTTTTTCAAGCCTTGTAATTTCTGTTTCATATGAAAGGCCGAGGGCGTTAATGTTGGCTTCCACAGTTTTGCCGACAGAAACTGCTGACACATCGAATTCATCTACTTTAATCTCAATCACCATATTCTCATAGTCAACAATGTCTACGAGTGGCGCGCCCATTTTTACCTGGTCGTCTTCATCAACATATATCCTGTCAATAGTGCCATTGATGCCGGATCGCATAGTTCTGTCTGAGGTGCGCACAACTCTGTCATCCTGTTCAACGCGCTGGCCTTCCTTTACGAATAGTTCGCGTATTGTTACATCCACATTCGCAGTGATGGCCTGTGACTTTTGCACCTTCACCCGCCCGCTAAAGCTATAGTAGCTTGAGATCGTTTTTAGGGCTACCGTTTCATGCTCGTATGCTTGTGGCTGGCTTCTGTTAAGCATGATGTAAGCCCCTCCTGCAAGCAAAGCTGCCAATAATACAAGCCATATCCAAATTCTTCTCTTTTTCTTCATAAATTTTCCCCTTTGCAGATTTATATCTATCTTTAATTATTCCAATTCAGATAGCTGTTTGCGCCATTTCAGGCGCAGCAGCCAGGCAAGTAATAATATAGCATGAATCCATAAACATAAGGTAAACAGAACCACAACATACGCAACTTTTAGCCGGAAATGCGCTGCAGGCTGCATAAAATGCAGCCCGCAGCCACTTAAAGCCTATATGGTTTCTTTCAGCCTCTTCCATGCGGCAGCTATCAAAAAGCTCTCGCCTGCGTCCTCCAGCATGTTGGCGAATGCCTCTCCCGAAACAGTAAAGAAGAAGGTGCCGCTATCAAAATTCTGCCTGACAGATACATCAGTATTGCCTATTACCGCTTTAGGCGCATCTTTCTTTTGCTCTGCAAATGCCATTTGGAAAACAGAGGAGCATGCTGAGCCTGAAAGCATAACAGCATTGTCATTGCCCGGCAAACGGTAGCCATATAACAGGGTAAGCGCAGACAGCTGGGTTGGATTGGCGCATATTGTAACCAGATCAGGCGAGTCGCCTTCTTCGTATGGCTTTATCTGTATATACTTATAGCCTTCCATCGTGCTTTTAGGAATGTCTTCAGAGCCTTGCTCTGCCAGTTCCGGCGTTTTCTTAAGCCTCATGCCAGCAGGGAAGCCCTCCCCTGCCCCATATGACACAAAGCTGCCATATCCGCCGGGCACCTGCATTGGCCCATCGCTGAACCCGAAGCCTATCTTGCCTCCGAAGCATTTAATATCTTCTTCGGACAGGCATATTTGCTCGCCTTCCATTGCATGCTTCAAGGAACGAAAAGCGCACCCTTCTTTGTAGGGTGCATTCGGCTCAGCTTCATGTATTCGAGTGATTGACATTGCTTTGCCTTCAATGCCTAGCTCTTGGGCGAATTCATTAAAGTTCATATCGCTGCTACCTCTTTTGCTTTGTATAGTAATTCAATTCTAATATAGCTATCCATTATTTTCAATGCAGCTCAGGATAGCTATTCCATATATATACAGTTATTTAAAAAACCCTTAGAATCTTGCGCCTTGCTTTCCGGCCGGCAAGGCCTGCCATGCCAGATGCGCTCAACGCGATTTAAATATCCTGCGCTCCAGCGTCTTTATTTGTTCCTAGGCAGATCAAATTTCGGGGTAAATGCAAATATCAATTTATGCTAAGCTGGATAATATTTGGCGCTTATTATATAATATTGTATAGAATTATCTATATTTGATCTATAAGGGCAACTGATAGCATGCTTAAGTATCTGCTGAAACGGATCATATTAATGATAGCAACAATCGCAGCTATAGCTGTGCTTGTGTTCTTTACAGTAAGGCTGTCGCCATCTGATCCTATTGCTTCAATCACTAAAGGCAAAACGGTGTCTGCTGACACAAGGCAGGCGCTTATAGAGCAATTCCACCTTGACAAAAGCCTCAGCGAGCAGTTCATAATATGGCTTAACGGTATGTTTCATGGCGACTTGGGCGAAAGCTACCAATACCGCCAAAGCGTTTCGTTTCTTATAAAGCAGCGGGTATCTACAACGCTTGGGCTTGCAGCGCTTGCGACATCGATAGCCTTTGCGCTGTCAATCCCCATTGGAATCATATCTGCTGTGATGCAAGACAGCTTTATTGACAAAGCCCTGTCAGTCTTTGCTTTGGTGTTTGTCGCATCGCCAACGTACCTTATAGCCATTGCATTTATGTATATCTTTGCCCTCAAGCTTAAAATGTTTCCTTCGATCGGCACCGGCACCTTCAGGCATCTTGTTTTGCCAGCCAGCGCAATGGCGCTTAACATGGTTGCGCTGAGTGCCAGGATTACAAGGCAGTCAATGATAGATGAGCTTCAGAGCGCCTATATGCTCACAGCTAATGCAAAGGGCCTTTCAAAGGCAAGGGCTGTGCTGGTGCATGCCCTTCGCAATGCCCTTATTCCTGTCATAACTATTGCATCCCTTCAGATGGGGGGAATGCTGATCGGCGCTGTGCTTGTAGAGACAGTCTTTGCTATGGGGGGCCTTGGCGATCTGTTGATATCCTCAATACGAAGCTCAGACTACCCCGTTGTGCAAGCGATAACTATGCTGATGGTAGCGATATTTATGCTTTTGAGCCTTCTAGTTGATATTTTATATGCTGTCATTGATCCAAGGGTGAGAAACACAGCATAAAGTGGTGAGCCATGTTTACATTGCTGTTGCGCCAATATAATGCATCTGGCCGAAAAAAAAGGCGAAAGCCCATTTCTGCATCATTTATTGTGAGCCTTTCTATATTTCTGGCTATAGCTCTGGCCAGCGCATTTGCCCCGATATTTGCTACGCATGACCCCAATAAAAACGAGCTCGCTTCAAGCCTTGCAATGCCTTCGGCATTGCATTGGCTCGGCTGCGATCAGAATGGCAGGGATATTTACTCCAGGCTTCTGTATGGGGGAAGGACAGCTTTGCTTGGAGCTATTGGCGTTGTCGGCATATCAATTGCTCTGGGAATTCCCTTAGGGCTTTTATGCGGGTTTTATGGCGGGCTGCTTGATCGAATAGCGATGAGCGTTTGCGATATAATCTTGGCCTTCCCTACTCTGTTGCTGGCCCTAATCTTCGTTGCCGCCTTCGGGCGGGGACTTAATATATCGATAATTGCCCTTGGGATTGTTTATGTGCCAATGCTGGCCAGGCTCAGCCGTTCTCTTGCGATTGTTGAAAAGAACAAGCCCTATGTGCAAGCATGCATCGCTTTGGGCTATTCCCCGGCCAGGATCATATTCAAGCACATTCTTATGAACTGTATATCAACTATTTCTGTTCAGCTTTCAATGGATATTGGCTATGCAATACTGGATTTAAGCGCATTGTCCTTTTTGGGGCTGGGCGTGCTTGATCCGACAGCAGACTGGGGCGCAATGCTAAGCCAGGGAAGGCTGTATATAATGCAAAATCCAATGCTTTCGCTGGCCCCTGGTGCAGCAATAGTCCTCATTACAGTATCAATAAACATCTTTTCTGACTGCTTAAGGCAGTACCTTGACAGCTCGCAGGCAAAGCTGCCGTCGTTTGAAAAGTTCGACAGGCAGGAAAGGCATAAGCATGGGTGATTTATTAGACATCAGAAACTTGGCAGTAGACTTTATGGCCCATGAAGGGATAATGTATGCTCTTTGCGGTGTTGACTTAACGATTGGCAAAGGCGAAATACACGGCCTGGTTGGCGAGTCCAGTTGCGGCAAGTCTACTGCAGCCAAGGCTATCCTGGGCCTTCACAACAAAAAGAGAACCCGAATAAAAGGGGAAATACTTTTTGAGGGCAGCGACATTTTGGCGATGCCGCCAAGAGAAGTGGCAAAGCTGCGGGGATCAGCCATTTCTATCATATTTCAGGATCCGATGGCCTCTCTCAATCCGCTTATGGGCATAGGAAGCCAGATCGCCGAAATGTACAGGCTGCACGAAAACGCCTCGAAGAGGCTGGCTCGGGAAAAAGCTGCAGCGATGCTCGAAAAGGTTGGGCTAACTCCATCTGAATTGCGCTACAAGCAGTACCCTTTCGAGCTTTCTGGCGGCATGCAGCAAAGGGCAATGATTGCAATGGCAATATCATGCTCTCCAAAGCTTCTGATAGCAGACGAGCCAACTACTGCGCTTGATGCCACGATTCAAGCGCAGATTTTAGAGCTTGTGAAGAGTGTGTCCGATGAAATGGGCATGAGCGTTCTTCTGATAACGCATAACTTTGGCATCATTGCTGAGCTTTGCAAAAGAGTCTCAGTTATGTACGCAGGAAGGGTGGTAGAAACAGGCGATACACAAGAGCTTTTGGCAAGCCCTAAGCATCCCTACACTATCGATTTGATAGCTTCAATACCAAGACTTGAAAACAGCAGCGAAAAGCTCACTTCCATAGCAGGAAGCCCAAAAGCCCTATATGAGCCTCCAGTAGGCTGCCAGTACTACAGCAGGTGCTCGCGAAGGCTTGATATATGCGAAAAGCAGTACCCTGAAACCCGCGATGTGGGAGCCGGGCATAAGGCAGCATGCCACTGGAGCCACAGCGCATGATCGCCCTGGTGAGCGCTCAAATGCTTGGAAAGGCATACCGCATTCCATCAAGAAAGCTCGGGGAGGGAGCGAAGCTGCTTCATGCTGTGAGCGATGTTAGCCTGTCTATCCAGAGAGGGAGCATATTTGGCATCGTTGGAGAGTCAGGCAGCGGCAAGTCAACGCTTGGAAGGCTGTTAATACGCCTTGAGAAGCCAACAAGCGGGCAGCTGTATTTCGCCGGAGAGGATGTAACGGCAATACCAAGGCAAAGGCTAAGCTCCCAAATGCAGATGATATTTCAAAACCCATATGGATCATTTAACCCGAAGCAAAAAATCCAAAATGCATTAATGGAAGTAGCCAAGGTTCATAAAATCCCCAAAGCAAAAGCAATGGATCTCGCTGCAACACTGATTGAAGAAGCCAGGCTGCCTGAGAGCTGCACTCAAAGGCTTCCATCTGAGCTTTCCGGGGGGCAGCTGCAGCGGCTGGCCATTGTGCGGGCGCTTATGCTGAATCCTGAGTTTTTGGTTGCTGACGAGCCTGTCTCATCGCTGGATGTATCCGTGCAAGCTCAGATACTTAACTTGCTGCTGGAGCTTAAGCACTCACATAGCCTAAGCGTGCTGTTTATATCCCATGAAATGCCTGTTGTTAAAGCTGTATGCGATGAGGCTGCTGTAATGTATCTTGGATCAATCGTGGAAATGGCGAGCACATCGGAGCTTTTTTCACACCCTTCCCACCCTTATACCAAAGCGCTCTTGTCTGCTGTGCCGTCGCTAGACCCGAAAATAAAAAAGGAAAGGATTATTCTAAAAGGCGATATGCCTTCGCCATTAGGCATACCGCAAGGGTGCCCGTTTGCCCCCAGGTGCCCGCAAGCATTTAGCCTCTGCAAGACGCACAAGCCTGTCCTGACAGAGGCTGCACCAAACCACATGGCTTCCTGCCATTTGGTTAGCACTGACAAGGAGGTAAGCAAAACATGAAAAAGAGACTGCCAAGAGCCCTGGCAGCTATTTTGGCGCTCATGCTGGCATCATGCACAGCTACATCGGCGCCAACGCAAGACAGTGATATAAAGACTCTAAGAATCGGCATTGACTCAGACATATTAAAGCTTGATCCGGCTTACGCTTATGACTTTACAACAAATCCGGTAATTAACCAGATCACCCAAGGGCTGTTGTTCTTTGATCCAAACAACCAGCTTTCGCCCCATCTGGCCAGTTCATGGAGCACACAAGACAATATAGAATTTATATTTCAGATTCGCGATGATGTTGTGTTCTCAGATGGCGCGCCAATGCAAATGGAGGATGTCGCCTATTCGCTTAACAGGCACCTTGATCCAAATGTCGCCTCCCTTTTAGCCGGCAACTTTGCCAGAGTGGAATCAATAGAGCAGACAGGCGAATGGGAGCTTACTATAAGGCTTAGCGATGCCGATGCGACATTCGCCAACGTTCTGGGCGGCACAACCGGGCATATTGTGCAGAAAGCTTTCTGCGAAGAGGCCGGCTCAAACTTTGGCTCCTCAGCAGGGGGCCTTATTGGAACTGGCCCATATAAATATTCAAGCGGCGGATGGCTCACAGGAACTTCAGTTGTTTTGGAGAGGAATGAAAACTACTGGAATGAGGCTGATGCAGGATATTACGACGTTCTCGAATTCCTTGTCATAAAAGAAGAGGCTACGCGTGTTAATGCCCTGGCAAACGGCGATGTTGATGTGCTTACTATGCCGCCTGCATCCCTGCTTGAAGGCATGTATGCTGATTCCAGCATCACAATGCTTGAGAGCCCCAGCTACGGCCTTGTATTCATGGCGTTCAACCACGCGAAAGAGCCTTTCGACAATCCGTTGGTGCATAAAGCTATTGCGCATGGCATCGACTTTGCAACAATTGCATCAACGCTTGTCAAGCGCGCAGGAAGCGCTCCAACATCACTGCCGTTCTCGCTTGACATGGCTGCAAGCGAACCGGCCCGCTGGGCTGAGTATTTGGCAAATGCGCCGGTATATAGCTATAACCCGGAAAAGGCCAAGGAATTGCTCTCAGAAGCAGGGTATGAAAGCGGCCTTGAAATATCCCTTATGACTAACGAAGACGGGCTTCGCAACTCTATTTGCCTTGCCATACAGGAACAGCTTGATGCCATTGGCGTAAAGGTAAATATTAATAGGGTTTCAGGCGATGAGCATACTTCCTACCAATTTGGCGAGATACTCGACTCGGACGGCTTAAGGGCATATGACATTTTAATGGCCGGCTGGTCTGGAGACTATCCTGACATTAGCTCAACATTGCAGCCTTTGTACCTGGGAGGCCAGACTGCAAACGCTGCAGCCTATAGCAATGCTGCACTCAATGAGCTTATTGAAGAGCAGCTAAGGGCAGTAGATCCCAGCCAGCGCAATACTGTTCTTATGCAGGCTATTGATATAATTACTGAAGAAATGCCATACCTTGTTGTGTTCTACCCGACAAGATCATATGCTGTATCTAATAAAGTCACAGGAATAGGCACAACGGCCAACTGGTTCGCCAATGTGCACTTCCAGGATGCACGCCCTGCCAAGTAAGCTTGCGATTTTTTCAAAGCAGGGCAATGGGTGCATAGTTTAAACGCCCATTGCCCTATATCTGATGCACGATAAAAAAGAGGTATGCATGGATACAATTCTGATAAACGGCACGGTAGAAACTATGGCTGGCAAAGCTGCCAGCGCTATAGCTATAAAGAATGGGAGAATAGCGTATGTAGGCTCTGATGAAGAAGCTCTAAAGCATAAGGGCGATGGCACTAAAGTATATGATCTGTCCGGCAGGCTGGCTCTGCCAGGCTTTACAGACACACACATTCATACCCTTCATACAGGCGAGTCAATGAACAGGCTTGATCTCAGGGGAGTAAAAAGCGTTGAGGAAATCATCGAAAAAGGCAAGGAATACGTTTTGCAAAAGGATCTAAAGCCAGGAGAATGGATTGTTGCTTTTGGGTTTAACCAGAATATTTTCGATGATGCAAAGCTGCCGTCAAAAGAAGGCCTTGATGAGATATCAACACAAAACCCAATCATTTGCTACCGAATATGCTTTCATATAGCTGTTGTTAATTCGAAGGCAATCGAAATAGCCGGCATTAGCAGTGATGCAAAGGTTAGCGGAGGAACACTCGATCTCAATGAGAATGGCGAGCTTACGGGCGTTTTAAGGGAGAATGCGCTTGAGCTTGCGCACGCGGCAATACCAAGCATGTCTATAGCAGATGCCGAAGGCATTTTGGCATCTGCCACGCAAGCAATGGCTGAATCGGGAATCACTGCAGTGCACTCTGACGACTTGTCATATATATCATATGAGGGGCTAAGCGAAGCGGTAGCCAATGCAATGGCTAGAGATGAGCTGAAAGTTCGCATATATGAGCAGTGCCAATGCCCCAGCCTAAGCGCTTTAGAAGGCTTGGCTGCTCTGGGGCTAAATTCTGGCGCGGGCAGCGAGCGCTTTAGTGCTGTGTGCGTGAAAATACTGGCTGACGGCAGCCTTGGGGCATCTACAGCTTATATGCTGGAGCCTTACAGCGATGATTTGTCCAACACCGGCATACCAATATACGAAGAAGGCGATTTGAAAGAGCTGGTTAAGGCCAGCCACAATGCAGGGTTTGCTGTTGCATGCCATTGCATAGGCGACGGGGCTCTTGAGATGTTTCTAAATGCTGTCGAGGAAGCCATGTGCGAAAATCCGCAGCCAATTGTGCACCGCGTTGTGCACTGCCAGGTGGGAAACCAGCAACAGTACCAAAGAATGGCTTCCCTTAATATGGCAGCTGACATACAGCCCCCTTTTACAGCTACTGACAGCGCTATTGCTAACATCCGGCTTGGCGATGCGCGCACTGATGACTCTTACAACTGGAAAAGCTTGCTGCAGCATGGCGTTAAGCTTGGCGGGGGATCTGACAGCCCTGTTGAGAGCTTTTCCCCTATATGGGGCATATATTGCGCTGTGAGCCGAAAAAACGGGGCTGGCGGGCCATCATGGCTTGCTGGGCAATGCCTGAGCGTTTATGAGGCAGTAAGCCTGTACACTGTGGGAGCTGCGAATATAGCTAACGCAGCTTATACCTCCGGCACTCTTGAAACCGGCAAGTACGCTGATATTGTGGTACTGGACACGAATATATTCCAAGCGTCTGAAGATGGCCTAAGGGATGCAAAGCCGGTAATGACAATCATGGGCGGCAGCATAACATACTCAAACGGGGATATCGCTTGACATCTCCCAGTGCCCAAAGCGCACAGCATGCTATGCTTATTCTTGGTTTCTAGGCCAAGCCCGTTCGGGTGAGGGCTTGCAAGGCGCAGCACATTTGCATGCTTGAGGCAAAAGCAAAGGCGAGGCCCGTAAGCCTCGCCTTAAGTTCATGTAAAATTGCTTTTATTTTGAATCTGAATAACTCCGCTTTTTATTTGCAACTACGAGCACCAAGCTTGTTGCGCAAATTGTTGCAAGCAGCATTAACTGGCTTGTATCGGCAGTATCAGGGTTGTCATACCCGCCGCCTTGGCCGTTTCCGCAGTTGCATCCGGGACCGCATCCTGTCGCATTGCAGTAGTTGCAGTTGCAGCTGCTGCCATTGCATCCTGCTGAGCATGTGCACCAAACTGTTCCCCAGTTTCCGCCATTCCAGTTGCCGCCACCGTTCCAATTTCCGCCGCCATTCCAGTTGCCGCCGCCATTCCAATTTCCGCAGTTGCATCCAGGGCCGCATCCATTTGAGCTGCAGTATGAGCATGCGCAGCTGCCGCCTTGGCATCCCCACTGGCATGTGCACCACATATTAGATCCGCCGCCGCTAAATCCGCAGTTGCAGCCAACATTTGAGCAGCCAAGCGTTCTGCAGTTTGTGCACTGGCAGTTTCCGTTGCAGTTGATGCCGCATGTGCACCTGTCTTCTCCACCGCCTTGGCCGCCAGGGCCATTGCCGTTTCCGCCACCGTTTCCGCCATTGCCGCCGCCACCGTTTCCGCCATTGCCACCGCCGTTTCCGCCGTTGCCGCCTGAACCATTGTTGCCGCATGAGCAGCGTACGTTTCTGCATCCATATGTTGTGCAGGTAGAGCATGTGCAGTTGCCTATGCAGCTAGTGCCGCATGTGCACCTTAACTGCGATCCGCCTCCACCGCATGTGCAGTAGACTGAGCTGCAGCCGTATGTGCTGCAAAGATTGCAGTTGCAGCTGCTGCCAGAGCAGTTGGCAGCGCATGTGCATGTCCAAGTGG